>NZ_JASY01000021.1:0-60055 GCF_000735715.2 Flavobacterium chungangense LMG 26729
CCGGCAGTATCATAACTAAATTTTATTTTAGTTTGGGCAATAGACGAAAGTGAAAATAGAAATAGGAGAAATAGTAGTTTTTTTATCATATCTATGGAGTGTTTTATAAAATTTAATTTGGTACAAATTCAGTCAATAATGACTTACAAAACAATACCCACATTTAGTGATTTACAATAAAATAATATATGTTTCTTTTACTTCAAATTATTATAAAACGATAAAAAAATGGTAAAACGATTGAGAGAATGGACAAAAGCTTTAAAAATCTGTACAATAAAAAAACGTCCGAAAATTTTCGGACGCTTTTTATTGCCTTATTTAGAAAACTATATATTATTGGGGACAATCTACTTTGGTCAATGTATTTTTTACATCAAATTTTAATGTTTTTCTGTCTTTAAAACTCACTTTTCCATTTGCTTCTACAATATCTCCATAACCTTCAATATAAGTTCCGTCTTTTTGTAAAAATGCTACTTCCCGAATTGATGAAACACCTTCTGAATCAAAAGTATAATCAGCTATAAGAGTATCTCCATAAATGTTTCCTATTAAAGTTCCTTCATTTTTATCTTTCCCTGCCAAATTATAGCTTAGTTTTCCGTTTACTTCCTGATGAGAGTTTACATTAAAACTCATCTCAATAGTACTGCCTTTTGCATTCCAGGTATAACATTGATCTCCGGCTGGCTCTACAATTTCTGCTTCTTTAGGAGGACTTGGAATTATTTCCGCTGGTGCTGGTGTTGATTCTTTTTTACAAGAAATAAATACACTTAACATAATCATTATTGCAAATATTTTTTTCATAATTTTAAATTTTACTGTTATGGTCTTATAAAATTAATTGAATAAAAAAAAATCCACTCGTATTACGAATGGATTTTTTTATATAATTCCCATACCAGGAATACATTTTAAGCATCTAAATCAACAGTAGTTTTAGCAGCAATTTCCTTGTATGTCCCGTTTACTAATTTTTCACGGATTGCTTCAAAAGCAGTAAGCGTTTCAGCAATATCAGCTAATGTATGTGATGCTGTTGGAATAACACGCAATAAAATCATTCCTTTTGGAATAACCGGATAAATTACGATCGACAAGAAAATACCATAATTTTCTCTTAAATCATTTACCATCACCATCGCTTCCGGTACGCTTCCTTCAAGATAAACCGGCGTAACGCAAGTGTTAGTATCGCCAATATTAAATCCTTTATTTCTCAAACCATTTTGTAAAGTGTTTACGTTTTCCCATAATTTATCTTTTAAACCTGGGTTATCACGTAACATTTGTAAACGTTTTAATGACCCAATTGTTTGGATCATTGGTAAAGCTTTCGCAAACATTTGAGAACGTAAGTTGTATTTTAAATAATCAATTATGTCTTTATCTGCAGCTACAAAAGCACCAATATTAGCCATCGATTTGGCAAAAGTAGAAAAGTACACATCAATACCATCCTGACAACCTTGCTCCTCACCTGCTCCTGCTCCTGTTTTTCCAAGTGTTCCAAAACCGTGTGCATCATCAACCAAAAGACGGAAATTGTATTTCTTTTTCATTTCTACAATTTCTTTCAATTTTCCTTGCTGACCACGCATTCCAAAAACACCCTCAGTAATAAAAAGAATTCCTCCTCCAGTTTCTGTAGCTATTTTGGTAGCACGCTGCAGGTTTTTCTCCATACTTTCGATATCGTTATGTTTATATGTAAAACGTTTTCCACTATGCAAACGAACACCGTCAATGATACAGGCGTGACCATCAACATCATATACAATAACATCATTTCTTGTTACCAAAGCATCAATGATAGAAACCATTCCCTGATAACCAAAATTCAATAAATAAGCCGATTCTTTCATTACAAAAGCAGCTAATTCATTTTCTAATTGCTCATGATATTTAGTATGACCACTCATCATACGGGCTCCCATTGGGGCAGCAGCACCATATTGTAAAGCCGCATCTGCATCTGCTTTACGTACTTCCGGATGGTTTGCCAGACCTAAATAGTCATTCAAACTCCAATTCAAAACCTCTTTTCCCTGAAATTTCATTCTTGGACCTAAATCTCCTTCTAATTTTGGAAATACAAAATAACCTTCTGCCTGAGAAGCCCATTTTCCTAATGGCCCTTTATTGTTCTGAATTCTTTCGAATAAATCTTTTACCATAATATATGTAGTACTATTTTTTTAATTTAATCAGCGAGCAAAAATAAAAATTTATTCATTGGTATCATAATAATTTAAAAATGATTCGGTTTCAAAACGGCTCTTTAATAAACTTTTAAGGAAAAATTTTCAGACTTGAAGTAAATTTCCTCGTAAAATCTTAATTCATTTTCAAAAATTCAATAATTTAAAGATGTTATAAATTTGACAAAAGGCACTCACATTGTTTTTATTTTTATTAATTTTAAAACACTTTAAACAAAAAATCTTAACACCTGATCTAATGGCTTTAAGCAACACGAAAGACCTAAAATTAGCCGTTCTTATTGATGCTGACAACGTACCTTACAGCAATGTAAAAGGAATGATGGAAGAAATAACCAAATTTGGAACCCCAACAACAAAAAGAATTTATGCTGACTGGACCAAGCCAAATTCTAATGGGTGGAAAAGCGTTTTACTCGAACACGCCATAACTCCTATTCAGCAATATAGTTATACCGTAGGTAAAAACTCCTCAGATTCAGCACTGATTATTGATGCCATGGATTTGCTTTATTCAGGTAAACTGGATGGTTTTTGCATTGTTTCCAGCGACAGCGATTTTACACGTCTTGCCATTCGTTTACGGGAATCCGGTATGAAAGTAATTGGTATTGGCGAAAAGAAAACTCCAAACTCCTTTATTGTTGCCTGTGACAGGTTCATTTATATTGAAGTTCTGGATGGTGCCATTCAAAAGAAAAAACCCAAACCGACTGCTACAACAGACTCAAAAAAACCGGCGGAAAAACCAGCTGCAAAGGCTTTAGCTAAAATAGACACCGGTACAATTGATTTAATTGAAGCCACAATTGAAGATATTGAAGACGATGATGGCTGGGCTTTTTTAGGCGATGTTGGAAACTTAATTGTGAAGAAAAAACCCGAATTCGACCCTCGTAATTATGGTTTTTCTAAACTGACGCCAATGTTGAAATCATTAACCGATATCCTGGAGATAGATGAAAGAGAGTCTGACAAAAAAGGCATCAAACATGTTTATGTCAGGCTGAGATTCAACTAAATCAAATTTTATATTTTAAGATTAAAAAAACATGAGACAAAAATTCTTCATCTACGGCTTCTTGTTGTTTCTAATTGTTGCTGCCATATATTATTATTTCAAGCTTGGTTTCTTACTGCTAATTATTTTACCCATTTTGTTGGTTATTGGAATTTTTAATACCCTTCAGAAAAAACATGCCATCTTGCGAAATTTTCCTGTTTTGGGCTATTTCAGATATCTTTTTGAAATGATTGCGCCTGAAATTCAGCAGTATTTTATCGAAAGATCTACTGATGGAAAACCTTTTTCCAGAAATCAGCGTTCATTAGTATATCAAAGAGCCAAAAATATTGACTCAAATACGCCTTTTGGAACCCAGTTAAATCTCAATGAAAGAAGTTACGAAGGAATCAAACATTCTATTTTTCCGGCAAAAGTAAACGAAGAATTACCACGGGTTTTAGTCGGCGGACCAGACTGCAAACAACCTTACCTAGCTTCATTACTAAATGTTTCTGCAATGAGTTTTGGTTCTCTGAGTGAACATGCGGTTCGTGCCATAAACATTGGTGCTAAAAAAGGAAATTTCTACCAAAACACAGGAGAAGGCGGATTAACAGAGTTTCATTTAGCAGGAGGAGGCGATATTACCTGGCAGATTGGTACCGGTTATTTTGGATGCCGCGATGCAGAAGGAAATTTCAATCCTGAAAAATTCTCTGAAAAAGCCAATCTTCCAAACGTAAAAATGATCGAAATTAAACTTTCTCAAGGTGCTAAACCAGGTCACGGAGGTGTACTTCCGGCTGCTAAAAATACTGTGCAAATTGCAAAGATAAGAGGCGTAGAACCACATACTATGATTCTTTCTCCTCCAGGGCACCATGCTTTTTCTGATGCGAAAGGATTAATTTATTTCATTAAAAAATTGCGTGATTTATCAAACGGAAAACCAATCGGATTTAAATTATGTATTGGAAACACCTCAGAATTTGAAGCTATCTGTCATGAAATGATTGCTGAAGATATTTATCCGGATTTCATTACCGTTGATGGTGCCGAAGGAGGAACCGGTGCCGCTCCTTTAGAGTTTTCTGATGGTGTAGGAATGCCTTTTGAACCCGCTCTGATATTTGTAAACAAGACACTTACAGGATTAAATATTAGGGACAAAATACGTATTATCGGAAGTGGAAAAATTATTTCCGGATATTCAATTCTTCACGCCATTGCTTTGGGAGCAGATATGTGCAATAGTGCCAGAGGATTTATGTTTTCTTTGGGCTGTATACAGGCACTACGCTGTCACAATAATGAATGCCCTACAGGAGTAGCCACTCAAAACAAAATGTTAATGAAGGGTTTGGTAGTGACCGATAAATCAGACCGCGTATATCATTTTCATAAAAATACACTTCATGCCGCTAATGAACTTTTGGCAGCAGCCGGAAAAACAAGTTTTGCCGATGTTGACATCAATATTTTTATGCGTGGAGATGAATTTGCAAATTTATCCGACTCTTATTTCCCTGATAATTTATCGAATGTAACCAATCATTAATACATAAGCCTCTTTGTTCATAATTACAAAGAGGCTTTTTTTATATTTAAAGCTAAATTCAGAGCTTTGCGGCGACCTTTTTTACTGCAGAACCTGTAAAAGTGACCAATTCTTCTTTACCTATTAATTGTTTTGCAATAATGGAGTTATTATAGGCTAATAAATAAACATCAAACTTCACATCTTCATCGATCAATTCTTTAGAAATCTGATTATTCTCGATCATTCCTTTCAATAAATCGGGAAATGATTTGCTGTAAGCTAGTTTGTTTTCATCTGTTTCCTCAAGATTGGTTTCAATTCTTATTTCAATTTTATTATCTTTTAAAAATGCTTTGGCACTGGTACTGGTAATATTTGGACCATTTATAGAACTCGAAGTATTGTAGGTCGTTACATGTTCCTGAATTTTTTGCTTTGTATTTTTACAGCTTACCAACATTAATACAACAACAAAAACAAATGCGATTTGGGTAGTTTTTTTCATAAATTATTGGATTTATAGTTATTTTTTAACTCAAACATAATTAATTTATGACACAAAACAACATCCGAGTATAAAAAAACAACCCATAATTCCTTGAATACAAATCAATTAAGAATTAGAAAAAAGTAATTTGTAAGAATAAATAAAAACACTTGTTCTATTTATTTTATATTATAAACACAAAAGTCTCTTTAAATTAAACTTAAAGAGACTTTTATATGTAAGAATTTGATTGGTGTATATTATAAAAATTTGATTGATTATTTTAAATATTGAAGCGATTCCTTTGTGAGCACTTCCTTATTTAAAACAGTATTATCATCAGCTAAATAATAAAGGTGGAATTCTACTCCTTCTTCTATTAATTCTGTTGGAATCTGATCTTTTTTAATCATGGATTGTCTCATTCTTGCAAATGCTACAGAAGTAGCAACTTTCTTGCCCTCGTTTTGTTTTAAATTAGTTTCAAAACGCAATTCTATTTTGTTATCATTAATGTAACCTCTTGCTGTAGTAAGCGTTACATTTTCGGCTCTAAAGCTCGGAGCAATAGTTTTGTTGTACGTAACAACATACTCCTGAAGTTTTTGTTTGGTATTTTTACAGCTTATCAGCAACATTACAACAAAAATAGTAAAGGCAACTTTGGATATTTTGTTAATCATAACTTTTGGTTTGATGCTATATTTCAACTTTTATTACAATCTTATTTAGTAATCCGTCTGTAATCATTGGTGCATGTACATCTTCAGGGAAAAGAATTACAAATTGATTTTCTTTCAATTTAAAAAACATATCAGGTGCATCACTAAAAAAACGTACATCTTTCTCTTCATTATAACCACCATTTGGAGTTTTGCAGCCTGCTCTTGGTTTCCATGCAAAAGTTTCTGTTTCACTTATACAAAACTGAATATCAATATTTTTATCGTGACATTCAAAAGTTACCAGACTCTCTTCTATTGTTTTTCCTTTACCCTGAAAACCAAAAAACTTTACACCATCTGTTTCATGTTTAAAATCTGCCGGAAGGTTTTGCACATCATTATTGCGTAAATAATCAAAAGCTTTTTTAAAAGACGGATGCAAAACTTCATATTTTGCTGCATTTTCTAATGAATCTATTATCATAATCCTATTATCGTTTAAAGTGATTTTTTCTTGTAAAAATAAGACAATAATTTATTCCAAATCCTATAAATTATTCAATTTACAAAATCAATTACAACTTCTTTGTAACTTTGTTTATCTCAAATTTCCTTAAAAATAGCCAGTGCTCCATTTGAAAAATTATAGAATACTTTATTTACTGTTGCTTATATCGGTCATTTTTCTTGGAATTATTTCCCGAAAAATTGATTTTATCCCATTGTACTTTGGAGATTTTCTCTATGCTGTGATGATCTATATTTTGACAAGAATAGTTCTAATCAAAAACAAACCGGTTCAAATTGGCATCCTTTCACTTTTTGTCTGTTACTGCATTGAATTCTTTCAGCTTTGTCAGGCAGAATGGATTATTGTAATACGAAAAACACTTTTTGGAAGATATGTCCTGGGACAAGGTTTTTTATGGACTGATTTGATAGCATATACTTTTGGAATTACAGTTACATTAATTATCGAAAAATTTATTTTAAAAAAAGCTCACTTATGAAACTCGTTTTTGCATCAAACAACCTGAATAAAATTAAAGAAATTCAAAGCATATTAAACGGATCTATCCAAATATTAAGCCTGGAAGAAATTGGCTGTCACGAAGAAATACCGGAAACGGCTGATACTATAGAAGGAAACGCTATTTTAAAAGCCAATTATGTAACTGAAAAATACGGTTACGATTGCTTTGCCGATGATACCGGACTGGAAGTTACAGCTCTAAATGGAGCACCTGGTGTTTTTTCGGCGAGATATGCCGGAGAACAAAAAGATGCAAATGATAATATGGATAAACTTTTAGATGCTTTAAAAGAGGAATCTGACAGAACTGCAAAGTTCAAGACCGTTATTGCATTAAACTTAAACGGAGAACAGCATCTTTTTACCGGAATTGCAAAAGGAGAAATCACCTTCAGCAAAACAGGAAACCACGGGTTTGGATATGATCCTATTTTTCAGCCTGAAAATTATACGGAAACTTTTGCCGAATTAGCTTCAGAAATAAAAAATAAAATTAGTCATCGTGCAAAAGCAACAGAGCAACTAATTGATTTTCTGAACTCAACAAAATAATTGTTTAAAATACAACATTTAAATAGGTAAATTTTATATTTTGAGACGTGTTTTTTTAGATTTACTATCAAAATGTTTTTTATTACAAACATAACTTTTTGATAATCAAATCATAACAAAAACACAAATCTTAAAATAGCATTAGTTTATATGAATAATTAACAGTAATTTTGCACCCTATTTTAAATACACATATGAATAAATTTGAACAATTAGGATTGAATGAATCGTTACTGAAGGCGATTTTAGATCTAGGATTTGAGAATCCGTCGGAAGTACAGGAGAAAGCGATTCCCCTATTATTGGAAAAAGACACAGATATGGTTGCGTTGGCTCAGACAGGGACAGGGAAAACGGCAGCTTTTGGTTTTCCGCTAATTCAAAAAATTGATGCTGACAACAGAAATACACAAGCATTAGTTTTATCGCCAACACGAGAACTTTGTTTACAGATTACCAACGAACTTAAAAACTACTCAAAATACGAAAAAGGTATTAATGTGGTAGCAGTTTACGGCGGGGCTAGTATTACAGAGCAAGCCAGAGACATTAAAAGAGGAGCGCAAATTATTGTAGCTACTCCGGGGAGAATGCAGGACATGATTAACAGAGGTCTGGTTAACATTAAAAATATAGATTACTGTATTCTTGATGAGGCTGACGAAATGTTGAACATGGGATTTTATGAAGACATTGTATCTATTTTATCAGATACTCCGGATGAAAAAAACACCTGGTTGTTCTCTGCAACAATGCCACAAGAGGTTGCCAGAATTGCAAAACAATTTATGAGCGACCCATTAGAAATTACTGTAGGAACTAAAAATTCAGGTTCTGCAACGGTTTCTCACGAATTTTACCTGGTTAACGCACGTGATCGTTACGAAGCTTTGAAACGTTTAGCTGATGCTAATCCGGATATTTTCTCTGTAGTTTTCTGCCGTACAAAAAGAGATACTCAGGCTATTGCCGAAAAATTAATTGAAGACGGATATAGCGCTGCTGCGTTACACGGAGATTTATCTCAGGCACAGCGTGACGGTGTAATGAAATCTTTCCGTGGGAGACAAATTCAGATGCTTGTTGCTACTGACGTTGCTGCACGTGGTATTGACGTTGACAACGTAACACACGTTGTAAATTATCAGTTACCTGATGAAATTGAAACTTACAACCACCGTTCTGGTCGTACAGGTAGAGCCGGAAAACTAGGAACTTCTATTGTAATCGTTACAAAAAGTGAGTTGCGTAAGATTTCTTCTATCGAAAGAATTATTAAACAAAAATTCGAAGAAAAACAAATTCCTTCCGGAATCGAAATCTGCGAAATTCAATTATTGCACTTAGCAACAAAGATTAAAGATACTGAAGTTGATCACGAAATTGACAACTACTTACCAGCAATCAACAATGTTCTTGAAGATTTATCTAAAGAAGAGCTGATTAAAAAAATGGTTTCAGTTGAATTTAATCGTTTTATTGCTTATTACAAGAAAAACAGAGATTTATCATCACAATCTGGAGAAAGACGTGAGAGAAATGATTCTGAGCCAAGAGAGTTTAATAATAACGGAGCAGTTCGTTATTTTGTAAACATCGGATCGAGAGATAATTTTGACTGGATGACCTTAAAAGATTATCTAAAAGAAACGTTAGATTTAGGTCGTGATGACGTTTTCAAAGTAGATGTAAAAGAAGGTTTCTCTTTCTTTAACACTGATCCAGAGCATACTGACAAAGTAATGGAAGTATTAAACAACGTTCAATTAGAAGGACGTCGTATTAATGTTGAGATTTCTAAAAATGACGGTGGAGGAAGACGTGACCACAATAATCGTGGTGGCGGACGTAGTTCTGGCGGACCAAGAAGAGAAGGAAGTTTTGCTCCAAGACGTGAAGGTTCAGGAGGTGGATTCAGAAGTGACAGAAACTCAGCTCCAAGACGTGAAGGTTCAGGAGGAGGTTTCAGAAGCGACAGAAATTCTGCCCCAAGAGAGGGAGGTTTCAAAAGAAACGAAGGAGGTTCAGAAAGAGCTCCAAGACGTTCTGAAAGCTTTGGTGATTCACCAAGACCAAGAAGACCAAGAAGAGATTAATAATTTAATATCTTTAAATACAAATCCCAGATTCCAGATATAATTGGAATTTGGGATTTTTTTCTTACATCAAATAATCTTATCAGTGTCTTTGTTAATTTTCTGATAATTATATTCTAAGACTACGAAATATTTAATCCCGATTTACTACTTTTAGTGCTTTAAATCAGGATATGAAATATTTCGCAATTTTCTTTTTCACACTATTCTCAGCCATCGGTTTCACACAGGAAACAGCATCTACTGTTCCTCAAAGGGTTTCCGGTTACATTTATAACGACAATAGTAAAGAGCCTATTCCCAATGTAAATGTCATTAACACCAACAAAGTGCGTGGTGCTATGTCTGATGCAAAAGGATATTTTGAAATAGATGTTCAGGTTAACGACACCCTTCATTTTTCCATTTTAGGTTTTCAATCCCTAAGAATCAGAGTTACAAATGACTGGATAAAAAATAAAGTCACAAGAATTCAGCTTACCGAAAAAGCAATTGCTCTTGAAGAAGTTGTTATTGCTCCTTTTAGTTTAACCGGTTATCTTGAAGTGGATTCAAAATTAATTCCAACCAAAGAAAATTACCGTTATAGTATTTCCGGGCTTACACAAGGTTACGAAGCAGGTGAGTATTCTCCAAACGCTTTCGGAAAAGTTTTGGGTTCTATTTTTAATCCCGCCGATATGCTCTATAACTTCTTTGGTAAAAACGGGCGAGAACTTAAGAAGCTTAAAGAAATGAGAAAAGATGATACTGTTCGAAATCTTCTGGAATCAAAATACGATCGCGAAACTGTATCTGTATTGTTAGGTGTAAGCAAGGACGAAATTCCGGAAATCCTGCATCGATGCAGTTATTCAGATGCTTTTATTCAGGAAGCAAATGATTTACAAATTATGGATGCTATCAGTGCCTGCTACGAACAATATAAGGTATTGAAACGAAATTAATTTTTAGAAACACATATATCATCCTCAATTTTAAAAATTGGGGATTTTTTTATGTCTTTAAGGATTTTAAAAACACTACATTTACTTTAATGTTATTAATTTAATTTAAAATCAACATATTATGGCAAAGAGTCAGGATGCTAAAAAAACATCAAAAAAAGAACCGTTAAAAACGGCTAAAGAAAAAAAAGAAGAAAAGAGAGAAAAGAAAAACGCTCCTAAAAGGGATTAAATTTGATAGATACAGCCACAGTTTTCAATTCTCAGCTAACTGATTACCAAAAACTGTGGCTGTTAACTTATTTAACCGGAATATTAGAAAGGATTTCTAATACAAACTTCCAGTATTTCTGAGCAGATGAAATACTTGCTCTTTCATCCGGAGAATGTGCACCGTGAATTGTTGGCCCAAAAGAAATCATATCCATATCAGGATAATTTGTTCCTAAAATCCCACACTCTAAACCAGCATGACAAGCGACTACTTTTGGCTTTTCTCCATTTTGTTTTTCGTAAATATCTTTTAAAACTTCTAATATTTCAGAATTTACATTTGGAGTCCAACCCGGGTAAGATCCTGAAAATTCCACTTCGCAGCCAACCAATTCAAAAGCGGAACGCAATGCATTTGCTAAATCAAATTTTGAAGTTTCAACAGAAGAACGCGTCAAACATCCAACCAAAATTTCTCCATCTTTTACAATAACACGTGCAATATTATTGGAAGTTTCAACCAAATCAGCCATGTCGGCACTCATTCTGTAAACTCCGTTATGCGCAGCATAAATTGCTCTGATTATTCCTTCCTGAACACCTAAATCCATTACTTTCTCTGGCAAATCACATTTTACAATTTCAATTGATAAGTTTGGTTCAGTTGTTTTATACTCGGCTTTAATATCATTGATAATTTCCTGCATATCAAAAATATAAGCTTCATCGAACATTTCAGAGATAATTACTTTCGCTACACTTTCTCTTGGAATCGCATTTCGTAAACTTCCGCCGTTAATTTCAGCAACCTGTAATCCGAAGTTTTCGAAAGCGTCAAATAATAATCGGTTCATTATTTTATTGGCATTCCCCAATCCTTTATGAATATCCATTCCCGAATGCCCGCCATTTAATCCTTTTACAGTAATAATATGACCAACAGAACCTTCCGGAACTTCTTCTTCATGATAACTTCTTGTAGCTGTTACATCAATTCCGCCCGCACATCCAATATCTATTTCATCGTCTTCTTCCGTGTCCAGATTCAACAAAATCTGTCCTTGCAGAATACCGCCTTTAAGATTTAATGCTCCGGTCATTCCGGTTTCTTCATCAATTGTAAACAAAGCTTCAATAGCAGGGTGTGGAATGTCTTTACTTTCTAATACAGCCATAATTGTAGCTACTCCAAGACCGTTATCTGCTCCAAGTGTCGTACCGCGGGCACGTACCCAGTCACCATCAACATACATGTCGATTCCTTGTTTATCAAAATCAAAAATCGTATCAGCATTTTTTTGGTGCACCATGTCCAGGTGTCCCTGCATTACGATTGATTTGCGGTTTTCCATTCCCGGAGTTGCCGGTTTTCTGATGATTACATTTCGAATATCGTCTTCAAAAGTTTCTAAACCTAAACTGGTACCAAAGTTCTTCATAAACTCAATCACACGCTCTTCCTTTTTAGACGGACGCGGAACGGCATTTAAATCTGCAAATTTATTCCAAAGTGCTTTTGGCTCCAGATTTCTTATTTCCTGACTCATTATATTTTGTTTGATGTTTAACAATTAAGAGCTCCAAAGTTACAAAGTTTAAATTCTTTTTCGATACTAATTAATATTGTATTTATATTTACGTATCCAAAATATATACCGTGAAATCAAAATACATTTTACCTTTATTTCTTTTAATTCAAATCATCTTTTTAAAAATCCTGCCTTTCTTTCCGGATTTTGTTGAAGGAGCTTACAGTAACAATTTTTACATTAGAATTTCGCATTTTTCGAGAACACTTTTGGGAAGAATTCCTTTTTCTGTAGGTGATTGTATTTATGCAATTTTAATTATTTCTATAATTGGCTGGTTTTGGAAAATTAGAAAAACCTGGAAGGCACAATGGAAAGACCATCTTCTTAAAATCTTAGGCAAAGTTTCCGTTTTTTATTTTTTCTTTCATCTGCTTTGGGCATTCAATTATTACCGTGAACCGCTTTTTCAAAAAATAGATATTAGAAAAGAATATACAGATGCTGAATTATTAGCTTTTACAAAAAGATTAATCGTTAAAACGAATGAAATTCAGTTGAAGATTACCAAAAGTGACAGCTCAAAAGTAGTTTTCCCTTATTCACAGAAAGAAGTTTTTCAGATGAATTTAAACGGATACGATAATCTGTCCAAAGAACATTCTTATTTTAAATACGAAACCTTAAGTGTAAAAAAATCGCTATTCAGTATTCCTTTAACCTACATGGGTTTTGGAGGCTACCTGAATCCCTTTACCAATGAAGCTCAGGTGAATGATTTATTACCTATGTATAACTTTCCTCTTACGAGTTCTCATGAAATGGCACATCAAATGGGTTTTGCAAGTGAAAGCGAATGTAATTTTATTGGAGTTCTGGCATCGGTTAAAAATGACAACCTATATTATCAATATTCAGGATATAGTTTTGCTCTGCGCTATTGCCTTGGAATCTGGCAATTTAAAAATGAGAGAATTTTTGAACAGTTAAAAAAACAAACGCACACAGGAATTCTAAAAAATTACAAGGAAAGTCATGATTTTTGGCAGAAATACGACACTTTTATTGACAAAGGATTTCACTTTCTTTATGACAATTTCTTAAAAACAAACAATCAAAAAGACGGAATGGAAAGCTATAGTAAGTTTATCGATTTGATGATTAATTATTATAAAAACAGAAAATTATAATTCGTGTGTAACAAAATAGATTTCAACACTACTAATACACTATGAGCGAAAACTTAGAACAGTCTTTTGTTGTGCAATTACAGGCAAACCAAAATATAATCCATAAGATTTGTAGGTTATATACTGCCGGCGAAGATGCCCATAAAGACTTGTTTCAGGAAATTACCATTCAGCTCTGGAAAGCGTATCCTAAATTTAGGGGAGACAGCAAATTTTCGACCTGGGCTTATCGTGTTGCTTTAAACACTGCCATTACCCTATACAGAAAAACCAAACGAACCGTATCGACTGTAGAATATGAAAGCCATCAGCATTTTGTAAAAGATGTTGACTACAATTATGAAGAGGAAGAACAGATTAAACTGATGTACAAAGCAGTATATCAGCTAAATGATATTGAAAAGGCATTGGTTTTCATGTATCTGGAAGACAAAGATTATCAGGAAATAGCCGAAACATTAGGTATCAGTGAAGTAAATGCGCGTGTAAAAATGAACCGAATTAAAGGCAAACTTAAAAAAATATTAAATCCTTAAAATACCACCATGAAAGAACTGGATTTATTAAAAAAAGACTGGAAAAAGAACGCGGATTCTTTTGAACAAATTTCTGAGAAAGAAATCTACAAAATGATTCACAAAAAATCATCTTCAACCGTAAAGTGGATTTTGATTATCAGTATTTTGGAAGTACTGTTTTGGACTGCTTCAAATTATTTTTCGAATATTGATGATATTCTCAAAAAAATAAATCATCCTGAAATTATACTTTATATGGAAGTCTTGATGTACTTTAATTATGCTGTTGTTTTAATTTTTATTTATTTCTTCTATAAAAATTATAAAACAATTTCCACAACAGTATCAACGAAGTTATTAATGAGCAGTATTCTAAAAACCAGAAGAACGGTTCAGTATTATGTTTGGTACAACCTGGCAATGATCGTTGTTTCTTCAGTATTAAGTTTCTTTATTGGATATGTTTACAATCCTGACATGGCAATCATTAGAGATAAATTAGCATTAAACGGCAAAGCAATGTTGTTTTCCATACTTGCTTTGGTTTTACTTACTTTAGTGTTTTTCGGGATGTTCTGGTGTATTTACAGACTTCTATACGGAACTTTATTACGTAGATTACATGCTAATTACAAAGAGCTAAAGAAAATTGATTTTTAAGATTTAAATTACTAAAATTATAAAGGGAATTGCCTGAATTTTTATTGAAATTCTACTGTCGTTAAACTGAAATTAAACTTGAAACTTTTAAAAATCTAATTTTCGTTTTCTGAAGCCTTATAACTCCATCTTCTCATTTCATTAAGTTCTTCCTGTACTTTTAATTCTTCTGCCGGGATAACTTTTAAAAATGATGGATGCTGTTCTATTGCATATTCTACTTTTTCAACAATTTCTTCAATAGTATCATTTTCATAATCAATCTCAAGAGGCTCTTTGATAATAAATGATTGCAGAATATTTTTCTTTTTCATTCGAAGGCCTTTTTTATCAAATGAACGGCGAAACCCATCAATAACAATTGGTATTACAATAGGTTTATGCTGCTTGATAATGTGTGCAGTACCTTTACGAACAGGTTTAAACGATTTTGTAGTACCCTGTGGAAATGTGATTACCCAGCCATCTTCAAGAGCAATTCTAATGTTTTCAGTATCATTTGGATTAACATCACGCTTTTCAGTTACGTCCACCCCTTTTGAGCGCCAGGTTCTTTCTACGGTAATTGCTCCCACGTAAGCTAAAATTCTTGGCAGTAAACCAGCCTGCATCGTTTCTTTGGCCGCAACATAGTAAATATTCATTTTTGGCTGCCATAAATACCCAATATTTTTAATATTATCCTGACGACCGCTTAAGCTTGCATTAAAAACATGAAACATCGCTACCACATCGGCAAAATAGGTCTGATGGTTGGATATAAACAAAACATTCGTATCAGGTAATGATTTAATTATTTCAGATCCATCAATCTGTAAATCATTAAAACCTCTATATCGCCTGTGTGTCATGGCTCCCAAAATGCGGATTAACCATTTTTTAATAAATAATATATGTCCAAAAGGATTTCGTTTAAACAATCCCATAGCAGTGAATTATGTGTTTTTGTTAAGGCGCAAACATACAAAAATTATTTTTCTGGAAATTTTCATAAACTTTTTCAAAAATAACCACTTATAATAATGAATATCAAATCATTAAATTTACGTTTTTAAATCTTTTTTTCAAAAGTAATTTTCAAAACTTCTCTTAATTCACTTAATATCATCGCCGTTGCTCCCCAGACAACATGATTTTGAATATTAAATGCAGGAACTAAAATATTAGTAGCATATGAGGTTGATAGTGTGGCCTCAATTATAATTTCATCATTTAAAAAAACTGAAAGCGGGAGTTCTATAATATCTGCGACCTCTCTGATATCAGGGTAAAATGAAAGTTCTTGTGATGAAATTCCTAAAAAGGGATGTACTAAAAAATTACTTGGCGGAATATACATTGGTGTAAATTGCTTAATAATCTCTATTTTTTCAGATGAGATTCCTACTTCTTCGTGCGTTTCGCGCAAAGCCGTTTCACGAAAATCAGCATCTGAAATTTCATACTTACCACCCGGAAAAGCAATTTGAGAAGAGTGCACGCCATTATAAGCATTACGAACAATTAAAACCAAATGTGTTTTATCATCTTTAGGATATAACAACATCATAACGGCTGCAATTCTTGGGGTCTTGGTTGATAAATCAAGGTTTTTCATTAACTGAATCCTTTCTAAAGGAGCCATTTTTACATGTGCTTTATCAGCCGGAAGTTCAACCGGAATTAATTTAGGAACATATTGCAAAAAATCTTGAAAATCCATAATCAAAGTTTATTTTTGTACTTTCAAATAAATTATAAATATAGCCCAGAAAACGCGTTTTCACAAGTTTTCTAAAACCAAAACCCTGAAAATGTACAGCAGAGAAGAATCACAAAAACTAAAAAGAGAATTCTGGGTGGCTTTTGCCGAAAAGTATCCTAGAAAATGGGTACTTTATAATACCAAGATCAAAGACTTTTCCTTTAAATTTTATGTAGACAATAAAAAAGCGCAAGTTTTAATTGATATAGAACAAAGAAGCGATGAGAAACGAATTGCTTATTTTGAAAAATTAGAAGCTCTAAAAAACATTCTGAATGAAGAGTTTATTAAAGATTTGGTTTTCGAAAAAAACTATACTCTGGAAAGCGGCAAGACCATTAGCAGAATCTGGGTTGAAAAATCCGGGGTCGGATTTAGCAATCGCAACAACTGGGATATTATTTTTGATTTCTTTTTCGAAAAAATGAATGCCCTGGAAATGTTTTATTTAGAGTATGATGAATTTATCAAGGATATTGATTAAACTAAATTTAGAATATTCAATATTTTAACGCTTTATTTTTAAGTATCATTACATCTTAAGAGTATGCGAAAATAATTAATAAAGAAATACCTATAATTGATTCAGGTTTATCCAAAATTTTTATATTTGAAAAACCTAAATTCATAATGAAAAAACTTTTATTGGTGTTTTTTTTAGTTTCATTTTCAAAAAACTATTCACAAACTGATTATGCTTCTGTATACAATAGTGGGTCTATAATTAGCAAAGGCGCCAGCCTGCACGATGATAAAAAATATGACGAAGCCTTAAAAGAATATTACAAAATCAGTAAAACAGATCCTAAATATCTAAATGCTCAGTACGAAATAGGTTTAACACTCTCTGCTCAAGATAAAAAAAGCGAACTCAGAACATTCTTAGAAGATTTATATTCTAAAGGAAAAATGGCTGAATATCCTGATTTATACAGGATGTATGCTATATTTTTAAGCGATGAAAAGGAATATGAATCTTCTGAAAAAATTTTTAAAGAAGGCGAAAAATATTTACCCTATTCATCTACATTTCTGTATAATTACGCAATACTATATATCCGTAAAAAAGAAAATCAAAAAGCGCTTGACCTGCTTAAAAGAGTTGTTACAAATAACCCAAATCATGCACAGTCACATTATTTATTAGGTATAATGGCTTTTGAAAACGGAAAAATAACCGAAGGCGCACTTGCCTTAATGAGTTATCTTGCCATTGCCCCAACAGGACAATATGCTAATGAGGCAATTATGAATCTAAATGCCAATTTCGGCCAAAATTACCTTAACGAAAACAAATTAGTTTTTTCAAAATCCGGTGATAATTTTGAAGATATTGAAACAATCTTAAGAAATCAATTACCATTAAAAAAGGTCTACAAAATTAAGTCGGGTATCGATGACAAAATAACACGCCAGGTCCAGGCCATTGCCGAATATGCAACAGAACATAAAATGGGTGACGGATTCTTTGAAACAACTTACATTCCGTGGGTGAAAAGCCTTGTTGAAAAAAATCAGCTGGAGGGCTACTCTTACTACAGTCTACTTTCTATGGAAAATAAACTTGGAAAAGAACTGAACAAGCAAAAGAAAAAAATTACTTCTTTCCGTGATGATTATTTGCTAAAAAATTTCTGGTCTGTTTTTGCAAAAAGAAAACTGGATATTTTTGGAAATACTGAGGATGTAGTCGTTACCATCAGAAATGAAAAACCTTTTATAATTGGTCCTCAAATAAATGGAGAGTTTCATGGTAAATGTAAATACGTAAATGTCTACGGAAATTTAGGTGGAGAACTAAATTTTAAAAATGGACTTCTTGATGGCCAGCAAAAATATTATAATGAAAAAGGAATGCTGAATGAAGAAAAATATTTTACTGCAGGAAAATTAGATGGAAAAAGGACTACTTATTATGAAAATGGAAATTTAGCTCTAATTGAAAATTATAAAGATGATAAACTTGATGGAATCAGTACTTCCTACTATCCAAATGGAGGTAAAAACTGTGAAGTAAATTTTACTAATGGCGAACGTAACGGTACTTTTATATGTTTGTACGAAACAGGAACCAAAAAAACCGAAATTGATGTTACTGATGGGAAATTGAGTGGAAAGTATAACTCTTATAATGAGTCAGGAGCTTTAACAGAAACTTATAATTGCTTAAATGATAAGATTGAAGGCAACTATTTACAATACTTTGATGGTAAACTCGTAAAATCTGAAGCTGTTTATAAAAATGGTGTTATCGATGGAACTTACAAATCTTACTACCCAAATTCAACTTTAGAAAAAGAAAATATTTATACTTCAGGCAATATTACCAAATCAAGCGAGTATTTTGAAAATGGCAAAAAATCATATGAAAGTTTTTATAATGACAAAGGAGAATTAGAAACATATGACTGTTTTGATAATGACGGGAATAAATATTTTGAAGAGAAATATAAATCCGGAGAGTTAAAGTCTGGTTTGCAGTTTACTTCAAATTCAACAAAAGGAACAGAAATAAATCTGACCAAAAAAAGTTTTGAAACTAAAAATTTTGATGGTTCGCTCAAAATAAAAGGTGCTTTTGAAAAAGGAAAAAGAACGGGCGAATGGAAGTATTTATATTCTTCAGGGATTACCAGTCTAAATGAATCATATGTTAATGGAAAAACAAATGGCATCAGTACAAATTACCTCTTAAATGGTGATTTATCTAGCAAATATAATTCTACTAACGATACCATAAGCGGGCGCTATGAAACTTATGATGGAAATAAAGTAAATCAAATTTATAACTACGAAAAAGGAGAACAAAACGGACCATTTCAAACTTTTTATCCTGACGGAAAAGTCAGTACTGAAGGATTTATGATTGCTAATGATGTTGCCTCTGACAAATTTATATACACTCAAAGTGGAAACATATCTATTATTGAGCATTATATAAACAGCTATATGGTAAATCGCAAAACTTTCGATACCAAAGGAAAACTTGAAAATGAAATTGATTACAAAAACAAAACCGAAAAATTTACTTTATCATTTCAAAATGGGGCTTATATCAAAAATTATGAAATGACAAATGGTATTTTGAATGGTAAATTTAGTGCATTAGATAAATTCAAAACTAAAATAACTGAAGCTGAATATATAAACGGAAAAGTCCATAATTTATATAAAACATATAGCCCCGTTGGCAGTCTTCTTTCAGAGAGAAACTACTATTGCGGTAAATTAAACGGGCAAAGCAAACATTACGATTACGCCGGAAATCTAAGAATTACAGAAGAATATCTTTTTGGAGTTGAAAATGGAAAAACGATTCGTTACTATAACAACAAATCCAAAATGATGGAATACTCATCAGTAAACGGCTCTATTGAGGGCGAAACCATTTACTATAATCAAAAAGGAGAAGCGTTAGTAATCATTGGCTATCAAAACAATATCCCAAGATATTTTATCCGAAAGAACAAAACAGGAGAGTTGAATGAAAAGGTAACTATTGAAAAACAAACTTCAGAAATTACATCTTCTTACCCTAATGGAAAAATTGCAATCCAGTTTACTTTAGATAAAGGAAGCATAAACGGTAAATTTATCATCAATAATATAGAGGGTAAACCTGAATATGAATGTACCTACAAAAACAACAATTTAGAAGGTGAAAGAACTGAATACTACGCAAATGGCAAACCATCTAAAAAAGAAAACTTTGTTAATAATGGATTTGATGGTAAACAATTATACTTCAAAGAAGATGGAATGCTTATTGCCGATTTATCATTTAGAAATGACGAATTACACGGAAATTCTTTGATTTACAGTGCCGGAAAACTTACACAAACCAAAAAATATGATTCAGATGAATTGGTCGAAATTATTAAATAAAACTTTTTTTCTGACTGCATTCTTCGCTTTAAATTCTATTTTGGCAATTGCACAAAAATCGTTTCAGGATATTAAAAACCTGTATCCGGACTATAATGAAATCATTTTGCAAAACGCTGAAGTATATGATATTTCTATTGAAAATAACGGCTTAAAAATTATACAGGACAATCATTATGAGTCAATGGTTTTGACCCAAAACGGAATATTTAATAACAAAGAATCCTTTTCTTATTCTGATTTAATTTTATTGAAAAACTATGATGCGTATACCGTTATTAATGAAAATGGGAAAGAAAAAAAGATAAAGGTAACCCAGACCATTGAAAAACAATCACAACAAAGTTCTGTTTTTTATAATGATGTAAAAGAACGTCAGCTTACATTTCCGAACATAGAAACAGGAGCAAAAAAAGTATACAACTATCAAACACAGTTTTTAGATCCGCATCTGCTTCACAAATTTATATTTGGTGATGCTATACCCATACAAAATTCTTCTTTGGAAATCAGGGCTGACAAAAACATTGTTATTGATTATAAAATTTTTAATGATCCTAATCAAACTATTTCTTATTCAAAGACTGAAAAAAAGGGAAAATGGATTCATAAATGGACCTTATCTGATATAAAACCTGCTAAATACGAAGAAAATGCGCCAGGTTATTTGTATATAGTACCCCATATCAATTTTTATATAAAAGAATACACCATAAACAACAAAACAACTCCGGTTTTGGGAGACATTCCTGAGCTGTATAATTATTATCAACAGTTTGTAAAAAACTTAAACAAAAAAGAAGATCCGGAGTTAAAAGCACTGTCTTTGGAAATTACCAAAGACAAAAAAACGGATGAGGAAAAAATTAAAACTATTTTTTATTGGGTTAAAGAAAACATCAAATACATTGCTTTTGAAAACGGATACGAAGGTTTTATTCCGCGTGAAGCCAGTTTGGTATTCGAAAGAAAGTTTGGAGATTGTAAAGATATGGGCAATATTATTTCGTGTATGGCACAATATGCAGATGTAAAAAATGTTACCATTGCCTGGATTGGTACACGAAGTATTCCATATTCGTATAATGATTTGGCGACACCTTCAGTTGATAATCATATGATTGCTGTTTTTAAAAAGGGTGATGAGTATATCTTTTTAGATGCAACTGATAAAGAAACCCGATACGGAATTCCAACGGCTTTTATACAAGGAAAAGAAGTTCTTTTTAGTGAAAATAGTCAATACAAAATTTATCCGGTACCGGTCGTTCCTGCAAATCAAAACGAAATTAGGGAAACAATAAATTTAAAAATTGAAAACAGCAAACTGAGCGGATCTGCAAAGATGGAGCGTTACGGTTACAACCGAAGCCATACTTTAATGCAAATTGGTGATGCAGCAAATAAAGCGCGTCGAGAAATGATCAAATCTCTGGTTTTAAAAGGAAATAATAAATTCGATTTAAAAGATTTTAAAGAAGAAAATCTAACTGATAAAGATTTACCGTATGCAATTGATTACAATTTTGACCTTGATAATTATATCGTAAAAGTGGATAAAGAAATTTATGTGAATTTGTTTTTAGATAAATTTTTAGAAAAGGCAATCATTGCAAAAGACCGCGTTTCGCAATATGAATTTGAATATCTGACGCAATTTACAACACAATATACTTTAGAAATTCCTAAAAACTACAATATAAAATATCTGCCTAAAAACTTTGATCTGGATAATAATTATATAAAAGCTCATTTTACATACGAACTAAAAAATAATATTCTATATCTAAATATCAGCTTGATACAAAAAAAATTATTACTTAATAAAAACGATTTTGAACCCTGGAACGAGGCAATCAAAAAACTAAAAACTAATTATAACGAAACCATAATTTTACTCGAAAAATAATGAAAAAACAATTCCTAAAAAAGTTCCTCAGCTTAATTACAATCCTAAGCACATCTGTTTTTTTTGCTCAGGATTATAGTTTTAAAACCTATGACTGGAACGAAAAAGATACCAAAATTGACGTCCCAAAAAAATATGCAGATGAGAAGGAAATTTTCTTAAACCGTACATTAAAAATAGAAATTGTTGTAGATAAAAATACGGCGACCCAATACCGATTAATACACGAAAAAAAATATATTAATTCTGATGATGCTATAGAACGCAATAACAAAGTTTACATCCCATTTGGCAATCAGGAGAATATTCTGACTACTAAAGTACGTGTAATCTTAAAAAATGGAAAAGTCATTAATTTGGACAAAAAAGATATTAAAGAAGAAGTTGATGAGGAAAAAGGCATGAAATACAACTATTTTGCTCTTAACGGTCTTGAAAAGGGAGCTGTCATAGAAAAACTATATGTAATAGAAGAGGCTCCTGATTTAAATGGGAATACCATTAAAATGCAGGATCAATATCCAATTGCCGAATTTAATTTTGATTTGATTACACCCGTGCATCTAATTTTCAAAACTAAATCATACAATGGTTTAAGTGAACCCGTTTTAGATGAAAATAAGCTGGAAAATAAAAAGGTTCTTAGCATATCTGAAAAAGATATAGCAGCTTTAAAAGATGATGAAGAATATTCGAATTGGGATGTCAGATTAAAACTTTTCCGTTATAAATTGGACCAGAATCTATACTCCGGTGCCAAAAATCTGAATAACTTTAAAGAATACGCAACCAATACTTATGAGCGAATCAATCCGGTTTTAGATAAAAAACAAGAAAAAGCAATTGCAGCATTCTGTAAATCTATTCCTGAGTCAAAAGATCCTCAGGAGCAAATTTGGAATATTGAGAACAAGATTAAAAAAACAATTATTTATGACAAGTATACAGACTCAAAACCATCTTTGAGTGATGTTATCAATACAAAGCAGGCGAATAGTCTGGATATTATAAAATTATATACCGCAGTTTTTAAATACTTTAAAATAGAACAAAATATTGTTTTCACTTCAAACCGATATAAAATTCCTTTTGACAAAGACTTTGAAAGTCACGAAAATCTTAACGAGTTTTTATTTTATTTCCCAGGTATAAAAAAATACCTTACCCCAACTGAAATAGAATATCGTTTACCCCTATTTCCAAATTATTTAGGAAACAACAATGGATTATTCATAAAAGAAAAAATTTTTGCAGGTGTTCCGATGGGGATTGGAGAAGTAAATTTTATCGAAATTCCAGGGACTGAAATTACGCATGACTACATGGATATTACTGTCGATTTTACACAAGACATTGAAAATCCTTTGGTTACAAGTAATATGACTTATGGAGGGTATTCCGGATTAAATTTCCAACCTATAAAAGACTTTGTGTCCGCTGATCAGTATAAAACAATGCTAAAAAACATTTCTGAAAATTATACTTTACAAAGCGAATACAAAACACTTACTACTGAAAATGACGGAACTGAGTTTATTGGCAAAAAACCTTATAAACTAAACCTAACTTTTGATGGTAAAGACATGATCCAGAAAGCAGGCCCAAATTATTTATTTTCTGTGGGACAGACAATTGGAAGACAAATGGAACTTTATCAAAAAGACAAACGTATACTTCCTATAGAAATTCATTATCCGCATTACTATACCAGAAAAATTAAAATTATATTACCGGAAGGCGCAACAATTAAAAATCTGGATAAATTTGTAATGAATTTCAAAACAGACCTTGATGGTAAAACTGAGGCTGCTTTTACCAGTAATTACACTCAAAACAAGAATGAAATTACGGTTGAAAACACAGAATTTTATAACCTTATAAATTATCCTCTAGCCAGTTTTGAACAATACAAATCAGTTATTAATGCAGCTGCCGATTTTAATAAAATAGTAGTTATTGTTTCTAAGTAAATAATGAAAATTATATAAAAACAACCCCGACAGTTTAAAAAATTGTCGGGGTTGTTTTTTTTATTCCCTATCTAAAAAACTTTGAATAACTACACATTAAAAATATTATACACAATAATATGATCCTCATAATTAATGTACAACTGTTTACGGTAGTCTTGTTTTTTACGTGTAATAATTGAAATTTTGCAGTCAATACCGCTATTGTCCTTACATACAAATGAATAGACAATATCAGTATCATTTTCTTCCCTTTCGATATATTCAATAATATTAAAAAGCTGTATTTCCTGCGAATACACAACAATTCTGTGCTTTTCTGTATCTAATATTACAGAAAGATTAACCAGATCCAGATTTGACCATTCGCCCCATTTTCCTTTATCGTTTTTTTCTAAAACACTAAAACCCGATGTTTTAAATCGATAAGACTGACTGTAGGTTTGCTGTATTGCTAATACGAGAAAAAGAAGTATTATATAGTGACGTGAAATATTCATAATGTAGTTATAGGGGCTATTAAAACTCAAATTTAGTTTTTTCCTGACAAGCAGCTTCAAAATCGGTAATCATTTCATGAATTATTTTTTCTGCAGGTAAGATTTCATGAATCAATCCTGCAATTTGTCCTATTTCAAGTTCACCTTCTTCAAGATCTCCTTCAAACATTCCTTTTTTTGCTCTTGCTCTCCCTAAAAGCTGTGCTAAATCCTCTTTTGAAGGGCACTTTTTATATAAATCCTGAACATCTTCATAAAATTTATTCTTAATCAAACGTACTGGCGCTAATTCTTTCAGTGTCAATTGGGTATCCCCTTCTTTTAGATCTAATATCTTTTGTTTGAAATTATGGTGTGAAGACGATTCTGCTGAGGCTGCAAAACGGCTTCCAACCTGAACACCATCAGCACCTAAAATCATCACGGCCAACATTCCTCTACCGGTAGCGATTCCACCCGCAGCAATAATCGGAATCTGGATTTTTTCTTTTACCATCGGAATCAAAGTCAGTGTTGTGGTTTCATCACGGCCATTGTGACCACCGGCTTCAAAACCTTCTGCTACAATGGCATCAACTCCGGCTTCTTGTGCTTTTAAAGCAAAAATACTGCTGCTGACAACATGCACAACCGTAATTCCTTTTGATTTCAAAAATGAAGTCCACGTTTTAGGATTTCCTGCCGAAGTAAAAACAATTTTCACTCCTTCATCAACCACTATATTCATAACTTCTTCAATATTTGGATACAACATCGGAATGTTTACACCAAATGGTTTATCAGTTGCTCTTTTACATTTCTGAATATGCTCACGCAATACTTGCGGATACATCGATCCAGCACCAATAAGCCCTAAACCACCGGCATTGCTTACAGCAGAAGCTAATTTATAACCGCTGTTCCAAATCATACCGCCCTGAATAATTGGGTATTTTATATTAAAAAGTTGGGTAATTTTATTCATTCAAAACTATTATTGTTTTATAATCTTTCCCGTTTTATACAGACCATCAGCATCAAAAATATAAAAATAGAGTCCGCTTTTTAATGATTCTATAGAAAGATTTGGATTTTGACCCGTTATCTTTTTGTCAATTACTTTTTGTCCTAAAATAGAGTAAACAATAACCGTAGCATTATTTATTTCATCAGAAAACGAGAATGTGATATTGGTTTTAGCAGGATTTGGATAAACAGTAAAATCTTTATTTACGAAACTATCAATTTCTAATGTAATAGTACCAAAATTTGGAATTCCGTAACCGTAATTATTATCAGGTGTTAAATACTTATCCGAAGACTTAATGATCATATCTCTAATTTCCTGATTTGTTTTTGTTGGAAAAGCCTGCCATAGACAAGCAATCATTCCGGCCATAATTGGGCATGAAAAGGAAGTCCCGCTAGCTGTAATAATATTGCCTGAAGTATTCGAAACTACAGCTGCATTACCTTGAGCCATAACATCAGGTTTTATTCTTCCGTCATAACTGGGACCAATAGAACTAGTAGATGATTTAACTTTTGAGGCAGTAACAGAGCCTACAGTAATAACGGAAACAGCATCAGCAGGCGATCCGATATGTTTTTCTGTCTGAGTTCCTTCATTTCCGGCAGCAGCTACTACAATTATACCCTTACTAAAAGCAATTTCTGCACCTCTGGAAATAAAATTTGTCGTTCCGTTCATATCACTATAGGTATGATTATAATCCGGATTATCGCGATCACCAAAATATCCTAATGAGGTAGTAATAATGTCGACACCCAGGCTATCTGCTTTTTCTGCTGCTTCTACCCAAAGCGATTCTTCAAAAGGGGCTTCTAAAGGATCGCTTTCAGTAATAAATAAATAGTATGACGCATCGGGTGCAGTACCAATTAAAGCATTTTCCTTATAACCTCCCATTGTCGAAAGTACCATTGTACCATGATCACCTCCTGCATAAAAATTATCATTTCTGGAAACATAATCATATCCTCCTAAAATTCTGTTATTAGTAATAAGATTCTGAAAAGGCTGAGCAGTATTTACTCCTGGAAAACCGGCATCCATAACAGCAATTATTTTTCCGGTTCCGGTATAATTTTGCTGATGCAAAACATGCCCGTTAAGCATCTGAATTTGGTTTGCCGAAGTTCCATAGGCATAATTAGCTGCTGTTTCGAGTTTATCTTTTGTATTTACAATTTGATTTTCAAGAACTTTTTTTGACGTTGTATTTAATGCCTTATTTGCAAAAACTACTTTATCAACAAATGAAATTGATTTTAATGCTAAAATATTAGTTTGACTTCCCTGTACATGAAGTGCATTCAACCATTTTGATTTTGCCAGAACAGTAATTCCTGTCTTTGATTTTATCTGATCAACATATGTTTTTTCTAAGGGAACATCTGTACTATTTAGAGCGATACTTTGATTGGTTCTTCTGTCTAAAGAACGCTGGGAAAGCATCAATAACGGAGAGTCTAAATAGGTTTGTGCACTTGGCTTGGCATTAAAATAAACCCAGGCATCTTCCTGCGAAAACATCACAGTAGAAATCAATAAGAATAGAATGGAGTAATGAATCTTCATAAAATAGCAATTTACTTTTTTAAGGCCTAGAACCTTTGTAAAAAAGTATAAAGCTATGAAATTACTCCCGAACCAACTAATTCATTTTCTAAATACCAGGCTACAAATTGGCCTTCAGTAATTGCTGATTGCGGTTCTTCGAAACGAACATACATTCCGTCTTCAAATTGGTGCAGAATTGCTTTTTGCAAAGGCTGGCGATAACGGATTCTTGCCATTACTTCCATAGTTTCCCCTACTTTCAAAGTCATATCAGTTCGAATCCAGTGTACTTCAGATTTTTCTATAAACAAGGCTTTTTTAAACAATCCGGGATGATTGCTTGTAAGACCTGTATATATTGTATTGGTTTCAACATCTGTTGCAATAACAAATAGCGGATCAGTAGTTCCGCCAACATTTAACCCTTTTCTCTGTCCAACAGTAAAATAATGAGCTCCCTGATGTTTACCCATGATTTTCCCCATTTCCGGACGATAATTCAACTTTTGGGCTTCCGTTTTTAATTCTTCTTCCAAAGATAATCCGGCTGGCTTTTCAACTGTATAAATCGGATCATTTTTATCAATCTGAACAATTTTTCCTTCTTTAGGCTGTAATTTTTGTTGTAAAAATTCCGGCAAACGAACTTTTCCAATAAAACAAAGTCCCTGAGAATCTTTCTTCTCCGCCGTTACCAATTCCATTTCTGCTGCAATTTCACGAACCTGAGGTTTAGTCAAAGCTCCAATTGGAAATAATGCTTTAGACAACTGTTCCTGAGACAGCTGACATAAAAAGTACGATTGATCTTTGTTATTATCCGCTCCGGCGATTAACTGATAAACAGCTTTTCCATCAACTTCAATTTCACTTTTTTGACAATAATGTCCTGTGGCCACAAAATCGGCACCAAGACTTAAAGCAATTTTCATGAAAACATCAAATTTGATTTCGCGGTTACAAAGTACATCAGGATTTGGAGTTCTTCCTTTTTCGTATTCGTTGAACATGTAGTCAACAATTTTTTCTTTGTATTCTTCGCTTAAATCAACAGTTTGAAACGGTATCCCAAGTTTTTCAGCTACTAACAGAGCATCATTGCTATCTTCTAACCAAGGACATTCATTTGAAATAGTCACCGAGTCATCGTGCCAGTTTTTCATAAAAAGGCCAATGACTTCGTAACCCTGCTGCTGCAGTAAATAAGCTGCAACACTCGAATCTACTCCCCCGGAAAGTCCAACAACTACACGTTTCATTCTAAATCGTTTATATTTTTACAAGGGTGCAAAGATAAATCAAATTATAGATAATTATACCTCTTTTGATTAGTTTATATAATGAAAGGGTAGATAAAACCTATGGCTTTTTTAATTACTTTTAATCATCAATTAAAATGTCATGCCAAAACTCTTTTTTACTTTTATTTTCTTACTCATTTTTACGACTTTAAGTGCCCAAAATTATAGTGCTTCCTTACCAAACTATAAGGCATACCAAGCATTTAGAGGCAAACCCTTATCTGATAAATTTTCGAATATCGAATCAGTAAAAGTCATTTATGATTTGAAAAAGCAAAAAATGTATTATTTTAACAGTACACTTATTCGTCTGCATTATGATTTTGTAACCAATTATTTAGGATACAGCAAAGACCTTGATATCTTTAATGATAACAACTACAGTAATACAGATAAAGGCAGAGAATTTTTATTGGGAAACCTGAATCATATCAAGGGAACTGACAAATGGATTTTTGAACTGGCAGCTTCAGATCATATGCCTGTTTTATTAATTGAACACTTTTATCATTTAATTGCAAGTTCTTCTTTTATTGGTAAAGATTTAAAATTTTACCTGAATAATCCTGAGCAAACAGAATGGTTTCAACAGCAAAAATTTAAAATTCCGTGTGTAAAATCAAATTATATTTTTAATGAAATTACGTATCAGGAAGTTGTTTCCGGAAGTAATGTGGGTATTCTCAAGCAATATAAAATAAAAGATTTAGAAAAAACAAAACCAAGTCCTGATGAAATTATAATTCTGGACGGAACACCTGATATTTTACCAAATGTAAGAGGGATTATTGTGAATGAACTCCAGACACCGTTAAGTCATTTGGTGCTTTTGGGTAAAAACAGAAAAATTCCGATAATGGCTTACACAACCGTTGATAAGGACAACAACATCAAAAAACTGCTTTCAAAAAAAGTAGAATTAAAAATCAAGGTTGATACTTTTTTTATCAAAGAAAGCAACAAAAAAATAGTTCCGAAAACCAATACAAAAAAGAAAAAACTGGTTATAGACAGCAGTGTAACGCAATTGGTGGATTTATCCAAAATCCCTAAAAAAGGGGTGAACTACATTGGCTCAAAGGCACAAAACATGGCTTACTTAATTGCTGCTTCAAAAGAATTTTCGTTTAAAACACCGGAAGACGCACATGCAATTCCATTTTATTTCTACAGAAAACACATTCAAAAGAAAAATATTGCACCTTTGATAAAAGAACTTTTAGCGTATCCGCATAAAGATTCTGTACAATGGGTTAATCTCCAGTTAAAAAAGATAAGAGATGCTGTTAAAAAAGAACCAATCGATCCAAATCTGATTGCGAAGCTAAATACAGCTTTTAAAAATGTGGCTTTCAAAAATTTCAGATTTCGGTCTTCTACTAATGCAGAAGATCTCGATGATTTTAACGGTGCCGGTTTATACGATTCTAAAACCGGTATTTTAGGTGACAGTATCAAGACATTCGAAAAAGCAATTAAGCAGGTTTGGGCAAGTGTATGGAATGAAGCTTCGTATAACGAAAGAGAGCTTTTTGGCATTGACCAGCAAAACATTGCAATGGGCGTTTTGGTGCATAGATCTTTTCCTGATGAATTGGCTAATGGCGTTGTGATAACAAAAAATATATTCAGAACCAATTTCTCCGGAATTACGGTTAACGTGCAAAAAGGAGAAAATTCGGTTGTTAAACCTAAAAAAGGAGAAGTTTGCGAACAGTTTGTTATTTATCATTTTAATACCGGAACTAAGGATACAGATTTTGATGTAGATTATACTTCTAATTCAAATCTCAATAACAATGAACCCATATTGAATAGAAAAGAAATCAATAATCTTTTTGTAGTCAGTAAAAAAATTGAAGAAAAAATGTATCGCTACTGGAGAAAAAACCAATACCATCCTGTCGATATTGAATTTAAAATTGTTGGCAAAAACAGAGAGTTATACATCAAACAAGTCAGACCTTTTAATGAATAATCAGTAAAAAACTAAAACATCAATTTCGTTTACAACTGTATTAATATTGATGATTTTAAAGTCTAAATCTTTGATATTCATTTTGTCCTGAATAGATTTCCTGATAGTTTCATTATTTAAAGAAAAATTAGGGGCTAATGCAATTTTAACATTGACAGTATTCAAATATCTGGATGCTTTTCTGTTCACTATTATGGAAGCAACAATATAAAATCCTATTATAATGAATTGAAAAAACAGCAGAATTTCTATTTTTTCATATGGATACATAATATCTAAAATAGAAAGTGTAATCGTGGCAAAAAGAAAGATAATAGCATTTACGGTAAAAGATTGTGTGCGAAATCTTAAAATTGAAAAAATGGCAAACAAGCCAAAACCAATTCCTACCCCAATCTCAATTTTTGTAAACAAATAACAAAGCGAGAAAGTACAAAGTCCCACAATGACCATCAGTGGATTTATGGTTTCGTTATCTTTTCGGTTGGAAAAAAAATACAAAACCAAAATTGAAAAGAACAACAAAAAAAATCTTCCGGTAAGTTCGTTTAAATCCATTTAGTCAAAAAGTATTAGCAAAGCAAATTTAACTCAATTATCCTTTTAAAATATTCCGTCAGAATGATTACTTTCACGGAATATTTATTATTTTTTCCAATTATATCCAGTAGACCATGTATAAAATTTCTCAAGTTCTGCCTGATTTTGTTTAAGCCATTTAGAAACATCTTCCTTTCCGGAACTTGCAAATGCTATGTAAGCAAAAGGTTCAATCAATTTTTTCTCTTTCATTTCGATAAAATAAAGTGCTAAGTTTTGCCAATAAAAACCTGAATTTCCTTTTTTTGTTTCGTCAAGTGAGGCACAGATTGTTTCAAATTTTCCTATAAATTTTTCAACATCTGTCTTGGCTGTATTCTTTTTATCAAAATCTAAGCCCGCCGCCATTGATAAGATCAAATCTGTCTGAGAGAAATCATTTTCTTTCTTTTTGCCTTTTGGATCAGCTAACATATCCGAATTAATACTTATCGTAATTTTTTCGTCCGACTGCTTCACTCCCTGCATCAGCAAATTTTGTAAACTCTCAAGATTCTTTTTAGCTCTGGACGTTTGTGGTTCTACTATTAAAAATCTTGAAAAAGCTAAAATGGCAGGAATTCTGTTGCTGCTCATTTCCATGATTCCAATCGCATTTAATGAACCTGCATGATTAGGGTTTACCAAAAGTGCTTTTTGCAAGCAATCTACAGCTTCGCCATATTTATTTGAGTTAGCATAGCATACTCCTTTATTAAAATACAACTGATAATAATCCGGAAATTTTTTAATTCCCTCATCATATATCTTCAGTGCTTCATCAAGTTTGTGAAGATGATCTAATGAGTTTGCATAACTTACATAAACAGTACTGAGATCTTCTTTAGGGTGGGTAGAAATCGCGTGTTTAGCAACCTGTATGGACTCATCATATTTACCGGACGTATTTAAAGACATTGCTTTTTCTGTCAATGCCAATAAATTGTCTTTATCGATTTCTAAAGCTTTGCTATATTTGCCAATTGCACCGTCGTAATCTCCTTTGTCATGAAGTTCTATCCCTTCATCAACAAGTTTTTCAGCTTCGGCTTTGTTTTGTGCATAGGTCGCTGAGAAAAACAAAAATAATAGTAGCGTTTTAACTTTCATAGATTATCGATTTAGGCAGTAAACTTACTATTATTTTAAATTAAAACAGCCTTTTATAACGAAAAAACCTATTCCATTTTAGGTTTTGAATCTGCCCGATAGTTGCTTTTAGGATCGCTCATATTGACTTCTTTTGTCAATTTCCCTTTCAGATAAAATTGCCACTTTCCAGATTTTTTTCCGTTTAAAAATTTACCTTTTGAGGCTACTACTCCATCTGAATCATAAAAAATTGCATCACCATTATATTGGTTATTAGCATATGTAGTTTGCTCTAAAATAATACCGTTTTGCCCAAATTTTTTATAAATGCCTTCTTTCAGACCATTTTTATAAGTTATTTCTTCAGCCACTTTTTCGTTTGGATAATAAACGGTTCTTTTACCTTCCAGCTTACCGTTTTTATAGTTTTCAAGCGTCATGATTATTTTTGAAGACTTGTGGTAATATTTCCATTCGCCTTCATAATTTTTTCCAATCACTTTCCCTTCACTTACCTTGTTATTTTTCTGGTCATAAAAAATAGTATAGGCGCTTCCGTCATTAGCTGTAAAATCACGGGTTGCTATTACATCTCCTTTTTTAGTATCATCAAAAAACTTAAAGACTCCAACTTCTTTTCCATGGCTGAAAGTACCCTCATAACGAGGTCTTTTTGACACTTCATAAGTACCTTTCCAAACACCTTCTTTTTTACCGTTGGCATCCAGTTTATTAAAATCCTGCGCAAAACCTATAGCGCTTATTAAAAACAAAATCCAAAAATTTTTCATATAACTTTTTCTATATAACAACAAATATTGCTTTTTAGTATTGCAAATGTATAACCATTTAGACAGAAACATATTTATTTTTCGATAAAAAAATCGTTGAAAACTAAAGACAAAAACACTTCTGATTCTTTTATTCCAGTAAATAAAAACTCAACAAAATCCTATATTAGGGGAGTTTAGGGGCTATAACACATGAACTTTTAAAGTTTTTTTTAAAGAAAATAAAATTTTAAAAAAGCTTTTTACAATTAATTGAATAACTTTTCCAATTTAAACTATATTCGCAAAAAAAATATCGCAAAAAAAAAATACGAATAAAAAACTAAATCCCAATCCTGATGAAATCCTTAAAACTACTCTTTCTTGCCCTTTTTATAGGTATATCACAATTACATTCGCAAGCTAAAGTTACCTCTATTACCTACAAATTTCACGAACATTTTATGACTACGGACATAGGTCAGCCTGTTGCCGGTATTTATTTAATTGAAGGAAAACAAAAACCCATTATCCAGATTAATGCTGATGGTACAGGTATTTTTCAATTAGAAAATCTATCTAAAAAAGAGATGGTATGGGGAATCAAATGCAGTGATGAAGGAATTCCTATCTACAAAGAAGGATTCGACAGTTCTTCTTATACATTTTGGTACAAAATAAAAGGAAGTGGTGAATGGCTATACACGCAATTTTTGATTATTCCAGGCAAGAAAAAAATGTATCTTATGGGAGATCGTGTAAAATATTATGGTGATAGCACTGAGGTAAAGGATACGGAATCTAATTAACGTTTGTTTTTTATTGGAAGTTACAGCAAAAAATAAAAACGTTTGCTGGATTTACAAACCCATTTAAAAATTTCGGCTTTTATTTTGTAAAATTAAAAATCATACCTTATTTTTATTTAATTTGCAATAAAATTCAATATATCATATAAATGGTTACAATCACACACCTTTTTGATTTTCCTTATTACCAACAAGAAACTTACAATCTTGAAGTTGCATTAGCTACCAAAAAAAACGGGGCTTGGGAAAAAACATCCAGCAATGACTATATTGCTAAAGCCAATGCAGTTTCAAGGGCATTATTGCGACTAGGTGTTCAAAAAGATGACAAAATTGCCTTAATCACTTCTAACAATCGCACAGAGTGGAATATAATGGATATTGGTATCCTGCAGACAGGAGCCCAAAACGTTCCTGTTTATCCAACTATTGCGGAAGAAGATTATGAATATATTTTAAACCACAGTGGCAGTATTTATTGTTTTGTTTCTGATGAAGAAGTGCTTCAGAAGGTAAATGCGATAAAAGCAAATGTTCCTACTTTAAAAGAGGTTTATTCGTTTAACGAAATTGCTGGCTGCAAACACTGGTCAGAATTATTGACTTTGGGTGCTGATGAAAGTAATCAGACAGAAGTTGAAGCAAGAAAGAACAGTATAAACACAGAAGATTTAGCTACTATAATTTATACTTCGGGAACTACCGGAAGACCAAAAGGCGTTATGCTTTCCCATAAAAACATTGTTTCAAATGTTTTGGACAGTGCGCCGAGAATTCCATTTGACGCAGGAAAAAGCACAGCATTAAGTTTTCTTCCTATCTGCCATATTTTCGAAAGAATGATTTTGTATATCTATCAATATTATGGCGTTTCGGTTTACTTTGGAGAGTCTATTGAAAAAATCAGCGACAATCTAAAAGAAGTTTCTCCTACTGTAATCACTGCCGTACCAAGGCTTTTAGAAAAAGTTTACGATAAAATTTACGCAAAAGGATCTGAATTAACCGGCATTAAGAAAAAACTGTTTTTCTGGGCGATTGATTTAGGTCTGAGATATGAACCCTACGGTGCCAATGGTTTCTGGTATGAATTTCAGTTAAAAATTGCCCGAAAATTGATTTTCAGTAAATGGAAAGAAGGTTTAGGAGGTAAACTGGATTTAATGGTTTCGGGAAGTGCCGCATTACAGCCACGCTTATCAAGAGTTTTTGCTGCTGCACAAATTCCGGTTATGGAAGGTTACGGTTTATCTGAAACTTCTCCTGTAATTGCCGTAAACGATCAAAGAAACAAAGGTTTTAAAATTGGAACTGTTGGAAAACCAATTCGTAATATTGAAGTTAAAATTGCTGAAGACGGTGAAATTTTATGTAAAGGACCTAACGTCATGCTGGGTTATTACAAAGATGAAGAAAAAACAGCTGAAGCTTTAAAAGACGGTTATTTTCACACAGGAGATATTGGCGAAATTGACAGTGAAGGCTTCCTAAAAATTACCGACCGTAAAAAAGAAATGTTCAAAACCTCGGGCGGAAAATACATTGCACCTCAGCTTATTGAAAATGCTATGAAACAATCCCGTTTTGTAGAACAGATTATGGTAATTGGTGAAGGCGAAAAAATGCCTGCTGCTTTTATTCAGCCTAATTTTGAATTTGTAAAAGAATGGGCGAAAATTCACAAGATCACTCTGGGAGGCACGAATGCTGAAATTGCTACAAACCCTGATGTTATTAAACGTATTGATAGTGAAATTGAAGAAGTAAACAAGAAATTTGGTCACTGGGAGCAAATCAAACGTTTTGAATTAACCCCGGATGTTTGGTCTATCGATGGCGGACAGCTTACTCCAACCTTAAAATTAAAACGTAAAGTGATAAGAGAAATCTACAAAGATCTTTATGATAAAATATACGGTCACAATTAAATCAAAATAATATAACCAAACGAAAACGGCTGTTCTAAAAGACAGCCGTTTTATTTTTTATACAAGAATTTGTCTTGAAATATCAAAATTCATTTGTAAAAGCATCCGTTACAAATGCTTAAAAAAAAGAAAAAACTTATTTCAATTTTAGTGGTATTCAATTAAAAGTTTTTTATTATGTTTGTTTTGAGTTTAAGAAATACCTTGCTTTTCTTGTATAAAGAAAATGATGATGTTTCGTCATCGGCGTAAGATTATTTAACATTCAGCACTACTTCTATCTTATGGATGAGAAAAGGTACTATGCGTACAGTTTCGGTTCCACCTCCTCGAGATTAACTGTACGCATAGTACCTTTTCTCGGGAGTTGATAGACATAGTCCTTAGAAAATACGAAGGTTTTAAACTTTAAGCCCTATTCACTGCAATAGGGCTTTTTAATGTAAAATAGCGAATTGTAATATGTCTGAACAGCTTAGTAAACAACAAATTTATGATAGAATAAGAGCTACCTCAAAAGATAGCTATATATTAGAAGAAATGCAGCGTTTAGGTTTTTGGCAGTCCGCAACCGAACCCACACTTTCTGAAATTCTGATTAATCAGGAAGCTAAGATTGAACAGGAATTAAATGAGCTTTTGGCCAGGGATAGAAAGTTTAGCAACAGAGAAGCAATGGTTCTCGAAATGCGTAAAGCCAGAATGAAAGCTGCTAAAGAAAAAAGGGGCGAAACCAAATTAAACCAGGAAAAAAAACGCCTGGAAAAAGCCGAAAACTGGAAGCAATTACAAGAAAAGCAAATTTTATATTTAGGAGAAACAGTATCTAAAGGATTAAATTCTAAAGAAACTGATTCTAAAATTTTAGAAAAATACAATCTTCCGGTTTTTGAAGATCTATTAGCATTGGCAAAAAGTATGCAGCTTGACCTCAAAGCTTTACAGTATCTGGCTTACAACAGAAAGGTTTCTAAAATTAGTCATTATCATACTTTTGAGGTTGAAAAAAAATCAGGCGGCAAACGAAAAATATCGGCTCCAAAATCTAAATTAAAAGAAATCCAAACCTGGATTCTAGAAAACATACTTCACAAAATACCCCATACAATTGAAGCGCATGGTTTTATCAAAGAGCGGTCTATTGTAACCAATGCACAGCCACACATCAATAAAGACATTGTCGTCAATATCGATTTAAAGGATTTCTTCCCTACTGTAACTTACAAAAGGGTTAAAGGATTATTTCATAAAATTGGCTATTCTGAACAAATCGCTACTGTTTTGTCCCTATTATGCACCTATTCTGAGATGAATGAAACTTCGCTAGACGGAATCACCTATTATGTACAGTCCGGTGAACGCAAATTACCGCAAGGTTCTCCTGCAAGTCCCGCCATAAGCAACATGATTGTTTATAAACTAGACAAGAAAATCAATGGGCTGGCTAAAAAATTAAATTTCAGTTATACGCGTTATGCAGACGATATGACTTTTTCTGCCAATGAAAAAAACAGTAAAAATGTTTCCCGCCTATTATATTACACTAAAAAAATAATTGAATCAGAAGGTTTTGTAATTCACCCCAATAAGATACACATTATGCGAAAAGGGATGCAGCAAAAAGTTACCGGAGTGGTCGTGAATAAGAAACTTAATATAGACCGTAATGAGTTACGAAAATTCCGCGCCCTGCTTCATAACATTGAAAAAAACGGATGGCAGGATCAAAAATGGGGAAAAGCGATTCGTGTAATCAATGCTATAGAAGGCTATATCAATTATGTATATATGGTGAATCCTGAAAAAGGAACTACTCTGAAACAAAATTTGAAAAACATCATAACAAAGCATGGTCAGCCCACCATAACCAAACTAAGTATTCCTGAACAGACAGTTCCGATACCTGCTTCTGTTCCTGAGAAAAAAAAGGAAACGATTGTACCTGATGAAAAGCCAGGAAACTGGTGGAATATTTTTTAACTAATACCCTTTTTCAATTATGAAATTAATTAAACAGATTAAACTTTTCTATAAAGAAGGGAATTCAGATAAAGTATACGAAATAGATTTATGCGCTATTGACACTGATAATTATGTTGTAAATTTTAGATACGGAAGAAGAGGATCGGTTTTAAAAGAAGGGACCAAAACCCCTGAATATGTTTCGGCTGAAAAAGCGCAAATCATTTTTGATAAACTTGAAAATGAAAAGAAAGTTAAAGGATATGCATCAGAAATAGAAACACTTATTGATCTTCCTTCATTAGAAAGTGTTGAACCCGATTCTGTAAACGGTGTAATTATGCAGCGTTTAGAAGATGCCGTGACAGGCAGACAAACTTTTAATACCGAATGGAAAACCAGCCGTGTCATCTGGAAAGCAGGTTTACTAAACATTCAGGAAGCCATTCCTTATATCATTAAGTTAGCTTCAAAAGGAGATGAATTACAAACTTATTCTGCAATCTGGGCTTTAATAAAACTAAAATCTGCTACAGCAGAAGAAGTTTTTAAATCATACGCTTTACAGGCAAAACAAAAAGAATACATTAGAAATCTGGCTCATGAAGGATTATTAGAAATCTTAAAAGAGACCGAATTACAAAAACATATTGCATCAATTCTGGAGACCATACCTCAGGAAGCAAGATATTACATTGACAAAAAAGATTATGATTCGTTAGTCATTTTTCTAAAAGAAGAATTAGAAAATAATGCTATTAAATATCTAACCGCATTATATCTGGCTGCAAAATTTGATGCAAAATTACACGAAATTGTCGTTTTTTTACTGGAAGCAGTTCCATTCAGGCCTCCTTATTTCAAACATGTCAGAGCTATTTATAAACTGGCCCATTTGAGAAACGATGCTGATGCAATTGCTGTTCTTGCCTATCGTTTTGAAAATGAATCTCCAATGTTCAACAGAACTGTTTCATTAGAAAGCGAATACGACAATTCTCAGTTTATTACCGCTATAAACGAAAGAGTTAACATTGGAAAAGAGCTTAGAGGAAAAGACAGTAAAATTGCATTCTCTAATTTTACCAAACTCTATTTTCAAAAAAATAGTCTTCGATTTCTGAAAGAACTGAATTCTGAAATGGAAGCAAAAAAATACCTCAAATTTGCAGTATCTATTTTATTAAAATATACCGAAGATAATTATACTAAGGCTGAGAAACGTCCTTATGATACTTATGGACAATACAATTACACAGACAAAAAATATTATTTCACAGTAATAGATTACCCTGAATGTTCTGATTTATTGTTGCTGTCAACCATCTTATTTGGTAATGACAAAAACCGAATTTTGACTTCAAAAATGAAATTCATTTTAGGTCAGGAAATTTTCTCAAGTTCAAATTATTATTTCAATCCCAGTCAGGTAACCAAAGTCCAGGATAAAACAGCTGGGAGAAAAAACAATTCAGATGCTGCAACGGGTCAAAGTTCAACCTCTGTGCTGGATGCTGCCAAAAAAGTATTCTCTACTTTTTTTGGTAAAAAGGCAGAAAAAAAGCCTCAGAGTCTTATCGTTCAGGAAGAAGAAAAAATTGTTGCAGATACTGTATCAAATCGTTTAGAATTATTTCCGGAACATTGGGACGCTTTTCCCGAAGCTTACATTCAGCTTTTAATGGAGGCTCAAATGAATGTCATTCATGAATTTGCTTATAACAATTTAAAAGAAAGAAACGATTTTAATACTCTAATCGATCGTTTTGATGAAACCAGTATTCTAAATTTATTGAATAGTGATTTTGCTATTCCAAATTATTTAGGATTTGAAACCATAATCCTGAAAAATGATACACTCGCATCTCAGATTAGTTTTATTGCCAATGTACTGAATTCTAAAACGGAGGCTGCACGAAATTGGTCAAAAAACCACATTGCATCAAACACAGCATTGTTTCTTAATGATATTGAATGTGTTGTAAAACTGATCTTTAATAACGTTCCTGATTTAAAAAACTGGATCACAAATACTTTGGTAAGCTTTGCATTTACTGAAGATAAAGCCAAAGTAATTACAGGAAAAATCATTCTCGAACTTCTTTCATTTGAAGAATCTGAAGCAAATAATACTTTAGCCGCTTTAGCTGTAGACCGACTGAAAAAGATTGCTTTATCGCAGCTGGAGCAATTAAGCTGGGATATTATCGCACGCTTAATTTCTTCCGATTTAAAAACAAACAACCTTCTCGCCAGCAGTATTTTAATTTTAAAATCTAAAAAAGTAGCATCAAAAGAAATTCCGTTCTCGCTAATCGCCTTGTTTTTGCAAGATGAAAGTTTTGAGATTAGAAAAAATGGTATTCAGCTATTAAATAACTATCAGGAAGATTATTTATTGACCAATCGTGAATCTTTATTAGATTTATTAAACACTGAATATCAGGATGTCCTGGAATCTGTTATCGAACGCATCAAACAATTGGGCAAATCAAATGCTGACCTTTTTGCAATCGCACTTCGCAACACGGTTTATGCCATGATTCGAAAAGAAAAATTTGAAGGAGCACATAAAATATTCAAAAGATTTATGCTTGAGGAAACAACCGAGTATTGGAATACAGCATTAGAACCCCGGGATGTTATCAAATTAACCCATGCCCACTACAGAGAAAGCCAGCTGACCGGGTATGAAATCTTAAAAAAATATATCCGTAAAGATGATTTTACAATCCGTCAGATTATCTCATTAGGAAACCATGAAATTCTTGCCATAAGACAATGGTGCTGGAATTATTTTATGGATAAAAAAGAACGCATCCGTGCTGAAAGAAATAATGCGCTGGGTATCTTAGACACTTCCTGGGATGATACAAGAACGTTTGCTTTTCATTTTTTTAAAACTGAATTCGATGAAACCGACTGGGATTTAGAATGTCTCATCAACATAGTCGATTCTGTACTGCCTGCCGTTGAACAATTTGGAAAAGAAATGATTACCCGCTATTTCAATCCTGATGATGGTGTAACTTATTTAACAAAATTAAGCCAGCATCCAAGTGCCAATATTCAGTTTTTTGTCACGAATTATCTCAGCACCTATGCAACAGATAACTTATCTAAGATCAAGGAACTTGATTTTTATTTCCGTTCCGTATTAACCCGCGTTCATAAATCCCGAATTGCAAAACAGCGTATTTTTCAATTCCTGCATCAGGAAGGAAAGAAAAGTGAAGATGCAGCAATTTTTGTAACCGAAATTATTGATTCTGTTTCTGCCACGGCATCCATACAGGATAAGGCGGCTTGTATTGAAATTTTGACCGATTTAAAAACACTTTTCCCGCAATTGCATACCCATTTAATCCTTAAAAACTAAGTTATGTTATTTGACTATAAATACAGCGGCAGCACCATTGTAAATAACACCTCAACGAGTACAGGCATGAGTTTTTCTCCTGATACTTTGCGGGAACCTACTTTTTTTGTTGGAAAACTAAACCAGAAAATAGCTTTTAGAGAAGCTATCTCTGCATTGCATGATGTTGTGATTTCGGATTTGCGTTTTTTCCCAAAGGATAAAGAACAGTATAAATTATGGGCTGCTGAACAGGAAAAATTATGGCTTAGCGAATATATGGCCGATTTTCAGATTGAAACTGTCCGCGCACGCATTCAGGAATTGAAAGAAGAATTAAGTGTTGTACAGAAAGAAAAAGGAAGGGTTCTAGGACCTTTTAACAAAGCCAAATCTGCTTATTTTGATTATTTATATAAAAATGACAAAGACGCCTGGTTTGTATTAGACCCTGTAATTACGGTACATCCCGATGAAGTTTTCTTTGAATGTTTCAGTAAGGATGAATCTTCTTACGGAAAACTGAGCTGTAACTATAATATCTTTACAGAAATCAGTGATTTTAAATGCGGTACTACCAATATTGATTATTCGGAAGGATTGTACAATGAATTTCAGAAAATAAGAAATTATAAAGAAACCGAATTCAAAATTGATCCGTCAGGTTTTGAAGCCAAAACAACCAATGAACAAGTTTATAAAGAAGTAAAGATAGATCTGCCGGATTCATGGGTTAGAGGATTTTTACAGGTAAGCTCAGCTATGACTTTGCCTGCAACTGTAATGGATTTACATCCTATGGATATTTTTAGTTTGTGCCAGTATTTACGACGTTTTAAAGAAAAAAAAGGACCAAGGGCTTTGCGATTTGTACTCGAACCGGACAAACCTATAAAAGCTGTATTTGAACCTTCATACGATGAAATTACCTTTCACCGCTCTCTTTTTCAGGGAAATGAATCTAAAACCATTCGTATTTGGGGACGACGACGTTTATTAATTTTAGAAAGGCTGATTCCGGTTGCCCGAAATTTTAAAGTCGTTTTACTGGGATCTGGTTTACCTTCTTTTTTTATTGCTGATTTAGGAGACATGTCTTATACACTGGGGCTTTCCGGCTGGACAAAAAATGACTGGAGTACTGCCGGAAATTTTGATCTAATGGCGCCAAGAAGCAATGTCGATTTATTTACTCAGGAAAAAGTTTTCAATGCTTTAAAAGAAAACTGGTTAGATAGCTCTGATAATTTAGCAAAAAAACTAAATCTTGATCCGTCTGTAGTTTCAGCATCGTTAACGGCATACACCCAGGCAGGAAGAGTAATCTACGATTTAAATTTAGGTCTTTACCGTGTAAGAGAGCTGACTCAGGAACCTTTAAATATGAAAACCTTACGTTTTGCCAGTCCACAGGAAGAAGCCGCAAATCGTTATATAAGTGAAAATCGCATAAAAATCGATTCAACTGTCAAAGCTGATACCTTGCAGATTAGAGGAAAAATAAACGATAAAGATTTCAAATACAATACTCTTGCCGTATTAGACAAAGACAATCGTCTGATTGAAGGAAGCTGTGAATGTTCTTTTTACAAATCAAATCAATTGCGAAAAGGACCTTGTGAGCACATTCTGGCTACCAGAATGGCATTGCAGGCAAAAGTAACCACATAAAAACCAAAAGCCGGCTCTAATCATAAGCCGGCTTCTTCATTTGATTATATAAGTCAATTTACTTTTTCATTTTAAGTTTATACTTCATCGCATCTTTTAGCAGTAACTTATTATTTTTATTAAAGTGTACTAATTCTGAAGCAACGTCCGGATTTGTACCAATTCGATCAGCAGCAATTTCATAAGCGATATTTCTGATCGATTCTTCAAGTTCTTCATGTTTGGTAAATTCATGTTTCAGTAAATGAAGAAATACCGCAGCATTTGCTTCTGATACTTCCTCCCTATAAATAGTCGTAATTGCAAGAGATAACTCTTCTGCAGACTTGCAGTTTGCAAAATAATTATTGAGGCATTTTCCGGCATCCTTATTCGTTTTCCAGCCTTGCAAAAGTAATTCCTGAGCTTCTGTTATGTCTCCAATTTTATTTTTATAAACTAAAGACGCTTTTACATATTGAAAATTAGTTTTATACTCTTCAATTACTATATTAAAATACGTATTGGCTTCTGATTTGTTTCTTAAAATCAAATACAAATCCCCTGTTTTTTCATTTTCGTTGAGTTCTTTATACAATACAATTGCTTCACTGTATGCATGCCCTTTCTCATAACATTCTGCGGCTTTGTTTTTGTTTTGAAGATACTTTAAATAAATCGCTCCGGCTTCACGATATAATTTTCCATCTTCTAAAACCGATGCGGCTTTATGATTGTTTTTTAAAAGCTTTAAATAAATATGAGAAGCTTTTTCATATTGTCCCCTGGCAATATAATCCTCTGCCAGTTTCTCATATCTGCTTTGCAGGGTATTAAACCTTTTTGAATCAACCAGAAATGAACCTCCGCCTGAAGAACGTGAAGAACCTGATTGTGATCCTGTCAACAACGAAATCATAAAAATCACAAAAATGATGATTCCAATAAAAACTAAAATGGACGGAAGCTCCGATTTGATTTCAGAACCTTTGCAACTTCTGGCTAAAACCACAAACAATAAGACAAAACCGTATCTAAAAAAACCTGTAGCATTATTTCCTCCGGCTGAAAGATTATCAAAAAATCTCGCAATCCATCCAAAATTAAAATGGCTGCCAATTCCGGTATTAAAAGAAAAACTGCCTCCATAACCTCCTCTTCCTGTTCCCAGGGTATCCAGCGGAATTGCCAATTTCATTGCCATTTCCGGATTTTTCTCCAAATAAGCCAGGAATTTATCCATTTCGCGGTTATTGCCATTCAACAGTTTCTTCATGTTAAAAGGCAATTTTTCAATCATTTCTTCTTCTGAAACCGGGTTTTCAATACCCTCCAAAATCTTTTCCTGATCAACCTCAATGCGCATTGAAGTTATAAAATGCGGTATTGAAACTGTCTTTGAAGGCGCAGTTACTTCAATTTCTTTTGATATTGGAAACTGAATCAAATCTGTCCATTTAACTTCATCTTTCAATTCAACCAAACCAATTTCCGGATGCAGCAAATGATATTCATCTGAAAACAATGTATGCCATTCTTGCTGCGTCAATTCTGGTGTTATTGATGTATATTCAGGAACAAACAATTTATTTTCAATCAATTGAAAAAAGTTATTTTTTTTAATCTCAACAATTTTACTTTGATTACATACTACCAAACAACCGAATAATTCATTGGCATGCACAGATGGAACCGGGAAAACTTTTACTGCATCGGGAGTTAACCCCATGTTTTGAATTTCATGAAGCCACACTTCCACAGAGGCACTTTTAATTAAAATGCCTCCTTTTGGAAATATATTTTTCGAATTTATCTTTAGCTTAAGCTCCATGATGTAAAATGTGTAAAATAAATGGTTTAAGATATTTTTCTATGAATACTTCCTCAGTTATACTTTCTTTAGTATGCCCCTGAATAAAGTAATCATTTCCGGCATATTTCCCTGCCGTTGCCATAATTGTACGCATGTTAATTACAAATGGAATATTAAACTCTTCAATTCTTGTATCACTACTTTCAAAAACCAAAATTCCATCTCTATTTGTAATTGTACTACCATCTTTAGACTCAAAATATTGTGTTTCTATATAACAAACTGCTCCTTCTTTTTCAATTTCTTTTTTCAATTTCTCTGCAGCGTTTCTTGTTACACGTGTCAAAATAATACTAAGTTGTTCATCGATAATATCTTTAGCTTGCTTTAAAGTTTTATCAGCATTCTCTTTTAGTATTTTTACAACAGCCAAAGGTGATATTCCTTTATTTTTTAAAATAAGATTGACTATTTCTTCTAATACTATTGCGTCATCAGGTCTAAAATAAGAACTGGCTTTTTGAAATTCAAGATTCGAAATATGATAATCATTAATTTTCAAAACATTTTTTTCTATTACAACACGGTTTAATCTTTTAATTACACTGTATTTAACTTTACTGTATTTATAATTTCTAATGAAGGAAGATATTTCCTCAAGATTGCTGTTAAAAGCCTCTCTTACTCTCTGGTTTCTCATTGTTGTTAAGCGAAAGTCATTAGCAATCTGGTAAAAATCAGGCAAATGATCAATCACTCCCCCGCCAAAATAAAAATCATTATTATATTCAAACACTTTAAGTGCTCTTTGATTGATGTTTCGGTTAAAATCTTTATAGCTTCTTAACTCTTTTGTGCTAAGATTTATGGTACTTGCGTAGTGTATCAAATCATAATAATGGTACCAAAGTATTTTCTCTCCCCTTACATTTGTTTTCAAAGCAAAATGACCATTTTTAAACGGAAGATTTGATGCTATTTTCACAAATCCTTTATCAAATCTATCATTAGAGAACATAAATAAACTACCATTGAGATACATATAAAACGCATTTTCATAAGAAAAAACATTTTGATAAGACTGTTCAACAGGGTAAAGCAGAGATATGCTTTCATCTGTTATTTTTTTTGCTTTCTCTTTTTGTTCCTTATAATTTCTTCTCCATAATTCATCCAAAGGCAGCACAATCTGCTGAAGCATTTTTCTTCCTTTATTATGATTTTTATAGACATTTATATTTTCCATGCCAATTGCGAAAACGTATTTAATGTCATTAAAATACGTATTAACAGCTCTCTGCATTGGAACTGATTTTAAACTTTCTTCTGAAGAAAAAAGGAAAACTTCCTGATTTTTACTATTGATTTTATTTCTTTCAAAAAACAAATCCAATCCCGCTGCGCAATCCAGTTTTCCGCTAAGTTCACTCAACGCCATAATAACTTCATCAACGTTTGTAATCGGAATTTCTTTAAAACCTTTGTCAACCACAAAAACCTGACATTCAATATCTGTTTTAGGATGTCTCGCAATGGCAATAGCTGATGCAAAAGCCAAAACTTTTGGATTTCCCCAGTTTTTTAATGTATTATCGATTAATAAAATACGTTTAAATTTATCTGCTTCTGGCGGAACTTCCCGCTGAATATAGAGTGCTTCGTTATTCGCAATTCTCGACATGAAAACATCATCATCATAAGCAAATTCAGAAATCACTAGTTTATCAAAATCGCCTTTATTGGTTAAATCCGAAATTCCTCCCAATGGCTGTTCACTAGGATGGCTGTGGTGAAGCGGAATATTTAATCCTGACCAAAGCCGCTTAATCAGACTTGCAGTATGAAATGTCTTATCTTCCTGTATAAGCTGATCAACAAAATCGGTTGTATTCCCGGATAAATTATTCTCTTCTAAAACTTCCTCACTCAATTTTTCATTTAAATCCTGATGCGGAATGTTTTCCATCGCATGTAAAACAGACTGCACTGTAGGAAACCTAACTTTCAGTAAAGCAAGTGTCCTTAAATCTTTTCTGAAATTTGCTTCATTAAATTCTTCTTTTACAGCCGCACGAACTAAATGATGTCTATGATTTTTATATTCTTCAATGATTTTTTTTGCTTTCTCAGATGAAACCCTGTTGTGACATTCATGAAAAATAGTCTGGAATAATTTCTTTCTGTTTTCACCCGTTTTATACGCAACAGGCAAACAAGAAAGTATTTTTAAAAAATCAATACTGGCACCAATTCGAAATGACTGAGACTGCGGGAAAGCCGTTACTATATTCTTGCTTTTTACCAAATTATGAACCATTTCGATTGCCTGTTCATTTTCCGGATTTGTAGCCAATATTGCCAATAGTAAACTTCCGAATGGCGGAATACTGTCATCTGAAAGAAATTCTAAGATTTCAAAAACAAATTTTTCGTACCCAATCGTCTGTCCATTCGGAATTGTGATCGACTCAAATACACTCTCTTCAGAAAATATCTGATTGTCCCATTCCCAGAAATAGTCTTTATATGATTGAAAATACTTTTGAAATTCCATTTTATTTTATGAAAAAGTTAAGCGAAATGAGCTGATTGAAAGTGGTTTTATGGTTTCTTTTGGAATTACTGAATAGCTGTTATCTTCGTTCCAGAGTATTAGGTTTTCTTTTGATGGATTTAATTTTTCCTGAAATGTTCCGGTTAAAGAAAACCATTCAAAATCATATCCTGTTGGCAGTAAAAAATCATGATTCATCCAAAATGTACTCCCTTTTACAGGCAATAACGGAAACCCAAACAGGAGTATTCTTTTATCAATTACTACCCATTTTAAAGGTTCGAGTCTGTACTTTGGTGCCGATTCGATGTATAACTTCAATTCCTCAAAGCTGACCAGCATAGCGAAAGCTGGTTTTACATTTTCAGACGACTTTAAATTCATTTTCAGTCTTTGGTCAATGCCAAAATAATTATGATTGAATTTAGGCAATGAAACCGGTAAAGCACGCAAAATTGGACTCCACAATAATCCTGAAGGCAGTTTTTTAGACGGCAAAAGTTTGCCTTTTTCAAACAATAAATTCTCTTTTGCTTCATATACAATTTTGTACGGAATCTGGTGAATTTCTGCCGAATTTATCTGCTCTGATGAAAAATCTCTGATCCAGACAGTATCAGTTTCAAAAGCAACTTTTAGATTATCCCAATGCCGAATTCTGCCCAAAAAATCTTTGTGCTCTATTTTTATTTCTAAAAAATACATATTAAATAGTTTGAAGTATTTTTTGCCACAAAGATTCTATATGATCCTGAATATATTTTTTCTGTTCTGTATCTTTAATCCAGTCGCAACGGGTTTGAATGTATCTCAATTTATCTTTGATTACATTTTGTTCCTCAAACGAAAGGTTCTCATCCTGCCATTTTTCGATTAGAAAATTCACTTCTTTCATCACACTTTCTGCGTCAGGCGTTTTGTTGTATAATGCCTGCGGGTGTGCCTCTGCCGAAGCATCCATTTCGATAATCTGATTGATGATTCCTTCCAGTATTTCGATCTGCTCTTCGTTGTCCCAAATGTATTTTAAAACCCATAAATCAGATAAAACCGCCTGATTTCTTCCGCACATCAAAGCACTTGCCGCAATCAGGTTTTGTAGTTTTACGGCACGTCTGTCTGATACTTTTATTCCGGTATTTCTAAGACTGTGAATGATATCTACATATTGTTTACGAACAGGCGTTAAATCGATTTTTCGGCAAAGCTGCTGCAATTCCCTGATTTCATCTGCCGTGATAGTTGGAACTTCTTTGGTCAATGCACTTTCTAATTTCCATCCGGCCAATAAGACCTCGTGCAATAAATCCGGTTCTACATAATCACATTTTATACGAATCAGGAAACGGTCAAGCAAAGCATTTAGCGCTTCATCTTCAGGCAAAACGTTACTGGCACCAACAAACATAAGTGCCGGTAGTTTTTTTGTTTCTTTACCACGACGAAATATCTTTTCGTTAAGCGCCATCAGTAAACTGTTCAAAATAGCTGAGTTTGCGTTGAAGATTTCATCCAAAAACACCATCGAAGCTTCGGGCATCATTCCTTCGGTATTGGTAATCAACTCCCCTTCTTTTAATTTACGAATATCAAACGGGCCAAAAATTTCATTAGGTTCTGTAAATCGGGTTAAAAGATATTCAAAGTTTTTTCCGCCTTCAATTCCGTTTGACAAAGCTCTGATAATCGCACTTTTTGCCGTTCCGGGAGGCCCTAACAAAAATGCATTTTCCCTGGCCAGCAAACCAATTCCTAACAGGTCTATAATTTCATTTTTTCCAACAAAAGTTTCTTTAATGTGCTTTAAAACACTATTTAATTTATCGGTAGCTTTCATTTATTAACTTCTAATTTTTATTCGTTTGATAATTTATAGTTGGGCCCAGAATATCTTTTTATAATCTCCAAATCCTGTTTCTAATTGCTTTTTTATAAAATCAGATTCGGTAAATTTTATTGCTTTTCTTAAGACAATCCGGTCGATGTACAGCTGCTGCAGACAATCGTTTGAAGCAACGGTATCAAAATCTATTTTTTCAATTTCAATTTCAAACCCAATTGCTGAATAATGAAATTGATATAAATGTCTTTCGAGAATTGGAATCACAGGATCATCTGCATCAATTCGTTTCATTTCTTCTAAAATCTGAGGTAAAAAACGCAGACAAAGATCTGCAGAAAGCGCAGCAGACGCATTTTCTTTTCCTGAAAAATCAGGTAAAAGTACATTCAAATCACTAATTGTATGCTCTCGATATAATAAAAGCTGTGCTGCAAAATATACTATTTTTGCTGCCCATAATCCCACATCAGCATTAAACCTGGGTGCAACGCCAGGATATTCTAAAATCTCTCTTTCATATTCAGTTTCCAAAAATGAAACCGTATCATTCTCTTCTGTTTTAGAAATACTGGTCAGTTTATCAGTCAAAATAATCTGTTCGATTGTTCTGAGGTGATAAATGGTATCCAAAAAAGGAGTTTCTGTCTTATTCATATTGCTAAATTGCATGGTTTTTAATCAATTATGAAGGTTAAAAAATCCCACAAAACTGTATATTCACAAATATATCATTAAATCCGAACTTTGTTAAAACTATTATTTATTCTCAAAAATCATCCGGATTTGATTTCTCCTTTCACAAAAGAGAAACTGCAAATAAAAAATATCTGCAGTTCCCTTCTGCAGCTATCATTTAGTAAACAACAGCTGTCAATAACAAATTAAACTCTAATTTTTAAGACACCAGTTCAAAATTTTAGCAATGTTTTTAGCATCGTCAATACCTCTGTGATGTGTTCCTTCCAAAGGAATATTAAGCAAATGCAGCGCGCCGTTCATTCCGGTTGGCTTTACCAGCCCAAATTTTTCGGCAAAATGTTCTTTAACATTAATGTGCTCCTCTCCCATTGGATACTGGACGCCAAACGATTTACACTGTTTTTTAAGCATATTGAGATCGTACTGACCGTAACTTGCCCAGGTATACAAATCGGGATTGTATTCATCAATCAGCTGGTTAACTGCATCTTCAAAACTCACTCCGTTTTTATCCAGCAAATCCTGGGTAATTGTGGTCAGTTCAGTACAAAACAAGCTTACGCTGGAACGCTCTGGTTTTATCAATATTCCTTTATTTTTAGAAATTGCACCGTTTTCTGTATCCAAAACGGCCAAACCAATTTCAATAATTTCATTTTGCTGGCCCTGCGGGACTGCTCCCTGCCAACAGGTAGCTTCTAAATCGATAATAATAATTTTATCTGTAGTTTTCATTTTATTTAAATTTTAATCATTAATTACTAAAACCACCAGCCTTTAAACTGGCGGTTTTCCTCATTCAACGAAAATCTCTTTAAATTTATCAATACAAGTTTTCATGTTGTAAAATCGTGGTCCCCAAATCAGGATTTACACAAACTCCTCTTTTCAATTCAAAATATTTTCGTCTTTCTTCATCAAAAATTGTTTTTCTTTTTATTTTCTTAGCAAATATTTCAAAACAACTGCGCAATTATTTTTCGCAGTTCATTTTATTTTAAAATTTATTTGTTAATCCATTCCATAACAGTCGATAAGTAAACTTGTCTTACGTCTTCAAATCTGGTGATATTCGGAATATGATTTACTTCCAGTAAGTATTTAGAACCGTCTTTTGCTAAGATGTAATCATTTCCAATCATATCCATTTTCAAAGCTTCTTTTATATGAAGGGTATCGGCAAGCAAATCATCATCGACAGGCATAAAACCTGCGTTTTCAGGATGAATAGACTTTAACCAATCGTCTCCTTCTAATTTGATCTGCCAATACGTATCGCCAATCATCATAATCCGAACAGCTTCTCCTTCATAATACGGTTCAATAGTGGCGGTAAATTCACTTTCCCATTCACCGGTAAAACGATGCTTATTTTCGCCACAATGCCAGTTTCCCCATTTTGCAACTGTATCGTTTGTTGCATTTACAGAAGCCCCTGCACTTACAAAACCTCTTGGAGCACTAAATCTCGAAAGAGACAAAGCTTTTACCAGACACGGAATCTTAAATCGGCAGTCCACCATTGCTGCTGCATTCGGATAACAATCTCCATTCCAAATGGCAAGACCCGTAATAAATTCGAAATCATTATCATAAATTCCGTAATAGACTACTTTATCTACAGGCAACATCCCAATTCCGTTCGATTTTTCCATATACAAAACGCCCTCTTTCACCACAATTTTTGGTATGGACTGGTGCCAGATAATATGTCCTGAATATTGGGCTTTTATACTATCATATTCTTCCTGTTCGATACCTACAAGGCCAATTCGGTTGTATTTTTGTTTCATCGTTTTTAATTTTAAATGTTACTTGTTTTTAATCTGTTGCGCGTAATCATTTTAACACATAGGAACATAGATTTTCTGTTCTCAAAAAAGGCGTTTCACTTGTATAAAAAAACATAGCTATGTGTAAAAACTAGTTTTTTTTAAACTCTTTTTCAATTTAAATCTATGTTTCTATGTGTTGGATACTCTTTATGAATTACGCCCAACGGTTTGTGTTTAGTATTAAACAGCTTCCAGTTTTAGGCGTTTAATTCCAAAATCTGTTTTTCTTAATTTGCACATCCTTTCGTCTGAAATGTGGTGGAAAACAATTCCTTCAATATCATTTTCCGACAAGAAATTTTCTAAATCATCAAAATTGAGACTTACAAAATCTACTATTTCTGCACCGTGTTTTACCAAAGTATGTTTCTCAAATTTTTCAGGATTTCCCTGTACTTTCGGTCCGCATAATTCGTAGGTTCCATCAATTTTGTTTTCTAATTGATCGAAAGCTTCGAAGAAATGTTTATCCTCAGATTTTGATCTGTCGCATTTTAACCAGTGCGGGTGATGTCCTGAAACTGGATCTGCTTCCTGACACGGAATTGCTCCTTCCGGAATTGTTCGTCCTTTTTTGGCATCAAATCTTTTGAACAATTCTCCGCCTATAATGGCTGCTGACGTACCGTCGAATTTTCTGGTTGCAATGGCTTTTCCATCAAAAACCCAATTGTTTTCGATATTGATTTTATTAATTACCCTTCCTAAATCAGCAGGGTTTTTAGCAAATAATGTGCTTATCTTTTTCATTGTTTCTTTTTTAATTAAACGTTTCTTTTTGTACAGGAAGAGTCCCGATAGCTATCGGGAGAACCTGCGACCTCCCGCGTCCAAGGCGGGTAAACAACCACCGTTATCTTCCCAGTTAGTTTTAAGGTTCTAAGGTTCTGAGATGCTAAGGGGCTAAGTTTTTAACCTCTGCTCCTTTGTACCTCAGCACCTTCCTCAATACCTTAGTCCCTCAGAACCTCAGCACCTTTAAATAAGCGGCTCATACGGGAGTCGAACCCGTTTCTCCCGAGAGACAGTCGGGAAGGTTAGCCAGTAACCCCAATGAGCCAGTTCCTTCTAGAGAACAAGTGGTTTTGGAAGGGCTCGAACCTTCAATCTCCAGCAAACTCGCTGACTATCTACCAATTGCTATACAAAACCATTATTTTTTGGGCATAAAAAAAGCACCCGGTTAAAGGTGCTTACAAGATTTATAAGATATACGTATCCTATTGTCCATGTCCATGCACCTGTATTGTGTTACATCCAAGATCGTGTCCCGGGTGTAGTTGTTCTAAGCTGTATATTTTTAAATCAAAAATCATTTTATGTGTTGTATTATATTTTGAAATCATTTTTATCTGAAAATCTTTGTTCTGATTTTCTTCGGCAAAGATAAAGTCGAAAAAATCAATTATCCAAATTATTTTTTGAATTATTTTATTGATTATCAATTACTTAAATGCATTTAAAATTCATAAAAATCCCTGTCCGCATACTTGTGCAGATCCCTTTTTGTATCAAATGACTGTCTCTCATCAGATTACTTTTCAAGATTATATTTCGCTATTTTGATTAATCATTAAACATTTTTTGTACAATTTTTTTAAATTATTTTTGATTAAAGTCTTTTTACTCATTTTTTGATTTGCTTTTCTTAGTCTTAAACAAAAAAAGCGCCCTTCATTGAGGACGCTTTTATACTTTATGTTGAGTTTTAACTCTAAATTTTACATTTCAATTTCATAAAAATACATATTACATCCTGATTCTTTAGCCGGAAGATATCCTGCTAAATGGTCAAAATTTTGTGCTACTGAAAGTTTCATGTGTATTTCTTTTATTTTAATTCGACGCAAATGTAGTCCTTTATATCTTAAATTAACAAATTTTTATGAAATTTTTAATTTCGGATTTTCAAATGAATAATAATTAGGCATACGTTTTATCAATCTGACTTAAAATAGTCGGGTCCTGAATTTCATTATCTTTCGCAAATAATAAAACTTTAGACATTACCTCAGCCGATTTCGGATCATCATCAGCAAATGGAAGGAATAAACGTCCTCTGTGCTGCGAATGAATTGGCAGGACCGATAAATATTTACCCGGAAGCTGATGCACAACGGCACTGCCTAAATGCACGCTGTAGTCTGCCAGTTGGCCTTTTATAATTGCATGATTTTCTTTGATCTCAACATTTTTCACTTTAAACAGTCGAAGTGTTTCTCTCAATAAAACGCCTCTCATTTCGATAGAAGAATGACTTGCTTCAGGATCAACTCCTCCAACATGAGCGACACTTACAACCAAATCGATATCTCGCATTACTTCTGAAAAAATCCTCGGATTAATATCTTCAAAAGCAATGTTTTTATACTCTTTTAAAGAATGGAATTCGATTGTTTCTAAAGTTGGACTTTCTACATCTGCAGGCGAAAACCAATCTGCCATGGCATACATTTTTACCTGATAACCTTCTTTATGGAAAACTTTCTGTAATCCTTCTTCATAATCTACTTTCCAGCCTCTTGTTTTCAATAAAGCTAAAGTTTGATTCGGCTGAACCTGATGTCCTGCGTAACGTCTTGAAATTGATTTCTCTTTCAATTCGTCTGGCGTTGGAACATACAATTCCCTGAAAACCTGCTTAAATGGCTGTTGTAATTTAGTATCAAAACAATATTTCTGATAATCTGTCCATACATTATTTTTATGCAAATCAAAACAATGCGCAATTCTAAAAGTCTGCTTTTCATTCAAAGCAATCATTTCGCCTAAACCAGTTACCAAACTTCCATCGACATAAAAACCAATCTGATCGTCGTTTGAAATAAAAACTAATTTCTCCAGATGTTTCGAAATAATTGGATGTTCAAAAAGGTTTTGCATTTCTGCGAATAAAAACTCGTCACCGCGAATCATACTTTCTTCCAAACCTTTTCTGGAACGTGTCCATTGCTCGCGCATGGTTTTTCTGTGATTTGTCAATTCCAGAATGCCTTTGTCTTTTTTGTATTTCGGCGGAATCGATTTCAATTCCTTCCCTGCTTTATACGTAACTAAATCTGCTTTTCCTTCTTTGTTAATGACCAAACTAATTGTGACATCGTCTAAAACCACTTCGGTTTCTTTTGATAAGATATTCTGAACTTGCTTCGTTTCCATTGCCCAAGTCAAACGAACCGGATCCGGGTAACCGGCATTTCTGGCTAAATTTTCTAAAGCTACACGAATCGCCAAAGCTTCACTCGCCTGCTTCATCGAACCAAATTCTTTGCTTTCTTTTTTGAATTGCTGTAAATATTCGTAACGTGCCAAAATATCTTTTTCCGGACTTGTCTTACTCAAAGGAACTAATCCGTACACCCTTAAATAATCCTGATCGCGTTTGTCTTTTACTTTGGCGGTAACTTCCCTGATTTTTAAATCTCCCGTAATCGTGTCAGCATACAATCTTGCACGTCTGTGGCCGTTTCCGTCTGTTACATATTTGGCAGATTCGTATAAAAGCTCCCATTTTGCTTTTCCTAATTTTTTGTAAGCCGATGTAAACCAGTCTTTATCTACAGCACCATCTTTAAAATCCTGCAAATCTAAAGTCGAAAATCTTGCCGCTTCACTTTCTAATTCTGAATTGGTCGCACTGTAAGACGCTGTTTTGGTGTGCGCATGAAACCACCAGATTCCTTCATCCAGACCCTTCCAGTCTAAATAACTGCTGATAAACTTTTGCCATTGCGGCGCATAAATCGCAGTCTGAATCAGTCTTTCTTCTGAGATTTTGGCTTTTTTAATTAATGCATCAAAACTTTCCTGTGTATCTGTTTCCAACGGATAACATCTTTTCAATAAGAAACTGAATAATTTCTGTTTCGTTAAATCGGTATAACCCCAAGAATAGATATAACCTTTGTACAAACTTGCTTTTCCGAGTGCTGTAATTAGTTCGACCAAACGGTTGGCGCCAAAAATCTTCTGGAAACTCTGCACCAAATGTGTTACCGAAGTATTAGAATCGCCTCTTTTTACCTCAACATCCAAAAATGTTTCCCTGATTTTATTGATCATCGGGACCAGAAACGGAAATCTGTTCGCTAAATCTTCACTTCCAAAATGTCTGTAATGTTTGCCTTCACCTGTTAAAACAGAAATTCTTTCGCTTTCTAAAATTCCTTCGTACAATTCGCCTTCTGTTATTAATTTTTGCTCAAACGCAACACAATACAAATGAATTGGCGGCTTAGCAAAAGGCCTGTTTTTTTCTAAACCGTTTAATTGTCTCCACCTGTGCAGATTCCAGACTTTAGTATTTTGTTCTTCTGTTAAATCAAGTAAATCGATTTTGTTCAGGTAGATATCAAAAAAGCCCTGACTCTGCCAGCCGTTTCCATTGTTGTTATTGTAATAATATTCGTCTTTAGCAGGTTTGTATTCAAACTCGATTACCGATGTCGGAAGATCAGCATACAAATTGCTGCAGGCGTCGATTAGGAAATCGGCTTTTTCTTCAAAGGAATATTTTAATTGTAAAGCATTTAAAATCTGCAAAATAGCATTATCCCAATCGTAACCTCTTTTGTTTTGGTGCGGCAATAATTCTTTATAATAAAAAACATGTTTTTCCAGAAAATCCCTCCAGATTTTTCGGTCGCAATTGCTTACCAGCGTCATTAAAAACAAATCTCTTTCGGCTAAACCTGAATTTTCAAACCAGTCCGCCCAAACCTCATACAACGGATAATTGGTTGCTGCTAATTCTGAGTCTTTTTCGTCCTTTAGATTTTTTAATGTTCTAAACGTATTGCCAAGTAAAACAGTCGATTTGCTGTTGTCATAGTTTTCAATTTCGTATTCGTAATTTTTATTCGCTTCATATAATTTATAAAGCTTCGCAATCTCAGTTTTAATATGCGACATCGATTTGGAGAAACCGTATTGTTCTGTTTTTACTGATTTAGCATACAAAGAATCTGCTTTTGGTCTTGGCAGTTCGTAAGGAGAAAATTCATTTGGCGTAAAAAACCCATAACCGTTTTCTGCACTTAAAAGATCTTTCTTTTTAGAAGGTTCTAACTGCTCAATAAATTTGGTTTCTTTCTCGGTAATTTTCGGTCTTTGCTGATATTCTTTTACCCAGTCGTTTACTTTGTCTGTCAGTTTGTTATTTTTCTGAAGCTGGAGCATCAAATCCAAAACCGACATACGCTGTTCTAAATCGCCTTTTTCTAAAGTCTGATGAACAAAATTGATCACTTTTTGATCGTCCTGCTTTATCAGAATTGCCGTTAAATTCTTCTTTAAATTCGAATTTTTACGTTTAAATAATTCCTGAAAACCGGCTAATTCCTCTTCCGTTAAACTCAGATTATTCAAAACATTAACCGCCGAAGCCACAAGAGATTCCCCTCTGTCCTTTAGAATTCGCAGCGCAAAACTCCTCTGAAAATCGGTTGGTTCTTTTTTATCGCTATTGTTTTGATGGCTGTTGAAAGAATAGCTGTAAAAACTGCCTAATAAATTTCGGGTCAGTTTCTCTCTTAAATTAATGGAGAATCCTTCAAAATGTTGCAGAACGGCTTCTAATCTTTCGTTGTTATCACCCACCAAATTAATCGCTGCGGCATAAAGCGTATCTCTTTCGAACTTGATATTCAGCCACGAAAAAACTTTCCCTTCAAACGTTTTTTCTTTTTCGGTAATAGTTTGCGCGAGATGATACACTTTATCAAAGAAGTTCGGATAATCTGTATTTTCGATATAAAACTTCGATTTTGTGTTCGCTTCCAGCAAAGCATTCATTCTTGGAACTGCAAATGCCAAAACCTGTAGGTTATCATCTTCTAATGCTTTAAAATACAGCGGCATTTCGATATACGGATCATTAGTTTCTCCGGCAAATTTCAGTGCCAGCGATTTCTTTTCAACCGTACCGTTTTGTAGTAGTTCATTCAGATACGGAACTGTTTTCTCTACATCAAAAACGCCCTGAACCCAAAGTGCCATATACACTTCGTTATTATTTTTGCTTTTAACACCATTCGGAATCGTTTCCGGATTGGTAAAATATCCATGAGCTAAATCGATAATATTTCGAACCGTAGTTTCTTTTTCAGATTCCCATCCCAAACCTGTCCACGTATCAATTGCTCTCACAACCGATGAAAAACGGGTCAGCTTATTATCTATCAGCACTTTAATCATGTATTGCAAAGCTCCGATACTCGTTTCGTCTAAGGCTTCTAAAACCGTCTGACGCAAGCCTTCCTGACGCTGTGCAGCAAGCAATAATTTTTCTACCAGTTCCCAGTTTTCCTGCTTTTCGCTGTTTAAAAGGGCTTTGATGATATTTCTGGACACTTTTCCGTGTGGCTCTTTATTGAAGATTATGTCTTCGAATAATTGAAAAAGACCTTCTTTACCTGCATCCAACGCTGCCGACCAAACCATGAACTTATTAACCGAATTTGAAATTTCGGTATCATAACGAATTTCATCTTCGATACTCAAATCATAATAAAAAGTAGTGCTGTCCTGATAATTGTATTTACTCGGTCCGTTTAATAAAGAGCGCAGAAAATTGACCTGATTAACCAACAAATAATTTTTATGGTTTGGCGCCCTAAAAGAACGTCTTGTATAGCCATCCTGATACATCTTTTGAGGCAGTCTGTTCCAGGCTTCTTTTACATAAGCCGCGTTTTCTTCTCCGAAAAAATAAAGCAGCAAATCGTAGTAATTTTTGTCTTCCCACAAATTCTCTTGTATCAAAGCAGTAAACTTTTCGGCTTCTTTTGATCCTAAAGAAATATAATTACTGTAATAATTGTCCTTGAGTTTCAGCAGTTCGAGACCGAACTCCGCCACTTCTTTTTTCAGTTTTGTTTTTGAAAGCAATTTCGAAAGCAGACTGCTGTTTACGATCTCTTCCAGTTCTTTTTTAAATCTCTTAATTGGATTTTCAATTACTTTACTTTTTAAAAGATCTTCTATTGTCATGATTTTTTGAAGTTAAAAGTTATGTGTTTAGGCTGTGGGCTTTGAGCTTTGAGCTTTGAGCTTTGAGCTTTGAGCTTTGAGCTTTGAGCTGTGGGCTTTGAGCTGTGGGCTTTGAGCTGTGGGCTTTGAGTTATCGTTGTTACGTATTTTATTGAACTAAATGTCACATACTATAATAACTGACTTAATTCATTTTTGAAATTGTCATTGCCATTGATATTGACTACCAGTAGCTTCCCGCCAAAAAGGTCAGCCTGATAAACGTAATCGCTTTATTTTGAGATAAATCAATTTGTTCCGTTAGGGTTTCCAGTTGATCGTCACCATAGAAAACAGCATACAAACCGTCTTCAAAAGCCTGAATCGCTGTTTCCTGCGCTTTTGGCAGATTGACTTTGTTGTGGTTGTAAATTGCCCCGAAACCTGCTTTTCCCGTATCGGTTAAGATGGGAAGGTAATTTTCTTTTGGAAGATGGATTTTGTCTTCGTCTTCAAACTCAAATGAAGACGCATGGAATAATTGTACCTGATGATCTACAATCGATTCTATGAGCTGTTGTGTGGTAATTACAGGATTTTCTATCGCCAGCGCTATACTTTTTTCCTGCAGGAGCGGATGTTTTTTTCCTAATTGTTTAACTGAGATGCTTATATTCATTAATACCGGCTTTTATTTTGAAATGGTAAAGTAAGAATTTTAGAGTAATTTTTCCTTAAAATAATGTCTTTTTAATGTTAAAAAAATATTAGAAGTAAACTCTTCTGCATAATTATTTTCAACACATAGAAACATAGTCTTTCCTTACGTTTAAGGGCGTTTCACTATTTTAAATTCACATAGTTTAGCTATTTTCAAAGTTTGTTTTCATAGAGTTTGTCATTTCGACGTAAGGAGAAATCTTCGCAATTAGCTCTACAAAGATTGGCAATATGCGCTGCGGAGTTACTCGCGAAGATTTCTCGTTCCTCGAAATGACAAGATTCTGTAGAATATGTCTATATTATGTACAGAAATTTATTTCTTATAAAATTAAAAACCTATTCCAAAAAAATACCCCGCCAATTGGTATTTGCGGGGTTTGGGTTTTTATTGGGATGATTTAGATTCTTTTCTTCTTTACTTTAGAAGTACTATTTTCACTAAGCCATTTTACCTGTGCTCTTGCTTGTTCTAAAGTAACAGATTTCTGCTTTTCAAGCATTTTCATGCCTATCTCGGCTCTTTCTTTAAAAGTTAATTTGCAGTTCATGTTTTGTGAAATTTATAATACAAATATAAAGATTTAGATTATTACTTCTGCCAAATGGTTTATTACCCTCAAATGACTTCGAAAAGCATTACTTTTAGATTTTAGAAATAAACAAAAAATCACGATTATCGACTCTATATTTTTGATTTTGTTTTCATGCACTATCCATGCTTTATCTATGCTTTATCCATGCTTTATCCATGCTTTATCTATGGCTAAGCTATATAGATTGTCCCGTCCTGTCCCGTCCTAAAATAACTATACAGATTATTAAATAAATCCTATTATAGTTATACAAATATAATTCTTAATCCTAAACTTACTATACAACTGTTTTTTCATAGTTAAATTTTTTATTATAATTCTTCCATCTCTTCTTTAAGTTCTCTGATTGTAGATGAGCTTGATT
>NZ_JASY01000022.1:0-57423 GCF_000735715.2 Flavobacterium chungangense LMG 26729
TCAATGGATTGATCTAATAATCTATAAAAATTATGCGCTGGAATCAAGTCTGTTAAGTGTACTTGATAGAGCATTTTTGGCGTAAATTCTTTTCTTCCTTGCATGTTTAAATTTACATAAAAGCACGCTTTTTAATGTTTCCTTTTTGTTATATTTGAGCAGTTGTGCAACAAGCACACACGCTACAAGCAATTTGGGCATTTGGCTTAATGGAAAAATGATTTTGTATTTGGGATGATTTGGCAAATCCGAGAATAGGTCTTAATTTAATCCCAAACCCGCTGTAGTACCAAGACGTTAGCGGTCAGCTCGAACAACGATATCCCGAACTTGAAACGAACTGATAATAATAGATAGAAAACCATTTGAGTTAAAAAAAATGTGTCAATAAAAATTACACATTAAAATCATCCTGATTAACTACTATTTTGTAACAAAGTTAACAATCTCCCGTCATATGTACTTTAATCAGTCATCAATCAATCAATCAATCAATCAATCAATCAATCATTTATGAATCAATCAATCAAAAAAAACCTGGATTTCCCAATTACAAAAATAATTTTGGGAATAATTGTTTGCTTTTCACTATTTGTAGTAATTCAAAACTTTTTATTAAAACCTTTTTTCTTTAATATTATTCAAGATCAAAGTATTGCTAAGCCAATTATTCATTGTATTTCATCTGTATTATTATTAGTTAGTTATTACTATTTTTTCCGTTTTTATGATAAAAGAAAAATTACCGAACTATCGGTAAACCATTTACCCAAAGAAATGTTTGGGGGTTTTATTCTTGGTTTTTTGACAATATCATTATCAATTTTCATTTTATATTTATTGGGTTACTATCAAATTATTAGTATTACGACAGCTTATTACTCAACAAAGTTTTTCACTATGTTAATAATTGCTGCGTTAGTTGAAGATTTGTTTCATAGAGGACTAATCGTTAGGGAGATAGAAAATTGGTTAGGTACACATATAGCGATTGTCATAGCAATGTTAGTAGAGCTTCAGCACATTTTCAATCCCAACTCAGGCTTATTTGACATTTTTTTTTATTTGATTTGGGGGTTCACCATGGCTATGCTATTTATATATACCAAGAGAATATGGCTACCTTTTTTCTTCCATTTAGGCTGGAATTTTGCTCAGCCTTTTTATGGCTCTAATCTCACGGGGACAAATGATATGGGCAATATTATCCAATCTAAATTTACAGGTCCTGAATTATTAACAGGAGGTGCATTTGGAATTGAAGGTTCGATTTTTACGGCATCATTTCTATTAATTATTGGTATTGTTCTTTATTACTTCGCCAAAAAGGAGGGCAAAATAATTAAAAGAAAAGCGATGAATTAAAAATAAAAATTTTTCTTTAATAGTGAAGAAGCTAACGAGCACTATAATTAAAGCCGAACCGCTAACAGCCTGTAACCGTCATCGCGGAGATTTTCGGTAGCCGGAAGTTGTTGGTTCACGAAGAAAGTTTTATCTTGGCAGAGAGAACTCTGCTCGCTTTGATCCGCGACGGCGGTTACAGGCGAAACGTTAGCCGTCAGTTTTAAAAACAATACTACAAAAATGAACAACGAAAAAATCAACGATATATTAAACGATATTTCAAAATCTTCAGAATATGAAGTACAATGCGAAGAAGATTTTCTTTCATGGGAGGAATTTCAAGAATATTTAAGTTTAATTTATTTAATGCAAAATCACTTGGTAATCATTTACAAGCCATTTGCAAATCGTAGAATTGTTAGCTTAAATTCGAAAGGTGCAAGCATAATAAAAAAAGGTGGATGGCTAGAATATCTAAAAGCAGAAGAAGAAATTTCAAAACAAAACAAGGAAAAAGATAAGGTTGATTTTCTTTCAAAAAAATGGATTTACAAAACCAGATTACTTCCTTATTTTTTGTCTTTATCAGCTTTAATTTTATCAGGCTTAACTTTTTACATCAACCTCAATAAAAAATCTGAAAGTGAAGAACTAAAAAGAGAAGTGGAAAAAATGAAGTTAGAAATTAAAGCATTAAAAAAGTAAACCGAACGGCTAACAGCTACTACAACGGATTTAGGCAATTGGCTTAATGGAAAGTTAGTTTTGTATTTGGGATGATTTGGCAAATCCGAAGAATAGGCTTAATTTAATCCCAAGCCCCCTTTAGGTAACGTTACTACTTTAACCGACACCTCAAAACTTATAGTTTATTGATTTATATAGCCATGGCAAAACAAAACTTAAATAAATTCACGGATCTTGTTTGGACGGTTACAGAAGAAGGTATTTACAAAGATGACCTTAGTCTTGACTTTCATTCTTTTGTACTGATTATTTCCGGCGAAATGAAAATCATACAGGCAGATAAAGCATATACATTCGGAGCGGAAAACGTGTTGCTTTTTCCAAGGAATCAAATATCTGCTGTCATAAAACAACCAAAAGACGGCAGACCTTACAAGGCTATTGTTTTTGGATTGACGGTAGAGAGACTGAAATCATTTTATACAAAAGAAAAACCAAATCTTTCAGTAGCACCAGATTCTTCTGTTCGGATTTTGGGTGACCAGCCTTTGTTAAAAAGTTTCTTCTCATCTATACTTCCTTATTTTGAATTAGAGCAAAATCTTCCCGAAAGTATTGCGCAACTTAAATTTGAAGAGGCCATATCTATTCTCAGGTTTATTGAACCAAATATTGACAGTGTTTTAGCGGATTTCTCTGAACCGGGAAAAATCAATCTGGTAGATTTTATGGAGAAGCACTATAAGTTTAATATGCCGCTTGAAAAATTTGCTTATCTCTCGGGGCGTAGTCTTTCAACATTTATCAGGGATTTTAAGAAAGCTTTTCAAGTAACACCACAACGTTGGCTGACAAAGAAGCGTCTGGAATTAGCACATTTTCAACTTTCCAAGAAAGGCAGGAAAGCGGGAGATATTTATTTGGAAATAGGTTTTGAAAATCTCTCCCATTTTTCTTTTGCCTTCAAGAAACAGTTCGGTTATTCTCCTTCAGAATTATAATTATTTGTTTTTAAATACTTTTCTGTAAAGATTTACTTCTGCACCGTTTGCCATTCCTTTCATCATACCGAAAATCTCGTCCGAATAGTTGCCAAGCAGCTCTATTTTATTGATTTTCCAATCTACTTTATGATTATTCATCACAGGAGCAAATGCTTGAGCATGTTTAATCAATTCATTTTCATTAGCATAAGATTCCAAAAAAAGAATCTCTAATGTTTCAGGATTGTAGTGGCATTCGTGAATTAAAACCCCATCTCCTTCTTTTGGCACTGTTATTCTTGCTGCTGCCATTAGCTGTTCTAATTGTTTCCATTCAACAGCATTTACCGTTGCAGACATAGTGAGTCTCAAAATTGATTTTTCTGACATTTTAAATGTGTTTAATTATTTATTACTAATTGACTATCCTTTTTAACTAAACGATAGCCGGTTTTTAATTTTACTACAAAACTAACTAAGTAAACGCGTTTGGCTTTTGTTCAAAATGTCAAAAAAAGATTGTTTAAAATGTCATTATCAAAACTTCATTTTCTACTATTTTGACAATCTCAGCAAAGCAAATTTGACATTATGAACAAAATAAAAATCTCAAACTGATTCTAATTTTGACAAATCATTTAAAAAAATAAAAAACAATGAAAGCAATAGTTTTAAAAGAAATAGGAAGTCCTGAAAACTTAATCTTGGCCGAAGTCCCTTTACCAAAAATCAAAGACAATGAAGTTTTAGTTCAGGTGAAAGCAATAGCCATTAATCCTGTAGATGCATTTGTCCGTAGAAATCAGGCTGCGTTAGAAATGATTTATGCGCTTAAAGGCGATGAAGAAAATATTATTTTAGGATGGGATGTAGCAGGTATTGTAACTGAGGTTGGCAGTGCTGTGACAAAATTTAAAACAGGCGATGAAGTTTTCGGAAATTTTAATTTTATCGGTCAGGCAAATGCGTATGCAGAGTTCGTGGCTGCACCAGAAGAGGAATTGGTCATTAAGCCGGCCAATGTAAGCTTTGAAGCTGCTGCTGGAGCAACAATGGCTGCTTTGACAGCGTGGGCATCATTAGTCAAATTTGCCAAAGTAAAAAAAGAGGATAAGATAATTATTTACGGAGCTTCAGGAGGTGTAGGGCATTATGCTGTACAAATTGCAAAGCATTTTGGAGCGTATGTCATTGGCGTTGCCTCTGGTGATAATAAAGATTTTGTTTTAGGTCTTGGTGCAGACGAATTCTTTGATTATAAAACACAGAAAGTTGAAGATTTTGTCAATGATGCCGATATCGTTCACGATGCAGTTTGGGTAGAAGCAGATGTGAATAGTACAGAAGATACTCATTTGGCCCGTTCATTGAAAACAATCAAAAATGGGGGAATTTTGTCAAGCATTGTCGTTTACCCTGACCAACAATTTATAGATAAGGCAAAAGCAGAAAAAAACATAACCGTTCAGCGGGTAAATGTTACGCCAAATGACACCTATCTAAAGGATATAGAAACGATTTCTCAACTTTTATCTGAGGGTATAATCAAAACACATATTTCACATTTATTTCCTTTGGCAGATATGGCAAAAGCACACGAGATTATTCAGACTAAAAATGCTGTGGGAAAAATTATTCTTGTTCCATAGTTTTACAGAAAGTATTTTGAGAACGCAGGCAAAGAAGCAGAGTTGAAAAACATATTTGCTTTCCTATTTGCCTGCTATTATGCTTCATTTTTATAGGGTATTATATTGTAATATACAAGAAAGCAGAATTTGTTTTTGAAAGAGTTAAAGCGCTTATTAAGAGATTGGAACATCAAACATAACAGAGCATTCGCTATATTTGGGTTTTAGTTGAATTATCGTTTTAATTCGTATTTTCGTTTAGTCGAAATATTTTGTTTCAAAATCTCTACCCTTTTATGTAAGAGATTTTAGCTGCAAGTCTGAAAAACTATTCTTTAACTTCCAGTCAAAAATTAATTAACAAAACTTAAAAAATGAGTAGAAAATATATATTATCGATTATGTTTTTAATGATAAATTTAATCGTTTATTTTTTTCTTTTGCCTGATGCTCAGAACATGGCTAATAGTCATTATTCATCGGCACTTTTAGGGACAATTTTTTATTCTGTTTCTATATTCCTGACGAGTTATTATCTAATAAAATATTATCCTAAAAAAATCACGATTGAAGCCTTAATCTTTATTCTGATTATTTTATCATTTTTCTTTTGGGGTATTAAACTCAATAACCTTTTTTGTGAATTATGTATGAATTCTGGCTAGTAGATTTGGGCCTGACAAGATTAGGATTAAATATAATGTTCAAACGACAGTAAAATTTAAAGAAAGGGGTGCATGAATACTTAAAGGTGTTTTATTAACTGATTTTACAAAAATAGATTAACGACACATCTAAAACTCGAATAGCGAAACCTGAACTTTAAACATTAAAGCATTTGAATTTGGAATTTTACTTTAAAATCCCAGCCTTATAAGTAGCAATTGCACGATCCCTGGCAAAAGCATGATCAATCATTGGTTCATTATAACCCAAATCAAATTCAGGAATCCATTTGCGGATGTAGGTTCCTTTTTCGTCAAATTTCTTTTGTTGGATTTCCGGATTAAAAACCCTGAAATAGGGTGCAGCATCACAACCTGTTCCGGCAGCCCATTGCCAATTGCCTACGTTGGAGGCTAATTCGAAATCCAGTAATTTTTCGGCAAAATAAGCTTCGCCCCATTGCCAGTTAATTAATAAATGTTTGCATAAAAAACTTGCTACGACCATACGCACGCGATTGTGCATATATCCGGTTTCGTTTAACTGACGCATTCCGGCATCAACCATCGGATATCCGGTAGTTCCGGTACACCAGCGCTTAAAATCGTCTTCGTTATTACGCCATTGGATTCCATCATAAGCCGGCTTGAAATTATGATTGACACATTTCGGAAAGCTAAACAAAATCTGAATAAAAAATTCTCTCCAAATCAGTTCGCTTAAAAAAGTCTGGTTTTTACGATTCGCCCAGTTCACCAATTTTCGAATACTCACGGTGCCAAAACGCAAATGAGGCGACAAGTATGAGGTACCATCCAAAGCAGGAAAATCACGGATTTCCTTATAATTTCCAATCTGCGTTAAGTTATGTGGAATCACTTTTATTGTGCTTCTTTCAAAACCAATTTTGGACAATTCAGGAAATGGAAATTGTGTTTTTGCAAAGCTGCTCAATAATGGTTTTGTATCATATTCGGGTGCTTGTCCTGAAAGATGATATTTCTCCAGCCATTTGTTTTTGTAGGGCGTGTAAACCGTGTACGGAAGTCCGTCCGCTTTTGTGATTTCTTTTTCTTCAAAAATTACATGATCTTTAAAAGAAAACGATTCGATATTATTTTGTTTTAACAGTTCATTAATTTTCAAATCACGTTTGATGGCATACGGTTCGTAATCTTTATTGAAAAAAACATTTTGAATATCGAATTCGGCAATAAGCGAATTCCATACTTCAAATGTTTTTCCTTTTTTGATTAAAATTGAGGAATCAATTGTTTTAAGTTCCTTGTTTATTTTTTCAAGTGAATCATAAATAAAACTTACTCTGGCATCATCTTTAGGAAGATTGTCCAGAATATCCTCATCAAAAATAAACAGCGGAATTACAGGAAAATCAGATTGCAAGGCATGAAACAAACCTGTATTGTCTTCTAAACGCAAATCGCGTCGGAACCAGAAAAGGGAGACTTTTTGCTTCATTATAGTTTTGAATTGAACAATTCTTCGATTTTATTATAACGATAATCAAATATGGTTTTCAGTTTATTTTCTACAACCAGACTATTCATCATCCGACCTAAGTAACCAAAGGGTAATGCATAATGAACAATATCTGTCATTTTTGTTCTGCCATCTTCTGCAGGTTCAAAAAAATGTTTGTGATGCCATAATTTATAGGGGCCAAATCGCTGTTCGTCTATAAAGTATTGGTTTTCCTTGCATACTGTAATAATGGTAACCCAATTAATTTTGATTCCTAAAAGCGGTTTTAAAGTATAGGTGATAATTTGTCCGGGATACATGCGCTTATCATCGAAATCCTGAATTTCGAAACTCATGTTATCAAGGGTAATGGTTTGAAGGTTTTTTGGGCTTGAAAAAAAATCCCAGCAGTCTTCGATACTGGCGTTTATAAGTTGTTCGGTTTCTATTTTGTATAATTTCATAAATACAATTATTTACGTATAGTTCCTGAAATACGGTTGCGTTAGGGGTTGTAGTGGAGCTCTTTTTGTGGCAGGCATTTATTTCGTTTGTCGCTATCGTTAAGGTCTGCCTGTCACAAAAAAGCGGGAACGGAAAACCCGACCCTTGGGGAACGCCCAAATTATACTACATTTTATAATATTTGAAAGGGACAAATAACATTCCGAAGCATTCTCCATCCTCTTTTCCTAAATGTTTGTGATGAATTTTATGTGCTTTTCGTAATCCGATCAGATATTTGTTTTTGGTGTTTTTGAACCATTTAAAACGCTGATGAATTAACACATCATGAATCATAAAATAGCAGAATCCATATGTGGTAATACCGCAGGCGACGAAAAACAGGTAATTGAATCCGCCCTGAACACCAAAATAAAACAACATTATGCTTGGAATAGCAAAAATGACAAAAAAGATATCGTTTCGTTCAAAAGTATGTTCGTATTTTGGCTGATGATGATCTGCATGAAAATACCACATCAAGCCGTGCATGATGTATTTATGCGTAAGCCAGGTAACACATTCCATGAATAGAAAAACACCTAAAAAGATTAAAAAAGAAATCATTTTTGCTTTATTTTTTGAAATGAATTTTAGACTAATTTGAGCTTGTAAGTTACAAAAGATTGGGCCAAAAGTCCGGCTTTAGTATAATTTGAAACCCGGATTCTTGAATTTCCAATCTCTGAACAAGGTGTATTTTTAAGCTTTTTCAACAGTTTTTTGTAATAGATGAAAGCAGTGTAAACTCCAAATTTAGCTTCCATTGGCAGTTTTACGATTCCCTGATAGGCCACTTTGAAATCTTCTTCGATTTCGTTGATGATCAGTTTTTTTGTATTCTCATCAAATGAATTTAAGCTGATCCCCGGGAAATAATTTCGATTTAAAACTAAATTGTCATCTTTTAGATCCCTCAGAAAATTTACTTTCTGAAAAGCAGATCCCAAACGCATGGCTTCGTTTTTCAACTGATCGTACTTTTGATTGTTTCCTTTTACAAAAACCCTCAGACACATTAAGCCCACCACATCTGCAGAGCCGTAAATGTAATCTTCGTATTCGGCCTGAGTATTGTAAGTCGATTTTATAAGGTCTAATTTCATGCTTCTTAAAAAGGCCTGTACTAAATCGTCTGTTATATTGTATTGTTTTACAGTATGCTGAAAAGAATTGATAATAGGATTAAGGCTGATGCCTAATTGCATAGCCTTGTAATATTCTTTTTCGAAATCGTCAATAAGATACTCTTTCTCATAATCGTGAAATGAATCTACAATTTCGTCAGCAAAGCGTACGAATCCATAAACGCTGTATATGGCATCACGAATGCTGGGCGATAACATTTTAACTGCCAGCGAAAATGAGGTGCTGTAATTTTGTGTAATTAGCTTACTGCATTTAAAAGAAACGGCGTCGAATAGTGCTTTCATTTTTTAAGATCTAAGTGATTTTTGAATTAACTCAGCAACTAATTTTCCTGAAATTAAAGCAGGCGGAACCCCTGGTCCAGGAACAGTTAATTGTCCTGTAAAATATAAGTTACGAACTTTTTTGCTTTTTAGTTTTGGCCTCAAAAAAGCAGTTTGTAATAAGGTATTTGCCATTCCGTATGCATTTCCTTTGTAAGCATGGTAATCTGTTACAAAATCGTTTTTACAGAATGATCTTTTAAAGATAATGTTATTTTTAATTTTTTGTTGCGTAATCTGCTCAAATCGATTGATTATTTTTGCAAAATATTCTTCTCTAAGTGATTGACTGTCATTTATTCCCGGTGCAAGCGGAATTAGGAAAAACCCGGTTTCCATTCCTTCAGGCGCAGCAGTTTCGTCTGTTTTTGATGGAAAATTAGCGTAGAATAATGGTGCATCAGGCCATTTTGGATCGTCATAAATATCAGCTGCATGCAGGTTAAAATCGACATCGAAAAATAAAGCGTGGTGCGTAATGTTTTCTATTTTTTTATCGAAACCAACAAAAAATAAAAGAGATGAAGGGGCAAAAACTCTGCTTTCCCAATATGTTTCAGAATAAGCACGATGCTGTTTTTCGAGTAAAGTTTCGGTATGGTGATAATCGGCACCACTTAAAATGATGTCAGATTTAATTTCTTTTCCGTCAATTATGATTCCGGTTGCGGTTTGGTCTTCAACAATTATTTTTTCAACAGGAGAGTTCGTTTTTATTGTTACCCCTAATTCCAAGGCTAATTTTTCGATACCACGAACCACATCAAACATTCCGGTCTTAGGATGCCAGGTTCCCAAACCAAAATCGGCATAATTCATAAAATTGTAAAATGAAGGCGTCTTCGAAGGTTTAGCGCCCAGAAACAAAACCGGGAATTCCAGAATCTGAATTAATCTTTCATCCTTGAATTCTTTTCGAATATCAGAACTGACGTTGCTAAGAAACTGGTTAAGTTTTAAAATCGTTTTTGGTGTAATTAGTTCCAGAGCAGAAACTCCGGGACGATATACCAAATCTTTTATCGCGATATCATAATTGCTTTTGGCGCTATTGATAAAACTTTGCAGTTTTTGACCACTTCCTTTTTCAATGTTTTCAAAAGTCGATTTTATATCCTCAAGATTGTCATGGATAGAAATAAAATCATCCATTCCGAAATAAACCCGATATGCCGGATTTAACTTTATAAGCTCATAATAATCAGATTGTTTTTTATCGAAGTCGTTAAAGAAACGTTCAAAAACATCCGGCATCCAATACCAGCTTGGTCCCATATCAAAGGTAAAGCCATTGCTTTTAAACTGTCTTGCCCGCCCACCAATTGAATCGTTTTTTTCGTAAATTGTTACTTCATGTCCTTGTTGTGCAAGGTAGCACGAAGCTGCTAAAGCAGAGAATCCAGAACCTATTATGGAGATAGTTTTTTTCATTTGTTTAACAAATGTACAAAAACTTTAAACAAAATTATATTTTATTAATTGTTTCTTCCATAGAATCGAAAACATAGGTTCTTTCAGATAAGTTTCTTCTGTCAATATGTTCTGTCATTTTCCCGATAAGCCAGATTTCATTGCTTTTAAGTAATAATTTTTGCTCCATTGTTTTTACATACTGATTCACTATGTTTCGGTCCGGCTGAACAGTCATGAAGGTCACAAAAGTGATTGTATTAAAATATTTGGTAAGGTCCTGAAGGTTTTCGATAGGCATGCTTTCGCCTAAATAAATAGTTTTATATCCTTGCAGTAAAATTTCATATTGAAGATACAGCAATCCTATTTGATGAATCTCATTCATTGGTAATGAGAGCACAAAAACTTTATCAGTTTTGGTGGGTTTCAGGATTTGAAGATTTTCTGTATAAATTAATATTTTTTGTTTGATCAAATGGCTCATGAAATGTTCATTTGCCGGGCTTATAGTTTGCGATTGCCATAATAACCCTAATTCTTTTAAGAGAGGAAGAAAATGTTCCTTAAAAACCTCCTGGAATGATTTTTCAGAAATTAACCAGTCAAAGGTGTTGAAAAAGATTTCCTGATCGAAATTCATCATAGACATCTTAAAGGAATTGATGGCATAGTTCTGTGAATTTTTCATAGAAATAATTTCACGAACCAGCTGCGGTATTTTTTCTTCAGGGAAAGTGGCTATTTTAGATATTTTGTACCCATATTCGTGAAGTAATGTAATATTTAGCAGCTTTTGTAAACTGGCTAGATTGTATAGTCGAATATTGGTATCTGTTCGCATAGGTTCAAGAACATTATATCTTTTTTCCCATATGCGAATGGTATGTGCTTTTATTCCGGATAAGTTTTCAAGATCTTTTATGCTGAAAACGGTCTTTATATTGTTTATCATTTTTTAGTATTGGGATAAACAAAAATAGAATAAAAACTGAGATAACCTTACTAACGTGTTTAAAATGATAAAATATTAGAAAGTTACTCGTTCGAAGCTGTTTAACAAGTCTAAATGCAAAATTGTTTTTGAGCCATTTTTGCTTCGGTTGTACATGGTTTTAAACCTGGCTCCATATATAATTTCATTAAAAGTATATGAGGTTCTGGCAGCGACAGTATTACTGAACATATCATCAAAAGTGGTAATGAATACCAAAATTTCACCATGAATTTTCTTGAAATCTTCTTCGGTAAAATTATAGACAGGGCTGTTCTCTGTAATGGGGTGAACTAATGTCCAGCTTAACGAAAGAGCATTAATTCTGTCTAATTCTAAATCAAGATTGTAAAATTTATTGGTCATTATTCCGTTCTCTTCTACCGTCATTCCAAGGGTTACTTTTGCTTTGGCATCTGTAAAATTGGTGTTCTTAAAAGGTACAAGCCGAATCATTAAACCTTTATGGTCCTTGTAAGGAGCAATTAACGCATGGTGCGAAAACTTTAAAAATGCAGTGGGTTTACTGAATCTTCCAAAAAACAAACCGGTAGCAATAGCAAAACTCAAAAGACCAATCAAAGCTTCGGCAGCTGAAAGTGCACTCGTAAAAAATCCCGTTGGACTGATGTGTCCATAACCAACAGTGGTAAAAGTTTGGGCACTGAAGAAATATGCCTGTCCAAATTGTGTCAATACACTTTGAGATTGTGCAATTCCATCAAGATGCTCAATTCCGATTGCGTAATACAGAACGGCAAAAATAAAATTGATCACGATGTAAAATGTAAACAGAATGAGCATGAACTTCCAGTTGGGCATATCAATCATGGTATGGTACCAGCTGATTCGGCGTAACAAATGCATACCTCTTTTTTCGATATTCGGGGTTCCGTTTTTATTCACAAAACGTCCGCCATAACTATTTGCATTGGTGCCGAAACCCGAATTTTGATCTGTTTGGGCTTTGTTATTTATTTTTCTTAAGAGAGCCATTTATTTTATTTTGAGCAAATGTAATACTATCTTTTTAGGCTGGAGATATGCGTTTTTTACAAAAAAAGCAATCTGTAAAATTTGAATTCTACAGATTGCTCAGGAATATTTTTCAGCTACTATATTATTTACAAAAAGTAGCTCTGTTTTTTATTGCACTCTGGCTGCCTAGTTCAATGGCTTTAGAGAAATCTTTGCAGCAATTTTTTTTGTCGCCTGATTTGTTATAAGCTAAAGCTCTAAGGTTGTAAGCAACATAATCTTTAGGATTTAACATAATGGAATAAGAACAATCTTTTATAGTTTCCGGATATTTTAATAATTTGTAATTAACGTTAGCTCTTCCGGTAAAGGCATCAGCATTCATGTTGTCTAGTTCGATTGTTTTGCTAAAATCGGCTAAAGCTCCTTCTAAATCGTTGAGCTTGTATTTGGCAACACCTCTGTTTTGATACGCCTCAACAAATTTTGAATTCATACTGATTGCTTTCGTATAGTCTGCAATAGCACCTTTAGTGTTTCCTGCTTCGGCTTTTTTCATTGCCTTGTCAAAATAGGCAGTTGCAGATTGTGACCAAACAGAACAGGTCGCCATAAAAAATAAAGTAAGTAATACGTGTTTCATAAAAACTAATTTGGGGTTAAATTAATATGTGACGAATATAGAAATATTTATTTTCTAAGAGAAGGTGTTTTACTTAAAAAAATGGAAATTAAAAATTAAATTTTCTGTACAATGCAAGTAATCAATTTTTAAAGAATTAGGAAATATTTGGTATTAAAATATATTCCTTCAATTATAGAATTTATTAAATGTTGCCGTTATTAAAAATTATATGTAAAACATCTAATAATGGGTTTAAAAAAAACTATCATGTGTTGGCAGCCTGCAAAGTGGTAAAATCAAAATTAAATCCTGATATAAATCAAAAACATCGTCTATTATTTACAAATAAAATCTGAAAATTAAATTGTTACGTTTTATATCCGCAATAGAAAACGTTTTCGTTGTTTTTAGTTGTTAAACCTTATTAAAATTTCTTTTTTTGTTTTGATACTTTGCTTACTTTCGCACCCGTATGAAAAGAATAATTGTATTTATGGTATTTATGAATTTCCTTCTGTTTGGCGGAGGGCAATATCTAAGTGCGGGTACACATCAAAATTCTGGTCATACTTACGGGCACAAACACCATATTAAATATACCAGTCAGGAGCAGGGAAGTTCTATTATAGAAGAAGCCGACCTGGATCTGGATGAGGAATATTCCGGTGATGCTCTTAAAAACGGTTTAACAAATAAAGTTTTTACTGCAAATTACAGTCTGCTTGATAATTGGTATTTGACATTCTCAGATCAAATTACGGTTAATTATCACAGTCACTTCAAATTTTTCGTGCCCTTCTGTGGCAATTCAAATCCTATTTATATTACGCAGCGCGTTTTAAGAATCTGATAAATATTATACATCAGTTGCCTGAGTTATGAGTATTCATATCTCATAGATGTATATTTTTTTTTACTTCTTTCATGGGACAGTTCTGTTCTGACTATGGTTACTGGTGCTTTTACTTTTAAGGGAATTTTTGCATTCCCACATTCAATCGCTTAATTTCCATACTTAAATCATGAAGAGAATTGTTGTATTAACAGGCTTAATAGCCTTGGTGTGCCTAACCAGTTGTACGTCTAAAAAAGAAGAAAAAGAGGAAGCGGAAAAATTCACGGTTACCAATCCGGTTAGAATTGACACTTCATTTACCAAAGAATATGTTTCGCAGATTCGCTCTGTACGAAACATCGAAATCCGCGCCCAGGAAAAAGGGTTTTTGCAAAATATTTATGTTGATGAAGGTCAGTTTGTAAAAGCCGGTCAGATATTATTCAGAATCATGCCGAAAATGTATGAAGCGGAACTGCTTAAAGCACAGGCAGAACAGAAAGCAGCTGAAATTGAATTGCTAAATGCCAAAACACTGGCCGATAAGAATATTGTTTCTAAAAACGAACAGGCAGTAGCGCTGGCCAAAGTGCAATCAGCAAAAGCTGAGGTTGCTCTGGCAAAACTTCATTTGTCTTTTACAGAAATCAGAGCTCCTTTTGACGGAACGATTGATAGAATTCCTTTAAAATTAGGAAGTCTTATTGACGAAGGCGAATTGTTAACCAGTCTTTCAGACAACAGTCAGATGTTTGCTTATTTCAACGTTTCGGAGCCGGAATATCTTCAATATCAAACTAATGTAAAAGACCGTGCCGAAAATAAAGTAAACTTACTTTTGGCAAACGGCGAATCTTTTAAATACAAAGGTAAAGTAGAACTTATTGAAAGTGAATTTGACAATGAAACCGGAAATATTGCTTTTAGAGCAAGGTTTGCTAATAATGGGAAACTGCTTAGAAACGGAGAAACCGGAAAAGTTCAAATGCTGGTTCCTTTGAAGAATGCTGTTGTAATTCCGCAAAAAGCGACTTATGAAATTCAGGACAAAAAATATGTTTTTGTTGTAGGCAAAAACAATAAGGTAAGTTCAAAAGAAATTACGATTACAGGCGAAATTCCAGATTTGTATGTGATAAGCAGCGGAATAACTGAAAATGATAAAATTTTGCTTGAAGGTGTTCAGAAAGTAAAAGAAGATGATAAGATCAATTACGGTTATATCGCTCCTCAAAAGGTGATCAAAAATTTACGATTAAAAGCGGAGTAGCTTTTTTGTTTTTTTCGTTTCAAGTTTCAGGTTTCAAGTTTTATACGGAAACTTGACGCGAGGCTTTTAGGTGAATTAGCGAAGCAAACCTGAAACTTGAAACCTGAAACAAATTTTAAACTTTCTCTTTAGTCCAATCATTAAAAAAATAAACAGATGTTTAATAAATTTATACAAAGACCTGTACTGTCGATTGTTATATCGTTGGTAATTGTCTTTTTAGGGATATTGTCGGTAATAAGTTTACCAATCACCCAGTTTCCTTCGATTTCTCCTCCGATGGTTAATATCACGGCAGATTATCCGGGATCGAATGGTGAGTTGATGATCAAATCGGTTATTATTCCGTTGGAACGCGCCCTTAACGGTGTTCCGGGAATGAAATATATGACTTCTGATGCAGGAAATGACGGTGAAGCCAGTATTCAGGTGGTTTTCAATTTAGGTACAGACCCAAATCAGGCAGCTATTAATGTTCAGAACCGTGTGGCATCGGTTACCAATAAACTTCCTCCGCTGGTAGTTAGGGAAGGGGTAAAAATTACCCGTGAAGTTCCAAGTATGCTGATGTATGTGAACCTTTACAGTAACGATAAAAATACTGATATGAAGTTCCTTTACAATTATGCAGATATCAATATACTGTCAGAATTGAAAAGGGTAAACGGTGTTGGTTCAGGAGATATTTTAGGAACACGTGAATATGCGATGCGTATCTGGTTAAAGCCTGACCGAATGCTGGCCTATAAAATTTCAGCCGAAGAGGTAATGGAAGCATTATCAAGCCAGAGTTTGGAAGCTTCGCCTGGTAAAACGGGAGAGAGTTCCGGTAAACGTTCTCAGGCATTCGAATATGTATTGAAGTATTCAGGGCGTTTTACAACTAAGGAGCAATACGGTAATATTGTAGTAAGATCTAATCCTAATGGAGAACTTTTACGTTTAAAAGATATTGCCACTGTAGAATTTGGGAGCTCGATGTATGATATTTATTCTAATTTAAATGGAAAACCATCTGCAGCAATCGTATTGAAACAATCTTTTGGAAGTAATGCGAATCAGGTTATTGAAGATGTAAAAGCCAAACTGGAAAAAATCAAAACCAAATTTCCAAAAGGAATGGATTATGAAATTTCGTATGACGTTTCTAAATTCCTTGATGCTTCTATCGAAAAAGTAATTCACACTTTAATAGAAGCCTTTATTCTGGTAGGTTTAGTAGTATTCCTTTTCTTGGGAGACTGGCGTTCTACGGTTATCCCGGCAATTGCGGTGCCGGTTTCGCTTATTGGAACTTTTGTATTCATGACCTTCTTCGATATTTCGCTTAACCTGATTACTTTATTTGCACTGGTACTGGCAATTGGAGTCGTCGTCGATGATGCGATTGTGGTTATCGAAGCCGTTCACGCCAAGATGGAAGAAGAACATCTGTCGCCATTTAAAGCTACAAAAAAAGCGATGCACGAAATTGCGGGGGCTATTATTGCAATCACTTTTTTAATGGCGGCAGTATTTATTCCGGTTGCGTTTATGTCAGGCCCTGTGGGGGTTTTCTACAGACAGTTCTCGATTACAATGGCAACTGCAATTATACTTTCGGGTATTGTGGCTTTAACTTTAACACCTGCACTTTGTGCGATGATGCTGAAAAATAATCACGGTAAGCCTAAAAAGAAAACACCGGTAAACAGATTCATTGATGGTTTCAACAATAAGTTTAACCTTGCTCAGGGTAAATACCAAAATGTACTGGCAAAAATTGTAAACAGAAGAGCCGTAACTATTGTTGCACTTCTTGGATTTTGTGCCGGAACATGGTTAATTAGCAGTACGGTTCCTTCGGGATTTATTCCGAATGAGGATCAGGGAATGTTCTATGCCATTATTCAGACACCTCCTGGTTCATCATTAGAGCGAACAAATAATATTGCAGAGAAATTGCAAAAAATAGCCGAAGGCATAGAAGGGGTGAAATCAGTTTCATCACTGGCAGGTTATGAAATCCTGACGGAAGGTACCGGAGCGAATGCGGGAACCTGTCTGATCAATTTAAAAGACTGGAACGATCGTAAACAATCTGTTCAGGAAATTATGATCGAACTCGAAGAAAAATCGAAAGACATTCCGGGAGCCAATATCGAATTTTTCCAGCCGCCTGCAGTTCCGGGATATGGAGCCGCTGGAGGATTTGAACTTCGTCTTCTGGACAAAACGGGTACAAGTGATTTCAAAAAACTGGAAGAAGTCAATAAAGAGTTTGTAGAAGAACTGAACAAACGTCCTGAATTAACAAACGTCTTCAGTTTCTTTAGTGCGAGTTTTCCTCAGTATATGATGAAAGTAGATAATGATCTGGCACAGCAAAAAGGCGTTTCGATCGAAAATGCAATGAACACTTTATCAACGCTTGTAGGGAGTAACTACGAAATCAGTTTCATTAAATACGGAATCAACTATAAAGTAATCGTTCAGGCGGCACCTGAATATCGTGCTCAGCCGGATGATATTTTAAAACTGTATGTAAAAAATGACCGGGATGAAATGGTTCCTTTTTCAGCTTTTATGAAACTGGAAAAAGTATACGGACTTTCAGAAATTACGCGTCATAATATGTATACTTCTACTGAAATCAGTGGTGGTCCTGCTATGGGATATAGTTCCGGAACGGCTATCAAAGTGATTCAGGAAGTGGCTGCCAAAAAACTGCCAAGAGGGTATGATATTGACTGGGCAGGTATTTCTGCCGATGAGGTAGCGCAGGGCAATCAGGCCATTTGGGTATTCTTAATCTGTTTAGGATTTGTTTATTTGGTTTTAGCAGCGCAATACGAAAGTTTCATTTTGCCATTATCAGTAATTCTTTCATTGCCGGCGGGTATTTTTGGAGCTTTCTTTCTATTGAAATTAACCGGATTAGAAAATAATATTTATGCTCAGGTTGCCATGGTAATGCTTATTGGATTGCTGGGTAAAAATGCCGTACTGATTGTAGAGTTTGCTATTCAAAGGCATGCTGCAGGAAAATCAGTTTTGGAAGCTGCAATGGAAGGATCAAAAGCGAGGTTCCGTCCTATTTTGATGACTTCATTTGCGTTTATCGCCGGATTATTACCGCTTGCTTTTGCAACCGGTCCGGGTAAAATTGGAAACAGAACCATTGGTACAGCAGCTGCTGGAGGAATGCTTATTGGAACTATTTGCGGAGTATTTGTGATTCCGGGATTGTATTACATTTTTGGTAAAATTGCCGAGAAACACAAATTGGTGAAACATGAAGAAGAAAATCCATTAACTGAAGAAATTGATAACAATCATGTATAAATTTAAATTATATCAATACAGTATTGCAGCAAGTATTTGTCTTGCTGCAGTAAGCTGTAAGGCTCCCGCTCCGGAGGTGTCAACTACCAGCAAACCGGTTCCTGAATCTTTTGGTTATGCCAAAACTCAGGACACAACCTCAACGTCAGCTATTGCGTGGAAGGATTTTTTTAAAGATAAAAACCTGACAGATTTAATTGATATCGCCCTGAAAAACAATCAGGAGTTAAATATTACGCTTCAGGAAATTGAAATAGCCAAAAACGATATTCGTATCAAAAAAGGGGCTTACCTGCCAACAGTTGGTGTGCGTGCCGGAGCCGGAGTTGAAAAAGTGGGCCGTTATACCAGTCAGGGTGCCGGAGATGCGACCACAGAAATTAAACCCGGCAAAGAAACCCCGGATCCGCTTGGTGATTTTACGATTGCTGCTTATGCCAACTGGGAAGTAGATATCTGGAAAAAACTGCGCAATTCTAAAAAAGCGGCTGTAACCCGATATTTAGCCACGGTTGAAGGAAAGAATTTTGTGGTAACTAATCTTATTGCCGAAATCGCTGACAATTATTATGAGCTTTTAGCTTTGGATAGTCAACTGGATATTGTAAAACAGAACATTCAGCTGCAAACCAATGCTTTGGAAATTGTAAAAGTTCAGAAAGAGGCGGCAAGAGCAACAGAGTTGGCTGTTCAAAAATTTCAGGCTGAGGTTTTGACTTCTAAAAGTATGGAATTCGACATTCTTCAAAAGATAAAAGAAGCTGAGAACCGAATCAACTTTTTGTTAGGGCGTTATCCGCAGGAAATCAAAAGGGAAAAAACCAATTTTACCGATTTGGTGCCGGCTACCGTAAATTCCGGAATTCCTTCGCAATTACTGCAAAACCGTCCCGATGTAAAACAAGCAGAATTAGAACTGGCAGCAGCAAAACTGGATGTAAAAGTAGCTCGTGCCGAATTCTATCCATCACTGGATATTTCAGCCGCGGTGGGTGTACAGGCCTTTAATCCTTCGTATTTGTTTACATTTCCGGAGTCTATTTTGTATTCATTAGCTGGAGATCTGGCTGCACCGCTGATCAACAGAAATGCCATCAAAGCAGAGTTTTCAAGCGCCAATGCAAGACAGCTTCAGGCTCTGTATAATTATGATCGTACAATTTTGAATGCTTATCTGGAAGTTTCCAATCAGCTTTCAAAAATTGATAACCTGCAAAAAGGATACGATTTAAAATCACAGCAGGTAGATGCCTTAAATAAATCGATTGATGTTTCTAATGATTTGTTTAAATCTGCCAGAGTAGATTATTTTGAAGTTTTGATGACACAGCGTGATGCCTTAGAAGCAAAACTGGAATTGATAGACACCAAAAAAGAGCAATTAAACGCAACAGTTCATGTTTACAGGAACTTAGGCGGTGGCTGGAAATAGCATCATTTTTTTATATTAATAGATTGTAGGACTGAACCTCCCGGGAAGTAAAATTTTCGGGAGGTTTTTTTGTGATTTGATTACTGATTTTCTTTTGTAATAATAAGATTGTTATATTAGCTGAATTTAATGGCTCCTCCCAAGATTAAGTATATAGGAGTTGTTTTTTATTTATTATAAACAAGTTAGCTGTAATAGCAATATACAGTCAAAAAAATGAAAATCATTACAGTAATAATTCTTTTTTTAATTAATCAAACTCTCTTTGGGCAAACTTTGACAAATGTTAAAGTTAATAATACATCCGAGGAATTTGAAAAGGTTAGAGATTCTGTTGTGAAATTAATGAAGTCTAAAAGTTTTATTGCAATAAAGATTTGTGAAAGATATTGCGAGTTATATTTATTCAAAGACAACCTAAAATGGAAAGGTAGTTTTATTAAAGACTTAGCTATAGATGGTTTATATGAACCAAATACTATAATCGTTGACGAAAAAGAGTTAGAATTAAAAACTAAACGACTCGTTACAAAGATAGTTTCATTTGATGCTGACAATTTAATTAATGAACTTGAAAAATATAATTTGAATCAAATTAAACAGTTGACTAAAGAATCAATTCAAAATAAATATAGCCAAAAAAATAATAAAAGGCAGAAGAAAATAATCGAAAGATATAGTTTACCATCGGCTTCTCACGATTGCAATATGACAATATATGATGAAAAGAAATCAAGAGGTGTGACCTATAGCAATGCGTTAATTCAAGATGAACAATATCATTTTATACCGACGTTAAAAATTTTTTATGAAATCAATGCGTATTTGATGGAAACATTTAGTAGCTACTACCACTAAAAATTAATCTGGTGCTCTTTTGTAACGAGTACCTGTATAAATTAAGAGAAAAACTCTCAAGAGGTTGATTTTAGTTTTTTAACAGACTGATGTTCCCGATAATTATGCACGCATTAGCCATGAAATAAGAAAGACAACACAAAATGAAAAATAACATCACACTACTACTTTTACTATTTACAATAATGGTTACCACTTGCTACGGTCAGACAAAGCCAATTGGAGAAGAGCCTTTAAATTTAGAAAACTTCAATTTCGATACAAAAATATCAGACTTGTATCCTGAGAAAAATAAGAGTAAAGATTATATAGGTTACTACGAAATAAAAGGAGCATTACGTTCACAATTGGTTGTTAAAGACACAACCTTTTTAAATGAATATTCTGAAAACAAAAAGGCAATTGGTATTAAATATCGTCAACAAAGCTCAACTTCTATAGATACTATGGCCGTATTTAAAAATCAGAAGTTTCAAAAAATTAATGTAGCCACTACAATTGAAGGGAAAATAAAAGTAATAAATGCTGTTTCTGAAGAACTAACGGGACAACAAAGTAGAGATTTATTCAAAAAATTAGTGACTCAATATGGTAAACCTAAAAAATTAAAAAATAACTGGAATGAAAAATTTATCTTATATGAGTGGATAAAAAATAATAGAATTGTAAGGTTAGTATCTGCCTACAATGATGAAAGTACAACAATGAAGCTTGTAATTCAACCGAAGAAACAAATTATTTCTTCGGGAGAGAAAGAGCCACATTATCTAGTATATTTATTTGTCATAAACCCAGTTTTAAAAGACGAAGTTTTTGGAAAAATGAAAACAGGAGATTTTGTTTACCTTGACGAAAAAACAGAATAAAAAACTATGGCTAATAGCTATTAATATTTTAAAATGCATAAAATGAGACAATTTATTTTGATATTGATTTTTATATTTGGATTTCTAAGTTGCAAGAATCAACCAAAACAAGTTGAGAAGATAACTAATGCCAAAAGAAAAACGGCAATTAAAAAAAATATTAATTCAAATTATTATACCCAAAAAGACACCATTTTAATCACAACTGAAATTGGCGATACTTTAAAATATACTAAATCGGATTTCAATAAAATCATAAACGAACACCCGGAATTAATTCAGGAATTTCCAACAAATCCAGATATACTTTATTATAATTTTGTAAATAGTGTCGATTTTGGAAGTGAACAAGGACAGGATGTCTATTTTATTTTATATGCTCACTTTTTAAAGCAAAAAAATGGTATTGAAAAATACACTCATCAGCGAAAAAAACTTATTGAAATCTATTCAATGATAAATTCATTATTTGGACATTTCCAATATGGGGGAACATACTTTGGACATCAAAAAATGAGAATTTTAGGATATGCAGAATATTCCATTTACCTTTTACCTAAAGAGAATAATGAAATCGAGAAGACTTATGACATTACAAAACAAAAAGAATTATATATAAAATCATTGCGCCAACTTATAAAAGATGAAAGTGAAATTGACTTTGAAACATTAGGGCAAGAAAAAATCGAAAGAAATAAAAAACTTAATGAAATAGTTGATAAACTAAACACGTTAATTTCAGATAATTTTTATTTAAGACGAGCACAAGATTTTCACTACGGACATTATGAATATTATTAAAAAACCATTCTGTTGCTCGTTTGCAAATATTATATTATGAGAATGAAATTTAACGTTTGCAATCACCGCTAATTAAGAAAAATGGTTATAATAAACGAAATATCTGAAACAAGAAAAACGATTTTCTGACCAGTATAATGTAATAGACAGTTTAGTTCCAACTTTTATAACAATAACAATAACAATAACAGTGGTCAGTGGTTATTAGGTAGATTTTTCTGTAAAGGCTCAAATTGTTTTTAAGGAACGTGATTATGTAAACAGCAGTTATAGAAATTACGAAGACGATAATACTGTTTTTTGTAATGTTTCAGTGAATCATTGTGGTAAAGGGCTGATTTGCAAACGCGCACCAGATTCAGTACCAAATTTTCTAAAAAATAATAGACAACAATTAAATTTATTATAAAATGACACTTAATACTACAATAACTATAAAACCTTTTTTGACTGTAAATGATGGAAAAAAAGCTCTTGATTTTTATGTTTCTGCATTCAGTGCATCGGTAAAAACAAAATATGAATTGCCAAACGGAAAATTAAGTGCTGAATTAGTCATTGAAAATGCCTCCTTTTTCATTGGGGATGAAGAGCCTGAATTTGGAAACCTGAGTCCTAATAGAGAATACAATAGTCCTGTCAGATTAATTTTAACAACCCGAGATGCAGATGAGTTGTTTGATCAGGCCTTAAAATTTGGCGCCACAGCAATATGTCCTATGACTACAGAAGAAGACTGGCGAATTGGTAAAATAAAAGATCCTTTTGGACACATTTGGGAAATTGGTTATGTCCTATAAATTAAAACAGCTACAGCTACTTTCCATTTTTCATAGATTACTGTGCAGTTTGGCGGAGTGTGATTAATGCAATTAAGTTAGGGACTAAAAGATAAAATGATTGCTGATTTTTGATTTCTGATATAAAAAAACTCGCAAAATCGACAATCTAATTATTTAGCTGCATCAAATCTGATATCAAAAATCGTTAATCCTCAATCTAAAATCTCTTAACTTAATGACATTGAAGGGGCATCAGATTAAGAGAATGAAATATAGCGTTTGAAACGCGACTCTAACTAGACAAATCTACCAATTTTGATAAAGAAATCTCCAAAGCGTTGGTAATTTTTATTAACGTCAGTAATCGTGGGTTTGTTTTACCATTTTCAATCATATGAAGTTGAGTACGGCTGATCTCACAATCAAAGGCAAAAGTTTTTTGATCAAGATTTTTTTTCTCTCTCAATTGCTTAATTTTTTCGCCTAAATTCTTGAAATATTTTTCTTCTTTCGTGTTCACTATAGCGAATATCCAAAATTTATACTTATCTTTTGTTCGGAATAACGAACACAAGATAATGGGCAAATTCAGAAAACTAAAGATTCATACGAAATATCAGGCAAGAACTTATGGCGGTACAACTATACCCGAAATCAGGTTAGAAGGCAAATGGTTAGAAAAACTGGGTTTCAGGAAAGGGCAAATCGTAAACATTGAACAAAAGAAAAACAAGCTAACTATTACTATAGATAAAGAACAAAAATAATTTTAGAATTATTTGCCGTTGTTATTATTTAGATTTTAAATTTAATCTTCCCAACCGCAAAGCGTTAATCCATATCCCTGCGCCTGAGATTCAGAAACTTTGGTTAATACATGTCGACAAGCTGTTAAGCCACGGCAGTTTTCTTTATAATGATATTTTTTTGCACCGGTTGGTCCGCATATAAATACTTGTGTTGGCGGAGGGCAAAAAGAAGAAAAACAAATAAACAGCAGGAGTAGGGTATATTTCATTTGGGGATTATTTATTTGACAATTAGTTGATATTCGTTTCCTTTTTTATCAGTTGCTTTTAACTTTCCATAAGAGATCCATTCGGTGTTGATTTCAATATCTGCGATGCTGTCGTTCATTAAAATTCCGGCACCGCATTTTCCTTCAACATTTATATTTCCAAAAACCGAATCGCCTTTTACATTTATTCCCTTTACATTATAATTATATTCATAATGTCCTGAATTTCCAGTCCTGTATTCGTATTGATAAGTTTCATCGACATGATAGGTTTTGGCTTCCTCGGGGGTAATTGTTTTTCGGTCATCTGCCGTAATTACTTTTTTGTAAAAGGAATTAATGTGTGGAGGAGGAGCATCGGCTTTTTTACAGGAAAGAGCTAAAAGGATTATGAATAATAAGATTAGGTAGTTTTTTAGCACAGGCATTTTTATTTTGAATGGTTAAACTTTAAAATTTATTTTTCCTGATTCATTGCTTCATCAATTTTGCCAGACAAAAAGATATTTCCCAAAATGCCAATACCAATTGTTTTTGTTTTTCCTTCGAAAGTTACATTTGTTGTTGAAAAAAGAACATAATTAGATGAAGAAACCATATTATCAACCATCATGTTTATCATTGATTTTGCGAAAACATTTCCCATTGTATTTCCCGCTTTAGACCATTCGTCATTTTGATTGGTATTTTTTTCATTCATTTGTTTTTCAAGAAATACATTCATTTTTAATTTTACTTCTTCCTTATGTTTCTCAGTTCCGGGATTTGATAATGCTGCAATTAATGCAAATAAACAAAGTCCAATAATTACATAATGTTTTGTTTTCATACGTTATAGTTTTTTAGGAGATAGATAATTCTTTGATTTATTTTTAATGTCTGTGATAAATCTAATTAGAATAATTTTTTTAGAAATAAGTACTAATACCTGATTCTATTCAGTTTCATAAAGTGCAATTGTTTCTAATAATTCCTTTTCAAATTGATAAATATCGTCAATAGATGAAATGGGTAATTTGGTTTCGGTTTTGTTTACGTTAAATAAACTGATGTACTTTTTTCCTCCGTTTAGATGTAATCTGCATAAAGGTTTACGATTGTTATCATCCAATAATATTCCAAAATAAGATTGTGTGTCGCGATGTACGATTCGGTTCGTTGGTAATTTTCTGCGTAAAATAGCAACCACTATACGATATCCGTCAAGTTCTTCCTCGGTCGTAATGATTTTATTGTCATCTTCGACTATTACAATTTCTTCATCCTGTTGCTTAATTGTTTCTTTGGTCAGAGCAGCATTTAATCGGTCATTAATTTTGTCGTTTATATATTGACTAACTGATTTCTGGACTAAATCCTTAAATTCATCCACCACTTTTTCAGTAAGTCTTCCGGTATAAACTTTACCAGCAAAAAGTTTAGTAAAATCATTTGAAGGACTTTCCAATTCGGCATTGATTTGTTTCTTAATTTCTTTGATATATTTTAAAGAACTGGCATTGCTTACAATATTATCTACATCGAAATTGGCTTTATGAAACTTCGCTATTTCGTTGATTGTATTTTCTTTTAAATTAGTAATATCAAATTCTAAAAATGGTTTTTCGTCCATTTTATTCTGATCATCCAAATCAGTAAAAAACTGATAATGGATGCCATTGGTTAAAAGTGCAAATCGGGTTTTGGTCACATGAAAATAGCGGAATAGCTGTGAATTATGAATCGTTAGTTTTTCCTTCCAGCTTTTGCATTCCACAATTATAATAGGTTCTCCGTTTTGAAAAATAGCATAATCTACTTTTTCTCCCTTTTTAAGACCTAAATCGGCCGTAAATTCAGGAACAACTTCGAGCGGATTAAAAGCATCGTATCCGAGAACATGTATAAACGGCAATACAAAAGCATGCTTTGTAGATTCTTCTGTCTCAATCTTGTTTTTTAACTGATTGATTTTATCAGCTAATGATTTAAGTTGAATATTGATTTCCATTGATTTTAGTTTAAATTAATAATTCAAATGTAAAACCAATAAGAATCAGTATTTTATGGAAAACCGTAAAGAGAGAGAAGTTTTTGAAACTTTTATAAACAGAAAAAAGAGGACAATAGAATTCCTCTTTTAAATTGTTTATTGTAAAGTATTATTCTTTATTCAAAATAAAATCTTTAATAATTTTATCTGTGTTCGAAGGCAGATCAGCACTTTTAATTTCAAAATGTTTGATGTTCATTTCTGTTAGCCATTTGCTCCAATAGGCTTTAATGACTTTTTCTTCGTAAGGATTATTTTTACCAGGGTTTATGCCAAGGACTAAAACTTCCAGATTCGATAAATCATTGTCAATTTTGATAAAACCAAAATTCTCACTTTCAAATTTTTTCTGCCAGTCGTTTGTGTTAAGCCCATTTTGTTTAATTAGTTGAGGTGTTAAATAGCTCGACAGAGTGCCATTTTTGATTTGGGTTCCTTCATAAAACATATAACCGTCGGTCAAAATAACCAGAATGTTTCTATACCCTTTATCAATACATTGATCTTGAACTTTGCTGTCGAAAAAATTCCAAATATCAGATCCGATATAGTTATCATCTTTAATTGCCGAATCGTATATTTTTGCTGTTTTTGAAGCATAGTTACCACTTATCGAGTTCAGTAAATCCTTTGAAGCATTATCTTTATCAACTTTAATTTTTAATTCATTTGCAATCGAATTAATTTCAGGGCTTTCCGGTTCAGGATTAAAAAACAGCTGCATTTTGTCATCAATCTGCCTTATTCTTTTTGATTTTAGATGTTGTGTAAAAGCTTCTGAAACCGATTTAATATATCCTAAATCCCTTTGATAATACTCCATTGTTGAATTTGGATTTTTTTTGAGACTAATTCGATCTGATAAATCTAAAAGGATACTTATATTGTAATTTTCTGAAACAGGATTTTTATGTACCGTTTCTTTTTCTCCATTTTTGTTTTCTTCTTTGCATGAAAGAAACAAAATCAATACTAATGAAGGGAGTACTTTTTGTAAAATATTTTTCATTTAATTAGTTTTTAGAATATACCAAATGCTGGAAATCAGGATCAGCTAAGTTTAATTTGTTGAGGTGTTCTTCAGAATGAAATTCACAGTTTTCCAGAAGTTCTGTTTTTTCTTTATGAGCCAAAGCAATCTCTGTGTTTATTGCCTGAAACCATCCTTCTTTGTATTGGTGGTGATAATGAAGATATTCTTTTACCGGAAAAACAAAACCGTCTATTTTTGATTGTAGCTCTGAATTTTTTCCGTTTAGAGTAACAATTTGTTGTTTGAAATCGTTGATTTTATTGATGTAATCTGCTTTTATTTTTTCCAGGTTAATTAAATTCTCTTTTTTACCCCGGATGAAAGCTCTTATTTTATCGATGTTTTCGAATTCTTTCATTACAAAATCAAATACAAGGCCCCAGATGATGTACACCACAAATCCGGCAAATATGATCATCCAAAACTCAGCTTCACCCAAAGCGATGTTCAAATTGTATGGAGCAGAATCGGTTGTTTTATTAAACTCATATATCTTTTTTTCTATTTGATAAGCGAGTAAAGCATCAAATAAAAAGGTGATAACAAATAAGGACATCATTCTTAAAACATTTTTTATGCCTTTTCCTTTTTGAACCATATGAATTACATAACCTAAACCCATAAATACAAAAGGAATTGTTACAACCAAAACACCTTCAAGCCAGCTCGCTTTAAAAGCATTTGTAAAAGCATCGGCATCAAAAATCGCAGCTGTTAAACTATCATTTGAAAATTCTTTGAAAAAAGCAGAATACGAAGCCGAAATATAAAAGACTAATACGTAGAGTGTAATAGGAAGTAGTAAAAACAAACCGATGTAAAATTGCGCTTTTAAACCTTTGCCATCTTCGATACCGTATTTGTCAGGATTACGTTTGACTTCAATAATCTCGTTTTTGATCTCGTCAATAGTATTGTTGATATCCTGTTCTTTTTTTTCGAAAATGCCAATAGCAGCTTCAGACTTTTTAAGTTCAGTTCTGTTTTTTTCCTGTTCTTCGCGGTAAGGCTGTTTTAATCTGTCTTGCTCCATTTTTTGTTTTCGACACTGATCTTCAAAACTCATATATAAATTTTGAAGACATGCTTTTAAAACAATTGGTTTGCCTGTTGCTTTTATTGAAGCGGCGAAACCGCTTTGATAGTAAGTAATTCTTATTTGTTCTCTGTCTTCTTCATTTTCTTCAAAAGATTTAGAAGAAGAATCTTCAGTTTTTTTTAAACTAAATAATTGTGAAAGTGTTTTCATGGTTTAAGCATTTAGTTGACTAATAATTTCTTCTTTACCGATGTTTTTCTGTACACACTCAATGAGATAATCAGATAAATCATTGATGTTTTCTTCAACGAAATCAAATTTTCGGCAATACTTTCGGAGCATATTCAATTCGTCATCGGTTATTTTTTCATCTGCCCAGATAATTCGGGTTAGGTCATACAGGTATTCAATCTTTGTATTTAAGGCTTCCGGTACTGTGAATTCAATATTGACAGGATTAAGGAAAAGTTTATCCAATTCTTCTTTCGGAATTCCTCTTTCATCTGCAAAATGATAAAGCATCTGAAGTTCTAATACATTAAATTGATCGTCTGATAATGCCATTTGATATAATCTCAAAAAATGGCTTTTTAGTTCTAGTGTTATCATGTTTATTTCTTTAAGTTTTCACAGGCAATACCATCACCGTCAGAATCTAAGTTTTTGTAGCAGCTTTTATTATTGTCATATGCGGATTGTGCTTGTTCCTGATTTGCGAAATCACCACAAGTTTTGGTTGGACAATCTGAATTTGAATCTGATGAACAAGAAATTGAAAATGCTATTACTGTAAAAACTGCAAGTAGAATTATTATAAGTTTATTATGTTTCATTTTATTTGATAAATTAAAAATGTTAAAAGTCCTGTGAATATGAATAGTACAAAACATCCGCTATTTTGGTATTTTAATCCAGGGATGCCTGTTTTTACAGAATAGCCGGATTTGCTAAATGTTCCCATTTTGGTTCTAAGACTTGGAGAAATTCCGGATTTGCTAATGTTTAAACCGAGTCCGCCTCCAAGTTTAATTCTCTTTTGAAATCGGAAGCCCATGATTAGGTTGTATGGCAGGGATTACAACACGTTTTACAGCCATTTGATTTTGGATGCGTTTTTTTTGCTTCATCTACTGCAGGTTTGCAGTTGGAGAAAGCGCCCAAGTATTTTTTACTTACAATGCTTTCAAAGTAACGGCAGTCATCAGTATGGACTTCGTGATCTCCGTTTAATTGTGGAGTGTTATTTACATAGTAGTTTTTCATAATTTTTGGTTTTAATTAATATTTAAATTGATTTAATAATTCAAACTTAAACCTATTTAAAGCCAGTGTTTTACGGAAAACCATAATCCAGGTATTTTAAATTGCAGTCATAAAAAAAAGCCCCCGAAAGAGCTTTTAAAAATTAATATCATACTAAATGAGATTTAAATAATACCCATATCCTTAGTAATAGAAACCAGATGAACGGTATTATTTGCCTTAAAAAAGTCTTTGAGTTTTGAGATTCTTTTTTCGACAGCACTTTTACTATTGGGTTTTATACCTGATTTTTTAAAAATTTCTGTGATGTCGTCCTGGGCAGTTCCAACGGATAAATGTTTTAAAATTTCAATATCGAAATCATCTATTTCGTAATTGCTTTTTTCCTGGATTATGACTCCAATTTCTGGAGATATATATTTATCTGTAGCGTTTACCAAAGCATTTATTGCTTTTTTAAGTTCTTCAATACTGTTTCTGCCTTTAATCACATAGCTATTAATTCCGCAATCATCAAAAAGCGATTTTATACGGTAACTTTTTTCTTCGACAGAAAAGGCAATAATTTTAATGTCTGGCTGTATTTCGCGGACTTTTTGAATAAGTTCGTCTCCGCTTTTTATCTTTACTTCCCGATGATCCGTTTTAAAGGATAAATCACTAATAAGTAAATCATAAGGAACATTGTTCTGAATAGCAGCTCTTATTTTTATAAAGGCATCGTCACAATATTTAGAATATTGATAATCTGTAATACCTACATCTTTTAAGGCTTGTTCTATTCCTAAATTAATACTGTCAAAATCTTCGGCAACTATTACTTTTTTAAACATCATAAGATTATTTTGGCATGGATATTTTTACTTTAAATCCTTTTTCGGGTTGAGTGTCAAAAGTAATAGTTCCTTTTACAGCCAGAATACGGTTTTCCATATTTTGCAAACCATTTTTTATAATTTTATTTTGATCACAGCCTTTTCCGTTATCCGTATAGTCTATAAATATTTTTTTTGGACTGTTGTCAAATTTTATGACTACTATTGATGCCTCACTATGTTTTTTCATATTTACCATTAATTCCTGTAAAATGCGGTAAATGGTAATCTTCTTTATTTTATCAATATCATGCCAATTGATTTTTTCGATATTATTTATAATGACATTTCTGGTATCAAGGTTGTAAGTCGAAAGTGTTTCTTTTAAATTAGCTGAATAATTTGTTTCGGTATCAATATCATTATTCTCTCTCGAAATTCCCCGGACACGTGAGTAAATATGATCCAGTTTCTTAATTAAGGTTTCTTTTCTATTGTCACTTTCTAAAGGTTGTGTTTGAGTAAAAGTGATGGCATTAAAAACATCATTTGCGAGTTCATCATGAATGTCTTTGGCAATTCTGGTTTCGGTATCGTATGCGGTTTTTATTTTTTCGATTCGGTTTCGGTTTTGATAAAACTTTCTTAAGTATAATAATAAGAGACAAAGGGACGTAATTCCGATTATGAAAAATATTTTTTGATATTTTGCTTCCTGAAGTGATAATTGATTTTCTGCTTTCTCTAAACGCAGTTTTTGGTTTTCGTCTTTTTCTTTTTTAGAATCGTATTTAATTTTGGCAAACTTGTTTTTATAATTGTTTCTTATTTTAATTATGCTATCGTTTAGTGTGATATATTTTTGCGCATGTCTGTTACTTTCTTTACTAAAACCATTCGAAATTAAAAATTGTAAAGCCTTTAATCTTTCATCAATGCTATTGAGTTTTGTAGCTGTTTCATAGGCCTGTAAGGCATGATGGTTTGATTTTTTTGAATCTGTTTTGCTGTAACATTCCGCTAAGTGCAAATTACTTTCAATGCTTCCATAAGGATCATTATTTTGAATTCTAATAGCAAAACCTTCAGTCATTAGTACAAAACCTTTTTTTGTAAAACCTTTTTTAAAATAGGTGTAACCTAAATTATCTATAACTCGTGCTTTAGTCTCTAAATTGCTTAATTTTTTGTTTCGAATGGATTCCAGTATGTTGATAGCTTTGTCATATTTTTTTTGTAGAATGTAAACAACTGCAATATTATTTAAAGGAGATTGTTTTGCTATTTCGGTTTCACAATCTTTTATAGCTTCATTATAATAGTAAATTGCATCATGGTAAATCGAAAGTTCTTTATCTGCTATACCAAAATAGTTATTAATAGAAGCGCTGTAAATATCTTTTTTTTTGATGTAAGGTAATGCTTCAGTTAGTGTTTCCTTACTTCCATAATAATCACCATTTATTTGTTGTATTGAGGCCATCTGAATAAGAATGTATACAATGTTAGCAGTATCTTTTAAACTTTCATAAGCTATTTTTGATTTATTGAAGTTGTAAAAAGCAATGTTAAAGTTTTTTTTCTCAAAATTGACTATTGCTTTTTCTCGAAAGCGTATTGCTTCTTTTTTAGAAGATGTTGTATTTGTAGTAATAGCATTGGGGATTTTTTCCTTACAAGAAAGAATAACAAGAAAAATAAATAAATATAAAAACGGGGATCGTAGCATAACACATACTTTCCCCGAAATTAATGATTAATTGTATATTTTGTAATTTAATCTATTATTATTTTGGTGGCGGAGGTGGTACTCTAATTGGATCATCACCAGGTCCATCAGCATAAGTTGGAGCTATTTCTTTTTTTGTTTGAGTTTCATATTCGTCGGCAGTGCAGGAGAATAATGTAGTTGTCAATAGGGCAAACGTTCCCAATAAAAATAATTTTTTCATGTTTTTGGATTTAAAAAATTTACATGGCTATTGCTGTCCGGATTCTGTCCGGATCTTGTTTGGCAATACCAATGGTGTTTGGGAAGTGAAGTGCGTAGAACTATAAAATTTTATTTATACTTCCCGGATAAAGTCCGTTTTACGGTTTTCCGCACTTATAATTGAACTAGTTTTGTACATTTGTTTTAACCTGCAGATCAAAACGTTAACTTGATTCTGAGGCAAAGTAACAACCGTTGTAAACGTGAATTGATACGGAATTCCGGGAATTCCTACAATGTTTAAAGGATCCCGAAATTTTCCTGAAATTCCTAAAATTTCCCAGAAGCTTATGAACAACAATACTCGAGATGATTACAAAAAAGCTATTAGAACTAAATATGAAATTGAAAAAGAGGGAGAATTTTCTAATTATTTTTTGCCTACTTCGCAAGCCAATCTTAGAAATTTGTGTTGGGTAAGGTTTGAGACTAACACAAGTAAAGATGATTCAAGTATATTCTTTTCTGTTTTTGATTTTGATTTTGATCTTTCTAAAAGCAGACATTTTTCTACCAATATGACAGATAAATTCAGACCTGTTGTAACTTTCTTAACAGGTAAAAAAGAGCCGGCTAAATTTAGCACGGTAGAACTTGCTGCAATTTTGGTTGATTTTCATCCAAGACCATTTAAAAAATTCAATAAAGAAGGATGTATTGAAATAGATAATTCTGTTGAAGAAACTCTTAAACCTGTAAACAATCCTCATGTACCGGAAGTGATTTTTATAAAAAATGATGATAACGAAGAATTTGAAAAGAGTAATGGAATTAAAGAGGAAAGGGCAATTCCAGAAGAAAATCTAAATGAAGATTTATGTAAAGAAGAAAATTTAGATAAAACAGCATTTTCGAATGAAGAGAATATTTTAACTGTAGATGAAATTTTAATAGAAGCCCCGGAAGAAGAGATTTTAAAAGAAATTAAAACGACGAAACAGGCTATTAAACCATTAGAATTATTTTTAGGTTTTAAAAAAGAATTACCTCAAAAAGAATCGATAATAAAACGCAATAAATGGATCCGGATAGGAGTAGTCTCTTTTCTGGTAGTTTTAGGGTCGTATTATTTTCCTGAGAAAAAAGAATGTATGCAATGGACAAGCGACCATTATGAAATTGTAGATTGTGATGTAAAAAAAGAAGGTTTCATACCTGCAAATGCAATCGAAGTCTTGGATCCTGGTCTTGTTAATCTAAAAAAAATTACCATTTGCGATACCACAACTTGTTTTGATAAAAACGGAGTAGCAATTATTTGGTATGCAAAGACAGCAAATGGAGTTGATTTTTTTAATGAACACGGAAGGCATCCTGAAAATAATAAACCATTAAAACCCGTCACTCAATATATTATTGATAAATATGTAAAATGATATTTAATTAAGAATAATTACTTTGATCTATAAGAAATGAAATGTAAGATATTAAATACCAACAGTTCAAAAACTATTATCCTAATCAGAATTATGGTTGGAATAGTCTTTCTTTCAGAGGGCATTCAAAAATTTCTATTCGCTGATAGTTTAGGAAGCGGACGATTTGCAAAAATAGGACTCCCTTCGCCTGAATTTTTAGGAAGTCTTGTTGGCCTTTTTGAGATAATTTGTGGTGTATTAATTTTATTGGGCTTAATTACAAGACTCGCCAGTATTCCCCTTATTGCAATTATACTTGTTGCAATCGCAACAACAAAAACAGAAATCTTAATCAATGACGGATTTTGGAAAATGATGCACGAAAGCAGAACGGACTGGGCAATGCTTTTAGGAAATATTTTTCTTTTCATAAAGGGTGGCGGTTTCTGGTCGCTAGACAAAAAAATAATGAGAAATTAAATGTTGATTTAAAAATATTGTGAATCTTAAGCAGGAGTTACGAAGCAGAGAACTTGTCGCAGCTTAAAGACAGTTGGAAATAATCAGGTTTAAAATTAACTCATAAACACAATCTGCTGAGAATTTAGTTCAGGATTTTTTTTGTTTTATTCTTTAGGTATCTAACATAAAATTACGATTTTAGTATATAAACGGCAATTATGTAAGTTATTTTGAAAATTATGAAACAGATTTGAATTACATCGAATGTAATTTCGTAAATATAAATCAAACATAATTTTTAAAAACAAACAAACATGAAAACGAGAAATTTTTTATACGTATTAGCACTAAGTTTTGGATTATTCGCAGCAACATCTTGCAGTAATGAAGATAATGAAGGAGAAACAATAGTACCAATTCAGGGAAAATATGAACTAAGCAAAGTGGGAACAGCAGATTCGAACGGGAATGAAGTTTTAGTTAATGCTCCACAAAATGCAAGTGGATGTAGTAAAGATTATTTAGAACTAAAACTGAGTAATGTAGCAGTTATAGGGGATTATAGCGGTGAGAGTTGTAACAAAACTGAAACAACAGGAACCTACGTAAGATCTCATAATGATTTAACGATTACTATTGGTACTGCCAGTACAACCAGCGATATCATGAATCTTACTAATAAAGAGCTGAAATTAAAAGACAAAGCTACTGGTATTATCACAGTTTATACCAGATAATGACCTAAGTAGGAAATCTGATTCTTTAGAATTGGAATTAAAAACGGAAATAGCTGATAAAGTTATTTCCGTTTTTTTTTTTGCTTTAGTTTGAAGGAAATTTAGGACACTACATCTATTAGGATTTTAACGGAATTATCATTTTAATTTGTATTTTCGTTTTGCCGATAATCGGTTGAAATTAAAAGAATTCTAAAAAGAGGAGTAATATTTACTAATATGAACGATAATACAATTGACAGTTTAAAAGAGGCATTGAAGCATTCTCCGGAAAACGCACCATTACGATTTCTCTTAGCCGAGACTTTACTAACTTTAAACAGACTGGAAGAAGCAGAAACAGAATATCTTACACTTTTAAGGAGTACAAACGATGTTAAAGCAAAAGTAGGACTTGCAACTACTTTCTTTAAAAAGGGAAGTTACTCAGCCTGTAATGTAATTTTGGAAGAAGTCATGGAGAAAGGGACTCATGACGTAAACGTATTTGCATTGTATGCCAAAGGACTTTTAAAAGAAAATTCAATTAGCAAGGCAGTTGAAACCTATAAAAGAGCACTGGCAATTGATCCTAAATTTTTTGATGAAGAGTTAGATAATCAACTTAGATTAAAGGGGAGCAATGAAGTAATTGAATCAGATGAGGAAATAGACAGCAGATTTCTGGAAAAACCAACGGTTAATTTTGCTGATGTTGGCGGAATGGAATTTGTAAAAAAAGAAATCGAGCTAAAAATTATCAAGCCATTGCAGCATCCTGAACTTTATAAAGCCTATGGAAAGAAAATAGGAGGAGGCATTTTACTTTACGGACCACCGGGCTGCGGAAAAACATATATAGCAAAAGCAACAGCCGGACAGGTAAACGCAAAGTTTATAAGTGTTGGACTGAATGATATTTTAGATATGTGGATTGGCAGCAGCGAAAAAAATCTGCATGATATATTTGAACTAGCCCGACAAAATACACCTTGCGTCTTATTTATAGATGAAATTGACGCTCTGGGCGCAAGCAGAAGCGACATGAAACAATCAAGCGGACGTCACTTAATCAATCAGTTTCTGCAAGAGTTAGATGGAATAGATAATAATAATGAAGGCATATTGGTACTTGGAGCAACAAATACCCCCTGGAATTTAGACCCCGCTTTCAGAAGGCCTGGCCGTTTTGACAGAATCGTTTTTGTTCCACCACCGGATGAAGCTTCGAGAGAATCAATTCTAAAGCTTAAACTAACCAATAAGCCGACAGAAGCAATTGATTATAACAGTATTTCAAAAAAGACAGAAAATTTTTCAGGAGCAGATATTGAAGCCATTATTGATATTGCTATAGAAGAAAAATTAGAATCTTCTTTTCAGGATGGTATTCCAAAACCAATTAGTACAAAGGATTTACAAAATGCAATCAAAAAACACAAACCCAGTACACAGGAGTGGTTTATGACTGCGAAAAATTTTGCCATGTTCGCAAATGATTCAGGATTGTATGATGATATTCTAACGTATTTAAAAATTAAAAAATAACATGTCAGAAGATCATAGAATAGCAAAGGTTACTATTTTAATTCAACAGAAAAAATACGCAGAGGCTGAAAAAGTACTGAAAGATTTAATTTCAGGCGACGTCAATAATATTTACTTTTTGTCATTGCTGGCAGAAGTTAATTTACAACAAGACAAATTTGATACAGCCAAAATTATAATCGAAAATGCAATTGGTTTAGCACCAGATGAACCTCATTTGTTTTATGTAAAGTCAAGAATTGCTATTCAGCAGGACGATTATAATGAAGGGGAAAAAAACATCTTGCAGGCAATAACGTTAGATCCTTATGATGCAGATTATTTTGCTTTTATGGCAAACATTAAGTTAGCTCGCAAACAATATAAAGAGGCCTTGGAATTTGCCAATAAAGCTTTAGAGATTGATTCCGAAAACTTATTGGGACTAAACACCAGAAGTACCGCTTTACTAAAATTGGACAGAAGTGAAGAATCATTTAGTACCATCGAAGGTGCTTTAAGGGAAGACCCTAATAATGCTTATACACATGCCAATTATGGCTGGAGTTTATTAGAAAAAGGAGATAATAAAAAGGCACTGAAGCACTTTAACGAAGCATTGAAAAGCGATCCTAATTTTCCCTATGCACAATCAGGAATGCTTGAAGCCATAAAAGCTTCTAATCCTGTATATAGAGGTTATTTAAAATATTCATTTTGGATGGGTAATTTAACGGCCAAGTATCAATGGGGAGTTATAATTGGGTTTTATTTTGGAGTTAAATTGCTTAGAAATTTAGCAGATAATAATGTCAGTCTTCAGCCGTATTTAAATCCTTTAATAATTATTTTGGCTTTGTTTGCCTATTCTACCTGGGTTATCACGCCAATCGGAAATTTATTTCTCCGTTTTAATAAATACGGACAATTATTGCTCAGTAATGAACAAAAACAAAGTTCTAATTTTGTTGCTTTAGGTTTAGCCATATTTGCTGTTGGTCTCTTGTTTTATTTTGTTTTACCGGATGAAAGATTTTTATCAGTAGCCGTTTTTGGGTGTGCGATGATGCTGCCTTGCAGTGTGATGTTTTCGCCCACAAAATACAAATATTCACTATTAGTGTATGCTATTGTTATGGCGGTTATAGGTCTTGTTGCAATAGCGTTAACTTTTATGACAGGAGATATATTTAATATGGTGTCAGTAATTTTTCTATTTGGATTTATAGGTTTTCAGTGGGCTGCTAATTTCCTTTTAATCAGACAAAGTAATCGTTAATAATCAAATTCCTGCTGCCTAAGCTATGAACTGGGTTTAGGTTTTTAGACTACCGGAAGTTTTTTGTAAAATGTATAAAAAGAAACATGAAAGTTATAGTAAGTGGAGAATATAATAACGATTTGCGGATTCGATTTTCACAAGGAACCTGGAATGTTACATTTTTTACTCTTTTTGAAAATCAAAAGGTGGTTAGTGTAGATTTTTCAAGAGATCCCACATTGTTCAGGTTATCAATAAGGTATGATTCTGAAAATTATTATTTAGAAAATATATTGTATACTTCTAATCCAAATTTAGATAATTTGAAGTTTCATTTCTACAAGGAAAATAGTCGTGTTTTTTGTCGGATAGAGTCCGAAATTGTTATAGAATTAAATAAAGAGATAGTGTTAAATCCGCTTGCAAGTGACTTAAAAGAGTTAAAAAATATAATGGAAAATTTTCAGAAAGATTCAGAAATCAGCTAATTAACTAAAAGCGATAACTATGGAAGATAAAAAAAATCACTCAGAGAACTCAGTTTCACGTGATGTAACACCTAAGGTGACAGGAATTGGGGGGATTTTCTTTTTTTCAGACAATCCACAGGAAACAAAAGACTGGTATGCCAAAAATTTAGGATTTGAAATCAGCGAATGGGGTACATCAGTGTTTGAATCCAGAAACATTGAAAGGCCTGAGGAAATAAACACTCTTCAATGGAGTCCTTTCAAAAAAGGAGATGCATATTTTTCTCCATCTAAAAAAGATTTTATGATCAATTACCGAGTTCAGAATATTGAAGGATTAGTAAATCAACTGAAAGAAAACGGAGTAACCATACTGGATGATATTGCAACATATGACTATGGGAAATTTGTGCATATCATGGATGCCGAAGGCAATAAAATTGAATTATGGGAGCCTGCTTAGAATATAAAAGAAAAGAATTTACTCTTTTGATTATATACTATTTGCTAAGAAAATAATAATTTAATTTTAAAGTTAAAAGAACCCTCTAAGATTTAATTCTGAGAGGGTTCTTTTTTTAATTAAAGATAGTTAGTCAATCTTAGTTTCCTGAATAATTTGGGCAGCCAAAACATTTACGTGCCATATTGAACTGATAGGTTAATGAAAGTTCATAAACACCTCCTGTTCTTCCTATTTTAGTGGTATTCAAATCATATGAAAGCCCTAATCGTAAATTTTCGTATTGCAGTCCGGTGAAAAAATTAACAGAAGTCAGTAATTCATTATTCATTCCATTTTTAGCAGGATTGGTAACGAAAGTTGTTCCGAAAAACATTTTTTCGAATAAAATAGAAGCTCCCATATCCAGTCGGTTATATCGCCCTTGCTGCATATAATTTGATGTAACAAACATTTTGGTTTCATAGGGAAGAAACAATACATCAATATAATCAGCCACTAGAAATTCATACCCGCTGCTTAGCGAGAAAAAAGTATTTAAAGGCAGATTTCCGTTAGTACTCAGAGCGATATTAGGTCTGTTGAGGTGTTTCATCGAAAGTCCAATCCAGAGATCATCGGTATTAAAAACCATACCTGCAGATACATCAAAAAAAGTAACCTTATCATTAGCCAGAAGCGGATCGATAGAAGTTGCGTTGTTTGAACCTCCTATATTAATCTGATCTTCAAGTAATAAATTGCCAAAAGCAAATGATTTTAAACCAAATCCTGCTTCTATACCCGGTCTGAATGTCCAGGTATCGTTTATTCTTACCCTGTAGGCATAATTGGCATTGATTTGTGTAAAATTATATTTGGAAGCATTTTCTCTTTGATTTAAAATGTTCAAGCCAATTCCGCTATTAAGGTCATCACTCCAGGTATTAACAAATGCATAGTCTGTATCGACACTTAAATCTAATTCAGGCCATTGTTCACGATGAATAATTCCGGCATAGGTAGTTTCCATAAAACCTGTAAAACCCGGGTTTAAGGTTTCGGGAACTAAAAAATATTGTGTAAAAATAGGATCTTGTGCTCTTGTTTTGGTATAAAAACAACATGTTATCAATATAACAAATAGTAATTTTAATCTCATTTTTTTAATCTGTTGTTTTATTTAATTAATGTGAGTGATCCTTTTTCTGTTATGGTATGATTGTAAAAGGTTTTTGCTGTTATCCTGAAATAGTAATTACCGTTTTCGGCATCTAAATCCTTAATTTTTCCTCGCCAGCCATGAATATTTACACCTGTTTCTGTATAAATAATACCTCCCCATGTGTCATAAATATCAAGGGTCACATTATTCAATCCCTGAAAGACAGGTGCAAATGAATCGTTGATTCCGTCATTATTGGGCGTAAAAGCATTTGGCATAACGAGCTTATATCCTTTTTCTACAAGAATACTGGTTTCATAAGAGTACTGGCATCCAAAAGGATAATTAACAACTTGTTTTATAGTATAGGTGCCTTCTCTGGTGTAAATGTGTTTTGGATTTGTTTCAGTAGAAAAATTACCATCTCCAAAATCCCATGACATGCTTGTAAAATCTCCTGTAGCTAAATTTGTAAATGTAACCGGGTCGTAAACGGCATAGAGGTCAAACATCTCTTTTCCGTACGAACTGGTAGAGAAGCCTGCTACACCTAAAACAGGTGTTTTAACATTATGAACTACGTCGGCAGTACAGCCAAAACTATCAGTAACGCTAAAAATGACTAATCCTTTATTATCGGTTTTCATTATTTCACCATTCACACCAGAAATAACTCCATCTGACCATTTTAATGTGTAAGGTGGAATCCCCCCTTTAACATGCCCCACAAATGTCTGATCTACAAATTTGGTTTCACAATTAAAATCAGTTAAAATTTCTATCGTTGGAGTAAGCTGTTCAAATCGCGTAATTTTAAACGTATCTGATTTTTTACAGCCTCTTGAGTCTGTTACCGTAACAGTATAATTGTCAGGCGTGAGTTGACTCAAGTCTTCAGTTCGTGCACCATTAGACCAAACATAGGTATAAGGAGCTGTACCACCTGTAACAACAAGATCAATGACACCGGTATTTGCTTTAACACAATCAAGCGGGTTTGAAACATCTCCTCTTATCTCTAATTCCAATGGATCAACAACAATATATTCTGCTTCTATTACACATAATTTAGCATCGGTAATTTTTACTTTATAACTTCCAGGACCAAGGTTGTTTCTTTCGATTCCAGCTGTAGAGCCATCACTCCATTCGAGTTTAAGCGGTGCTTGTCCGCCAACAAGGTTGAGTCGGATGTGTGCGTCATTAGCTCCATGGCAAGAAATGTTTTGAAAGTCCGGATTAATCATAAATACCGGCGCATTGTTAACCGTTATAGGAAAATCTTTCGGGCATCCCAAGGCATCAGTAATGGTAATTATATAGTTTCCTGCAGACAAATTAGACTGTTCCATGCCAGTTCCTAAATTGCTCCATTTTATAATATACGGATCGCCCGTTGCAAAAGGTACTCCTCCTGTGATAGAATTAATTTTTATAACTCCATCCCTAACGCTGTAACAAGTTAAATGAGTAACAGAGGTATTTAATTTTATTTCAGGATTTTGAAGTATTTCAACCTTCAATGGAACGGTACATCCGGAATTGTCCGTAACCGTTAAATTATAAGTACCGGCATAAAGGTTCTTTAAATTTTGAAGATTACTTCTAAACCCGTTTGGTCCAGTCCAGCTGTAACGATGAGCAGGTCTTCCTCCAGACGAACTCACATTAATTTCACCGGTATTATATCCGTAGCATAAAACATCTACCTGGCTTTCCCATTTTACTTCCAGTAATGGAGGCTCGATAATAGTAAAACTGGTTCCTGTAAGTTCGCCACAATTATTGGCTTCTGTTATTTTTACCTGATAAACTCCTTTGTCCAGATTATTCAGGTTCCCGGAATTCCCGGGATAAGGATTTCCATCTTTTGTCCATACAAAATTATATGGAGGTGTTCCTCCTGTTACAGAGGTATTGATGGTACCGTTTTTTAATCCAAAACAGGTTATATCATTTTTACCTTCGCCTGCAATTCTAAATTCTCCTGGCTCTGATACATTATATGACGTATTAAAAGGACAGCCTCCATTATCTGTGATAGATAAAAAATACAAACCAGCTTTTAAATTAGAGATATCCTGATCTGAGCTAGTAAATCCGTTAGGGCTTGTCCAGGATATTGTATAAGGTTTTCCTGTTGTACGAGGTGTTCCTCCACTTATAATTAAGCTGATTGAGCCATCATTAGATCCGTAACATTTGCCATTTTTTATAGTTTGAACGACTTTTATAGTTGGCTCTACTGTAACTGTAACTGTAAAATCTGGACCAGGACATGAAGCAGATATTGGAGATACAGTATAGGTTACTGTTGCCGGACTGGCAGTATTGTTTATTAAGGTTTGACTTATACTTGCTCTTGGGCTGGATTGCGCACTGGCACCACTTATTGCACCCGGCGGAGAAACTACCGGATTAGACCACACATAAGTAGTTCCCGATGGTACATTATCTGTTGTTCCGTTACTGACAGGTATAATTTGAAAAGTATTTCCACTGCATATTTTTGCTGTTTTAGGGGTTATAACAGGCGAAAGAACCATGTCTACAGAAAAACTCACTTTCTTTGTTTCTGTACCACAACTATTTGTAACACTAAAAATAGCTTCATAATTACCTGTTTTGGTATAGTTAATAGGGCCGGGATTTAGTAAAGTTGAAGTTGAAGGTGTACCACCCGGGAAACTCCACGAATATGTTATTTCTGAAGCTGGAGAACAGGTTTCTTCTACCGTTCCTACAGGATAAATCGTAGCCGTTTTACAAAAGTCTGAAATTGGTTTTAAGGAAATAACAGGTGGTTTTTTTACCTGTATTATTTTTTGAATAGATCTTGGAGTTATTCCACAAGAGTTCCAGGCTGTTAGCGTTACATAATAAGTTCCAGGTGTTACAAAATTGAAAACCGGATTTTTTGATGATGAGTTAGAACCGTTTGCATAATTCCATTGTCCTCTTTGTGATCCAGGAGATGTTTCTTTACCACAGTATCCTGGTGCATAATAATCAACATTCCAATTATAACTTTCTGCACCACAACTTAAACTTGTATCAGTCGTATTAGTCATTTGAATATTATTGTTAGCACAAGCATTACCAAAAGTAAAGTCAGGTCGTAATATTGGCTCTACACATATATATTGTGCAGCAGGAGTGATTCCTACACCACATGGTGTTGTAGCGTTCAAGGTAACTTTATATCTTCCCGGTGCTGCATAGGAGTGATATGGATTAACCTCTCTTGAAGTTGTTCCATCCCCAAAATCCCAAGTGTAAACATTTACAGTACTACAGCCATTAGTATAACCGGCATAGGTTGAATTATTGAAATAGACACCTGAATTTACACATGCAACAGATGGTATGCTAAAACTGATTACGGGTACATCTAAAATAATAATGGGTCCTGCAGTAAGATAGGTGCTTCCGCAGGATGTTGTTATAGTTAAGGTAACAGTGTTTCCTGACGGGCAGTTGGCTCTTTTAAACTCATGTGGGATAGGGTAATTTTGTGAAGCCTGAGGATTTAGACTATTATAATAAGAAGAAGCTTCCAGTTGAGACTGCGTATAAGTTTGAGTAGAGCCATCACCATAATTAATATAATAATTAGTGTCAGAAGGATTAAGAGCCCAGGAACCAATAGCAAATTGCATTGGTTCTACCGGAATACATAAGTTGGTAGTGTTACCAGGAGCAATAAGTGCACCAATTGGGTTATTGGAGTTTTTAACTACATAAGTTACAGAATTATTACAGCTATTATTTCCAACTGCTGTAATCACCATATTAAAAGAACCTAATTTCTGGTATTGGTGACTTTTTGGAAAAGTAACATTTGTATCTGTACTGCCATCTCCCCAGTCGACATTATAGGATGTAATACAAGAAACAGAACTGGAACTGTTTCCTACATTAATAGTGTATTTTGGATTTGAGTTATTATCCCCGCATCTTTCAAAAGGTTTATTAGAACCCGGAGCATTCAGGTCAGTAAACTTTAAATCAGGTTTCTGTTTTACAGAAATAGATTTTGTAATCGAACCTATCTGACCATTAGCGTCAGTAACGGTTAGTTTTACATTAAAATTTTGGGTTCCGCATCCAACAGATGTAAAGCTATGACTTGGATTCATTTCAGTAGAAGTTTTTCCGTCTCCAAAATCCCATTTATAAGAAAAGGGAGTGCTGCCCGCTACTATTGGGGTAAACGTAACAGGAGTTCCTGAGCAGGCACCATCATTAGTAAAGCTGAAATCTACCACTGGTGCTGTAAAATTGCTGTAATGCTTATTTGAAAAATTATTTCTATCGTTACGATTATAACTATGGGCAGCAGTAGAAATGATTAAAATAAAAAGTAATGTTAAGAAGTAAAGTTTCTTCATGTAGTATAATTCGGTTATTTTCGGGCGTAAAAGTATGGTTTTTTTTTAATCAAAAAAAGATTACGAATAATCATTTTTTAATTTTATACTTCAATATAAAACTTACGGTATTAATGGTAGTTTTGTATTGTTTGATAGCATATTTATTTAGATTGATCTATAAAATTCTTCAATTCATAGAATAAAACTTAAAGGATAAATTCTAACTTAATTGTGGATCCTGCTTTGATTTTATATAAAAATCAAAAGAATGAGGGAAAGAATAATATATTTTTTTGTTATCGTGTAAAAATTGTCGGGATATTGAATTAGTGCATAAAAGAAAAACACCTGTAAATACAGGTGTTTTTGCTTAAAATTACAATTAAATTGTGACCATGGAGGGATTTGAACCCTCACGCCCTTGCGAGCACCACCCCCTCAAGATGGCGAGTCTACCGTTTCTCCACATGGCCTAAAAATAAAAAAGGTCAAGTAAATTAATACTCGACCTTTTGTGACCCGACTGGGGCTCGAACCCAGGACCCCATCATTAAAAGTGATGTGCTCTACCGACTGAGCTATCGAGTCATTGCTTTCAAGAAATTTAATTTGTTTATCACAAAATTTGTGACCCGACTGGGGCTCGAACCCAGGACCCCATCATTAAAAGTGATGTGCTCTACCGACTGAGCTATCGAGTCATTTAATTCCTTGAATGCGGGTGCAAATATAAGGAGTTTATTTTATTAATTGCAAGCAAATTTATTATAAATTTGTCTTTTTTTAATCAAATTTTACAACACCTTAGTTTATAAGGTTTTATTACAATGAAAAAAATCATCTTATTAGGTTATATGGGTTGCGGAAAGTCTACAATTGCCCAAAATTTATCAAAAATTACCAATATTCCATTTTTAGATTTAGACAAATGCATCGAAAAAAGAGCAAATTTATCCATAAATGAAATTTTCGAACAGCACGGAGAAGTATATTTTCGAAAATTAGAACACAAAATGTTTGTAGAATTACTTCAGTCTTCAGAAAATAATATAATTGGTTTGGGGGGCGGAACACCATGTTATGCTAATAACCATGAATTATTAAAACGGGATGATGTTGTTTCTGTTTATTTAAAAGCATCGATTAATACCTTATATAGTAGATTGGTGCATAACAAAAGCAAACGCCCGTTAATTGCCAATATGAACGAAGAGGAAATGAAAGAGTTTATTGCGAAACATTTATTCGACAGAAGCTTTTATTACAACCACGCGCAGCATAAAGTTTCTGTCGATGATAAAACCGTTGAAGAAACAGTTCAGGACATTTTGGAAATATTAGCTTAAAAAAGCATAATCGTTTCCGTTTTCGCCAAAAACAACCTGTACATGTTCTAATAAAGATGTTGAAAGAGAAATTCCTTTAAAATCGGCTTTTACCGGGTATTTTTTATGGTTTCTGTCAACAAGTACCACGGTTTTGAATTTCTTTAAAGGGACGTTCAGGAAATGACGAACAGCGTAAATTAATGTAGTTCCCGAATTTAAGACATCATCAACCAATACCAAACCTTTATTTTCATATTGTGTGACAGTAAGGGAAGTTTGTATTGGTAAGTGAGGATTTTGTTTGTCTACAATAACTTCGCACAAAGAGATTTTAAGGGTAGAGATAGTGCCTAAAGCTAAAGCAATTTTCTCGGCAAAAATAGATCCGTTAGAAGCAATTCCGGCAATTACAACTTCTTCTTCATCAACAAAAGTTTCGTAAATCTGATAGGCAATACGTTTTATTTTATGTTCAATTTCCTGATTGGTTAAGATGATATTTTTGCTCATGATTTATTTTTTTGCTAATATATGACTAATTTAAATTCCAATATAAAAAATCCAAATTCCAATTTTGAAATGTGTACTAGACTTTTTTTAAAAAATTTTGGAATTTGGCATCGAATTTTTAAGTTTTGGGATTTGGAATTTAAATATTGGATTTTCTTAAATTTTGAAATTTAAATCTCATCCTGATCTTCTTCATGTATTTCATCTCCATAGTCATCAATATCTCTACGATCCTTTTTGGTTGGTCTGCCTGTACCGCTTTTGCGATAATGTTCTTTGGAAAGTTTTAATAACTCTAAATGAGCATAAGTCTCAGGAGGAGTTTCGTTCTTTCTGTAAATATCAACTAATTTTGCGCCTACACGGCTTTGAGGAATATCTAACACAGTTATAATTTGTGTAATCTGATCCTTTCTAAATGTAATTCTATCTGTAGGAAAAACTTCTTTAGAGGGTTTTGCAACCTGACCATTAACTGTAATGTGGTTCTTTTTGCATGCCTCAGTAACCATATTACGTGTTTTGTAATATCTTACGCACCACAGGTATTTATCTATTCGCATAATTTTTCTAAAATCGGAGTTAAATTCTTTACAAAAATAAATCAATATTGTATCTTGCGCACCTAAAAAATTAACAATAATGAATAAATTTAAATATTTTTTTATTTTACTGATTACAGGTGTTATTTTGGTTTCCTGTAATAAAAACGACGATGATGATGATGTAAAGCCGGTTCCGTTGAGAGATTATACGGAACAATATAATACGGATAATACTAATATTGAAGAGTATTTAAATACATATTACATTACAGTTATTGATAGCCCTGGTAACCAGGAAGATCAGGATGTTGCAATATCTAAAATTACTGATCCCGCAACTCAGCCTTCTATCATGTCGTACCTTAATAGTGCTTCTTTTCCTAAACTTTTAACAAGAAATATTAGTTTAAATGGTGTTGTGTACAAAATGTATTATTTGGTATTGAGAGAAGGTACGGGTACTTCGCCTATGAATACGGACGCTGTTTTAGCTGCTTACAAAGGAGAGTATATGACTCGTGTTGAGGCAACTACTACAGCACCAATAGTCCCGGCTCATTTAACAACAACGCTTTTTCAGGAAATAAAATTTCCTCAGGCTCCCCTTGATTTGTATGGTAGTGTTATGGGGTGGAGCGAAATCTTTCCTCAGTTTAAAACCGGAACCAGTGCTGTACAGACAGATGGAACTGTAAAATATGAAAATTTTGGTGCAGGTGTATTGTTTATTCCATCAGGATTAGGGTATTATACAGGAAATTCAAGAGGAAGTGTAGTTATTCCGCCTTATTCGCCATTAATTTTTAGTTTCAAATTATATGATTTGGAAAGAATGGATCATGAGCTTGGGGTGGTAAATGGTGTTAGTGCATATGTTGGTGATGGAGTTTTTGATTATCAGGAAGATATTAATGGCGACGGATACGTATATGATTATCGTAATACAACATTATATCCTAATGCACCGGTAAATTTAGATGATACAGATGGTGATGGTATTCCTGATTTTATTGATATAGATGATGATGGTGATGGATATAGAACCATTGTAGAAATTGCAAAACCAACTGTTGAGGTTGGAGGTAGTTTTGGTCCAAGCAGGTATTATCCGTTTGAAGCATTTAAGATTGTAGACGATCCAATGACTCCAAATGTAAATGAAAGTTTAAATAGTGAGCCAAAAGGAATTCCACGAAGACCTACAGGTGTTCTTACTAATCCTAATTTGCCGGAGTCTTCAAGTAATCCTAGAAAGTTTACAGAGGAGGATTACATTGCCTCAGGAAGATTAAGAATACATTTAGATAATTCTTATCCTTATAAAAACTAAAAGTCAAGAAAAAATCATAAAAAAACCTCGAAATGTAAATTTCGAGGTTTTTTTATGATTAAGAAAATTGAAATTATTTTCTTTTGATAACTTTTTCTACAGCTTCAACAATTGCCTGGTTGTTTAGTTTGTATTTCTCCATTAATTGCTCAGGAGTTCCTGATTCGCCAAAACTATCGTTTACAGCTACAAATTCTTGTGGAGCAGGAGTATTTAAAGCCAATACTCTTGAAATGCTTTCTCCAAGACCTCCAAGAATGTTGTGTTCTTCTGCAGTTACAACACATTTAGTTTTTGCAATTGATTTTAGAATAGCTTCTTCATCAAGAGGTTTAATGGTGTGAATGTTGATTACTTCTGCAGAAATCCCTTTTGCTTCAAGAGCTTCAGCAGCAACTATTGCTTCCCAAACTAAGTGCCCTGTTGCTACGATTGTAACGTCAGTTCCTTCGTTTAATAAAATTGCTTTTCCAATAACGAAAGGTTCGTCAGCAGGAGTGAAGTTAGGAACAACCGGACGTCCAAAACGTAAATAAGCCGGTCCGTGGTGATCTGCTAATGCTAACGTTGCAGCTTTTGTCTGATTGTAATCGCAAGTGTTGATTACAGTCATTCCAGGTAACATTTTCATTAACCCGATATCTTCTAAGATCTGGTGAGTTGCTCCGTCTTCTCCAAGAGTTAAACCAGCGTGAGAAGCACAGATTTTTACGTTTTTATCAGAATACGCAACAGATTGACGAATTTGATCGTAAACTCTTCCTGTAGAGAAGTTAGCGAAAGTTCCTGTAAAAGGAATTTTTCCTCCAATGGTTAGACCTGCAGCGATTCCAATCATGTTAGCTTCTGCGATTCCAATCTGGAAAAAACGCTCCGGGTGATTTTTTTTGAATTCATCAAATTTTAATGATCCAATTAAATCAGCACAAAGGGCTACTACTTTTTCGTTTTTTTGACCTAATTCAGTCATTCCCGCTCCAAAACCTGAACGAGTATCTTTACTTCCTGTATTTGTATATTTTTTCATTTTGTTTTTTTTGCTTTGGGCGATAGGCTTTAGATAATAAACATGTCGTTTATTGCTTTTGGCTTAAAGCTTTTTTTAATAATCGATTTGATCTGCAGAATAGTTTTGAGCCAATGCAGCTGCTAACTGATCGTTGTTTGGTGCTTTTCCGTGCCATGCATGTGTATGCATCATAAAGTCAACACCATTACCCATTTCAGTATGTAATAAAATACAAACCGGTTTTCCTTTTCCTGTTCTCGATTTAGCATCAGTTAAACCTGCAATGATAGCATCGATATTATTTCCTTCAGCAATTTCTAAAACATCCCAGTCAAAAGCTTCAAATTTAGCTCGAATACTTCCCATTGCTAAAACTTCGTCAGTTGTTCCGTCAATTTGTTTTCCGTTAACATCGATAGTTGCAATCAGGTTGTCTACTTTTTTAGCAGAAGCATACATGATAGCTTCCCAGTTTTGTCCTTCCTGTAATTCACCGTCTCCGTGTAAAGTGAAGATTAAGTGATTATCGCCATTTAATTTTTTAGCCTGAGCTGCTCCAAGAGCTACAGATAAACCTTGTCCTAATGAACCAGAAGCCATACGAACACCAGGTAAACCTTCATGTGTTGTTGGGTGACCTTGCAAACGAGAGTTTAATAGTCTGAAAGTTGCAAGTTCTGAAACAGGGAAATAACCGCTTCGTGCTAAAACGCTATAAAATACAGGTGAAATATGTCCGTTTGAAAGAAAGAATAGGTCTTCTCCAATTCCGTCCATATCAAAACCTTCTTTGCGTTCCATAATATTTTGGTATAGCGTTACCAAAAATTCAGTACAACCTAGTGAACCACCTGGGTGACCTGAGTTGACAGCATGTACCATTCGAAGAATATCTCTTCTTACTTGGATAGTTAAATCGCTTAATTGTTGTGTGTTAGGCTTCATTTTATATGTAAAAGTTAAACTGGTGCAAAAGTAAATTTTATTTTGCGGTAAGACAAATGATTTTTTGCTTTAGTTTGTCGTAATTGTTAAATTCAGGTAGTTTTTTTATTGATCTTGAAAAAAACGTTGAAATGTTTTAAGTTTTTTGAATTAGAGATCTGTATTTCATTGTCTTTTGACGAAAATTTAAAACAACAAAGCCCCATTATGAAGCTTTGTTTGGAATGAAATTAATGTATTGTTATTTTGTGTCGCCTTCGCTGTAGAAATTGTTTTCTTCGTCTTCCGATCCAATTTCTTCCTGTTCATCATCAAGCTCAGAACCCGGAATATCTAAATCATTTCCGATTTTGTCACTGTTTTGTTTCCACTCATGATCTTCCTGATTTATAATGAGTTTTTCTCCTGAGATCCCTTCCGGATCAATGTCTTCGAGGTTTTCTTCCTGATTGTAAATGTCTTCGTTTGGAGGATAATCTAAGTTTTCCAGATTTCTTTCGATGTTTTTTTCAATTTGAGCATCCCTGATTTGATCTATTTTTTCTTCTGAGTTTATCATGATTTCTAATGTTTAGTTGAAAATTATTTCTTGTAAAATTATAAAGGGAAGCCATTTACATCGTTATATTTTAGTATTGTGATTGTTGTAAATTTTACATTTGATTATTGTTGGTAATAGATAAATCCTGGTCTTGCGTTAGGGATAGCAGCGACATCTCCCGATTTAGAAAAACAAGGCTTTTTAGCCGTAGTTTTTGTTAAACGGGAATACAGCGGATAGCCCGACCGTAGGGAACGCCCAAAATAAATTTGAAAGGCCAGGTGCAAAATCTGAAAATGCAATGTTTAAGGTTTGATGTTTCAAGTCCTTGAAAAACATTATCTGATTTTCTAATTGACAAATTTTCTAATTAATAAAAATTCCCTCAAATTAATCTATCTTTGCGCTCTGAAAAAAGAAACAGATGAAGTTTGATTTATTACAAAAAGATCCGCAGTCTAAAGCAAGAGCGGGGAGTATTACTACAGATCATGGCGTAATTGAAACGCCTATCTTTATGCCTGTTGGAACAGTTGCTTCTGTAAAAGGCGTGCACCAACGTGAATTGAAAGACGATATTAATCCGGATATTATTCTCGGAAACACATACCATCTGTACTTGCGTCCACAAACAGAGATTTTGGAAAAAGCGGGTGGACTGCATAAGTTCATGAATTGGGATCGTAATATTTTGACTGATTCAGGTGGATATCAGGTGTATTCTCTTTCGAATAACAGAAAAATTAAGGAAGAAGGAGTAAAGTTTAAATCACACATTGATGGTTCGTATCACTTTTTTACTCCGGAGAATGTAATGGAAATTCAGCGTACCATTGGAGCCGATATCATTATGGCTTTTGACGAATGTACACCGTATCCTTGTGATTACAGATACGCACAGCGATCTATGCACATGACACACCGATGGCTTGATCGTTGTATTAACCATTTAGATAAAGTTCCTTATAAATACGGATACGAACAAACGTTTTTTCCTATTGTTCAGGGAAGTACATATAAAGATCTGCGTCGTCAATCTGCTGAATATATTGCTAATTCAGGTCAACAGGGAAATGCTATCGGAGGATTATCAGTAGGGGAGCCTGCTGAGGAAATGTATGCGATGACAGAAGTGGTTTGCGAAATTCTTCCGGAAGATAAACCCCGTTATTTAATGGGAGTTGGAACGCCAATTAATATTTTGGAAAATATTGCGTTAGGAATTGATATGTTTGATTGTGTAATGCCAACGCGTAATGCGAGAAACGGAATGTTGTTTACTGCAAACGGAACAATCAATATCAAAAATAAAAAATGGGAAGCTGACTTTTCTCCAATTGATGAAATGGGACATACTTTTGTAGATACAGAATATACAAAAGCATACTTACGTCATTTGTTTGCAGCCAACGAATATTTAGGAAAACAAATTGCAACGATTCATAATCTTGGTTTTTATATGTGGTTGGTTCGTGAAGCCAGAAGACATATCTTAGCAGGAGATTTTAGACCATGGAAAGAAATGATGGTTAAAAATATGAGTCAAAGACTATAAAAAATGTTTCAGGTTATTTTTGTTTCAGGTTTCATGTTTCTGTAGAGAAACTGAAACCTGAAACTTAAAACTTGAAACTTTTGAACCTGAAACAAAAGTTTTATGTTAACGATAATAGATAAGTATATTTTAAAAAGATATTTAGCCACTTTTTCGGTGATGATTCTTTTATTTATTCCGATTGGGATTGTAATTGACGTTTCTGAAAAGGTGAATAAAATGCTGGAGAACAAAATTCCGTTTACCGAAATTGCGATTTATTATTACAATTTTACGGTTTATTTTGCGAACTCCTTGTTTCCGATATTTTTATTTTTATCAGTAATCTGGTTTACTTCTAAACTGGCCAATAATACAGAGATTATTGCGGTTTTAAGTTCGGGAATTTCATTTACACGTTTTTTAAGGCCTTACATTATTGGGGCTTCTATTGTTTCTGTTTTTGTTCTTTTAATGGGTTTCTTTATAGTTCCGGCAGCCAGTGAAGGGTTTAATAATTTTAGGTATACGTATCTAAAAGGGAATGGAAAACAACTGATGCGTGGTGAAAATACGAATGTTTACAGACAAATAAATGACAACGATTTTATTTTTGTAAATAGTTTTAATGAGGAGACTAAAACAGCTTTTAATTTTTCATTGGAACATTTTGAAAAGGACAAACTGACTTATAAAATTACCGCAAGCCGAATTACCTGGGATCCTAAAAAGAAAACCTATATTTTGTATGATTATACCAAGAGAACTCTTGGGGAATTGAATGATAAAATTGAAAAATCTCCAGAAAAAAAAGTTCATTTTAAGTTTGAACTGGCAGATTTAACCCCGGTGGTTTACATTGCCGAAACACTTTCACTCGGAAAATTAATCGATTTTATTGAAAAGGAAAGAAAAAGAGGTTCCGGAAACATCAATACTTATTTAGTAGTGCTTTATAAAAAATATAGTGTACCGGTTTCAGCTTTTATTCTAACTATTATTGCAGTTGCAGTTTCGTCAATGAAACGCCGTGGCGGAATGGGAACTAATCTTGCAATTGGAATTGCAATTGCATTTTCATTTGTATTTTTTGATAAAATATTTGGTACACTTGCCGAAAAATCTACATTTTCACCTTTATTAGCTGTTTGGTTTCCGAATATTGTATTTGGAATTTTGGCAGTTTACTTATTACGTAATGCGAAACGATAATTTAAAAAGTTATTTAAATCTTCATTTAATTGTTTTTATCTGGGGTTTTACAGCAATTTTAGGCGCTTTAATAACTATTGATGCAGAGAATCTGGTTTGGTACAGAATGCTGCTTGCTGGAGTTTTTTTGGCTGCTTTTATAGTTTATAAAAAACAATCTTTTGTTATATCAGGAAAGTCTTTCGCTAAATTAATTTTTGTCGGATTATTAATAGCACTACATTGGATTTTCTTTTTTAAAGCAATTCACGTTTCTAATGTTTCGATAACATTGTCAATATTCTCTCTGGGCGCTTTTTTCGCATCATTGTTAGAACCTCTTTTTTATGGAAGGAAAATATTGTGGTATGAAGTTTTTTTTGGATTAATAATCATTGGAGGCTTAGCTTTGATTATGCAGGTTGAAGTAAAATATCTGAATGGAATGTATTACGCTTTGGCTTCGATTATTTTAGGGGTTTTATTTACTTTAATGAATGGGAAATTGATTTCTGATCATGAGCCTTCTGTTATTACATTTTATGAATTTGGTGCAGGAGTTTTCTTTATATCCATTTATTTTTTGTTGCAGGGAAAATTCACAGCTGATTTTTTTACCATGTCATTAAACAATTGGGGGCTGTTACTTATTTTAGCTTCGGTTTGTACTGCTTATGCTTTTACAGCATCCGTAAAAGTAATGCAGAAATTAACACCTTATACAGTAATGTTAACGACTAATTTAGAACCTGTTTACGGAATTATGCTTGCCTATTTTATTTTGGGAGGAAAAGAAAAAATGAGTACTGAATTTTATATTGGTGCTCTGATAATTGTAATTACAGTTATTTTAAACGGTGTTTTCAAACATTATAAAAACAAAGAAAAAGTGTAATATTTACCTTATATTTATTTTGCATTATTCTATTTAAATACAAATTATTTATACCAATGATATAATATTTTTATATTTGCGGTTCGATTTAAAAACAAAATTCAAAAATCCATGGAATATTTAGATTTTGAGCTTCCAATCAAAGAACTTGAAGAACAGTTAGAAAAGTGTGTTATAATTGGAAAAGAATCTGACGTTGATGTTACGCCAACTTGTAAGGAAATCAACAAGAAATTAGAACAAACTAAGAAAGATATATACAAAAACCTTACAGCCTGGCAGCGAGTACAATTGTCAAGGCATCCAAACAGACCTTATACTTTAGATTATATCAGAGCCATTTGCGGCGAAACTTTTTTAGAGCTTCATGGAGACAGAAACTTTAAGGATGATAAAGCTATGGTGGGAGGCCTTGGAAAAATAAACGGTCAGTCGTTTATGATTGTGGGACAACAAAAAGGCTTTAATACAAAAACACGTCAGTACCGTAATTTTGGTATGGCAAATCCTGAAGGATACCGCAAAGCTTTACGTTTGATGAAAATGGCAGAGAAATTCGGAATCCCGGTTTTAACTTTAGTAGATACACCGGGTGCATATCCTGGACTAGAAGCTGAAGAAAGAGGGCAGGGAGAAGCAATCGCAAGGAACATTTTCGAAATGGTTCGCCTTAAAGTGCCAATTATTACGATTATTGTTGGAGAAGGAGCTTCAGGCGGAGCTTTAGGAATAGGTGTTGGAGATAAAGTTTATATGTTAGAAAATACCTGGTATTCTGTAATTTCTCCAGAATCATGTTCTTCAATTTTATGGAAAAGCTGGGAGTACAAAGAACGTGCTGCTGATGCTTTAAAATTGACTTCATCTGACATGAAAAAGCAAAAATTAGTTGATGATGTTATTCCGGAACCACTTGGAGGAGCACATTATGACAGAGAAACTACTTTTAAAACCGTAGCTGAATATATTACGAAAGGATATAACGAATTGAAAGATTTATCAACAGCCGATTTAATTGCCCAAAGAATGGACAAGTACAGTAATATGGGTGAGTATAAGGAATAAATTTATATAAATTGATTTAAAATCCGAAACCTTACAGTTTCGGATTTTTTTTTGGGGTTATGAACAAAAAATACTTATTTATAAACAATTATTACTTATAACTCAATAGTAATATTTTTTTAAATTTCGCTAATTTCGCTATATGGAAAATTTCAAAAATATAAACCCTGTAAAGGTAGATAAAACCACTATTATTAATCTGGAGAAAGGAAAATTGCCGCCGCAAGTTCTTGATTTAGAAGAAGCTGTGCTTGGTGCTATGATGATTGATAAAAAAGGGGTTGATGATGTAATTGATATTTTACAGCCGGATGCTTTTTACAAAGAGGCACACAAACATATTTTTGAAGCCATTATACAGCTTTTTACCGAAACGCAGCCAATTGATTTACTTACGGTATCAAGTCAGTTAAAAAAGAATGGCAAATTAGAATTAGTTGGAGGGGATTTTTATTTAATACAGCTTACACAAAAAATTGCGTCTTCGGCACACATCGAATTTCATTCACGTATCATTCTTCAAAAGTTTATCCAAAGAAGTTTAATTCGAATTTCATCTGAAATTATTGAGGCATCGTATGATGAAACTACGGATGTTTTCGATTTATTAGACCAGGCCGAATCAAAACTATATGAAGTAACTCAGGGAAATATCAAACGTAGTTCTGAAACTGCACAAAGTTTAGTTTTACAAGCTAAAAAGAAAATTGAAGAAATTTCTAAAAAAGAGGGATTAAGTGGTGTGGAAACCGGTTTTACTAATTTAGATAAACTGACTTCCGGATGGCAGCCCAGTGATTTAATTATTATTGCAGCAAGACCTGCGATGGGAAAAACGGCGTTTGTACTTTCTATGGCCAGAAATATTGCTATTCAATTTGGACACGCAGTAGCCTTGTTCTCTCTTGAAATGGCATCTGTTCAGTTGATTACCAGATTAATTTCGTCTGAAACAGGATTGTCATCAGAGAAATTACGTACTGGTAAACTAGAACCTCACGAATGGACTATGTTGAGTACCAAAGTAAAGGACTTAGAAAAAGCCCCTTTATTTATTGATGATACTCCATCGCTTTCTATTTTCGATTTAAGAGCAAAATGCCGTCGTTTAGCTTCACAACACGGTATTAAAATTATCATTGTGGATTATTTGCAGTTAATGACTGCAGGAGGAAATAATAAAGGTGGAGGAAATCGTGAGCAGGAAATCTCTACCATTTCCCGAAACCTAAAAGCTTTGGCAAAAGAACTTAATGTTCCGGTAATTGCACTTTCTCAGTTATCGCGTGCTGTAGAAACACGTGGATCCAGTAAACGACCTTTACTATCAGATCTTCGTGAATCCGGAGCAATTGAGCAGGATGCCGACATCGTTTCGTTTTTATATCGACCTGAATATTACAAAATTGACGAGTGGGATGATGACGAAGCTTCCCCAACCGCTGGTCAGGCAGAAATTATGATCGCAAAACACCGTAATGGTGGTATTGAAAACGTTCGTCTAAAATTTATAGGTCACCTTGGAAAATTTGATAATCTTGATGATTTTTCGGGCAGTTATGATGATTTGCCGTCAAAAATGAATCATGATGATAATCAGTATATAACTAAAAATCTGCCATCTGCAAATGAGGCTTTCGGAAGTAATCTGAACGATGACGATGATGATAGTGATGTACCGTTTTAAGATTGGATTAAAATTAAAAATAATTTACTAAAATTAGAAAGGGAAAAATCATTTGATTTTTCCCTTTCTAATTTTAAAGAATTTATAAAACCTTTTTTGAATTATTTTTTCAGAATCAATTTGTGAGTAATTAATTTACTCCCTTTCTTTTCTGTTATGAAATAAACCCCGTCAGCCTGGCTTTCAAGATTAATTGTGTTAACTATATCAGAAGTAACTTTTGCTGTTTTAATAGTTTGTCCCAATTGATTTATAATATTCAAATCAGCATCATGATCAGTTTGTATGTTTACAATACCATTGTTTGGATTGGGGTATATTACAAATTTAGATTTTTCTTCTACATTAGGATTAGCTAAAGATGTTACAGGTATGCATGATGATAGTGTACTACATGCTCCGATTGTTACAACAACCGCATATGAACCAATAGCTGTTGGAGTATACGATTGTCCGTTTTCTCCAACTAATATAGTAGCAGGACACTGAATCCATTGGTATGAAGCGCCAGTTTGTGTTGCTGTAATGACACCAGATGTCAGAGTAGCTCCATTGTCTAATTCGCATACATTATTAATAGTAATCGTAAACTGTTTTTCAAAACTTAAACCAGCCTGATCTGTTGTTCTTATTCTAATCGAGTACGAGGATTTAGTTTCAAAATCAAAAAAACCAAAGTATAAGTGAAAGTATTTGCAGCATCCACATCAACAGAAGATAGGACTCCCACTGTTGTTCCGGCAGCTACGTTTTCGTTGATTGCCGTAGCAGAAAGAGCCAGGTCTGTAGGTACTTCGTTCAGGTTGTTTACATTGATAGTAAAAGTTTTTTCAAAAGAAAGCCCCCCCTGATCGGCAGTTCTTAGACGAATCGAGTACGAGGATTTAGTTTCAAAATCAGGACTTGCGTTGATCTGCAGGTTGGCTCCA
>NZ_JASY01000023.1:0-57513 GCF_000735715.2 Flavobacterium chungangense LMG 26729
GAGTACAGCAAAGAAAATGCGATGACCATTTATATTATAGGGGAGTTATTATCCAAACGTTTTTTACAGACCATTCGCGAAGAAGAAGGCGGAAGTTATGGCGTAAGTGTTGGCGGTACCCTCGAACAGATTCCAGCACCGGCTTTCAGTCTTGCTTTGACATTTGACTGCAACCCTGAAAAACAGGAAAAATTAATGCAGATTGTATGGAAAGAATTAAATGATTTGAAAACGGTTCCGGTAAATGCCAATGATTTGGAAGACATCAAAAAAGCACTTTTAAAAAACAGGGAAGAGTCGCTTAAAACCAATTCATTCTGGAACAGTACCCTTTATAACAACAGCTTAAATGAGATTCCGTTTTTGCAGGATGAAGAATATAAAAATTTAATTTCTAAAATTAATCAAAAAACTATTCAGCAGTTTAGTAAGCACGTTTTGGATAGTTCTAGTAGTGTTGAGGTAATTATGAACCCTGAAAACACATCAGGAAAGTAAGAGCTTTAACATACATTTTTTTTTATTTTAATTAGTTTTAAAGGCTGTCTGATAAAGACAGCCTTTTTAGTTATACTCAATATATCTTTAAATAGGTGAAAATAATTCATCTTTTTATTAAATTTATAGAACTAACTCACCATGACCAAGAGAGTGTATGCAGAAAAATTCTTTTCCATATCGTATCCTTAATAGTCCTAAGAGCTGAACTATTAGAGCATCTTTTTACATCTTGTAACCAACTTGATGAAAAAATTTCAGAAGTTGTAGAAAAAAGTACTCCATATCCTCTTCCTGAAAATAAATTGTGAGATTCAGTTTTCAATTCTTACTTATAATTGGCAAAGTGCTTTAAACAAAAAGATTGTAAATTTTATCCTAAAGCATTAAAATTTATCAGGATAGTATTCACTATTGCTATTAAAATTAGTTTTATCTTAGCAGAGATAAAAATATTTTAGATTTGATTTTTTTTTAGAAATAAAAATAAAATTGACCTAAAACAAGATGATTTTTCTGATTCATAAATGATTTTAAATAAAATCAAAATTATTAAATTTATCCTGCACAAAATGAAACATAATTACAGTCTTCTATTGGCTGACGATGATGAGGATGATTGTGCTTTTTTTAAAGAAGCACTTGATGAACTCACACTTCCTGTTACTCTTATAACAGTTAATGACGGTGTAGAGCTTATGAATCATTTGACTATAACAGATTCAGATAATTTGCCAGATTTGCTTTTTCTTGACTTAAATATGCCACGTAAAAACGGGTATGAATGTCTGGCTGAAATAAAAGAAATCAACGAGCTAAAAGAGCTTCCGGTGATTATTTTTTCAACTTCTCTGGATATGGAAATTGTAAATACAATGTATGATAAAGGTGCTTTATATTATATTCGCAAACCCGGTGATTTTTCCAAATTAAAACAAGTGATAGGGAATGCACTTAAAGTAACAGCCGAAACCAATTTTAAAAAACCTGAAAGAGAGGATTTTATTCTTCAGCCCTAAATATTTACCTGGATACGCATGACAAATAAAGAGTATTATTTTCTTCAGGGTGGAGGCGAAATGGGAGAGCTCATTCGGAATAAAGATTGGAGCAAAACACCATTAGGAACTCCGGATATCTGGCCGCAAAGCCTTCGTACTTCTCTCGGTATTATTTTGAACTCAAAATTCCCAATGTTTTTATGGTGGGGCGATGAACTTACTTGTTTTTACAACGATGCATATCGTCCAAGCCTTGGAAATGAAGGTAAACATCCTGAAATATTAGGACAAAAAGCAGAGGACGCCTGGCCTGAAATCTGGCCAATTATATACCCTCTTATTCAGCAGGTATTAGCAGGAGAGGGATCTACATGGAGTGAAAATCAGCTTATTCCAATATACAGAAACGGAAAGATTGAAGATGTCTATTGGACATTCAGCTACAGTCCGGTACACGATGAATCAGGAAAAATTGCCGGTGTAATGGTAATTTGCAGTGAAACAACAGAAAACATACATTCTCTTAAAAAATTAGAAGAAAGTAACAACCGCTATCTAAACAATATCATTCAGGCTCCAACTGCAATGTGTGTCTTCAGAGGAAAAAATCATGTTGTCGAAATTGTAAATGACATGATGCTTGAGATTTGGGGAAAAAGCAAAAATGAAGTCATAAACAAACCTATATTTGAAGGTTTGCCTGAAGCAAAAGGCCAAGGTCTGGAGTCAGTACTGGATAAAGTTTATGAAACAGGAGAAAAATTTGTTGCAAATGAACATCCTGTCAATCTCCCCCGAAACGCAAAAATAGAAACTACTTATATCAATTTTGTATATGAGGCATTAAAAGAAGCCGATGGAACTATCTCAGGTATAGTAGCCATTGCTATTGAAGTTACAGAACAAATTATATCCCGTTCAAAAATAGAGGAAAGCGAGCATAAAATAAGGGCATTGGTAGAAAATGCTCCATTTGCCATTGCAGTTTACACTGGTGAAGAAATGATTATTGAGCTGGCCAATGAATCTATTATCAATATCTGGGGAAAAGGAAATGATGTAATTGGAAAATCATTTATGGATCTTTTGCCTGAGCTAACCAATCAATTGGTGTTTGAGCAGATTAAAAATGTTTATAGAACGGGACAACCCTTTCATACAGAAAATACACCTCTGGATTTACTGGTAGATGGAAATTGGGGAACTTATTATTTTAATTATCAATTTACGCCATTGTATGATTTGAAAGGAAATATTTATGGCGTAATGAATACCGGACTTGACCTGACAGATCTTAATTTAGCTAAGAAAAGGATAGAAGAAAGTGAAGAAAATTTACGCAGTATGGTGCTGCAATCTCCAATAGGTATTTGTGTATTGGATGCAGCAACTTTAGTAACCGAAATAGTAAACGACAGTTTTATTGAAATAGCCGGAAAACCTTATGATGAAATAGCCGGTAAATACTATTGGGATGCATTCGCTGAGGTAAAATCGTATTATGAAGAGGCTCTTAAAAATGTAGTGAACAATGGTATCCCTTTTTATATCAATGAGGTAGAAATGATACTTGTTCGATATGGAAAAGAAGAAACTATATATGTAACCTTTGTTTATGCCCCACTTAAAAATATAGAAGGAGAAGTAAAAAAAGTAGCTATTTGGGTTTTGGATAACACCCCTCAGGTAAAAGCAAGACGCGAAATTGAAGAGGCTAATAAACAATTCCGTAATACTGTAAAACAAGCTCCGGTTGGAATTACCATTTTAAGAGGTCAGGAGCATATAGTAGAAATGGCCAATGAAGCTTATCTGAAACTGGTTGACAGAGACGAAGCTTCTTTTATAGGCAGACCGCTTTTTGATTCTTTGCCTGAAGTAAAAGAAACAGTTAGTTCCCTATTAGATGCTGTTTTAAATACAGGTATTCCATATCACGGTAACGAAGTACCGGTTCCTTTGAAAAGACAAGGAATTGAGGATGTTTGCTATTTTGATTTTCTTTACCATCCGCTGAAAGAAGAAGACGGGAAAATTTCGGGTATCATTGTAACAGTAACTGAAGTAACTGAAAAAGTAGAAGCAAAAAACGAAATAGAGCAAAACGAACAACGACTTAATATTATAGTAGAAGCCAGCGAGCTTGGTACCTGGGAATTGAATGTAAAAACAAAAGAACTTATCTATTCCAACAGATATCTCGAAATCATTGGCGGGTATAAAGAGTATGTAGAATTAACGCATGAACAGTTACTTAAACATGTCCATCGGGATGATCTGCATATTAGAGAAAAAGCCTTTAAACATGCAATTGCATCAGGACATCTTTATTATGAAGCAAGGGTAATATGGACTGATGGGTCTGTTCACTGGGTAGAAGCAAAAGGAAAAGTTTTCTACGATGCAGATAACAAATTAGAAAGATTATTAGGTACTGCCAGAGATATTACAGAACTAAAAAAACACCAGCAGGAACTCGAAGAAAGCGAACAAAAGTTCAGACTTCTTGCCAGTTCAATGCCTCAGCATATTTGGACATCAGATACAGACGGTCATTTGAATTATTGTAATAAATCGGTTTATACCTATTCCGGTTTAACGCCAAAACAAATAGCTGAAGAGGGCTGGCTGCAAATTGTACATCCTGACGAGAGAGCTGAAAGTTCAAAAGTATGGATGGAGTCAATTGCTACCGGAAAAGATTTTTTATTCGAACACCGTTTCAAAAGACATGATGGTGTTTATCGCTGGCAACTAAGCCGTGCAAGCCCGCAAATAGATGAAAACGGAAAAATACAAATGTGGGTAGGGACAAGCACTGATATAGAAGATCAAAAAACCTTTACCAATGAATTAGAAAAACTGGTAAAAGAGCGTACAAAAGAACTTAGTTTGATAAACGAATCTTTGAGAAAAAGTGAGGAACGTTATCATTTAATGGTAGAGGAAGTACAGGATTATGCCATATTGTATCTAAATCATGAAGGAATAGTTGAAAATTGGAATATAGGGGCAGAAAAAATAAAAGGATACAAAGCAGAGCAAATAATAGGGAAATCTTTTTCAATTTTTTATACAGAAGAAGATCGAAAAAATAACCTGCCTAATAAACTTTTACAATTAGCCCGTGAAAGAGGAAAAGCAGTACAGGAAGGCTGGCGCATTAGAAAAGACAGAAGTCTTTTTTGGTCAAGTGCGGTTATAACAGCTATTCATAACAAAAAAGGTGAAGTTATCGGATTTTCAAAAGTGACACATGACCTCACAGAAAAAAAGAAAGCTGAGGATAAACTAAAGCTAAATGCATTGGAACTCGAGCAAAAAAATATAGAATTGGAGCAAATGAATAAGGAACTCCAGTCTTTTGCTTATATCTCCAGTCACGATTTACAAGAGCCTCTAAGAAAAATTCAGACTTTTGCCACACAAATTATAGATAGAGAATCCGATAACTTATCAGATGTTGGAAAGGATAAATTTCAAAGGATGCAGAACGCGGCAAAGCGAATGCAAACATTGATTAATGATCTCTTGGCTTATTCCAGAACCAATGTACAGGAAAGAATATTTGAAAAAACAGATTTATCAGCAATTATTGATGAAGTAAAGGAAGACCTGAGAGAAGAATTAGAACTGCACCATGCGGTCATAGAAAAAGGGAAAACGTATGTAATAGATGTTATCCCATTTCAGTTTAGACAGCTTTTGTATAATTTAGTAAGTAATTCTCTTAAATTTTCTAAGCCCGAATTACCGGCATCAATAAAAGTTAACAGCAAGATAATTAAGGGAGTAACATTGACTCATAAAAATGTAGTCCCTGATATTGACTATTGCCATATTAGTATTTCAGATAATGGTATTGGTTTTGATCAACAATACAGTGCAAAAATATTCGAAGTGTTTCAACGTTTACACGGAAAAATGGAATATACAGGAACAGGAATAGGATTGGCTATTGTTAAAAAAATCGTAGAAAATCACAACGGATTTATTACGGCAAGTGGCGAACAAAATAAGGGAGCTACTTTTGATATTTATATTCCTGTAAATCAAAAGAAAGAATAGGCTTTTCAAATTAAACAGTCTTGTATGTGATAATATTGTTTTTTGATTAGTTTTGGAGAAAAACCATGGAATTTAGTTTATCGTTTCGAGAGACTTTTTAATTCTGTTTTTTTCAAATCAATTGAAAAAACCTTCATATAGTTTTAGGGAAATTTGCCTTCTGTAACAGAAGCTTTTACGTATTAGGCTACTAATTTTTCGTTTTACTTTTCCTGTTACCTCATCCAGAAATATCATTTTCCAATAGAGCAGATTTTGTGATCTAAAGAAAGATTTTTTTAAACCTGAGTTCGATTAATACAGCACAAAATTTGTTTACAAATAAATTATATCAGTTAATGTTCCTGCAAGGTCTTTTTTGACATCTTGCAGGAATTTTATCATTAGTATGCATACCTACAAGGTTTTTTAAACCTTGTAGGATATGTAATAAATATAAATTATTGAAAATAATCGAGTTCAGGTTTGAAAGAGCCTATATCCATTTGATTCAACGCTCATAAATTATTCCTAAAGTATTGAATTAGTTCAACAAATTAAATGAGGATTTCTGTAAAATTTGTACCACAAATTAAGTAACCCCTTTTAATCAATTAATTATGAAATTTAAAAAAATTGCTTCACTGCTATTAGTATCAATTTTTTTTACTGTTTCCTGCAGTAAAGAAGACAGCAGTGCCGATCAAAATGAAAATGCGATAGCTATTCTTGATTTTGCTCCCAGTACAGCCAAAGTTGGTAATTGCGCTGAAGTTCCCGGCTGGGCTTCAGAAAATGGAAACACAACAGGTGGCGGAAGTTCTTCGGAAACACCGGTCACCACTTATGCTGCCTTAAAGACAGCAATTGAAAACAGTAATGTAAAAGTTATCAAAATATCAGGAACCATTGAAATTCCTGAAACTTCTACAGGAAGATTATTACTTCAGGGACAGTCAGGAAAAACGATATATGGTGCAAGTGGTGCAAAATTGGTATCAAAAGATCAGACTACAGCAAATTCAGGGATTATTAATATTAAGAACTGTACCAATATTATCATCAGAAATTTAATTTTTGAAGGGCCGGGAGCTTACGATACAGATGGCTGGGACAATGCTATTATTGATAATTGCCAAAATGTTTGGGTGGATCATTGTGAATTCAGAGATGGAGTAGATGGAAATTTAGACATTAAAAATAAATCTGATTTTGTTACAGTTTCTTACACTAAATTCAGTTATCTGAAAACGCCAAAAGCGGGAGGTCCAGGCGGAACGGACGATCACAGATTCTCAAATTTAATTGGTTCAAGTGATACGGCTACCGGAGATCGTGGAAAATTAAGAATCACTTTTGCCAGATGCTGGTGGGGACCTGGATGCAAAGAGAGAATGCCAAGAGTAAGATTTGGAAAAGTTCATATCATAAACAGTTATTTTAACAGTTCAGTTAGCAATAAATGCATCATGGCAGGCTTTGAAGCAGATATCAGAGTTGAAAAAAATGTTTTCGAAGGTGTTACCAAACCTATCGATCTAATGACGGGTTTTACAGCCATCACAGAACTTGACAATAGTTTTCCAAATACCACAAATACTGTAAGTGGGAGTAACGCTTTTACACCCCCATATACTATCGTTACACTTCCTACAGCTTCTGTAAAAGCTGATGTTACCGCTAACGCAGGTGCCACTTTTACAGGAAATATTTGTGGTTCTTTTTAATTAAATTTTACCCGTGGGTGTAATTATAGAACATAAAAACATAATAATGTACGCATTAATTATGGTAAAGAAATTGTATTGAATTAGCCTTTTAATTACCCGACGGGTTAAAATTTAAGAAGCATATATTTCAGTTTTTTGAGACTGAATATATGCTTCTTTTAATTATTCATAAAAAATGAAGCTAAGATTCTATTTTACAAAAAAAATATATAATGATGTAGTTGTATTTGCTACGACTATTCTATTGTTTCTTTATTAAATCAAGTGCAATAGCCTTGTCTTCTAAAGCTTTTTCAAGAAGCTCTATTTTTTTTTGATAAATTTTATTAAGTTTCACAACTGCATCCATTTCCTTAGTTTTTTCAACACCAGTTTTATCAAATATAGAGCTTTGGAAATTAATAATGTCATCGATATCTACTTCTAGAATAATAGCTATTTTTAGTAATCGGTTTTGCCCTAAAATAGTTTTACCCTTTTCAATCTTGTTATAAGCCGACTGTGTTATCCCCAATTGACCAGCCATATACTCCTGAGTATAATTTTTTAACTCTCGTATATTTTTAATATTGTTGAGTATAGAGTTCCACATATTGGTACGGGTTGTAATAGTTATATTTCACAATACACAAAATTAGGCAGATTTGTGCTTCAAGATAGTGAAACTTACCTCAAGGTAACTGATAAAAGTAAAATATTATTTAGCCATTGTGTCATCTGAATTTGTAACAGTTTTTCTTTTTTTAATCACACATTTACAGCTGAATCCAATAGATAATTTTTCTACAGCCCCTGTAAGTTCTCATAGTATCATTTTTGATTATATTAAAATAAAATTTAAGCATAAATACCTTACATGATAAGTAATAAAAAAGGATATTTTTGATTACTTGATTATTACCCCAAACATAGCTACACTAAATATTTAGAACCAATGACTATAATAGATGAAAATATCCCTAAAGGAAAGTATAGGGAAGAAAGAATTTTGAAATGTAAAACAGAAGTAGTCCCTATTATGGACGCCATTTATATTATAACCGGCAAATGGAGAATTCCTATTACGATAGCACTCATGGAAGGGAATAGAAGGTTTAGTGAGATTATGAAAGAAATTCCTAAAATCACTTCAAAAGTATTGGCACAACAATTAAAGGAAATGGAGCTTAATGGATTCGTTGAAAAAAAGATTTATAAAGACAGTGTAATAAGAACGGAATATGAACTCACTGAATATAGCTGGTCGATAAAACCTGTTATATTGGCACTAAGAGATTTCGGTATCAAGCATCGTGAAAAGTTAAAACAGGAAGGTAAAGTGTTGTGAAAAATTATCTTTTTCTCAGATGCTTTAAATTAGCTCTTTAAGAATATAAAGGATAATTTTCCATTTAGCCCAGGAAGTAAATTATATGTATTAGGTGGCTCAGATGATCTAAATCGATTATTTCTTTGCAAGCTCATATAGAGTTTTTTCAAATCTGACATTACATAATATTTCTAACTACTTAGAAATATTATGTAATTTTATGTTCCTGAAATCAATTGGAGAACTTTCATAATTTAATGAAATTTTACCTTCTTTAGAAGAAGCTTCCTCACATTCGTTTACTAATTTTCCGTTTAGATATTGCGTTATTTTACCGTTTAACGATTTGATTACAATAGAGTTCCATTCGCCGTAAGGTTTTTCGTTTTCAATAAATTTGGGAGAAGTTACACTCGCACCCGCCTCAATTAATTTACCGTTTACCTTAGCGTTTACCTGATCTAAAAAAATAAAGTCACCAGTAGTGTTCTCTTTTATCTGAAACTGAATTCCTTTTGGCCAAATTTTGTCAGGTGAATCTGCAGGTATGTTGTACATAACACCGCTGTTTTTCTTGTTTTTGGTTTTAAATTTTTCTTCTATATTCCATCTGTACTCTAAACTAAGTTCAAAATTCTTAAAGCTTTTTTGAGACATTAGATAGCCATTGTTTTCGCCATACATACGTATCATTCCATCTGAGAAATCATATGCTTTTGAAGGTTCGAGCCTTTCTGTGCTGGTTTTTGTAAACGCATACCAATCATTCATGGTTAAGCTTTTTTGTTGAACAGCACATGAATTCAAAATTAAAAGTAAGGCAAAAGCAGAAGTTATTTTTTGGAACATAATAAATTTAGGAATTAAAAAAAGAAATTTATCTAATAGTTGTTTAATACGGTAAAAATAAGAAATAGAAAACTTAAGGAGTTTATTTTATTTGAAAACATTACTTTAAATATATGGTAATTGATGCTAAATGGCTAATGGCAAATTGTTTACTGAACCTGATTTGTATCACTGATACCAAAGTGTAAATTTTTGTTTGACCTTTATGAAAGCAATGTTCGAATTGTAAAATCAGTTTATTTTTACCCTGTATGATCTCTGCACAAACAATGCAATTTAGTATGTGTTTTTTTTATTTTCATTGAAATATGAGGTTGCTTTTTTGTTTCTTTTGGAGAAAATAAAATTCTTATCACAAGGGGGGATACCATATTAAATTTAATACAAAACATACATTTAAAAGCAACCGATTGTTTTTTATTTCATTTATTTTGATGCCTTACTTTAAATTAGAGTATTTTTTGTTTTTAACATTTTATGTAAGTATTATATGTTTTTATGTAGATGTGTTATAATATTTAGTAATATTTTGGCTTCAAAATAAGTTTTAAATTTTCAAATTTTTCTAAAAAACGTATTTTTATTATTATTTTAAGATTATTCGTATTTTATTTTGTAATATTCATTTTTAAATGTTTTAAAACCGTTTTTGTTATGACTTGTGTAATTATTTTTACAAAAAAATAGTTATAATTTATAAAATAGCACGTTTTTTTAAGTAATCAATAAAAACATTTTACACAACCGATTGTGTGTTTTTTTAATTTATTTACATTTGTTTGATCAGGAACATATAATTGCCTCAATAAACTATTTAGAACTAGTTCTTGATCATAGCTAAGCAACCAAATTTTACTATTAACCAATTAAATTAAGGTAAGTATACCCACTTTACACCGAATTTTTGATTTTTCAGTTTTTAGTGGATTATTGGTTGAGTTTCTCAAATATACTAAAATAATTAAGCCTCTATTTTGGTAGAGGCTTTTTTGTATGAATTATTTTGCTATTTTTATATTTCTAAAACATAATCACATGGAATGCAATACATATATTTCTAAGTTTGTTAGTTCTGTCTATAAAACATTTCCTAAAGAAAATGAAGAGCCATATTTTAAACACAAATTAAAAATAGGTGTTACTGATACAAGTTATAATGTTACAGTTGTTACTGAGTTTGCATTTAATGAACTTGTGTCCGTTGCTCATAATTTTTATGTTGTATTTTTTAAAGATCAAGAGGCTTCTTTAAACAGTATATGGACTGAACTCGTTTACCAAAGTTTTTCAAGACAAGCAGAACATATTTTTATAAAGTATAATCATACAATAGAATACATCCCTAACTTTTTTCAGATTTATAAGGCAATCGAGGCAAAACCATTTGAGAGTGATTTGGGTACGATTTAGGAAAATCTGGTTTTTCATATATACTCCATTGAGTGCAGTAACTTACTCCTTTTTTAAATTCCATTTTATTTGATATTAAAAAGCCCTGCATTTCTGTAAGGCTTGGCTGTTATTTCTTAAAATGCCGTGCTTTTAAAAGTGCTTTATTAAACTCTGATAAAGGTTCTTTTTTACGTCCTTTTTCTATGTCTTCAAAAGTTGCAGTTTGTACTGTCTTTCGTTTTCCGTCAAATAGTAACGGCAGTTCTATATTTTCAACCTCTGATAAATCTTCTTGCAAATATATTGCTACATCTTCAAGACTGAAATACCATTGTTTTTCAAATTCCGTTTTATGTATGCTTTCATCTTGTAAAAGCTTTTCTTTTTCTAATATTTTAAGCATTCATCAAATCTTTGTATTTAGTTCTTATTTGAGAGTTCAAAAGTAGTGAATTAAATCTCTCGTTATTTTGCGAAGTTCTCAAATTAAATCTGAAAACAAATTCATCAACATAGTTTTGCATGTGTTTTTTGCTCCACCAGTTGTAAGTTCCGTTATACCCTCTTTTTATAATACCCCAAAATCCTTCCATTGAATTACTGTGTATCTCAGGATTATCAAAGTTAACATATTGTTTCTTTCCATGGTCAACTACGTGATGGTCATAATGATTTTCTAATCCTCTGTACCCTAACCACTCATCAGAAATTAAAACGCTGTCTTTTACAACTACTGATTTAATAAACGGCTGTATTGTTTCGCTCTTAGTATTGTTTCCGACAATGCATTTTACTTTACTGTGAGAATGAATTATCTTTTTACCGTCTATGATTTCAGATTCTCCTCTTTGTAGTACTCCTATAACAGGTGTTTTATCTTTGAAACTTCTACCTTGCGATTGAGGTACTTTTTTGTCTTTGTGTCTGTTTTTATTCTTTCCGCCGAAAAAACTTTCATCGGCTTCACAAATACCCTCAAATTTGTCATCAATATCATTTTCAATACCAAAACATTTTCTGATTCTCATAAGCATAAACCAAGCAGATTTTTGACTGATTTGTAAATCCTTACCAAGTTGTACAGAACTGATTCCCTTTTTATGATTGGTAACTAAAAAGATAGCCATAAACCATTTAGGTAATTCAATCTTGGTATTGTCAAATATTGAACCTGTCTTTACTGTAAAGTACTTTCCGCTTGTTTTGCACTTGTATTTATTGCCTTTGCATTTATATACAGTACTATCTTCATGAAAAGGGCTTACTGGCTTGTTATTCCAATAAAGTGCCTCTAAGTGTTCTATACACTTTTCCTCCGTTGCAAACTCTCTTGCGACTTCGAGTATTGAGTTAAAATCCTTATTAAACATGGGTCTACGTTTTTCTTTCAACAAATTTAGCACTTTTTTACACTTAAACAAAATATTAGTGTAATTAAATGCTATTTTTATTCGTTAAAGACCTGAATACAAATGTACTTAGGATATTTTGCAGTCACAAATTACTTACTTTTAGAAGAATTTGTTACTTTTACTGCTGATTAAAATATTAGCGTTAGCTATTATCATGGTATCGAAATCTGGACAATTTCAAAAGCACCACACGATAATAAGACTATGCTCATGCTACGGCGTGGGCGTAACTTATCATGGTGCAAGGTTTGTCCAGAACCCCGATTCTTGGTACGGTTACAAACCCACGCTTTTTTGTACAACAATTTCACTTAGGGTTTTAGTGATACTAAATCTAAAACCTATGAAAAAGTATCTTTTACTTCTGTTCTTATGCACTTCGGTTTATTCTCAAACTATCTCTGAAAAATGGAACTCTTTGTATAGTCGCTATGATTATACAGATAGTAGCGGTAATCTTGTTGGCTATAAAGGATATAATTCCCTAACTGAATCATGGGAATACACTAATACTAATACTCCCGACCCTCGTGTGTCTCAATATAACGAACCACAAAGCCCTATAGACTTTCAAATTTTAGAAAGAGCTTTGGCGGCAAATCAGGCTCGCTATGAAAAGAATCAAGCAATTAGACAAGCAAGATATAATGAAGGGTACAAAAAAGTAAAGAGTACAGTAGATTATTATAGATATAAAATCGGTGATACAGAATCAGTCCTGTCTCATAGATTTGAGAATGAAGTTGTTAAACAAATAAACGATAAAAACTATGATTATTCACGTATTGATACAGAGCCAATTATAAGATGGATTTCAGATAATTACAAATATATCCTAAAAACAGAAATTATAAAAGACCTTACTCCAAGTAAGGGAACTGCTATCGATACAGCACCTTTAATGAAATATTACGGTGGATATAAAGTTAGCATGATAAGAGAGTTTACAAATAAGAATGGAGAATATATTGTAACAAACGTCGATACTGATTCGGAAAATTATTTTTATCTTTCTAAAGAGGCTTTGTATTTTAAAAAGTCAACTACAAAGTGGCAAATTAGAGAGTTAACGCTTAAAAGATATGACCAAGATTTTAAACATTATGTTTACGATACTCCGTACGGTAATGTGTTTATAGATGAAGACTTTAAATTAGTCACTTTATTAGACGTTGTCAACGGTAAACTTCTACGCAAATATGTTTATAATATTGGAAAGTATGATAGTCAAGTATTTCCGCAAAAATAATAACTAAAACCAAAACAAATATGAGTGAATTAAAATACCAAAACGAGGATTATACACTAAAAATTCCTAATGATACGGTAGTAGGGATATCGGGCACTTATCCTGCGTTTCGATTTAGACTTCAAGAAATTGATAAAAGCGAATTAGAAGGAAAGGATTTAATTTGTTTAATCTCCACAACAAGTGTATTAAATGGAGGACTGCTTAGAACCTATAATCATGCAGTTTTTTGTAATGACTTGTGTGATTTCTTAAATGTGGATACAAGTAGATACATTGACCCTCACTATTTTTTCATATTAGAGTCACAGGAAAATTCTGCCGATGTTATTGCAGATATTCAGGCTAATCGTTCATAAAAAACAAGAGCTTTTGTCTAACATTATATAGTTTACATTAGGGTCGTGTTGCCCTGCTTGGTCTACATAAAACCTTAATGGTAAATTTTGTTCTACTGCTATCTCGTTTACTTTTTTCATAATTTGAATTAGAGATTGATATAGTGGTTCATTTGTTTGAAATTCATTTTCCATAATATTAAGTATTAAAAAAGCCACTTCATTACAGAGTGGCTTTTGTTGTTAGTGATATGTGCTGAATTGTTTTATTAGTTGTTAGTATCTATGTTAATAACTAACTTCTTAGGCGCTATTAGGGTCTTGTCTGTGATATAAGGATGTGGTACATTTACAAAACAAAGAAAAAGCCAATCTTACTATTGTAAGAGGCTTTAGAAAGTTCTTTATTTATTATTTAACTTAATTTCATAAAACTATGAAAAACAAACAGGACTATTGTGAAATAGACCGCGTAGAAATTAATCCTACGCCTAAACCGTCCAAATGGACAAAATCAACTACTATGATTAAAAATATTGCATCTTTTGCGGGATCAATAAAAGTAATAGTTGAATTTATTAACTACATCTTACATTTATAAGATGAGATTTAAAAAGATACTCAGTAGTTGACGCTACTGGGTTTTCTTTTTTAGCGTCATTATGGAAATCCATAATTTTGCTTTTGAAAGACATAACTCTATACAAATGACTTGCACAAATGTACAACTTAAATGTATAAATTGTACACTATTAATGCACTATTTGTACACTGTAAGTGCATCTTTTATATAAAGGTAATTGAATTAACGTATTAAGCTACTTGTAAAATGTTTATATTTGATTTGTGTTGCGCATAAAAAATTAATGTTATGAATCATACTAAATTTTATAAACAATGCGCAAAAACAAACACAGAAACAAAGCTTTTAAGATTAACCTGAATATCAATTTACGATTCTTCTGGTTCTTCTTTTAAACTAAGTTATAGAGCAGGTAGATATTATTTGCTCTTTTTTAATTTTTAAATTTTCTATTATGGATGAAGACCAAGCACAAACTATGATTGATTTACTAGTTGAAATTAGTAATAAACTTACTGAGATATCAGGTAAGTTAGCATCGAATTATGAAGCGAGTAATGTAGTAGATAAATTAGATGATGTCGTTACAAAACTAGGCTATATAGATTCTAATACTTCTAGTTAATTTTAACTGACTGATAAATATCAGCTTCTACTTTTCTGAGAATCTCTTTAGCCTCTTTTAAAGTTAATCCTTTTAAAAGAGTAATGATTTCTTTTGCTTTAATTTCTGTTTGATTTTCCATGATGTTATATAAATAAAAAATCCACTCAAATAAGTGGATTAGATTAGTAATTTGTTTTTAAAAAATTCGGTGTAAAGTGGGTATACTTACCTAAATTAATTATTTATGACTGACTTATTTATTAATAAAAATAAATTAAAACTCTTAAAGAGTTTTGGGTTTTTAGGCCTGATGTTTTTGTTTTCTATAACAGCAAAAGCGCAAACAACAGTTACTGGAGTTGTATCTGATGTAAACGGACCAATACCGGGAGCGAATGTAAATGTTAAAGGCACAAAAACAGGTGTTGTTACAGGGTTTGATGGAAATTATACAGTAACCAATGTTCCTTCAAATGGAATACTTGTAATTAGTTTTTTAGGCTTAAAAACTAAAGAAGTACCTGTTGATGGTAAAAGCAAAATAGATGTGATGCTTGAGGAAAATTCAAATGCATTGCAGGAAGTAGTGGTGATAGGGTACGGAGCGCAGCGTAAAGAAGCAGTTACGGGGTCTGTAGTATCTATAAAAGGAGATGCTTTGCGAGAGGTACCCTCTGCGAATGTTACACAAGCCCTTCAGGGACGTTTGGCAGGAGTTCAGATGACACAAACTTCAACAAAACCCGGTGCTACGATGCAAGTACGTATTCGTGGCACCAGATCTTTAACAGCAGAAAATGATCCGCTCGTGGTTCTGGATGGTATACCTTTTTCCGGAACATTGGCAGACATAAGTCCTGACGATATAAAAAGCATTGATATTTTAAAAGATGCATCGGCTACTGCTATTTATGGTTCAAGAGGTGCTAACGGAGTCATATTAGTTACTAGTAATAAAGGAACAAAAGGACAGAAAGCACAGATTACTTATAATACTTATACAGGTTATAAAACAGCAGTTAAATATCCTATGATGGAAGGTCCTAAATATGTTGAGTTTCGAAAACTCGCAGGAAAAAATTTAGTAAATGGTGTTGATGAAGCAGATAATGTAAATACGGACTGGCAGGATTTATTTTACAGAACTGCTATTGTAACCAGTCACGATATTGCGGTTACAGCCGGAAGTGAAAAAGTGAATTATAATTTTGGCGCTAATTATTATAAAGATGAAGCAGTTATTCCGGGATCTGAATATAATCGTTATTCTGTTCGTGCCGGTTTAGACCAGGAACTTGGGCTATTTCGTATTGGTTTTTCATCAAATAATAATTACAGTATAACAGATGGGGCCAGTTTAGGAATGTATGGGGTTCTTAGCATGTCACCAATAGCAAATCCTTACAATCCGGATGGCTCATTAAAAAGAACGGTAAGAATGCCTCAGGACGAAAACTGGGTTTACACCAGAACGAGTATGAAAAATCTTGGTGATAAATGGATTGATAGAAATAAAGTTTTCGGGACTTATAATTCTGCTTATGCCGAGTTAAAAATTCCGGCAATTGACGGATTAAAAGTCAGACTCAATATTGGAGGTAATTTACGTACAAGCAATACAGGCAGTTATACGGGAATTGGTGTTTTTAATTCAAATGTAAATAATCCTAATGTAGCTTCTATAGGCAATGCCCTTACTACAAGCTGGACTATAGAAAGTTTGTTAAACTACGATCATACATTTGCTCAAAAGCATAAGGTTAGTGCACTGGCAATGTATTCTGCTGAGCAGACATCTTACAACAGTTCATCGATTTCAAGAAAAAATATTGCAGGTGATGGTTTTCAGTATTTTAATCTGGGGCAGACATCAACAGGAGATAATAACGATATTACGATCGATGGAAACAATCAAAACTATACACAAAGCGGTCTTGTATCTTATATGGTACGCGGAATGTATTCCTATGACGATCGCTATATGATAAGCGCAACTTACCGATCTGATGCATCATCCAGGCTGGCGCCTTCTAACCAATGGCATAGTTATCCTGCTGTGTCAGCAGGATGGAATATTCAGAGAGAATCGTTTATGAATACTGTTAATTGGCTTAATTCACTAAAATTACGTGCAGGCTACGGTCAGACTTCAAACCAGTCAGTTGCTCCTTATGCTACGTTGGGAAATTTAAGCACAAGACCCTATAATTTTGGAAATACAAATGCAACAGGATATTATGTTTCAACATTGCCTAATCCTGATTTGGGATGGGAATATTCAATAACAACAAATTTTGGACTTGACTTTTCAATTTTTAAAAACCGTCTGTCAGGTACAGTAGAATATTATACAACAGATACTAAAGATCTTCTGTTAAGTGTTAATTTACCGGTAACGTCCGGTGTAAGCAGTTACGTAGGAAACGTGGGTGCAACGCAAAATAAAGGCTGGGAACTTTCACTAAATGGAGTTATTTTAGATAATTACAATGGATGGACATGGGAAGCAGGAGCTAATATATATAGTAATAAAAATAAACTGGTTTCTTTGGCATCCGGAACAACAGAGGATAAAAATAACTGGTGGTTTGTAGGGAAGCCCCTTAATGTAATTTACGATTATAAGAAGGTTGGTATTTGGCAGACTGATGCAGAAGCTAAACAATATGAAGGACCGGCAGGAGCAGCTGGTATGATTAGAGTGGCCTACACTGGTGAATATAATGCTGACGGTACACCAACAAGATTAATTGGTGCTGATGACAGACAGGTTATGAATGCTGATCCTGACTTTCAGGGTGGATTTAATACCAGAGTTGCCTACAGAGGATTTGATTTGTCAATTGTCGGGATTTTTCAAAGTGGTGGTATTTTAAACAGTACACTTTATGGTTCAAACGGTTATCTTAATATTAATGACGGAAGAAGAGGACAGATCGATGTAGATTACTGGACTCCAACGAATACCGACGCACAATTTCCGCTTCCGGGAGGGCCAACAGAAAGCAATAATCCAAAATATGGTTCTACTTTAGGATATTTTGATGCTTCTTATGTAAAACTGAAAACGATTACTTTAGGTTATAATCTTAAAAAAGACTGGATAAAAACGGCTGGTATGGAAAGACTAAGACTTTACTGCACCATTCAGAATCCATGGGTTATATATTCTCCATATCATAAACTGTCAGGTTTGGATCCGGAAACCAATTCGTATGCCAATGATGGGGCAAATATGGCGGTGGCCTATTCCAGAAATTTAAGCAGGTTACTAACTGTAGGGTACAACACGCCGCAATCTCGTAATTTGATATTGGGTCTTAACATTACATTCTAAAATTAAATAAAGATGAAAAAATATATAAAAATAAAAACATGTATAAGTGCAGCAATACTTTTATTGGTACTTTTTGGCTGTACAAATGATATATTGGATGAAAAACCACGTGCTATTTTTACACCGGATTATTTTTCAACTCCAGAAGGTGTAATGGGAGGGATAACTTCTATGTATGGTCACTTGCGTTATATGTATGGCAATGGATATTTTTTAAATGTAGGACAAATTGCTACTGATGAATCAACATGGGGACAGAATTCAGATGGGAATATTAAAAATCTGGATTATTCCGGAGTTGGAATTATAAATCCTGCAACAAGTAATACCGGTGCAGTTTGGAACAATGCATTTCCAAACATTAATACAGCCAGTGGAGTTATTGAAAACGGAACCGCTATTGGAATTATTTCACCGGCACTTATTGCCGAAGCCAGATTTTTTCGTGCTTTTGATTATTTTTTATTAGTGCAGACCTATGGAGGCGTGCCGCTTGATTTGGGAGCAGGCGAACTAAAATTCAATTCTTCTACATCCCGATATTCGGTTCGTAATACTGTGCCAGAAGTGTATAGTAAAGCTATTTTTCCGGATCTTATCAAAGCGGTTGCCGATTTACCTGTAGCTGGTCGTGTTACAGGTGGGCTGACCAAAACGACTGCAAGACTTTTTTTGGCAAAAGCATATCTTACTTTTGGATGGTGGCTTCAAAATCCTAAAAATATCCCTACTTATCCTGCAGCAGATCGAAAAGATCTTGATGGACACGATGCTGCATGGTATTTTCAACAGGCATATGATGTAGCAGTAACAGCTATTAATGATCCGGGTGATTTTGGGTTACAGCCAACATTTTATGAGGTAAATGTGGCTACAAAAGACCGTAATAAAGAAATGTTACTTTATGCAGATCATACACAATCCAGTGCAATTTATAATGGTGGGGATCTAAGTTACAGCGGAGGTGGTTTTAGTACAGATTATTTTGCAGGCTGGTTTGAACAATTTAACTATACAGGTGTTAGAAGTTCTACAAGTAAAACAATCTGGTTATCAGTAAGTTCTGTTCAGCGTGAAGCAGTACAATCGCTAGGACGCCCATGGACAATGTTGGCACCGCCTATTGAAGTATTTAAAAATACTTTTGCAGATAAAACAAATGATTCTCGTTATGATGGAACTTTTACAACATCATATAGAGGAAACTGGGCTAAGGCCGGAATCACCGCTGCAACTTTATACAATGCAAATTTTTTACCCATAGCCAATGGAGATCCGGTAGTAACGTTTCTGGATACAGATGTTTCAGGAGTTGATTATTCTAATGCTGTTTATAATAGTTCTATAGGAGCAGGAGTATTGCCAGGAAGAGCTGATTTCGTAATTGAACCTGGAGTTATTTCAAGAATATGTTATCCCGGAAACTGGAAATTGGGGCCATATCGTACAGATAACGGAACAGGATTGGGATCTCCTAACGGAAGTAGTACACGCCCTTTTCCTGTGGCTAAATTTTCTGAATTATATTTTATTGCGGCTGAAGCAGCTGTAAAAGGAGCAATTGTTCAGGGAGGTAAAACGGCTCGAGATTTAATCAATGTTATTCGTGCAAGAGCTGGTAAATGGAGTTTTAATAATAAAGCAAATGTAGCTCAGGTGCAGGACAATAGTGCTGCCCTCGTTGCTGCAACACCGGCAGTTATAGATATTAATTATATTTTAGCTGAACGTTCCCGTGAATATTTTGGTGAAGGTTACCGCTGGTACGATTTAACCCGCACACAAAATTGGATAGAGTACGGAAATTCATTTACCATAGCGGGGGCAACAAATCCGAATGACTGGAAAGATCACTCTGTAAAAATATTCACACGTACCATTACGGCAAAGGATTATCTGCGTCCAATACCAACTAGTCAATTGGATGGCATGGAAATGTCTGCCGATGAAAAAGTAAAATATCAGAATCCGGGTTATTAATAGAAAATGATAGAATTTCAAATTTGTTTTAGAAGATTATAAGTGTTTAGTGTTAGTTAGATAAAAGCCGGGAGTTTTCTTTCGGCTTTTTGATATTTATGCTAAAACGTTTCCTGGCAATTGATGTTTAAAGAATGTTTTTCTATCAATTGAATAGTTCAGAAGATAATTGTGTTAGAATAACTCGACCTGTTAAATTTAAGGAGTTTAGGATATAAAAATCGCTCAAAGTAGTTAAATAGGGGCAATATTAATAAATTATTAAATGAATAAAAGACAAATAATTTCAATTAAGGTTTATTATACTTTTGTAAGCATCTTCTTTAACGATTAAAATTACATTATGAGCTCTAATTTGATAGTAAGGTTACGAGAGGGAGATGATTCTTGCTTTAGAGAAATCTATGATTTATATCATTTTAAAGTATTTTGCTTTGTAAAAAAATATACTGCACAACTTGCAGACTCAGAAGATGTGACGCAAAATGTGTTTATTCATCTCTGGAAATACAGAACAAAATTAGACTCAAACACAGATTTAGAAGCAGTTTTATATAAAAGCTCGAAACAGGAAATTTCGAAATGGTATAAAAAACAAAACCGAATTTTTTCAGTTGAAAATGATCAGTTGATAAAAGAGTTAGACAGTGCGTCTGAATCTGATGATGATATCAGTTTAAAATTGGAAAAAATAGAATATCTGCTGAACAAAATTCCTGCAAAAAGGAGAAAAATATTCAATCTTCATAAATTTGAAGATCTCAGTTACAAAGAAATTGCATTAGAAATGGATATGTCACCAAGTGCGGTGGCAAATCAAATTTCTAAAACATTGCAATTTCTTAAAAAGAATTCAGTCAAAAACCATGAACTTTATTGGTTTGCTTTATTTCTTATAAATCAATCAGAAAATATTTTATAATTAAGCATCCTAAGTTGATTACTTAACCAGTAAACTTTCTCTTTGTTATAACTTTTAAAATGCTTTTTACTTTACATTGACTACATTAAATCGTCTCTTTTGTTAAGAAAACATTAATAGTAATGTCAGTCCGTGATATTTAAAACATTGGAAATCTAATGTAGTTGAATCGACAAGATTCGAATGTAAATTTCCAAATGCTAAATGCTAATAAATGAGATCCGGAAAACTAAGAGAAGAATGGAATGCCATACCAAATAGAGGGATTCTTCCTGGCGAAGTAAATGCCCGTATGTGGAATAATATACGGAAGAATACAATTGATAAATATAAAAAACTTTATAATTGGGCCGCCGTCGCTTGTGCTGTATTCATTATTTCTATTACAGGATATTATAATTTCAATCAGTTTCATTATGCTAAAAATCAAACTGCTTTCGTAAAAACATTTGAAAAGGATATTAGGCTTGTGATTTTACCTGACGGTACCCGTCTTTGGCTCAATGAGAATTCAGAAATTGAATATCCTTCTAAATTTTCAGGAAAATATCGAAATGTAACTTTAAGAGGAGAAGCTTTTTTTGAAGTAAAGCGCGATGTAGCACATCCTTTTATTATTAGTTCAGGAGCTATAAAGACTACAGTATTAGGAACTTCATTTAATATTAGGGCCTACAGTAACAGTCAACCCGAAGTAAACGTAAGAACAGGGAAGGTAAAAGTAGAGAGTGAGCAAAACAGTGTTTTACTTTTAAAAGGCGATAAAGCAATTTATGGCTCCGGAACAGCCGTACTTAGTAAGCAAAAAGCAAATGTTTTAGAACCGGCATATAAAAAAGTTCTAATATATGTAGATGACTTGACTCTCGAACAAGTTGTAGCCACCTTAAAACGGGATTATGATTTTAACGTAAATTATGTAGACGAAAATTTAAAGAATCTTAAAATGCAGGGAACTCTCGATACCCGACAAGGTTTTTACGAAACACTTCAAACCATTTCGTTTGCATTAGAAATTAAAATTAAACCTACCGGAAATAATACTTATTTAATTAGTCAATAATTAGCTAAACATATCATTATCTACATATCTCTCAGCTTAATATATTTTGAGCTGATGATAAAGTATTAAAATGACCGAAATGAATTAACCCTAAATAGCATATTAAAATTAAATATAATAACTAATAATTATCAATTATGAACAATGATTTTTCCAGGCAATTTGCCATTTGGATTTTGTTTTTCGGTTTCCTGTTGGGAACACAAATTATTTATTCACAAACCGGAACAGTATCGGTTGATTTTAAAAATGCGTCGCCTCAAAAAATTATAGATAATTTAAAATCTCAGACTCCGTATCAATTTGTTTATCAAAAAGATCTGGATCTTAGTTTACCTCTTGTTACCTTAAAAAAAGAAAATGTTTCTATTGATGAAATTTTGACGGATCTGGAAAATCTGACAAGCCTAAATTTTAGAAGAAATGCAAATAACATAGCCGTAAATAGTAAAGATACAGACAAAAAAAAAAAGAAAGGAAAAATAACCGGTAAAGTAGTGGATGTTAACGGACTGTCACTGCCGGGTGTAAATATAAAAGTTGCAGGACTAAATTATGGAGTGCAATCTGATATTGATGGTCATTATGTTTTAGAACTGGAACCGGGCGAATATTCCGTTGAGTTAAGTGCTATTTCGTTTCAGACCCAAAAAATTACGGGCATAAAAGTATTTGAAGAGCAGGAAACGCCTTTAGTGGTATCATTAAAAGAAGATGCTCAATCATTAAAAGAAGTTGTAATTGTTCAGGATTATAAAAAAGCTACAGCCTCTGTTGAAGGAATGCTGCTGCAGCAAAAAAAGGCAGCACAGTTTTCTGATGGTATCTCGGCAGAGCAGATTGCCAGAACACCGGACAGGGATGTAGCGAGTTCACTAAAACGCATCACGGGTGTTACTACAATTGGGGATAAATATGTAGTAGTGCGTTCTATGGGCGAACGATGGAATCAGGCTGTCATGGATGGTATTGTATTACCAAGTACAGATGCCTACCAGCAAAATTTTTCTTTTGATATAATCCCTACTTCAATTGTAGAGAGTATTGTAGTGAGCAAATCAGCAACTCCGGATATGTACGCCAATTTTGCAGGCGGTTATGTAGAGATAAAAACAAAGGATATTCCTAAAGAAAATTTTACCAATTTCTCTATAAGCACTTCTTACAACAGCCGAAGCACCTTTAAAGAACGATTAACAAAACAGGAAGGCGATTACGACTATTTGGGTTTTGATGACGGACGACGTGATTTTCCTAATAAATTTAATCTTTATGATCTTCCGAAAAGTGAGGAGGCTTCTGGTGAATTTTTTGAGAATTCAAAGCAATTCAATCATGATAATTTTACCACTTATAAAACGTATGCGGCTCCGGGTACCACACTTCAATTTGGTATAGGGCGGGTTTACAAATTAAAAGAAAATAACAAATGGGGATTTACAGGATCTTTTATATTTAAGAATACACAGGAAAAACTGGATATCGAGCATACCCAGAGAGGTAGTTATAAAATTAATTCGGAGTTTTTAGCCGAAAACGATGCTAATACATACTCTACTTTTACAAAATATGGCTTTAAGAATTCAGGGGCCAATTATAATTATACCTCCACATTGGGCGGTATGTTTAATGCGGCAATTCAGTTAGACAACCATAAAATTACAAGCCGCAATACGATAATGCATATATATAACAATCAATTAACCCAGATTACAGGCTGGACTCAGGGTAATAGCATTGAAAATATATTAAATGGTAGTGAACTTGCCGGGACATCAGAAACCAATTATCCGGTTTATACCACTTTTATCCAGAATAAAATTGAAGGAAATCACAAATTTGAAAAACTCGAAATCAATTGGTATGGTGCGTATGGAAATGTTACAAAAGATACCAAAGATGCAACATTTTTAAGCTCAGCAAAGAGAAAGGTTGGCGATGATGAGCTGGTTGTTTACACAGTTTATAATTCTGATGATTTAATTAAAAGAAGCAATTTTACGAATGATGAAGTGAATTATAATTGCGACATTAATTTTAAATACTCCTTTAATTTTAGTGATGCGTTTACAAACGATATCAAAACAGGTTATTTCGGGACTTATAAAAAAGCTACTAATCAACAGAATTCGGCCCTTTTAGCAGTCGTTGGGCAGGGGACAGACAGAGTAGATATTTATGGCTCTTTGGCCAAATATTTAGACGGCTCAAATTATTATTATGGAGGTTTTGGCTGGACCTCTTTTGGTAAATATGGGAATCGGTATGTTGGGGATATAAAAGTACATTCGCCATTTTTAATGCTGGACAATAAAATGGGACGGTTTTTAAGATTTGTGTGGGGGGGCAGAGCAGAAAGCTATATATACACACAAATTGAGAGTCAGTCTATATCTGCCGGTGATTTTAATAAGGAACAAAAAGATGAAAAAATATGGCAATTTTTACCCTCAGCCAGCTTAATCATTAGCCCTGTCAATAAAATGAATATACGATTAGGATATAATAGGTCTGTTTTGAGGCCTCAATTTTCAGAACGTTTGGCAATGCCGTATTATGACCCAATTCGTTCTTCTTTTATATATAACAATACAGGTGGATTGGTTTCGAGTGTAGCCAATAACTATGATTTTAAAATGGAATGGTTTCCTTCGGGTGGTGAAATTTTGTCCTTTGGAGTATATCATAAAAACATAGACAATCCGATTGAAAGTGTTAGTGCCTTGAATACTTCGGGTGTAAGGGAAATTTTCAATATGAATTCTCACAATGCAAAACTTTGGGGTCTTGAATTAGAATTTTACAAAAGCCTTTCTTTTTTAGGGGAAGGAGAAACCCTAAAAGACCTGTTTTTATACGGAAACGCAACCGTAAATGCAACAAAGGTAATATCCTATAAAAATTTAGACGGAACAGGAGGTACTTATGAGGCAAATAGACCTTTGTATGGTCAGTCGCCCTACAGCTACAACATAGGCTTAGATTATGTTGGGGAACGATTAGGCTTTAGCCTTAGGTACAATGCAGTAGGAGATCAATACCTGCTGGTAGGATATGATTATGACGCCGAGGAAATTCGTAAACCCTATGCTATAACTGATGCTCAAATAAGCTACAAATTTTTTAAGGAAAGAAATCTGGAGTTAAAATGCAGCCTGAAAAATTTGTTTGATTCTGGTATAGAAACTTACAATAATACCAACAGTTACAGTAAAATAAATGATAACGCTGCTTCCGGAACTATTCCGCCAAGGGAGAAAAGAAGTCTGGGAGCCGAAGCAACAGATAAATACGATGAAAACATGGATCAGGAAATGTTTAAAGCTAAAAATGGCAGGACTATAAGCTTATCGGTTAACTATTCATTTTAAGCAAATGTAAAGATGCTGTACATTTTAAATCAGGCAGATTAAGAAACCGTTAACAATAAAAAAAGCGATGATATTTTAAATTTTGAAAAGCTAATGTATATAGTTATAAGTATTGGATTTCTTTTTGCTTAGTGCATGAAGCAAAAAATAAAAAAAATACTTTAATAATGTTCTTTAATAATTTCTTCAAAAGAATAAGAGTACTTGTTTTAATGAAAAAAATAAAAAAGATGGAAAGCAAACCTTTCACTGCGTTAAAAAAATCCTATGAGTGAAAGAAGGAAAAGTAGGTATAAACCCTGATGGTAAAGCAGGAATTGTTTATTAGAAGATTTTACCAAAAAAAGAGAAAGACCTAAGGAAAGATATTTTGCTGCTCTCTCCAAAGGCCTAATGTATTAGCGGCAAATATAGCAATAATTAAATTATTATGAAAAAATTATTTATGTTCGCAATGGTAGCTCTGGTTATGGGTTCTTGCCAAAATGATGATGCGTCATCTACGGATTCTTCTTTTTCAATGAAAGCATCCGGTGCTGATTATTCGGGATATCCTGCAACAGTTGAAACTGTAAGTGGTGATATTACAACAAACACTACCTGGACAAGCAACAAAGTTTGGGAGATTGATGGTGTAGTACGTGTAAAATCTGGTGCTACATTAACAATCGAAGCAGGTACTTTTATTAAAGCAAAACCATTAGCTGCCGGAGTTGCTACAGGAGTCCTTGTTATTACTAAAACAGGTAAAATCGATGCTCAGGGTACAGTAAATGCACCGGTTATTTTTACAAGTTATAATTTATTAGATGGCAATGTTAATACCGTTGCTGCTCCTGGCGATTTTGGAGGTGTTGTTATTTTAGGGGATGACCCGGTAAACAATGGTCTTGCTACTAATATTGTTGAAGGATTAGGTGATCAGCCTAATGTGTCTGATTTCTATTACGGAGGGACTAGTAATACCCACAATGCCGGGGCATTACATTATGTTCGTATCGAATTTGCTGGACGTGTTTTATCTAATGATGTCGAAATAAACGGTTTAACTTTTGGTGGAGTTGGTGCACTTACAGTTGTGGATCATATTCAGGTATCGTACGGTAAGGATGATTCTTTTGAGTTTTTTGGAGGAAGAGTAAATGCTACTCATTTAGTTTCCTTTGCAGCTGACGATGATAACTTTGATTTTGATCTTGGTTATACAGGAACAATTACAAAAGCGATCGCAATTGCCAACAGCAGTTCAACGCATAGTACAAGTGGTACTCCTGCAGTTCCGGATTCTAATGGTATTGAATTAGATAATAATCCTGGAGGAACTACTACCACAATTATCACACGTCCGGTTCTTAATCAATTATCTATCATTGGGGTAAGCTCTACTACAGCAGCAGATGTATACGAAAATGCCATACATGTACGCAGATTAGGACAAATTAGCCTTATAGATGCAACGGTTACAGGTTACAACTCTGGTATCAGATGGGATAGCCCATCTTTACCAGGTGGTTCATCATGGACTAGAATTTCTATTCATGGTTTTGATAATCCTGTATTGCCTGCAGGTACTTCAATTGCTGGATTAGGAAACAGTACATCAACTGCAAACCCTGCTACTGCATGGGGTCTTACTCAGCCATTTTTTAATAATGGTACCTTAAATTTTACAGGATCAACAGGTGCATTTAAAACTGAGGCTAACTGGACTAATACCTGGACTAAGTTTACTAATTTTTAATAATTGGTTAATTAATTAAATATTTTAATTCAGCATGGGCAGAATTTCTGCCCATGTTTTAAAAATAAAAAAATGAAAAAAATAATACTTTTAGGCATGTTTACTATAATTTCTGCAATTTCATCGGCACAGGTAACGGTATGGGAAGATGATTTTAATGATGCAGATATATCCGACTGGACATTATTGGACAGGGATGAGGATGGAATAAAGTGGATAGCCAGACAAAATGTAAATCTGGATGAAAGTGGCAGTACAGTTGTAGATGGAGATTTTAGTATTTTAGGAAATTACGTAACAGATCTAAATACACTTGAAACAATTAGTCGTTTTGTGGAGAACTGGGCTATTACACCTGTTGTTAATTTATCTCAGCATGCAGGAAAAAAAGTAGAGCTTGTTTTAAATGCACAAACCATGATTTATGATTCCAATCAAAATGTATTGGTGTATGGATCTACTTCGACAGATCCGGATACATTTACACTTTTAGGTACAGTCACTTTATTAAGACAAACGGTGGATGAAGAAGAATTTCAGGATTACACGGTAGATATTTCTCAATTTGCAGGAGAGGCAACAGTTTATATCGCAATAGCAAATGAACCAGCTGAAAATTCTAATTTTTTTGGATTAGAAATAGATAAAGTTACCATAACAGCCGGAGGAAACTTAGGTATTGAAGATCAAATAGTGGATAAAAATGCTTCGTTCCTGAAACAAAATCCTGTAGCAGAAAATTTAGAATTGCAATTAGGCGATCAATATGAGGCAGGCACCACTTCTGTACAAATTTATAATGCAGGAGGAACTTTGGCAAAGCAAACAGTTTATAATAACGAAAACATTACTGTAGGCGATTTATCGCAGGGATTATACTTTCTAGTTTTAAAAAACGGCACAAGGTCACAAACAATAAAATTTATTAAAAAATAAAATAGGCAGTACTTTATTGAGTATAAGCTGCCATAATTAAAATTCATGATATGAAATATAGCATTGCAAGAGTATTTTTCTTTCCCCTTATACTGGCGGTTTTAGGAGCCTGTGCAAATGACGAACTGACTCCTTATTATGACCAAAGAACACAAGAGCCTGGTAAAGTTTCTATACACGGATATAACGCATTAAACGATTCTATTCAGATTGCCGTAAATGGTAAGTTTGTTGAAATTGGTAAAGAAAAAAATAATACCGCTTTTGTAAAAAAAATAGAAAAAGATTATGAGTTTGTTTTTTACGAAAACGAAATAAAAAAGTTTGTAATTACTAATAAAAAAACAAAACAGATAATAGCAACCTATCAATTTACGACAGAGGAACCAAGCAGTTCTCTGTATTTCTATGCCAAGGATGATGTATGGTTAGATGGTATTTCAAATATAAAACCGGGTACTTTAAGCCAGTCAGGTTATACAGGATTTAAATTTGTTTTTCCATCCATTAATAAATATTCTGCCAGTGGTTATACAGGTTTCCTGGATGGTATGATCACAAAAAACAATGGACAGTTATTAGGTATTGTAGAGAATATCAATAAAAATAGCCCAAGCACATTTATTGAATTCCCATATAGCACTCCTACAGGTATAAAAATGGAGCTCGTTAAGCATGGTACCACAGAATCTTACATCCCTGGCAAAAAAGTGATTGTATCGCTGACTATGACAAATAATAAATCCAAATATATTGTTCTAGAAGAGAAGCAAGATGTAGACGGTGCATTCTCCGGTGTAGAAGGGGTGATTAATTTAGCGGACTATTTTAGTTTTTAATTAGCGACCGGATTTACTGAATCGGATATTGCTTTGTAACAACACTTTAAAATGAAATACTCATCTCATATTCGAATACTTGCTTTTCTTTTCCTGATCCTTTCCATTCTTTCCTGCCAGAGTGATGATAGCCCAGTTTCATACGAAAAGGGAAGTAATCAATACACAAATATTTGGATTCACGAACAAATGAAAAAATATTATTACTGGAATGAAGATTTGCCTGTTTTAACCAATTTATCATTAGGTCCAAAAGAATATTTTCAAAAGCTTTTAAAGACTGATGATGTGTATTCATATGCTTTACACCCGGAACTGCCAGAAACTGTACCACAAAGTTTAAGACAGAAATTTGGATTCGATGTTTCGTTTATGCAATATGAAGGCAGGGTTTATGGGGTAATTTTATATACATTATATGATTCTCCAGCCAAAAATAACGGATTATTTAGAGGTCAGTTGATAACTAAGGTTGATGATGTAGAATTGAATTTAAGTAATTACGACAATATTTACAAAAGTATGAGAGGAGCAGGGCAACTAAATTTACAAATTGTTTCATATTCAGCTCAATCCGGTTTTTCTAAAGCAAAACAAGTTTCTTTATTACAGGGTTTTTCTTTTTCTCAGCCTGTTTTTCATCAGGTAATTACAGAGAATAAAATTAAGATTGGCTACGTAGAAATTCCACATTTTGATGTGGGTCAGGCAAACCTTTTTAGTCAGATTTTTCAGGAATTAAAAAATCAGCAAATAAAAGAACTGGTTTTAGATTTACGTTACAATGGAGGAGGAGATATTTCTTCTGCTACGGCATTAAGTATAATTTTGGCTCCAAATATAAAATCGGGTGATCTTTTTATTCAGTTTGAAGGTAATGAAAATGGCGGTATAGTAAAACAGTCTTTTCAACAGTCTTTGGAAAGTAATGAATCCAGTGTAAGTTTTGATGCTCTTAGAAATGTACACCCAAATATTCAGAAATTATATGTTTTATGCAGTAAACGAACTGCATCTGCCTCAGAAATTATTATCAATAACCTAAAACCTTTTATGGAGGTAATCACAATAGGAGAGAAGACAGTTGGCAAAGATGTGGCGGGGTTTCCTATTGAAGATGACAGACTATTAGGTAAAAGAGGCTGGATTTTATATCCTTCTATCTATAAATTATTCAATTCAAGACATGAAGGGGATTATTCTAAAGGTATAAATCCTTTAGTTAATAGAGATGAACTTCAGAATCCTGAAATTTTTCCCTTGGGAAATCATTCTGAAGTTTTATTAAAAACAGCAATAAATACAATGTCAGAAAATACTGAAAAAGTAAAAAATACGGTCTCAAAATCGTTACCGTTATCTAAAAATTACACGGATGTCGATCCGTTATTAGTTACTCCATAAAAAATATTTTTTTTAGAATATCAGAATATATGTTATGCAGGGAATAAACTCAAAAGAGCATCGAATTTTATTGGCAGCATTTCACAAATTTGAATATATGTCAAAAATGGCAGCCGAAAAGATTGAACAGGAAGAAGATGCAGAAACGCGAAAAGCAATGAAAGAACTGGATGCATTATATGATAGATTTCAGGTATTATTTGCCGAATTGGAAAAATGTACCAGAGATTATGAGATCAAAAAAAAATCTGTACGCAGTATGATTAGCAGAAGTATTCGAAAATTAATACAGCAGTGCAAAAGTGACAATGGTATTGTATTATGACCTTTAAAATAAATCACCCCTTCCTGTTGATCTTCCTAAAAGTAAGGTTAATTCTCGGCAGTACCTCTCTTGCAGTTTTAGGGACCTGATGCTGCCAGAAACTGTTTGTATTTCCGGCCATAAGTAAAAAAGAGCCATGATGAAGAGGAATCTCTAATTGTGGGATTTCCTTTCTGAATTTATGACGAAGTCTGAACATTCTGGTTTCCCCAAAAGTGACCGAGGCAATATTCATGTTTTTATTACTGCTTACAGTTTTGTCACTATGCCATCCAACTCCGTCTTTCCCATTTCTGTATAGATTAAGTAATACGGCATTAAATTGTATTTGAGTTTCATTTTCAACACGCTGACGAATGGTTTGTAGTTCTAATGGCCAGTATGGATTGGGGTGGTATTCGTCTAAATCATCATCTCTGTACCATGAAACCATTCGGGGGGCGGTAACTATTTTATCGTACATCGGCATATCATATTCATGCCATTGGGTTTCGTTCAGTAGTTTATCATAATAGTAATCTGATTCTTGTTTCGGGAAAAAATTGTCGATTAACAGTAAGTCAGCATCAGGAACGTCAAATACCTTTTTCCCTCCTGTACCGGTCGAAAATAATTCAGTATCATTAAATAGTCTCATTTTCTTTGTTTTTGAGAGAAACAAAATTAGTTCAGATAATAACAATTTTTAATATATTTGTTGTTATAAATTATAACATAATTAATTATGTCGCTATTTTCAGATAATATTAGAACCTTACGGGTAAAGCAAAAAATTTCACAGGAAAAACTGGCAGAGAATTTAGGGATAACCAGAGGCAGGTATGTTAAATACGAAGATGGAACCTCAGAGGCGCCTTATGAAATTTTAAAAAAGATAGCACAGCATTATCATATCAGTATCGACTTATTACTTTCGGTCGATATACGTAAAATTAGCGTAGATGATTTATTAAAGCTGGAAGACAACAGATTAGTCCTGCCTATACAGGTAGACCTGCAAGGAGAAAATTTCATTGAAGTAGTGACTCAAAAAGTAAAAGCAGGGTATTTAAATGGTTATGCAGATCCGGAATACATCGAAAATCTGCAGCAAATCTCATTGCCATTTTTGGGGCCTGGAAAACACAGAGGGTTTCCTGTAGAAGGAGACTCAATGCCCCCTCATGAAGACGGAAGTATAATTATTGGCCGTTATGTAGAAAGGTTAGGAGAAGTACAGGACGGCAAAACGTACATACTGATTACTAAAAATGAAGGAATGGTATACAAGCGCCTGAACAAAAATAAAAAAAATGCCTTGGTCTTAGAATCCGATAACAGCTTTTATCCTCAATATGAGGTAAAAGTTTCTGATATTATCGAAATTTGGGAATACAGTTGCAGTATCGGCCGTACAGATAAAAAGCAGGAATTAAGCGAAATAGAGAGCATGAAAGAATTACTTCTGGAAGTAAAAAGAGAAGTAATCGAATTGAAAAAAAATAATTCAAATGAGTGTTAATCGGAAGATTGGGGACATATACGCTCTAATATCTCTGATCTGTTTAATGAACCTTTAGGACTAAATTCTAATGGTTAAAACATTATATTCGCACTCTTGAATAGTATCACAAAAACAGTTATAAATGGAAAATATTACCGTAATTATCATGTTATTATTTGGCGTTGCATTCCTGAGTCTAATAAGCAAAAGATATAATTTTCCTGTTCCGGTAATACTTGTGCTATGCGGAGTTATTATCAGTATTATCCCGGGTCTTCCTGTAATTGCCCTAAGTCCCGAAATCGTTTTTATTATTTTTCTTCCGCCACTTTTATATCATGCCGCATGGTATACCAGTTGGTCTGATTTTAAACAAACCATTCGGCCTATAACTTTGGCTGCCGTAGGGTTAGTCTTTTTTACGACTGTTGCAGTTGCAGTTGTCGCACATATGTTAATCGATGACATCTCCTGGCCCCTGGCTTTTCTTTTAGGAGCGATTGTTTCACCTCCGGATGCTGTATCAGCAACTTCAATAACAAAAGGCTTGGGGTTGCACCCCAGATTGATTGCAATTCTCGAAGGAGAGAGTCTGGTAAATGATGCCAGTGGTCTGGTAGCATATAAATATGCTCTGACAGCAATTACAGCCGGAAATTTTGTGCTTTGGGAGGCAGGATTAAATTTTGTTGTAATGTCGGTTTTAGGAATCGCGATTGGATTAGCTGTTGGTTATATAATGAGTTTTATTCATAAAAGGTTTGTCTGTGATGAGGTTATCGAAGCCACTTTAACTTTATTGACGCCTTTTGCTTCTTATCTAATTGCAGAACATTTTGAGGCTTCGGGAGTTTTGGCCGTAGTAACAACAGGACTTTTTCTGTCGGCAAGATCAGGAACGATTTTTACACACGAAAGCCGAATCATGACCGGAACAATCTGGAGTGTTTTAACCAACATTCTAAATGGGTTAATCTTTATCTTAATCGGATTGCAGTTACGGCAAATTATTTCGGGTATTGGCGACTATTCTGGCTGGTCTTTGTTTATTTGGGGAACTTCAGTAAGTGTTGCCGTGATTTTGGTTCGTTTTTTATGGGTAATTCCTGCCACCTTACTTCCAAGACTCATCAGTAAAAAGATTCGTCTGAGAGAAGAATTCGATTACCGAAACATGATTATTTTTGGCTGGTCCGGAATGCGAGGTGTAGTATCCATGGCAGCTGCACTGGCGCTTCCGCTAATGATGAACGAAACAGAGGAATTCCCTTTGCGAAATCTTATTATTTATCTTGTATTTTGTGTGATACTTTCGACCTTGGTCATTCAGGGATTTAGTTTGCCCTGGCTGATTAAGAAATTAAAAATAGAACGTTATTCCATAATTGCAGAAGAATATGAGGTTCGAAATAGTATCGTTTCCCAGACTATTACGCACATCGAAGATAATTTCTCGTTACTCAACGATGACTTGCTGCACAATATTAAAAGTAAATATGAAGTAAAATTCAATCGCCTCCAGAAAACAGAACTTCCGGCCAACTTCTTTGGAAAAGGAAATCTGATAGGAGGAGAGATCTTCAATGATTTTACCAAACTTCAAATCGATCTGTTAAATGTAGAGCGTAACAAATTGGAGTTGATGCATAAAGCAGGTTCTGTAAATGAGGAAATTTTCCGTAAGATGGAAAAAGAACTGGATCTGGAAGAAACCAGGTTGTGGATGGAAATGTATGAGGAGTAGCTACTGGCTATTATAATTTAATTCTTTGAAATAATTAAAAAGCTGGTATGATTGTGAGGAACCGAAGCTCTTTGTCTTTAAAATCTTTTCATTTTAGTTACTACTCATAGGGTTCGTTCTGTTATAATAGATTAAAATATTGTCTGCCTAAATAATACAATAGATAGATTAAACATGGAATCAATAAAAAAAAGAAAAAGCATGACTTTTTATAAATCATGCTTTGGGTTATTATAATGTTACAGCATATTCCTTAATCCATTTGACTTCATCATTTTCTAAAACAACAATCATTTTATCGCCATCTTTCACTTCTCCGGAAATTATTTTCTTGGCCAGTGGTCTTCGTAAATGACTTCTGATGATGCTTTTTATGGGTCTTGCACCATATTTTGCATTATATCCGTTTTCGGCAAGATAAAGTTTAGTTTCCATCGGGATTTCAACTTCGATTTTCATATTTTTGAGTAAATCTGAAAACTCTTTTTTAAGATGGATTTCAAATATTTTTAAAGCATTTTCTTTGCTGATAGGCGCAAAAGGTACAATTTCTGTCAATCGGCCTAAAAATTCCGGTCTGAAATAATTAGCCATGATTTCCATTAGTGAAGATGAACCCGGAATTTGACCATTATTGAACGTTTCTACAATATGATCTGACCCAATATTTGAGGTAAAAAGAATAATAGCATTAGAGAAATCTCCTTCTTTTCCAAGTCGGTCATGTAATTTTCCTTCGTCCATAATTTGAAGGAATACATCATAAACGGAGGCATGTGCTTTTTCAATTTCATCAAATAATACAATAGAATACGGTTTTTGTCTTATTTTATTCACCAGCAATCCACCTTCTTCATAGCCTACATATCCCGGAGGAGCTCCGTAAAGCAATGCTGCCGAATGTTCTTCTTTAAATTCAGACATATCAAAACGTATAATGGCATTTTCATCCTGAAAAAGAAACTCCGCCAGACTTTTGGCTAACTCTGTTTTTCCCGTTCCTGTTGGTCCTAAAAAAAAGAAGGATGCAATAGGTTGTCCCGCTTTGCTCAATCCGGATCTTGATTCTAAAATTGATCCTGCTACTGTTGCAATACAATGATCCTGCCCAATTACTCTGCGGTTTAAAACATCTTCAATATTATTTAGTTTTTGTTTTTCTTCTTCATTTAATTTCCCCGCAGGAATACCTGTTTTTTGAGCAATTATAAGAGATAAATCAAAAGCCTCAATATGAATACGTTTGTCCAGTGCTCTTTCTTCAAGAGTATGGATAAGGTTTTCAATATGTTTAATGATAGCTTCAGAAGTTTCAAAAGCTTTTGGCTCATTTTCATCATCTGCAATCATTAAAAATGTCGTTTTACTGATTAAATCAGAAAGGAACCAATGGCATTCTTTCAATAATTGATCTTCAGGCAAATCATTATCATTTTGTTTTAAAAGCGATAATTTATCCAAAAGAGACTGCTTTTCCTTTAAATAAGTTTCTCCCGATGTCTTTAAAACTGACATGGTATGATCAATAAGATTAATAGCAGATTCGGGTAGGCTTTTCTCTTTTAAATACCTTCTTGATAATCGTATTGATTCTGTAATGGTTTTATTATCAATTTGTATTTTATGATGTTCCTGATACGGTTTTATCGATTCCCGAATCATTCGGAACAACGTTTCATCATTCGATTCTTCTAATTTTACAATTTCAAACATTCCGGAAAGTCCCTGTTCTTTTTCGATTCTTTTGGAATATTCATCGATTGTAGAAGTAGCAATGATGTTTAATCCTTTTGCTAATTCACCTTTCAATACGTTGGATACACCTGAATCTCCTCCGTTTTTATCTAATAGGGTATGAATTTCTTCGATAATTAATATTGCTTTAGGAAATTGTTTTAATTCCTGAATACAATTTTTTAATCGGTCTTCGATTTCGCCTTTGTAGGATGCACCGGCTATCAGAGTAGATAAATCCAGTTCAAAAAGCTGCACTTTATTTAATACTTCAGGAACCTGATTCGCAATTACATTTTGAACAAGCGTATCGATCAATATTGATTTACCGATCCCTCTGTCGCCAATTAATAATACATTGGGTTTAGAAAATCGGCAAAGAATTTCCTTCATCGTATTTAACTCTGTTTCGCGGCCAATCGCCAGAATTCTTTTTTTCTTTTTTTCAGAATTTTTATGGATGCAATATTTACTTAAAAAACCTTTTTTTACTTCTTGATGAGGAATGTTAACGTTAGGCTCGGCGATTGCAAGATTTTCTAATAATTCGTTTCGGGAAATAGGATAGGTCTTCATTTGGTCGAAGTTAAAACCTACTCCGGGAGAGCTCAAAGCCACTAATATGGCATAAAGACTAATTTCGTCTTCATTTAAAATTATACGAACCGATTCTGCTTCTTTTATAATTTCATCAATCAGATCACCTGGCTCCGCATCTGAAATATTTGTAGTTTTTGGCTCATCCTCCATGCGAACTTCAGACCATTCGTCAAGATAGTAAACATCCTTGCCCATAGCCTCAAGACGTTTTAATAGAGATAAATCCCTGTTAAGGATGGCTTTTAGCAAATGTGATGCAGAGTAAAACTTATTGGAATTGTTTTTGGCAATTTTTTTAGCAATTTCAAGTGCACTGAGTAATTCTGTACTGAAAATATTTTTTTCTTCCATCCTTATTAATCTTTAGACCAGATCAGGTATTTTTTTACTTTATAACTAATGTTTAATCCTTTGATGCAATTGTTTTGTTTGTCTTTGTTAAGACGGATTGATTCGATCCTTATTTTCTTTCCTTTAATGGCAGCGCATAGTTGAGAGAAAGTCAATAAATCACTGTCATTTTTTACAATTGGGATATCTAAATCATCACATAAATACTCAGAAAAATCATCTTTTACCTTGCTTCCTTCAGCTACTTTGTTAAGCAAAATTTCAAATTGGTCTTCAGAAATTTTGGGTGCTTTTTTTATTGGTATAATGCTGTCTTTTTGTGTTTTAGTTTTAGGAGCTACAGGAACATATTGTAACATATCTTCAAGAGGATCTTTTTTTGCGGCACCTCTTGGGAGTGAAAAGGCTTCTGCTTTCTTTTCGTACTCATAAGAAGTTATATCAAGAGGATTTGTTTTTTTTATTACTTTGGGATGTACATAAATAATCTTCTTGGCCACTAAGCCAAAGTTTCCGTTTACGACAAGTGTAACTGTTTTTTCACCAGGTGTTGAAAATGTATAAACCGGATTAGCAGATGTGTCATCAATCCCTTTGTTCTCTCCAAAAGCCCATTCCCAGGTTTTAGCATCTTCAGAAACAGAATTAAAATAAGTAGGCTGACCAACTGTAATTATTTTTGAGGTAATTATTTTAGGAGTTCCTATTTTATCAATTTGATATTTGTCTGTAAGTACGATCTCTTTGTTATGGATGCATTCTCCGTTTATCGTCAGGGTTATTAAATATTTTCCGGGATTTTTATAAACGTGAAAGGTATGTTTTCTTAAATCCGGTTCTGAACCGTCTCCAAAATCCCATTTCCATGATTTTGCATTTGGCGTCTTATCAAAAAACTCTATAGATTCTTCGGTTCTTGAGTTTTCTGTTAAAACATAAAATCGTACATCTTCGCAATCAACATGATTAAAAAGTTGAATTAAAAAAGCAATAATTCCAATTAATAGTAGGATTACAAAGAAAAATATAACCCTGATATCGATATTTTTTTTATTCATGTTTTTCTAAAGGCTAATATTAAGTAAGATATTTTCTATAAACACGCTGGCAAAAATAGTTTTTATTATTTTATAATTGTAAAAATAATTAGTATAATTTTTATAAATTTCATAACAATTCTTACAGAATAATTTCTTACGTTTGCGACCTCAATGTTTGTGAAGTATAATTTCATGAATAAAAAACATAATAGCTGATAATACCACTACAGTCAGTTTTTGATCCAAAAGATTAATAGGTTTAAGATGATTTCATCATTGCCATAAATTAAGAATGGCAAAACAATAAGTATTTTTTTATGAATAAAACAATTGTATTAGTACTCATAATGCTGTTAGGCATAGGCTGTGGTAGTAAGAAATATATTTCTCAGGTTCCTTTTAAATATGATTATTCTTTGGAAGCATTGAAAAAGCAGGCTAAAATGGAAGAATCAGGTTTGAGCAATAAAACAGTTGTAAATGATAATTCAGAAAATTTGAGCGATGCTGTTTTGGCTCTAAAAGAAAAATATTCGATAGTGCTGGGAGTAGTGCCAAACAAGATTACAAATTACAAATTATATTCATACCTGGATCCCTGGGTCAATACGCCTTATAAAGAAAAAAGCTTTTCGGATAAAGGGATTGACTGTTCTTATTTTGTTCAGTCATTGTATAGTGAAGTTTATAAAGTTACACTCCCTAAGGATCCTGCCGGAATGTGGAAATCAAAATCAATACAGATTTTTACGGGAAGAAATTTTTTGGCAGAAGGAGATCTGATTTTTTTCAGATACGATAAGGATCATCCTATTTCTGATGTTGGGATATACCTGCATAACGACAGAATTCTGGCCTGTACCAACAAAGGATTGGCCATTTATAATTTTAATGACGAATATTTTCAGTTACGCTACATAGGAGCAGGAAGAATCAATGAGGACACAAAGAAAAAATAATATGAGTCTTGAAGATCTGGTTCAGGAAATAGCGAATATTTCAGACGACATAAGAGCCGAGGTAATTGCTAATGAGCTTCTGGAGAATACCTCTGTTGCTCAGGATGAAATTATGATTTCTAATCAGGGGCAGTTTTCACGGGCTTTCAGAAGTGATATTTTAGGAGCAGGTATTAAGGATGATAATTACGATAAACGTGAATATCTTAATATACTCTTGTCGAGAGACAGTATTTATGATACGCTGCCTGAAGGATATATACACAGTTTAAAAGAGAACAATGCTGATAAATCTGTTCAGCAGATGATCAGAGAGCATAAACACCAGAAAAAACAGGAAGCAGAAGCGCGTAATTTTTTTAGCCCTTTTGAGAATGAAATTTTTCATTACAAAACTAAAATAGAAGGTGTTGAAAGAGATTTTTTATACAAACTCAATTCAGGTAAGTCGTTAGAGTTTTTCTATGATTTTTGGGGTCTGCCTCATATTTATCCGGCGGTGTTAGTCTCAAAATTCATTCGGCTTTTGCCTTATGCATACAAAATTGTTGGAAATATTGATTTGGCATGTAAGTGTTTATCAACTATTATAGATGAAAAAGTAAGTTTTGAAACGACAACATCAAAAGAACTTAGTGAAGAAAAAGAGCAGATTGTATTAGGCGAAAACAGATTAGGAGTCGATTTTATCAGCGGAAAAAATTATACGGATTATTCTATGAATGTAACCATAGAAATAGGGCCGATAGTTAATCAGCCTTTTCATAATTATATTAACGAAGGAGATATAAAAAAGTTTATAGATTGTTTTTGCGAACATTTTTTTCCGATGGAAGTTGAGGTCAAAATAGTCTTATTGATAAATAACGAAATAGAAAAGTTTAATTTTAATAATGAGCCTGTGTTGGGCTATACAACACGACTTTAGAAATGGTAAAAAAGCATTTAGGAGCACTTATTGACGTTAGGCTCATTGTATTTTTGGTTGTAATTATAGCCGTAAGTGTTTTACTTACAATGGTTTTTAGTGATAAAGTAAAAGAATTTGCAGTAAAATATAAAAAGAAATTTTATATCTATATTTTCTCAGCTGTACTTATTTATGCGCTGGTTGGGTTTTTAGGCTACAACAAATTATTTACTGAAATATCTGATGAGTTTCTTTTCTATCAGATCGCTTCCTTACTATTCGGAACGCTGCATGTTTACCTGTACCGCATTTATTTTAATGAATTTAATCAAAAGCTGGTTGCTAATGAATTGCTGTTTGCATGTTTGATAATGCTTTATTCAAGTGTATTGTTCATCATTATTTATACGGCATTAAGTGGTATTGGACTTACTTTTTTAATGTGCTCGCACTTTCTGGTTTTTATAGTCCCTACAGGAGTTTACGCAGTGTTTAATTATATGCTGCAGATACCTCCAAAAGAATACGTTACATGGAAAATTCCGGAAAGAGAAAACCCTTTTCCGGTTATAGAGAATGTAGAAATGAAAGACCTTTTACTGATTACTTTATTGATTCAAAAAGATGCTGATAGTGAAACCTACACTTCCCTTAGATCAAAAGGCCCGGTAAGAATTGATTTTGGTGCTTTGTTTTACCATACCGTTACTGGCTACAATAAACACAATGCCGAGAGTAAGATACAATTAAAATATAAAGGAGAAAATTGCAACTGGGTATTTTTCCTTCAGCCAAAATGGTATCAGGCAGCCCGATACGTAGATGCTAAATATACATTAGGAATGAATGGTATTACAGAGAACTCGGTTATTATCTGTAAAAGGCAAAAAGAAAAAAAGGTTGAAATAACCAAAAAAGATAAAACAGAAGATCCGGAATTTGTATATGGTGCAAATGCAGGAATGAATTGATAAAATTTAGATGTATCTGAACAAATGTATTATATAGAAGAAGCAGAAGTTTCATTTCACGGCAGGCACCGCACTTATAAAGTTAAAAAAGGAGATACCCTGGAGAGTGTTTCCCTTGAACTTGGTATTGCTGCAAGTGAACTCAGACGCTATCATAATATGTATTGTGAGATTCCTGATCTAATCGAAGCAGATTTTAAAAGGCATTTAGAGTTTTTGATTTTGGCTCCGGAAAAAAGTGAAGCTTCTAAAAATGATATAATTGATGAAAAACCTAGGGAAGTAAGTTTAGGTAAAAATTACAGATTACCCTTTACGCCGGAACAAGTCGATCAAAGTTATAAAGTAAAATATACTTATGAGAGTGAAGCTGGTATTGATGTTACAGAAATGCAGATCAATGTAAAATGGATTGCTGCTGATAAAAATAAATTTCATCTTTTTGAAATTAACAGAGGATCTGATATTTATATAAACGGTAAAATTCCCGATACCATGATCGACGGATTGGCAGCTAAAACTGCAGAAGTTTTATATCCGTTAAAAATTGTTGTGGATGAATTTGGTAAATGGGTTGATATTTATAACCATGCTGAAATTGAAGGCCGTTGGGGTAAGATTAAAAGTGAAATTTTAGATTATTATGAAGGTGAAGTAGTTGAAAAGTATATAGAGCATGTAGAACGTACGCTTGAGAGTTCAGAGAGAGTATTGAGATCACTTCGTTCTGATTATTTTTTGAGGGCTTTTTTTAATGGTATTCATGTAGGGTATACAGCTGATTATGAATTTGAGAAAGATTTGTCATTTCCGTTACAAAAAGAAACAGAATCTGTGTTTAGAGTACAGCATAAAATGGCTCCCAATTTAGATGACGCGGGTTATATTAGAATAGAGCAAAAAGGAAATTATACAGATTCGGGGTTTGGTTTTTTATATGGGCATGCTCATTTAAAAGTGAATTATAATGCCGTTTACTTTCTAAATTCCGATGCTTACACTATAGAAAAAATGAATCTGGAATGCAATATTGATAAAGTTGAAGCTATAAGAACAACGATTGAAATAGAGCTTTTGAAAATGGAAAAAAGGGCAAACTAATTAAAAATTAAGGAGAGTAATTTTTTGACATCCAAATAAGGTAAGGTTATGAGTGCAAAACATGTAGTAGTACAGGGAGCGACCGTAAAATGTAAGTTTAGTGTAGAGCCTAAGTTAGATAAGCTTAAGGTAAAATCACATAGTAAGCATTATGCGAATGACAAAGATGCAGCAAATAAACTCATAGCAACCGATAAAGAAATTGGACAGACATTAGAGAAAAATACTTTTGGTAAATGTAAAATGCAGCCCAACGGAAGCGGCGATTACCTGCCATGTCAGGCAGTAATTACCAAATGGAGTAGCTTTTATGAAAAAGTTACCTTGTCTAATAAAGGAAAAATATTACTGGAAGACAGCAAAGCCACCTGTCCTATTGGAGGTGCTGATTGTATCACGGTTGACAAACACGGGCAAAAAGCAGAAATGGGTAAACAGAATGTAAAGAATGCCAAACCCGAAGTCCAAAAGCAAATAAACCCGATGGTAGATATAGAAAATCTATTTGCAAGGGAGCATACAGACGAAGGGATATTATATAGTTAAAAAGTAATTTCATTATTTTCTAAAAACATAGAAATGGCAAAAGGGGTAAAAAAAATAAAGAAGTTATCAAACAGCTCTATATCTGGTGATTATTATAAAAGTGGTGATGTAATTTGTGTAAATCCAAATCAAGAGGCTTCTTTTGTCGTTGGCGAATGGTTTAATGAAACTACTGAGGAAGAAAGAAGAAATATCAACTGGCTGTGGATGGATCATAATAAGATAAAAAGTTTTAAAGAAACAAGAAAACCAACAGGAGAACCTTATGGCCTTACCTTTCCTAAAAAACTATGTGGGAAGTATGCCTACTACTTAGAAACCAGTTTATCTGGTGAACATGATCCAAGAAACACTGGGATATATGTATTTGGTAAATGCGAAAAAAAAATAACTTCTGCCTCTTGGAGTAAAAAACAAAATACAGCAGATAATAGTGAAATAAATTATGGACAGGACTTATTTATTACATTAGAAACAGAGGGTTTAAATGGTGACACATTAAAATTAGAATTGTATAGTCAAAAAGAGTCTAAACTTATAGATACTATAAAAGGAAATTGCACTGATGGGATTTTCAAAGGTAAGTTCAAAACTATATCTTATAGGAAATTTCCAGGGTTGCCTGGAGTTGTAGAACATTTTTATGTAAAAGTAATTAATATTGAAAATGAGTATATTAAAAGTGCAAGTGGAAGTGACAAAATACTTTCGTTTAAAATAATAAAAAATAATAGTATAATTACAATACCCGTATTTGAAGCACCAACTAATACAGCTCCTTTGACAGTGGCTGAAATCCCTGCAGTGGAAGTAGTGAGAACAGAAGGTATTTTTGCTACTTATTTTGCTAAACAAGAATTTTCGTTGGAAACTGCAGAGACTGCAGGTCAGCATACATATATATTTAAAAATCCATATTCTAGCATTAACAAAGATGTAATTGCTCCAATCATCAAAAAAAGAGTAGATGCAGAAGTAAAAGCAGATAAAAAATATGCCAAACTTGATGATATTAAAAATGCACTTACAACCGGTCCTTATGCAATTGGGGATCCTGTTTCTTTTAATTTGTGCAAGTTAGGAGCAAACTATATAAAAATAAATAATGCCCCACTGGAAGAGGAAGTATATGTTGTTGCAAAAACATTTTTATTAGATGGAAAAGAAGTTTCAATTACAATAAAAGAAAAAGAAGCCATTGTGGTAGATGCAGATGCAGCTGTAACTGTTTTAGAAGCCAAAGAAAATGGAGAAGAACTTACCATACTAAAAGCAACTGTTGAAAACGGCATCGCAAAGGTAAAAGTGAAATTACGCCCAAAAGCCGATGAAGATTTAAAAATATGGAAAGAAAAACTGCTTAAAGGAAAAAAAGAAGAATCTTATACCTATACATTTAAAAGTGAAGAAACAACTATTACAGATACAAACAAAAAGCAATTTGCAGCAATAATACTAAAAAATGCAAAAGAAGGAAAACAAGGCAATACCAAGATAGCAACCGGAAAAACAGCCTTTGTAGACGATGTAGAAAAAGCTTTAGAAAACAAAACTTACAAGGGTGGTGATCCTATTACTTTCGATACCTATAAAACACAAACCGAAAGTCTATGGTTAAAAGCCGAATGCCAGGGTGATACTGTAAAACACGAAAAGGAGTTTTTGAAAAGAGATGGGGAGTATTTTGTGATTGGAAAGAAATGTGAGTGTGAAGCGCGAGTAAGAGCTTTTATGAGAATGTTGAGAGTTGGTGAAGGGACTGGAGAATTAATAAAATCTTATGATTACAATAAAAAAGAAATTATATATATAGCTCATGACTTTCAAAAAGCATATACTACAGCGTATAATAATCATCAAATAACGGATCTGAGTACGCACCCTCAACTAATATATGATGGAGATTCATCAGCTGCTGGGGCATACCAAGTCATGCGATATGTATGGTGGGAAATATCTGGCTTTGAAGTTGTAAATAAAAGGAAAACAGGTAAATATATTGAGGATTTTGACATTTTAAAAAAACATAATATTTCTAACTACAATGCTGAATCACAAGATAAAATTTGCCTTTTAATTATAAAAAAGCAGCGACCAAATTTATTAGAAAAGATTATAAAAAATGATATTCAAAAGGCAATTCAAGAAGATGGGTGTTTCATATGGGCAAGTTTACCTGAAGACGAAACACATAGTCATTACAAATTAAATGGCGAATTACAATCTGCAACTCCAATTATTGATTGCTTAGAACATTATAATAAATTTTTAAAAGAAGAATTGGCTGACAAAAGCCCACTTCATTTAAAAAAAGGATTTCTACAAGAGCTTGGATATAATTGTTGTAGGGAAAGTGAAAAACAAGGACAAATTTGCTCAGTATGTAATGAAAATCATTATGATATTGCAAAATCTGAAAATTGGATTCACCAAAAGCCGAGTGAATGTTGGCAAGCAAGTATTGACATACTTGCAAAATATGGTTTGAAAAATAATAGTGGTTATCCTCAGAATAGAATTATTATGGCAACTCAAGAGAATACTTCTTTAATAGCAAAAGATACCCAAAAAGGATTAGATTATCTGGATTCACAGTTAAAACTAGGAAATCCAATAGTGGTAGGACTTGACGATAATTTAAGAAAGAGCACGTATAATTCACATAAAGCCACGGAACATTTTTTTGTAATTGTTGGAAAAGGTTGTGAGAAAGGCCAGGTTTATTATCGTTTTTTTGACGTAGGATCTGAAGCATTAGAAGAGGGGACAGCTGAAAAAAATAAATTATATTTATTAGATAACAAATTATTATCAGGAAAGAGCTTTGGAGGTACTCATAATTATACTGTTACAGAGATAAGAAGAAATTATTAAATTAAACAAAATGAAATTAAAAGTTATATTCAACATAATGTTATTATCTATTATAATTTCATGCAAGGATAAAATTGATAATAAAAGCATTGGTAATAAAAGTGAAATTAAAAAAGAATATTCCAAAATTGATGTTGAGGGGCATACATTTTTTAAAATTACTGAAACTGATTCTGGAAAAATATTATTTAAGCCTTGCGGAGCAAATTTTGAAAAATATATAATGTTTGGTGATAGTATTTTTCATCATTTAGGTCAGGAACATTTTATGTTTAAAATTACGTCCAAAGAAATTTTAGAAAACCAAATTAATTATAAATTAATTTATAAATATAATCTTGAAGTTCCAGATACTGCGGATAGTCTTATAAAAATAATTCCATTAGATAAAAATCAAAAATATTGGAAAATAAATAATGATATATTTATCGATAGTATTTTTTCTAATACTATTCCAATACATAAAGAATTGCCATGTGATGAATCTTGTTATGATTGTCCAGTTATTGATAATTTCAAAAGCAACAAAAAAATTACAGGAACTTGGAAAGTTAATTGTGAAAATGGAAATGGAAGTATTCAAATTGAAGAGGGTAGTGCATTTTTAGAGATTATGTTCAATCAAATTTATATTGATATGATTGAAATTAAAAGTGATAATTCTCAAAAAGAAATCACATACAAACTTAAAGAAAAGCCAGAAGATTTGGGGAGTTTTGCAACAAAAATGGATTGGAATAGTTTTGTTAATGATAAACCGATAGCTACAATTAAACCGATAAATGATAAAACAATATATTTTTATTGGTATGGTTTTTATAATAGTAGAACCAAAAAGAGAGAATTTACCGAATGTGAATTTCAACAAGAAATTAATGAAAAAAATGGAAGCAATATAGTTTTAGTAAAATGTAAATCTGACGAATGAACAGGTTTGTTTTTTAATCTAGCATAATGAAATTAATTATTAATTAAAAAAAAGAACATGAAATATTTTTTATACCTGTTTTTTTTAATTCAGATTCAAAATTCCAAATCAGAGACCGTTTCAACTTCAACTATTTCATCCAATAAAGAAATAAAGGTTGAAGACACCATTCAAGATAATTATTTTATAAATTCTATTGATAAAATTGCTATTGGGGAAAAAATTAAAGACGAAAATAAAATAATAGAATTAAATGCCACATTAAAAAACACCTTTGAGAGGGAAGTAGTTAGACCATATATGTGGGATATTTTCGTTGCAAAAAATCACACTTTATTACAGTTTTATAATTATAAAAAATTTATAATCAACCACATGAAGTTTAAATCTTATTATATAAAAATAGATTATGAAGATGGTGATTATGAAAGTATTCTATTGGTTAATGAATCTCTAGATAATGAGTATAATAGTATGATAGTTTACGAAAAACTAGTATCCGAAGAAAATCATTCAAGAATTACACAAATTACAGGCGATAGAGTTCAAATTATGTTTAAAAGTCCTAGGCAATCCGAAAATTTAGATTTTCAGGTGAAAGATGGGATGTTTTTAGATTATTTTGACTCTGCCATTGTTGATAAAAAATGGGGGGATAAAAAAATATTGATGGGAAATGTGTTTTTTGAGTATGGACTTAAAGGAAAAACAAATAATCATCTTAAAAATGGTGATTGGGTTGAGGTAAAGTATTCATTTGATTATGATCAGATTATAATTGAAAATGGTAATTATATTAACGGATTAAGAGATGGTGAGTGGTATTTTTCTCCTGAAGGACCTGTAGATATGATAAAAAAATTCGATAAAGGGAAATTTATTTCAAAATCACATCGTTAAGATAAAAAAATAATAGGATTTTAACATAAAGAAAGTTCCTTGACATATTGAAAAGAAAAGCCCCAGCTAGCAAAAAAATATTATGTTTTGTTAGCTGAGGGAAATTTATAAAATGAAAATTCACTATTCCTGAGAATTATATGAAAACAAAATTTGACAATAATGGCGATAAATTATAGTAGAATAAAGCAAATAGTAAAAGTATTATTAGCTTGCTTTTTTATCATTTCTTGTAATGGACAAGTTAAAAATAAAAAGAAGCACGTTATAAAAGAGGATAAAAAACAAATTGAAAATATAAATAGCGAACAACCACCTGTTAATTTTTTTGATCAAAAATATTTCAGTGGATATATGATATCATTTGGAGATGAAGATATAGCTGAACATCCATATCGCTATTATTGTAATTATGAAAATAAAGAAGTACAGTGGTTTGCCATAAGTTATGTGCCAAAAGATATTTCATTACAGAATTATTGGCTTAACTATATTCATGGTTCTAATATCGATGAAATTCAACAGAGTTCAGTAATTGAAAAATTAGTGAATAAAGACTTAACTTCATATAATATTTTTGCAGTTTATATTCCTAAAAAGTATTTAGATATATCAAATGGAGAATCTGAAGATGCAATATTTTTTAAAAATAATACTGAAGTCTATTTTTATTTATATGATCTATCTGAAAAAAAATGGAAATTCTTAAGTAAAGTAAAAACAAATAGTCCATTTATTGGGAAACGGGATTTTTTTTATAAACAGTTTCCAGAATTATTTTCTTTTGATAAAGTTTTGAAATTAAATGAGAATAGAAAAATTGCATATTCATATGATTATGATTTGGATCAAGACGGAATAAAAGATAAAATTATACTTTATACAAATGACGAAGAGAAAGGAGAGTTTGAGAGAATTCATTTTGGACTTCCAATGGAAATAAAAAAGGGGTTGCCTGATAAAACTTATCAAACCTGGTGTAATAATAATTCGATAATACGTAAAAATAATTTTAATTGTGCCGCAGAAGGATTTAGTACAATAGTCTCTAAGAATAACTATTTTACAATAGAAAGCCAAATTTGTTCAGATTATATTGAAATATCGTCCTACCTTACCTTTAAAGTAATTGGGAAAAATATATTACTCTACAAATACAGTCAAACTTATTTTGATAAAGCTGATCACGACAGAATAATACCTCAAAGAACTTGGGGAGTTAAGGATTTTCATAATGTGAATTTTGAAGATGTTACAGATGATTTTCTAATTAAGTTAATTCAAGTAAAGCCAAAAAAATAAATAAAAATATATTTAAGCTCCTTGACATATTGAAAAGAAAAGCCCCAGCTAGCAAGAATTATTATGTTTTTGTTAGCTGAGGAAAATTTATAAAATGAAAAATTTACATTATGAAATATATTAAATACATTTTATTTTTTTATTGTTCTCCTCTTGTAAAGAGAAGCAATTAGATTTAATATCTAACCAACCTAAAATTAACCTAAAGTCAATGAATGATACATTGATTAGTAATATTTATTCCCAAATACCAATAAATTGCGATGGTGAACAATTTGCTCCCACGAATTGTGGGAATAAGGAAAAGAATTTATTTTATAAATTTTTAATTGCTAATAACAAATCAGTTATTGAATTTAAATATAAAAATAAAACTTTTAATCATTTACTTACCGAATCCATCTCAGAGTTAGGGATTAATAGTTTTCTCTTTGAAAATGAATCAAAAATGATTTTAATTATAGATTCTTTTTTAGAATATGGACATACTTTTTATGTTTATCAATTTAATATAGATAATATAAAATATATTGGTAGTAAAAGCTTTGATGTGAAACTTGATAAAAATGAAATAGAATTAAAATATAATTTCGATGTATCAGAAACAAATAATAGGTTAATATTAAAATTAGGTAGCGGATACGATGATATAAATTTAAATATAGGCGATTCTTTCATATTACCTTTAAAAGAAAATTTGGGGCATACAGAGTCACCGATCGAAAATAAATGGTTTGGAGTATATAAAGGGTCCTTTTTGCAATTTAAAGAAGAATATAATGATCCGAGAAGTTGGGCTACTGTTTATATAAATATAAGTAAAGACTCTATAATATATGAATTGCATAGTTTAAAAGAAGAAAATTCAAAATTAGAACTAATTGACAAAGCAACAAATTCGGTAACTTTTAAAATGGAGAATGGAAATACTTTAAAAATATCTAATATAAATAATAGAGGAAAATACATATTAGAAGGTTCACAAATAGTTAAATTAATTGCTGGAAAATCTAGTCTCGATTTAACAAAGGAAGAAAATTAACAATCTTTTGAGTATACCAGATATTACCAATTTGCTATAAAGAGAATAAAAGAGATAATCAGTTAAAGATTCTAAAATAAAAGATGTTGTCAAATTCAGACATACAAATTTCAGATTAAGCGTAGCGGGAGAAAGGAAAAACATCTCTTCAAATTTAGAAGATATCAAATAAAAAAAGAATAAGGCTTTTTGAATATGATTAGGATAATTTGCGAATAAATTATTTTTTTTAAGTTTAAACTTGTTTAATTAAAATAATTAACCCAAAAAATCTTTAAATGATACGATTAACATATATAATAACACAAGTAATTTTAATAAAAAAGTATAAATGAAATTTAAATTAGTAATCCCTTTTTTAGCTCTGGCTTTTAGTAATAATGTAGGCGCACAAGATATATCTGTACAGGTATTGTCAGCAGTCGAAAAAGATAAAGTGATTAGTAATGCAGAAGTAATGATTCAGAGAAATGGTGAATCATCAGCAAAGAGTTTGACAAATAATCAGGGTAGAACCACAATTAATAGTGGATTTCCGGATGATTCAAACACATTATTGATTATCAAAAAAGACAACTATTCGAGTTTGGTGGTGAAATGTCCATGCAACGATATGACGTATGCGTTGAGTCCGTATATGAAAAATTTAGACGGAATGAGAATCGTATTGAACTGGGGTAAAAATCCGTACGATTTAGATTCACATTTAACTTTTCCGGGGAATCACATCTTTTTTCAGCATCAAATAGGATCTTCCTCTAATCTGGATGTAGACGATACTGATAGTTACGGTCCGGAAACGATAACAATTGAAAACAAAAGGTTTGGAGAGACCTATCATTATTTTGTTCACGATTTCAGCAATAAGGATAATCTCAGCTCAAATAAATTGTCAGCCAGTGGTGCAAAAGTCTTTGTATATGTAGGGCAGTCGTTGGTAAAGACCTATTACATTCCTAAAAATAAGACAGGGAATGTTTGGAATTTATTCAAAATAAATGAAAATGGAGAAATTGTCGATATCAACAATGTTATTTCTAAAACTACCCAGGATATAGGAATCAATTACGCTGATAATGACAGAGAGGAAGAAGTATATGTTTCAAATGAAGATAAGAAAAGAGCACTCCAGTTAAACAGAAATGGGGATCAGGCCTATCAAAATAAAGATGTAGATGCGGCTTTGGAATTTTATAAGCAAGCGATAGAATACTATCCAACATTTGGTCAGGCATACGGAAATTTAGGTCTTATGTATATCAAAAAAGGGTATAAGGCAGAAGCGATTTACGCAAACAGAAAAGCAATAACGTATGCATCGGGCAATTCAATAAACACTACAAAAGCCAGTGCTTATTACAATATTGCTAAAATTTTTGAAAACGAAAATGATTTTGAAGAAGCCTTAAACTACTACAAACTCGCCAAAGAATTAAAAGAAAATACAGTTTATGATAATGCCATTATCAGAGTTAGAAATAAAATAGCACAATAAAGCTTTGTTTAAAAAAAATACATAAAAGATATGATAGAAAAATTAAATCATTTTCCCGTAAACTGGATTGACGGGATGAAAATAAACAAAAGCCATTTCTTATCCATGCAAGACAATGTTTCTGAATTGGTAAATGATGCAATAGGAATTCATACCACACCTATGAGTTATGGATTACTGGATTCCGGAAATCAAAATAAGGAGGCTACAAAAATCACGCTTGGAATTGACAATCACAAATTACTGCGCGTTCGTGTAGAAGAATGTCATGCCATTACGCCAAACGGTTCAAGAATTGAAATCAGCAGGAGCAGTACAGACACATTAGACCTTCAGGTTCCATATCCGGAGGATACTTATGAAATCAAAGAAGGAGAACAATTGGTATTGCTGGCTTGTATATCGGTTAATTCTAAAAAAAGAATTCCGTTTGGAGAGCCCGATCCTGAGGAAGTTCCGCCAAGATATCCATATACGCAACCCGAATATAAACTTCACTTAATTAAAGCAGAGGAGTTTCGATCCGGAATAGGTTATGGAGGTTTTTATCTGGCTATAGGTAAAGTTTTAATAGGCGATACGACAATCCTTGACGAAAATTATATTCCGCCATCAGTAACTGTTGCCTGCCATCCAAAACTGGTTGATATGCATGCGCAGATTGCACGTATGTTTGGACAGATAGAAATTTACTCAGTTCAGATTTCTCAAAAGATTAATCGTATTCAGCAATCTGGAATTTTGCCTCAGACTGTAATTCAGTTAACAGATACAACCAGTTATTATTTAGGAAGTTGTCTTACGCAGTTTCGTTGGTTCTCGCTGCATCAGCATCCTGCCGCAATGCTCACTACCGTTGTATCATTTGCAAGAGTGATCAAAAACTTTATTGATTCAAAATCGGGAGCGGGTAAAGAGGAACTGTTAAATTATTTTGCCGAATGGTGCGATATGTCGCAAGGAGAGTTGGAAATGCTTTTTACATCCCTTATTAACTCCGGATACGATCATGTACATATTGATAAAACGACAACGCTGGTCATGAACTTCCTAATTAAAATTGAGAAGTTATACGAAACCCTGAATAAACTGGATTACATAGGTAAGAAGAAAGAAAATATCGAATTATTTGTTGCTGAAACAGATCAGAAAGATATTGTTCATACTTCTAAACGACACAGTTTCTTCATTAAAGATTAAAAAATAATTACGAATAATAAATATGGAAGTATTAAATAAACAAGAACGTCAAAAAGCATTTATAGCTTTTTTAATAGCCTTTATCCTCACTTTTTCAGTGATGTTAATTGCAGTATCATTTAATTTTTATATGCCAAAAGCAGAAAATAAATTGCTTAAGGCAGAAAACGAAATGATGAAAAGGGAATACGATTATCAAACCAATTTTTCGGTAAAAATTGACAGTATCAGAATGACGATTGATTCGATCAATTCACCAAAAGTAGATAATGATTTTCAACAGCGTCTGGCGAATGTTATGATTGCCAATATGTATCAGAAAATTCCAAAAGACACTACAGACAATAAAAAGCTGTATAACAATATTATTCTCGCATACAAGAATATTATCGACTATAAAAAACAGATTAGAAGCCTTACACACAACTCACACCTTATAGACAGTTTGAACCAATCGGCAAAAACGTATAAAGAAGAGTTGGAAAAAGTAAGCAGGGATTTGGACGTCTGCCGTCAGATTTATCAAAATCAATAATTAGAATTTAGAGTAAAAAGAATTAATAGAATAATCACTAAAATTAAAAATTATGTTATCAAATTATGGAATTGGAGGTAATGAAGTAAAATTAGATGCTGATGAAGCAATCATTGCTATCCCTCAAAACAGAACACTTGTAGCTCAGAAATTAACAGTTGATGCGCCTATTAAACCAGAATTGGTTGAAGGAATTACAAGTATCGAAAAAGCATTTGAACACTTTAAGCCAGAAGTAAAAGTAAACTTTGAAACTGCTGAAGGTGCAACAAAAGTAGAAGCTTTAAATTTTAAAAACCTGGGAGATTTTGGAATAAAAGGAATTACATCACAAAGTAATTTCCTGTCTGAACTGGAAACAGAAAAAGATCAGTATCAAAAAATCATCCGTCAGTTAAAATCAAACAAAATACTGAAAGCGGCTTTAGAAGACGGAGAAGCAAAAAAAGCTTTATTAGAAAGTCTTGGAACACTTATCAATGAACTAAAACAAAATAAATAAAATTTTAAAAATACGAAGAGATGTCAAATAAAGAAGCATATAAAAATAACGACAGCGATACTGCAGTATTAGAGCCTAGAGTAATTGCCGGAGCAGGTTCAATTGAAAAAAATGTTGAAAAACTGGCTAAATACGGTGGTTTTGATTTATTGGAAATGTCAATTGAAGGAATTCAGAATCTTAATCCAGAGAGAAAAGCAAGAAGAAAAATTTTCCTTGGAGAAGTAAATAAAGCAAAAGAAAGAGAAACGCTTTTAAAGACTTTAGAATTATGGTCTTCAGTTTTAAGCAGCAACGATGCTTTGACTGATATGGTGGCACAAAGTGAAGACAAAAGCAAAGAATCTGAAGCATTGTTGAAAAAGAACCTGGCGAAAGCAGTTGAGGATACAAGAGAAATCGAGGCAGCTTACAGAACAGTTGCATTGTTCTTCAAAAACACAGAAACTGATAAAGTAAAAAATGTGACGATTGTAAATGCTGATTTAGAGCAATTAAAAGATCTTGACAATACACGTTTTATCGATGCAATTCATTCTGAACTGGTAGACAATTACGATCGTTTAGACCTTAAAAATAACTACGGTATTTTGGTAATTCCTGGTTATTTAGGTTCAAACAAAGTAATCGAAAAATGGGCAAAAATTGCACATGAGAATAAAGTAATGCTGGTTACAGATTTCGAGCACCTTGATGAACCGGATGATGTAATGGAAATGTTTGATGCAGCTTCTTTAACAGGTGGAGATGTGTACCGTTCTAACGTAATTATGACTTGTAACTGGTTAGTAGGACGTGGCAGATTTGACCAGATTGGAGAAAATGAAGATTTACATATAGCTCCTTCTGCAGCACTTGCAGGAAAAATTTATAAAACGTTGATGTCTCAGGTTACAGCCGGTAAAAAATTCGGTGGAATCAACGAAGTTGACGGAGTAAAATTTGACCTTAAGAAAAGTGAAATCGCAAACCTTGAAAACTTAGGACTGGTTCCTATGGTAAACGAGTACGGAAAAGTAATGGCTTTCTCTGCCAAAACATTATTCAGCGGTGATAATTTAGGATTGCAAACCTACTCAGTTGTTCGTGTTTTTGATTACGTTACCAAAGTATTAATGGATTTCCTTAACCGTCGTGCTTTCGAAAACTTTACAGCAAAAACGCGTAAAGAAATCATGAATCAGATTGTGGCTTTCCTTGACGGAATCACAGGTCCTGACAAATTGATTGAAAATTTTGAAATCCGCAGATTCGAGCAGGATCCAATTCAAAAAGACAGAATTTATATGGATATCCATATGAAACCTTATTTCCCAGCAAAAAACTTCCTTATCAAAATGGATGGACACAAGGGAGATGATGGAACTGAATGGGATACAGATTACGAACAAAAATAATAGTAATAGCTCTATAAAAAGGAAACATATTTTTATGTTTCCTTTTTAAACAAAACATTGATCTTTTGAATGGTCAAACCAAATAATTCAAATTTATGAACCTACTTAAAATTTTCCTTGCAATCATTGTATTGTTAACAGCTTCAAATTCGGTTAAAGCTCAAAAAATGCCTGTATTAAGTGAAATAAACTGCCCTGTTTCGCAAAATGACTTATTGCTTTCGGGGAAACTTTTTGCAAGTGCACCTCCAATTTTGTTAAGAGTTTTTAATGAAGATTCTGAATACGCAGTATTGCAGCTTGGGAAAAGAAAAAGTAGATTGTATCTATACTTCAAAATATTCACAGATAATGTTTGTGTAAAACAGGAACAGCCATTAGAACTTTATTTTAAAAATGGAGACATGTATGTTTTAAAGAATTCGTTTGCAGTAAACTGTGACGGTACAGCTGTTATGGAACTCACAGGCGCAGATATAAAAAAGCTTAATGCTAATACGATTAATTCGATAAAATTTTACACTCTTAAAAGAGATTATGAATTTAGTCCGAGTGCTGCCGATAATCAGAATTTCAAACACTATCTCAATTGTTTAAAAGTGTATAAGATTAGAAAAAAGTAGCGTTAGTTTAAAATTTCAAATAGTTTATGGACAAACTGTCTTTTTTCAAATAAAATTTAAATTCATCACATAAATAGCTAAAATATGCCATTTCCAGAATTAAATCTTTCATTAGGACTTACAGATAACAAAGGTTCTGTTTTTTATGCAGGCAGCGGAGAAGGCGATGTGGTTGTCAGAACAGATTCGGCTTTAAAGAAGCATACGATAAGTATCATAATTTCAGAGCAGGAAGTGGGAACAGTAAATCTCAAAACATTTTTTGAAAGCTCTGAAATTCCTGTAGAAATTGAAGTTCCAACGTATCAAATGATTGTAACAGATGATAAAACCAATGAAAAAGAAATATATAAAGTTACACGTGATACATTTTTCTATAAAGAGAAAACCACAAAAAAAGGAATTTGGAGTTTTTTTGGACTGAAATTTTTAGCTCCAAAGAATTTTCTTTTTGAAAATATCCCTTTTGAGCCTTTAAAAGAAGAAATAGAAGTGTTTGATATTTCAAAATACAGAAAATTAAATGACGATGAACTCTGTTACACTTTTCAAAAAGAAAATCAAAACATTCAGCTTTTTGCCGGCGATATCAATACACTGAAAATTGAAAAAGGAACGAGCTATTTTATTATTGTTGACGAAAATAAAGGCAAACGTTTTATTGGTGATATTTTGTATCGTGAGAAATTTTTGAAACTTACTCCAAAAGTAACACTTAGTATTATTAAGCGAAAAAAAGTTTCTAAAGCTATAGAAACAGGATATAACGGAAAAACGGACAGGGTAATTTATATTTAAATTGAGGAGAATATGAAAGGAGCTTTTTATAAACTGCCGATAGATTTTAATGCTATCATTCAGAAAAAAGAATTAGAAAAAACATCGATAGAACATTCGATTGCCCAACAAATAATTTTGCTGGCCACGACGACATTTGGAGAATGTAAATTTGATGAAACTTTTGGATCTAAAATATGGGAAATCGATTTTGATTTGCTGATGAATGAAAATACATTGAAAGAAATAATCTCCAAGACCATGAAACAATCCCTGCTGTTTCACGAAGTCAGAATTAAACTTAATGATCTCAGGGTAGAATTGTCAGAAGAAACTTTTTATGTAGATGATATGAGCAGAGCCAAAAAAAGGGTCGATATCATCATCGATGCAACGATTAAAAGCACCAACAGAAATTTTGATTTTAGAGGATATTTCTTTGTTGGACCCTTATCTTATAAATAAAAATTCAAAGTAAATAAAATTGTATTAAAACATTTTTAATTGTAAGAATTATTTTTATATTTGCCACATGAATAAATAAATTAATAATTAAAAAAAATTCTATTATGTCGTTTTTAACATCGTTGTCAGTAGCCGGAAAGGATTACAAAGTATTAAATGTGAGTTATGATTTAGCTCAGGAAACAGATGCTTCAGGGCGTCCATCTACGGTAACACGTGGAGGAAGAATTATGCTTGAAGTAGAATCTACAGGAAGTACTGAATTGTTTGAGTGGATGACCAATAATTTCGAAAGAAAAGATGGTTCTGTAAAATTCATCAAACGTGATTCTAATGCTACTTTAAAAGAGCTAAAGTTTACAGAGGCTTACATGGTTAAGTACAAAGAAAACTTTGATCATAACAGTGCCACTCCTTTAACGGAGACTTTTATGATCTCAGCACGCAAAATTTCGATGGGCGGAGGAGAATTTGATAATGCATGGGTGTAATCCTTTGGACTTTATCAAACTTTTTTAAGCTTGAAACTATTAAAGGAAGTCCTGCTATGGGACTTCCTTTTTTGTTTAAAAAGCACTAAATCTATTTTCATATCTTTTAATAACCTAACAAAATCTAAACATGAGTTTTTTATCTAAATTAAATATAGACGGAGAAGAATATAATGTACTTGAATTCAATGTAAGCTTCAAACAGGAAATCGACAATACGAGCAAACCTACCGGAAATGCCAAAGGCGGAATTATAAAAATGATTATTGAAGCTACTCAAAACAGCAATTTTCTGTCCTGGATGTTAAACGGAGATTTAACAAAAGATGGTAAAATCATTTTTTACAGAAGAGATGCTATGAGTAAAATGAAAGAGCTTACGTTTACTAAAGCATTTTGTATTGGTTATGACGAACAATTTACGAGTACTACCGAAGTACCTATGAAAATTACTATAGAATTAGTGGCTAAAGAATTGACTTTTGGTGATGCTAAATTTTCTAACAACTGGATTGCCTTAAGCTAATTGTAAAGAACCAATAAATAGTAGTATTATGGGACATTTTTCAGAACAGGTACATATCAGCATAGGGAGCTTTACCCAAAATGT
>NZ_JASY01000024.1:0-53869 GCF_000735715.2 Flavobacterium chungangense LMG 26729
GCAACTGGAGCTGTGGTATCGGCAATCATAATGGTTTGGTTTTGTTGGGATGAATTAATACCATCCGAATACGTCCAAGTTACCGTTGTCGAAGTTGTGATTGGGAAAACCGCATTGCTTGTTCCAACAATATTTCCTGCACAATTGTCCGTAGCTGTTGGAGCAGTTAAACTCGCAACCGAACATTGAGCGTTTACAGTTGGCAAGGTCGAAACATCGGCAACTGGAGCTGTGGTATCCGCAATCGTAATGGGTTGATTTTGTTGGGATGAATTTACCCCGTCCGAATACGTCCAAGTTACCGTTGTGGAAGCTGTGATTGGGAAAACTGCATTGGTTGTTGCAACAATACTTCCTGCACAATTGTCCGTAGCTGTTGGAGCGGTTAGATTTGTAACCGAACATTGGGCGTTTATAGTTGGCAAGGTCGAAATAGCGGCAACTGGAGCGGTAGTATCGGCATCATCAATCAATTGTTTTGAATTTCCATCCGAAGCCGTACAACCCAAATAATTAATATTGAAATTGGTATAAATTCCAGCCGTTAAACCGGATAAACTAAATCCGTTGGCGGCAACGGCAATACTTTTTGTGCTTGGCGTTCCGTTTTTAGAATACTGTAAAGAATAACTTCCGTCAGCTAAATTGGTGGTTGTAAAATTAATTTTTCCATCCGTACCCGAACAAGTGGTTGGATTGTTTGTTGTTCCTGCACTAATTGTCGCTTGCGTTGGGTCGGATAGTGTTTTTGAACTTCCATCCGAAGCCGTACAACCCAAATAAATAATCTCGAAATTGGTATAAATTCCAGCCGTTAAACCGGATAAACTAAATCTGTTGGCGGCAACGACAATGCTGACTGTGCTTGGCGTTCCGTTTTTAGAATACTGTAAAGAATAACTTCCGTCAGCTAAATTGGTGGTTGTAAAAGCGATGCTTCCATCCGTACCCAAACAAGTGGTTGGATTGTTTGTTGTGCCTGCACTAATTGTAGCATCACAACCCATTCCTTGAATGGCAAAGCTATAAGTGCCTTCGTCGGCATCATTATTAGTAATACTAACCGTAGCGGTTTTAAGACCTCCTGCCGAAGGATCAAACGTAATGGCAAAAGTGGTACTTCCAGCTGTGTCTATCGAACTGTTTGGCAAAGTTGTAACAGCGAAATCTCCTGCATTTGCTCCGCCGATGCTTACCAAGGGAGTTCCAGATAAATTTAAAAATCCTGCCCCAGTATTTTCGATAGTAAAAGTTCTTGTTATATTGCCTGAAGCGACATCTGTCGAACCAAAATCGGTATGATCGGCAAGAGTTGGTGTGGTATTGTTATTGGCAATAGTTGTGGCATTTCCTGTAATGTTGATTTCTGGGAATGGATTATCAAACGTAAACGCTACTATATGTCCACAAGCCCCACCATTTGGTGTAAATTTGGCATACAGCGTTTGCAAGCCTGCTGGCACATTGGCCGATGTCGTGAATGTATTGGGTGCTACAAATGTTCCTGCTGATATCGTGCCAGCAGCATCGGTAAAAATTCCGTTTATGGTACCGCTAAAACTTGCTCCATACGTAAATATAGGCATTGGACTATTGTTAACGGTAACAAAATCGGTACCGCTAATTGCATTTCCAGTTAATATGCCATAGCTTAAAACGCCTGTATTGCTAAAGCTTCCTGTATTGTTTAGGGTATTGGTTATTGCAATCGAACCTGCATTGGTGGTTGTGCCTGCATTTTCATAATTTCCTACAGTCATTACAATTTTTCCGCAAGCCAAATTGTTAATGGTACTAGTTGTAGCGTTTGAAATACCACCTCCAGTTGTTATGTTTATAGTACCATCATTAACCAGGTTTATTGCATCTGTTTGAGAGTAGCATTTAATAAAATCATTTGCTAGTGTCGGTGTATTTATTGTTCCGTGGTTGGTAATATCAATAGTGCCATATTGGCTATGAAAATTACCATTAAAAACTCCTGTACTTTCGTTAGTAAAGGTGGTATTGCTAGTAATGTTGACAAATCCAATTAGTGTATTCAAATTTATAATTCCTTTATTAGTGATACTATTTGATACATTAGTACTAAAAATTCCGAAATATAAACCTGTATTTCCAGCTCCTATAGTAATAGTTCCTTCATTAAGAAACGAACTGTTTGGACCGTTTAATTTTAAATAACCTTCGTCGTTGTTGCTGTTTATTAAATCCATTGTAGCACCAGCATTTACAGTCAAGGTACTATTTGTTTTAATGTCCACTTGAAAAGCCTTGGCAGTGGTACCATTCAATACCACTGGATCGTTTGTAACATCCTCTATTATAACAAGATTTGTATCCGTTGGTACGCCATTGGGCGACCAGTTGCAAGGATTTGCCCAATCGGAGTTATGGAATCCTTTCCAAGTCATTATTTCGGTTGCATCGGCTACTTGAATACAGCCAGCGTTTCCTGTGCCCTGAATGGCAAAAGTATAAGGATTTTCGTCTAAATCATCACTGGCAATAGTTACGGTTGCAGTTCGCAGGCCTACTGCCGATGGGTCGAAGCTAATTTCAAAATAACGAACACCATTAGTTACCACTGTTGCGGAAGCAGGCATTAGGCTTACCGTAAAATCGCTGGCATTGGCACCGCTAATACTTACTAATGGTGTGCCTGTTAGGGTTAAAGAAAGTGCTCCTGTATTTTCAATATAAAACCTTCTCGAAATTGAGCCAACCGCTTCGTTTACGCTTCTAAAATCCGTAAAATTGGCAAGACTTGGTGTTGTACTTCCGCTGGCAATATAGGTATTGTTACCTATTAGATTGATTTCTCTACAAATCCTATCGCCAGCAATTGTCCAGCCTTTGCCACCGCTGCTAATTGGTTTTACTAGATTATTTCTGTCAAATTCCGAAGCACAAAATCGCAGTCCTAGTGCACCTAAATTTCTGCCTGTAGCAGTACCTGCATTAAAACCCGAAAGTGTAGCATCGTAGTTGGCTACGTCCATACCGCATTTGTCTAGTAGATTATCCAAACTAACCGTAGCATTCAATTTTGTCCCCCAAGCTCCTAGACTTTGATTGAAAGTGGTGGCATTATAAAACATAAAATGCATAAGAGTAACCTTGCTTATATCCCAAGAACTTATATCTTGATTGAAAGCGGTAGCATCTTGAAACATAGCAATCATACTATTTACATTTCCTACATTCCAAGAACTAATGTTTTGGTTAAAAGCTTTGGCTTCCAGAAACATCGAGTCGGCATTGGTAACATTAGCTAGATTCCACGATGCAATATTTCCGTTAAAAAGAGTTGCTCCAGCAAATAAGAAACTTGTTTCTCGAACATTTGTCGTGTCCCAAGTATTCAAATCGGAATTGAATTTTTTACACTCCTGAAACATTTTGTAAAGCGTAGTATTCGGTGCAAATTTTGGTGCATCCGAAAAGTTTCCTATCATATTCTCGCAACCATAAAAGGCGGCATCCATACTATTCCAAATGCCCGATCCCCATTGATTAATTTCTACTAATTTGAGTTTGTCTCCTGTGTTATTAAGATAAATAGAAGGAAAAGTACCTCGAATGGCTACGGTATAAGTACCTACTGTGCCGTAATCGTGGGTTGCATCTCCTGTAATTCCTGTTTCCTCAAAAACACCATCGTTATTCCAATCTACATCATAATTATAAGCACCATAAGTGCTATTAGTAGGAATGCTTATAGAAGTACTATTTGATGAACCCGTATTATCGGTTTTCCAAGTGGTAACAAAAGGAGTTGCTGCTACAGTAGCCGTACCTTGTATAGCAAACGTATAACTGCCTTCGTCGGCATCATCGTTGGCAATAGAAACGGTTGCGGTTCTTGTTCCTGTTGCCGATGGATCGAAAGTAACTACAAAAGTAGTTGTTCCTGTGGTAGCAGCTACTGGCGATGTTGGTTGTGTAGTTATTGTAAAATCGGCTGCATTGCTTCCGCTGATGGTTACTAGTGGTGTTCCGTTTAGGTTTAAAGCACCAACTCCTGTGTTTTCGATAGTAAAAGTTCTTGCGATAGTGCCTGAAGCGACATCTGTTGAACCAAAATCGGTGTGATCGGCAGGTGTTGGTGTGGTATTGTTATTGGCAATAGTTGTGGCATTGCCTGTAATGTTAATTTCGGGTGTACAAGCTGTGCCTGCATCTATAATCGTCCAGCCCTTGCCTCCTGTAGCTGTTGATTGAACCAAATTGGCTCTATCGGCTGCCGAAGCACAGTATTTTAAGTTTGTTGCTCCTAATGTTTTGCCTGTTAGGCTACCAGTATTAAAACCTGTAAGTGTAGCATCGTAGTTGGCTACGTCCATACCGCAGTTGTTTAGCATACTACCCAAATAAACCGTAGTCTTAAATTTTGTCCCCCAAGAGGCTAGACTTTGGTTGAAAGCCGTGGCTCCGGAAAACATTTCAAACATATTGATAACACTGACCACATTCCAAGAAGTAATGTTTTGATTGAAAGCCGTGGCTCCTTTAAACATCTCTCCCATATTGGTAACATTGGCTACATTCCAAGAAGTAATGTTCCCATTGAAAGCTGTGGCTCCAAAAAACATAGAGTTCATATTGGTAACTTTCTTCACATCCCAAGAGTCAATGTTTTGATTGAAAGCTTTGGCATTACCAAACATAGCATTCATATTGTTAACATTGATTACATTCCAAGAATCAATGTTTTGATTGAAAGACGTGGCATTACCAAACATAATATTCATATTGGTAACATTGGATACATCCCAAGAAGTAATGTTTCCATTGAAAGCCGTGGTATTTCGAAACATAGCACTCATATCTGTAACCCCCCTCAAATTGGGTGAATCAATAGCGGTGCTGTTCAAATTAGTACAGCCATAAAAAGCATTAGCCATACTTGTCCAAGCAATGCTTCCCCATTGGTTTATGTTGAGTATTTTGTTTCTATCTCCAGCCGCATTAAAATATATTCTAGGAAAAGTGCCTCGAATGGCTACGGTATAAGTGCCTGCTGTACCATAATCGTGGGTTGCATCTCCTGTAATTCCTGTTTGTTCAAAAACGCCATCGTTGTTCCAATCGACATCATAGTTATAGCCTGTGCCAGAAGTAGGAATCCTTATAGAAGTAAAGTTGGAAGAACCTACACTTAAATTATCGGTTTTCCAGGTGGTAACAAAAGGAGTTGCCGCAATTGTACCTGTACCTTGTATAGCAAACGTATAACTGCCTTCATCGGCATCATCGTTGGCAATAGAAACGGTTGCGGTTCTTGTTCCTGTTGCCGATGGATCGAAAGTAACTACAAAAGTAGTTGTTCCTGTGGTAGCAGCTACTGGCGAAGTAGGTTGGGTGGTTACTGTAAAATCTGCCGCATTGGTTCCGCTGATGGTTACTAGTGGCGTTCCGTTTAGGTTCAAAGCACCTGCTCCTGTGTTTTCGATAGTAAAAGTTCTTGTGATAGTGCCTGAAGCGACATCTGTCGAACCAAAATCGGTATGATCGGCAAGTGTTGGTGTGGCATTGTTATTGGCAATAGTTGTGGCATTGCCTGTAATATTAATTTCGGGTACACAAGTAGCACTCAAGGCATCGCCAGTAATTGTCCAGCCCTTGCCTCCTGTGGCTATTGATTGAACCAAATTGGCTCTATCGGCTACCGAGGCACAGTATTTTAAGTTTGTTGCTCCAAAAGACCTGCCTGTTACAGTACCCGCATTAAAACCTGTAAGTGTGGCATCGTAGTTGGCTACGTCCATACCGCAGTTGTTTAACATACTATTCAAAGTAACCGCAGTATTAAATTTTGTTCCCCAAGGGGCTAGACTTTGATTGAAAGCCGTTGCTCCGGAAAACAGAGATGACATATTGCTAACCTTTCCTATATTCCAAGACCCAATATTTTGATTGAAAGCCGTGGCTCCATAAAACATAAAACCCATATTGGTAACATTTCCTATATCCCAAGACCCAATATTTTGATTAAAAGCCTTGGCCTCAAAGAACATAGAATTCATATTGATAACTTTCCTTACATCCCAAGAACCAATGTTTTGATTAAAAGCCGTGGTTCCATAAAACATACTTGCCATATCCGTAACTTTCGCTACATTCCAAGAGGTAATATTTTGATTGAAAGCTGTGGCAACCAAAAACATACCGCTCATATCCGTAACTTTCCCTACATCCCAAGAACCAATGTTTTGATTGAAAGCCAAAGTTCCAGTAAACATATTACTCATATCGATAACATTAGTAACATTCCAAGAAGTAATGTCTCCATTGAAAGCCTTGGCATTACCAAACATACCACTCATATCGGTAACAGCTCCCACATTCCAAGAGGCAATGTTTTGATTGAAAGCCATAGCATTACCAAACATAGCATTCATATTGGTAACTGTCTCTACATTCCAATAGTCAATGTTTTGATTGAAAGCCGTGGCATTTCGAAACATAAAACTCATATCTGTAACTCCCGACAAATTGGGTGCGTCAATAGCGGTACTGTTCAAATTGGTACAACCAAAAAAGGCTCTGTTCATACTAGTCCAAGCAATGCTTCCCCATTGGTCTATGTTGCGTATTTTGTTTCTATCTCCGTCATTATTGAAATAGATACTAGGAAAAACCCCTCGAATGGCTACGGTATAAGTACCTGCTGTGCCATAATCGTGGGTTGCGTTTCCTGTAATTCCTGTTTCCTCAAAAATGCCATCGTTGTTCCAATCTACATCATAATTATAGGTGTAATTTGCATTAACAGGAATGATTATGGAGGTGGGGCTAGAAGAATTAAAGCTTAAATTATCGGTTTTCCAAGTGGTAACAAAAGGAGTTGCTGCTACAGTAGCTGTACCTTGTATAGCAAACGTATAACTGCCTTCGTCGGCATCATCGTTGGCAATAGAAACGGTTGCGGTTCTTGTTCCTGTTGCCGATGGATCGAAAGTAACTACAAAAGTAGTTGTTCCTGTGGTAGCAGCTACTGGCGATGTTGGTTGGGTGGTTACTGTAAAATCTGCCGCATTGGTTCCGCTGATGGTTACTAGTGGCGTTCCGTTTAGGTTTAAAGCACTAGCTCCTGTATTTTCGATAGTAAAAGTTCTTGCGATAGTGCCTGAAGCGACATCTGTCGAACCAAAATCGGTATGATCGGCAAGTGTTGGTGAGGTATTGTTATTGGCAATCGTTGTGGCATTGCCTGTAATGTTAATTTCGGGTACACAAGCTGTGCCCGCATCTATAATCGTCCAGCCCTTGCCTCCTGTGGCTATTGATTGAACCAAACTGGCTCTGTCGGCTACCGAAGCACAGTATTTTAAGTTTGTTGCTCCTAATGTTTTGCCTGTTATAGTGCCTGCATTAAAACCGGTAAGTGTGGCATCGTAGTTGGCTACATCCATACCGGAGTTGTTTAGCATACTATTCAAAGTAACCGCAATATTAAATTTTGTTCCCCAAGAGGCTAGACTTTGATTGAAAGCCGTAGCATCTTGAAACATTTCAAACATATTGGTAACCTTTCCTATATTCCAAGAAGTAATGTTTTGATTAAAAGCTGTTGCTCCTTGAAACATAGAACCCATATTGGTAACATCGGCTACATCCCAAGAACTAATGTTTTGATTAAAAGCCGTCGCTTCTTTAAACATAGATCTCATATTGGTAACTTTCTTCACATTCCAAGAAGTAATGTTTTGATTAAAAGCTGTTGCTCCTTGAAACATAGATCTCATATTGGTAACTTTCTTCACATCCCAAGAACCAATGTTTTGATTAAAAGCCGTTGCTCCTTCAAACATAGATCTCATATCTGTAACATTCCCTACATTCCAAGAGCCAATGTTTTGATCGAAAGCTTTGGCATTACTAAACATAACACTCATATCAGAAACAGCACCCACATTCCAAGAAGTAATGTTTTGATTGAAAGCCGTAGCTCCAGAAAACATAGCATACATATCGATTACAGAACTAACATCCCAACTATTTATATTTGCAGGACCATTAAGTGCAATACAGTCGGCAAACATAAACCTCATATTGGTAACTGCTGCTAAATTAGGAATATCTGTAGCTGTACTATTCAAATTGTTGCAACCAAAAAAAGCATCTTCCATAGATGTCCAAGCCACAGCACCCCATTGTTTTATATCGGTTAAACGTAGGTTGTCTAAATCATTATTAATGACAATATGCTGAAAATTGGTTTTGTCAATGCTTAAATCGATACTACCATTTGTAGGTAAGCCCGTTATTGTAGCCGATGAGCCTGTAAAAGAACCCGAACCTATTGCACCGCCGCCGCCCACTTCTTGCCAAGTGTAGTGTACAGTACCTGAAGTTTCTATGCCAAAACTAATTTCGTTTGCACCAGTTCCTGTTTTAGACAAATCCCAACGCGTGATGAAAGGATTGCTAGATAAAGTAGCTGTACCTTGTATAGCAAACGTATAACTGCCTTCATCGGCATCATCGTTGGCAATAGAAACGGTTGCTGTGCGTGTGCCTAATGCCGATGGATCGAAAGTAACTACAAAAGTAGTGCTTCCAAAAGCATTTATTGGGCTTGTTGGTTGTGTGGTTACTGTAAAATCGCTCGCATTGCTTCCGCTGATGGTTACTAGTGGCGTTCCGTTTAGATTTAAAGCATCAGCTCCTGTATTTTCAATAGTAAAAGTTCTTGCAATAGTGCCTGAAGCGACATCTGTCGAACCAAAATCGCTATGGTCGGCAAGGGTTGGTGTGGTATTGTTATTGGCAATAGTTGTGGTATTGCCTGTAATGTTAATTTCGGGTACACAAGTAGCACTCAAGGCATCGCCAGTAATAGTCCAACCTTTACCTCCTGTAGCTATTGATTGAACCAAATTGGCTCTATCGGCTACCGAGGCACAGTATTTTAAGTTTGTTGCTCCTAATGTTTTGCCTGTTATAGTACCTGCATTAAAACCAGTTAGTGTGGCATCGTAGTTGGCTACGTCCATACCGCAATTGTTTAGCATACTATTCAAAATAACCGCAGTATTAAATTTTGTTCCCCAAGGGGCTAGACTTTGATTGAAAGCCGTAGCTTCATAAAACATAAAACCCATCTTCTCAACAGCCCCCACATTCCAAGAACCAATGTTTTGATTGAAAGCGGTGGCTCCATAAAACATACTTTTCATATCGGTAACATTGGATACATCCCAAGAATTAAGGTTTTGATTGAAAGCCGTGGCTCTATAAAACATCTCAGCCATATTAATAACTTTCCCTACATTCCAAGAGCCAATGTTTTGGTTGAAAGCCTTTGTTTCAGAAAACATAAAGCTCATATCGGTAACATTCGCAACGTTCCAAGAGCCAATGTTTTGATTGAAAGCTGTGGCTCCAGAAAACATAAAACTCATACTGTTAACTTTCTCTACATTCCAAGAACCAATGTTTTGATTGAAAGCGGTGGTATTTCGAAGCATATTATTCATACTGGTAACTTTCTCTACATTCCAAGAGCCAATGTTTTGATTGAAAGCCGTAGCTCCAGTAAACATACTGCTCATATCCGTAACTTTTGCTACATTCCAAGAGCTAATGTTACCATTGAAAGCTGTGGCAGTATTAAACATATCACTCATATTGATAACATTGGCTACATTCCAAGAATTAATATCTTGATTGAAAGCCGTAGCTCCAGTAAACATACCATACATATCGGTAACAGTCTCCACATTCCAAGAATCAATATTTTGATTGAAAGCGGTGGCATTTCGAAACATATAACCCATATCTGTAACCCCCGACAAATTGGGTGCATCTATAGCGGTACTGTTCAAATTGGTACAACCATAAAAGGCTCTATTCATACTAGTCCAAGCAATGTTACCCCATTGGTCTATGTTGCGTATTTTGTTTCTATCACCGCCTCCAGCAAAATAAATTCTAGGAAAAGTGCCTCGAATGGCTACGGTATAAGTGCCTGCTGTGCCGTAATCGTGGGTTACGCTGCTTGTAATTCCTGTTTGTTCAAAAAAGCCGTCGTTATTCCAGTCCACATCATAGTTATAGCCTGTGCCAGTAGTAGGAATCCTTATCGATGTAGCGTTAGTAGAACCTGTACTCAAATTATCGGTTTTCCAGGTGGTAATAAATGATTTAAAGTTATTGTATATAAAAGGCACTACATAACTACAGCTTCCTCCGCTAGGGGTGATTTTGGCATACAATGTTTGCGAAACAGTAGGCAATGCTCCCAAGGGTACAAAAGTATTAGGAGCCGTAAATGTCCCTGCCGATGTCGTAGCGGTGGCATTGCTAAAAATACCATCGATGGTGCCATTAAATATACCGCCATAGGTAAAAATAGGCGTTTGTGCATTATTAACAAGTACAGAACCACCGCCAGCATTGTTAATAGTACCTGTTTTGCTACCATAATTTAAAATGCCATTGTTGGTAAATGTGCCTGTATTGGTTAAAGCATTGGTTATTTGAATAAGTCCTGCGTTGGTGGTTGTACCCCCATTTTCATAATCTCCAGCAGTCATTATAATTTTTCCGCAAGCTAAGTTGGAAATTGTACCCCCAGTTACATTAGAAATTCCCGATCCAGCGGTAAGATTGATTGTTCCGCTATTAACAACTGAATAGCCAGTGTAACCCGGTATGAAATTAATCCCTATTCCTGTTGTATTGAAAGTTATTGTTCCCGAATTGGTAAAAGTTTGGTTGTTGTTGTAAAGAATTAGTCCTTGCGGGCTATTAACAACCGTTGTTCCATTATTTGTAAATGTTGCATTAGCTCTATTCAAATTTAGACCATAATTGTTAGAACTAATGGTTAAATTACCATTATTTGTTAGGGTTGCATTAGGATAAATACCAATGCCATCTATAGCACTAGCACTTGGAGATGTTTCGGTTATAGTTAAATTTCCGGTGCTACTTATTGTTAAAATAGATGCGGTATTTAGAAAAATATTTTTGGCAACGGCAGTAGTTGATACAATAGGGTCGTTGGCTACATTATCTATGATTATTGGGTTGGTCGCCGTTGGCACACCATTAGGTGTCCAGTTGCAAGGATTACTCCAGTCAGTGTTTGCAATTCCGTTCCAAGTCATATTATCGGTAGCGGTGGCAACTTGTGTGCAAACACCTGTACCTGTGCCTTGTATAGCAAACGTATAAGGGTTCTCGTTGGTATCCGTATTGGCAATAGAAATAGTTGCAGTACGCAAGCCTACTGTTGGTGGATCAAAAGTAACCACAAAAGTAGTTGTTCCTGTGGTAGGAGCTATTGGAGAACTAGGCTGGGTTGTTATTGTAAAATCTCCTGCATTTGCACCAGTAATAGCTACTTTTGGAGTGCCCGATAAGTTCAAAGGAGCAATTGCTGTATTTTCGATAGTAAAAGTTCGTGCAATAGTACCCGAAGTAAAAGCTATCGAACCAAAATCGGTGTGGTTGGTAGTAGTTGGGTTGTTGTCATTATGTAGAATCGTGTTGCCATTTCCTTTAATGTTGATTTCCGAAACGCATCCACTGCTAACATTGTCGCCAGTAATAGACCAACCCTTGCCTCCGCTAGTTGTGGGCAAAATAAGATTGGTTCTTTCTGCCGTTGCAGCACAATATTGTAATCCAGATGCACCCAAGGATTTGCCAGTAACGCTGCCCGATTGAAAACCAATTAAGGTAGCATCATAATTGGCAAGGTTAAGACCACTTACGTCTAATAAATTGGCGATACTAACATTGGTATTAAACTTGCTTCCCCAAGCGGCCAAACTTTGATTAAAATCGGTCGCTTCTTTTAGCATCGTATTCATATCTGTAACCGCCGCAATATTCCAACCACCAATATTTTGATTAAAAGCACTTGCTTTGGTAAACATAGAACTCATATTGGTAACCGCAGACACATTCCAATTGCTTATATCTTGATTGAAAGCTGTAGCTTGATAAAACATATCTTTCATACTGCTTACATTGGCTACATTCCAACTATTGATATTGGCAGGAGCATTCAACTTACTGCAATTGTTAAACATACTTTCCATAGAGGTTACGCTGCTCAAATTTGGAATGTCTGCTGCCGAAATAGTCAAATTGCTACAGCCATAAAAAGCAGCTTGCATCGATGTCCAGGCTACACCGCCCCATTGTTTTATATCTGCTAACCGCAGTTTGCTTGTGCCATTAGAGATTGCTATTTGTCTAAAATTGGTTTTATCAATGCTCAAATCGATAATGGCGTATGTAGGCAAACCCGTAATTACAGCCGACGAACCCGAAAACATACCCGAACCAGTTGCACCACCGCCACCTACTTGTTGCCAGGTGTAATGCACGTTGCCCACGGTAGATGCACCAAAACTAATTTCGTTTGTACCAGACCCTGCTTTAGACAAATCCCAACGCGTGATGAAAGGATTGCTAGATAAAGTAGCTGTTCCTTGAATAGCAAATGTATAGAGGTTTTCGTCCGTATCATTATTGGCAATAGAAACGGTTGCGGTTCGGGTTCCTGCTGCCGATGGATCGAAAGTAACTATAAAAGTTGTGCTTCCCGAGGTGTTTATCGGGCTTGTAGGTTGGGTTGTTACTGTAAAATCGGCTGCATTGGTTCCGCTGATGGCTACTTTTGGAGTGCCGGTTAGGCTTAAACCTATAACCCCTGTGTTTTCAATTGTAAAAGTACGTGCTTGCGTTCCTGATGCTAGATCTACAGAACCAAAATCGGTATGGTCGGCGGCACTCGGAGTTGCATCTCCACTCACAATCGAAACGCTGTTGCCTTTCAGGTTAATTTCGGGTAGGCAAGCGTTCGAATTAATATAATAATGCGGTGTGCAATTTACTCTTCGATCAATAAAAGTTTGTCCAAAAGGGTAGGCTTTGCCTATTCCGCCAGCAATACTCATATAGGCGTCTGATGCCAAAGTGGTATAAGTGCCATTGGTGTAGCGCACTCCGGCAGGTATAATAGGATTATTGTTTGTAATATAAAATGCGTAAGTGGTATTGGCAGGAATAGGAATACTCAAAGCCAAAGGAATGGGTGTTGATTGATTTGTTCCTAAACTAGTTGCAGATGCACTTCCGGCAAGAGTCCAGGCCGCACCATTAGATTCTGACCCAACATAAGTACCCGATTTGTAATATATTTCAAAAATACCCGTGTTAGTACCAATCAAATTCATATCAAAACTGGTAATTGTAATTGGTGTAGCACCCGTTACAATATTGAACATAACTCCTTTATTCGAGTTGTCGCTATTATAAGGTGTTGCCAACGACAAGCATTGCGCCTGCATTTGTGCCAAAGCAACCAAAAGGAATAATAAGATGTAAAGTTTTTTCATATACGAGTATTTATAGTTGGGTATGGTATGTCTTTTTATTTTTTTGCATAATTACAGTTTCCAAAAACTTTTTTATTGTACAAATGTTCTAAAACCTAAAAAAACTAGTATAAGAACATTTTATTGGCTTGCCCTTGGTATTTTGTTCAGAAAAACCGTTGTTAATTGTTTCTTTAGCCTGTCAGGGTTTTGAACCCTGACAGGCTAAACGGTCTGAATTCTGGTTACAAAATTGCATCAAAACAAGAAGCAAGTGTTATCTCAAAATGGACTTTCTGTTCCTCATTTTGGACAAATTGGGTTGTCCTTGCCCCACCACGCCGAAGGAGGTCTAGTCAAGACAGGATTTTGTGGCAAAACAACAATGGTATTTTCCTGTTTGCTTCTAGATTATTCTACTACAATTTTTTTGACTGTATGCGTTCCTTCGCTTTCCAAAAAGAGGTAGTACATCCCTTTTGAGAATGCTTCCATATTGAGGGTGTTGGATTGGGTTGCGGATGTAAATTTTGTTGTTTTCAAAAGTTTTCCTGAGGCATCATAAAGCGTTGCTTTTTCTAAAACAATATGGTCGATATGCAATTCGCCTTGGGTTGGATTGGGGTAGAGGCTCATTTTTTCGAAAACAGTTTCTGGTACTCCTAAATTAGAACAGGCGGTGTTGTAGGTTGCCGTAGCATCTTTTTGGGTACTCCAATTAGTGTTGGAATACGCCGCATCATCTACTTGAATGCAGCTTAAATTGGAGTTTTTGGTGGCGTCAAAGTAGGTAAGTATGGTGTTGTTTCCGTTTTTTATATTTAAACTGCTTAACAAATTAGAATTACAATATAATGCAATTAAAGCGGTGTTTTTAGAAACGTTTAAATTACTTAATTTGTTATTGGGGCAATAAAAATTCTCTAAACTGGTGTTTTTAGAGAGATCCAAAGCCGTCAATTCATTGCCTTCACAGTTAAATGTAATTAAACTGGTGTTTTTAGTAACATCTAATGCAGTTAATTTATTTATATAACAATCCAGAACGGTCAAAGCAGTGTTTTTAGAAACATCTAAAGTAGTCAATTGATTGGAAAAGCAATGTAACTTGTTGAGTTTAGTATTTGTTGTAATGTTTAAACTGGTTAATTTATTTTGGCTACAGGATAATATGGTCAAGTCGATGTTTTTAGAAACATCCAAAGTTGTCAATTGATTAGAAAAGCAATAAAACTTGTTGAGTTTGGTATTTGTTGCAATGTTTAAACTGGTTAATTTATTTTCGTTACAGGATAATATCGTCAAAGCGGTGTTTTTAGAAACATCCAAAGTTGCTAATTGATTGGTGTCGCAAGAAAAATTAAGCAAAGCGGTGTTTTTAGAAACATCCAAAGTTGTCAATTGATTGGAAAAGCAATAAAACGTGTTGAGTTTAGTATTTGTTGCAATGTTTAAACTGGTTAATTTATTTTGGCTACAGGATAATAAGTTCAAATCGATGTTTTTAGAAACATCCAAAGTTGTCAATTGATTGGAAAAACAATAAAATTTATTGAGTTTGGTATTTGTTGCGATGTTTAAACTGGTTAATTTATTTTCGTTACAGGATAATATCGTCAAAGCGGTATTTTTAGAAATATCTAAAGTTGTTAATTGATTGGTGTCGCAAGAAAAATCAAGCAAAGCAGTATTTTTAGAAACATCCAAAGTAGTTAATTTATTATTATAACAATACAAAGTTTTAAGAGACACAAACCCCTCAATACCCGCTAAATTAGTTATAGAACTGGAGGAAACATCCAATGCTGTTATAGTGTTAATTTTTGTGGTCAAAACCTGTCCGTCAGCAACCCCTAAATCAATGCCCAAGGCAATCAATTTGTTTTCAAAATTAATATCGGGAATAGCGGTGTATTGTGCAAAACCAAGTAAGGAGGATAGAAAAAAGAGTACAGATAATTTCATAAATATTTTTGTTTTTTAATCGCGACAAAATTCGGTCAAAAAACAAGGTATTGCTTTCCTCAAAATGGACTTTCTGTTCCTTTTTTTGGACAGAATGGGAATTGGAGGGCTTATTTTGCGGGTTTTTTGTAAAATTTATGGATGTCCAGAAATAGATAATAGATTTGACAACTTGTAAGAAGTTGCCAAATCTATTTTTTTGAATTTCATTAATTAGACAAAAAATAAAACCAATTATTTGTGATTTACATTACTTGCAATTAAGGTTGTGGTAATCTCGTATTCTATATGATCTAAACCATCCTTATAATCAATAATGTAAATTTTAGATGAATTGATTGACACAAAGTCTGAAATATTTATTTTAATAGGGTTTTTAGTTATTTCGTCACTACCGTTTAATCCATTTCCATCATCATCATAAAGCTTAATTTCTATAGTATTGTCAAACCAAATAGATCGTCCGCAATTCCAAGTATAGCCTTCTTTTACAGACATATAGTCGTATGTTGGATAGCGATATGGAGTGATTGTTTCATCGGCTTTGAATGTAAAATAAATCTCATTCTCATTTCCTCCACCATCATTTTTTGGATGAATACATTTTATGGATTCTATAATCAATAAATTGTTTTTTACGGGTTGATAAGTTCGACTAAATCCCTCTAAATATTGAGAATCTAGAACAATAGTGTAACTCTCTTGCTCGTTCACTCCATTTTCTTCACGAGCACCTATCTCTGCTGTAACTCCTAATGTTTTATTAGAACCTCTTTTTGCATAAACTATTTTTGTGGCAATTTCTGAAGCAAATCCTAATTCAACTTCTGTGGCTAGTGAAAAACCTCCTAAATCGGCAGGAGCATTAGACCAAAGTCCAAAATGCACACCTAAAAGGACTCCTTCGTCTATTCCTTCGGTTAGTTCAACCGAAATAAACTCGGAAGAAGATACTCCTTTGTTAATTCCTACTCCTATTGCTAGACCTATTGTTGCTGTAAAACCAAAAACCAATTCGGCTTCAATATTAAGACCAATAGAAAAACTACCTGCATCTAGCCCAGTGATGTCTAATAATTTTTTAAGTGAATCAAACACTTTATTGTCAAATATTGATTTTAGTTTTTGTTGAATTCCAAGCAAGTTAGATTCACTAATTAAGAGGTTTAACTCCAGACCATCGGCTGACGCTTGATAGGCTTTCCAAGCTTTAAAGGCTTCAATAAACAGCTCTTTCTCGGTTATAGTTATAGTATTGTTTTGTCTAAATACCTGTCCTAAAGGTTGTTTTGTTTTATCGTAATTTTCTATAAAAGGAGCCAAATCGGCTATTAATTGTTTGTTCATTGGATAGTATTTTTTAAATTATTAAATGATTTTTTATTTGTTGTAAGTGTACTCAATACTGTAATTTTGACCATTAAGATTGCTTAGCCTAACTTGTCCCGATCCCGATCCAGGTCTAAAATCATAGCTTTGTAAATAAGTATCATTGATATACAAATTTGTTTCATCTTTATCCCACAAGGTTACAAGTGCCTCGTAATCAAAATATATTGTCAGTGGGATTTGGCTTCCATTAGGGTCTAATAATACAGGAACCCAAGTATTGCCACTTTTCATGGATTCGGAGTCGTCTCTGTTTTTAGGTATCCTAAAAGTAACTCCTGCATCACTTTGGTATTTTAAATAGACTTCGTCGTGTCCAATTTCTGAAGCAGAATTACACGTAATTTTGTTAATTGTAACAGAATGTTTTTTCATTTGTTGGTGTTTTAATTAATTATTTATATTTAATTAGATTCGTAATCAATCGATTTTTGATTACGAATAGCCTTACAAATTTATAAGAAAACCTTCCCAATGTTATTCTCCAAAAAATACTTTCTATTCCTCATTTTGACAAAAAAAGCGACTGTCTCAAATTGAAATAGCCGCTTTTTTTAAATAATTATTATTTCGTTCCTTGTTTTAAACTTTTTATTCCTCAAAACAAATTTTTTGTACTAATTAATAGTTTTTTAAAACTAATACGTTCATTATTAATGAATTTTATAGTTAATATAGCTTCCTGAAAAATCAATCGTTCTAATTTGCGTAGAACAAAACATTTATATTTTGTTACTTTTTTTAGAGTCATTGGTTTGTTCCTCGTAAAGATGGAAATTATCAGTTGTCTAAATTATAGCTACCGCCACTCTGAAGCCGTCTTCCCAAACTTCTCCTGAAATACTTTAGAGAAATACGGCAGACTCTCAAAGCCCACTTCGAATGCAATTTGTGAGACGGTTTTGTTACCTTTTTTGAGCATTTCAGAAGCTTTCTCTAAACGATAGTTTCTTACAAACTCGTTAGTAGTTTGGTTGGTAATGGCTTTTAATTTTCTACGCAATTGCACAGAAGTCAGCTTCATTTCTCTGGCAAAAGTAGCGGCGTCAAATTCGCTCTGATCCAGATAGTTGTCGATAATAGTTTGTGCTTTTTCGATAAACAAATCCTCTATTGTGGGTTCGGGCACTATGACTATTTCGGGATTAATTACAATGCTTTGGGTGGTATATTTCTCTCGCAATAATTGTCTTTGCTGAACTAAATTGTTGACCCTCAAGATTAGTTCTTCTTTATTAAAAGGTTTTGATAAATAATCATCGGCACCCTGTTGTAGCCCCATTAATTTATCGTCTACAGTTGCTTTTGCCGTAAGTAAAATTACAGGAATATGGCTAATTCTTTCATCATTTTTAAGTTTATAGCAAAAAAACAATCCATCTAATTTTGGCATCATCAAATCAGAAATTATAATGTCTGGAACAAATTCAATTGCTTTTATTAATCCTTCTTCACCATCTGCTGCCATAATCAATTGGTATTGGTTTTCGAAAATAGAAGCTATATAAAAACGCAAATCCGGATTATCTTCTATGATGAGCATAATTTTTGCATCATCATTATTATTTTGCTGATTTTCTGAATCTGGTTTGCCTATTTCAAAATGGGGTAGTAAATTAGTGCTTACTTTGTAAGTATGCACATAATTTGTAGGTGTGTCTAAATGTTCGTAGGGCAAGTTTAAGGAAAAACGAGTACCTTTATTCACTTTGCTCTCTACCTTAATAGTTCCTTTTAATACATCCATCAATTCTTTTACAAGTGCCAGACCAATACCTGTTCCTTCATGTAAACGTTGATTAGAATCATCAATCTGATAAAATCTATTAAAGATATAGGGTAATCTTTCCTGAGGTATTCCAATGCCTGAATCTTCGATGATTATTTCTAGACTGCGCTCAGTTTTGTGTTTGTTCATTGATGAAAAGCTAAAAGTATCAAACAGAATCGTTACTGTAATCCTTCCATTTTTTGGTGTGAATTTAAAAGCATTTGATAGTAAGTTGACAATTATTTTTTCTAGTTTGTCCAAATCGAAATAACCGAACTCTTGTTTTTGGCTTATAGATAGATTAAAAACAATACTTTTATCTTGTGCTAACGATTCGAAAGATCCTATTAGTTGCTGTAAAAATAAAACGACATCTGCTTTTTCTCTTTGAATCCCCATCTCTCCAGCTTCGAGTTTTGAGATTTCGAGTATTTGATTGATCAAATTTTGCAATCTGCTTAAGTTACGCTGCATTATTTTCAGAATACTTTCGTTAGGGTATTTCTTTTGCAAATCGTCAACAGGACCTACCAATAAGGTAAGTGGAGTGCGGAATTCATGGGAAATGTTGGTGAAAAATCTTGTTTTTAAGTCATCAAGTTCTTGAAGTTGCTTGTTTTGTAATTGTTTTAGTTGTAATTGTTTCTCCGAAAATACTTTTTTCTGTTCTGATTTTTTAATGATTCTACCTAAGAAAAATATAAAAACAATGATTTCAATGGTAAAAAGAGCATATGATAAGCCGTAAAATGGGAAATACTCTATCCATCCGGTAAGTGGAAAATAGAGTAGAGTGGTGCCAATTAATCCTAAAATGATTGGTATTGCATAATAAATGTCAATCAGCATTTTTTTGTAAAGACAATAGATAATTAAAACAAGAAAATAAATACAAGATAAAACGACATTATAAATTCCTCCTTTGAGCCAATACCATTGATAATCAAAAAAAGTCATAACATTCAGAAATAACGAAACGAAAATTGAAATTAAAATAAATCGTTTCACCGAACTTGATATTTTTTTAATGTCCACAGCATACAATAGAAAAATGGCAACACCAGTTGAGAAATTACTGTAACATAAAAAATTTATTTTGACTGCTAGTTCCGGATTGTTTGTAAATAAAGGACCTGCTATATTAGTATACCCCCAATAAGCTAAAGTTTTAAAAACAATAATTACTGAATATAACCTAAAATCCAATTCTTTAATTACAAAAAAGCTAAGAGTGAAAATTAAAAAAAGTCTAAAAATAATTAACCCATTTAACAAGCCTTGGGTAGTACAATTATCAATACGAGAAAAATAATAAGCCTGTTTTGAATAAAGCCGTACCATTGCAAAATGTCCCCGTTTGCTACTAACTTTTATAAAAATACTTTTAGATTGGTTGGATTCTAATGTAATAGGGAATTTAGGGTATTCGTCTATCAATGTTTTCTCTCTCTCAGATGTAATAATTTTTTGTGTTTTATGAAAATATTTTTTTTGGGAAGAATTAGAAATATAAAAATCAAGTTGTTCCACTAATGGGTTCGCCCATAGTAAAAATAACTCTTGTCTATGTGTCGAAGAGTTGTTCTTAATTTTAAATTTTATCCAATAAACAGCATTAGAAAAAGGAAAACTAAGATATTCTTTTTTTGTTTTAGTGAAAATTTGTTTTTGAACCTCTCTTAAACCTAAACTGGCTGTTGAATCTTTAAATGTTGATACAGAATTAGTTAAGTTATATGGGTATTTTTGGCCTTCTTTTAGGCTTATTGTTTGGGCATAATTTTGGTTTGTAACTATAGAAAATAATATGACAAAATAAATTCTATTTAAAAATATAAACTTTGTCATTTTAACGTTTTTTTGTTTTCAAGAGCTTTATATTTAATGGATTGCGAATGTAATGAATTATATTTTTCTGGCAAAAACAATGTACTGTTTAGGTAAAGTAAGGTTTGGTTTTATAAAAAAGCACAATGATACTTTAAAAAGAAAAGCTAATTTATCGTCTTAACATTATAAATAAAAAAATAATCTCTTATATATTTTGTAAGAAAAAAAACTTATTTTTTCATTTTTTTAGGAGAGTAGAATAATACAAAATGCTAAACATAATCTTGGTGTAAAAAGTAGCCTAGCTTTATAATAATATTTATTAAGAAAAGACAAGCGAACATATGAATATTATTAGAGTATTTCTATTTTATATATTGTTAGAGCATATTTATAAAACGTCAAAAATAAATATTTAGGATTATTTCTGGTTACAAAAAATGATTTTTAAATGCTAATCCTGATTTTCTCTATAGAATCATAATCAAATATAATTTTGTATGGATTTCAAAAGTAATTTTTTTGTTCAGAAAAAGATGTTTTTGAATTAATTTAGGTTGATAGTTAATGGATTTACTCAATTGTAGCTAAATACAAATGAGGTTAGCTTTTTAATAAATATTTGAAGCGTAACTCAGTGTAACTGCATTGTTCTTGAAAATATTTTTTTGATGCCACTTATATATAGGCTGTTTCTAATCTTTGATTTTTAGTTTTTCATTTTTTTATTCGATAGGATCTCTTCTAATTAAGATACTTTTTTCTGAAAAGGAATATCTTGTAGCTTTATTACAGACAGTGGAAAAATCAGTCTTTATAGAACTAGCCAATAATCAGGAAAAAAGCAAGTGCCAATTGGTATTTATCGGAAAAGAATTGGAAATGAAAACCATAGAACGAATCCTTAAACCTGCTATTTTAAAAATAGATAAAACTAAAATGAAGAAAATAAAAATTAGAATTCTTACTGTGTCAGACCCCGCCAGCAAAGATGTTTACGAAGACCTATCTGGGGAGGAAATCAGGAAAGTTGTTGATAATTACACTTTTGATAATTGTGACTTTCGTTATTGTTTAGTGCCCGATGAAGGAGACTTAATACTCGAAAAATTAATAGTACTATCCGATGACGAAAACTATAGTCTGATTTTTACCACCGGAGTCAAAGGGCCTGCATTGCGTGACATTAGACCCGAAGCCACCGAAAAAGCCTGCCAGAAAATGCTCTCGGTTTTGGCGAACTGATGGGAAAAGAAAGTTTGTATCATGTGCCTACCGCCATTTTATCACTACATAAAGTGGGTATTAGAGACCAAAACTTAATTGTAAATCTACCTTTAAAGCCCAGTACCATAGAGCCTTGCCTAAAGCTATTTTTGAAGTAATTCAATATTGTATCGATTTGTTCGAGTAAAAGTAAAACAATGACAACTACCATTTGCAGAGAAGCCCATTTTAATGCCTGTCACGAATGCACAGTCTCAATTGGTCTGACCCAAAAAACAAAGAAATATTCGGAATATGCAACAACGCTATTATCACGGACATAACTTTAGGCTTATTGTAAAAATAACAGGAGAAATTAATCCCGAAACAGGTTATGTAATGGATATGAAAGTCTTGGGAACTATTATAAAAAACGAAATCGAAACCCGTTTTGACCATAAAAACCTAAACCTTGATTGTCCCGAATTCAAAGACAAAATAGCCTCTACCGAAAATTTTGCATGGGTAATTTATGGTATCGTGAAACCCTTGCTTCCACAAGAAAATCAATTGGCGATTACGCTTTATGAAACGGATAAGAATTATGTGGAGATTGGGGAGTAACAGGAATTTATGAAAAACATAACCCAGCTAAAAAAAAATCATCTATTCGTTGCCAACACAACGGTAAAATAAAATGATAAAGTGTAAAACTGGGTTATATTGGATAACTTTTAAAATATACTGACTTATAAAATATACTGACTTATGCAAATTATAATGCTAGAACATCATTTTTATACCATTTGAACAATTCAAGCACTAATAAAACATTAGAAACTAAAACAAAACCGAGTAAACCAATTTGCGATAAATCGGATAAACTTTCGATAGCTGTAGAAATAAAGTGAAAACCATTCAATAGGCAAAATAAACTGGCATAAAGCAACGAGATTATTTTAAAAACTTTATGGTTTAAATAGAGTGTCAAAAGACTAAAAAATAATGGCACTATGTTTACTAACAAAGTGAAATAGTGCAAAGAATATGGCATATTACCTGTTGCTCCTGCTATTTTGATTTCTTCTCCAAAAAACAATCCTCGAAGTTCGTATTGTGTATGAAAATTGAGACCTAGGACTATTAATGCCCAAAAGAAACTGATTTTCATGGTGTTATTGTTATTCATTTTGATATTTTTTAATTGGCTAATTTTTATTTTGAAAAAGTGTCTGTAAATAAAAAGGGATACTAAAAAAGTATCCCAAATCATAGTTATTATAATTTTGCGAAACCACAAATACTGCCACCTTCAGAAACCTGAAAAGATTGGGTTGCAGTTGTGCCGTTTACTTTAAAGAAACCATTTATTTTTTGGGTTTTGTTTTCGACCATCAAATAAATTTGTTTGTCTATTTCTACAATTGCATTAGCATTTCCGTTGAATGATACAATGGGTGTACCTGTAATTTTTTGAACCGTCTTTGTGTTTACATCAATAGTGCTATATTCCCAAATTTCGCCACCAATATTCGAGAAATCAGGTTTTATACCTTCGTTTGGAATACGAGTATAAATCTTACCATTGCGAACTAAAATGTTATGAAAGAATCCATTTTTGGTAATATCATCCATTTTTACAATCCAATTAGCATCGATTTCTGTTTCTCCTTTTTTGATACGGTGTAAGCTAGATCCACCTGACCCAATACCAGCCATATCGCAGAAATAAAGATGACCATCATCGCCTAAATCCCACATTGGATTCTCAAAAAACCAACCCGTTTGTACAATTTTGTTGCCAGTGTCGAAAGTTATTGTTTTATCCAGATTTCCAGTGGCAATATCAATCACTGCCAATCGAATAATACCGTCTTTAGAATCAAGATAACCTTTTCTGGCAGTTGTACCATAGTGAATATTGGCATAAAGTTTTCCTTCTTTTACCATCATCATAGTTTGACCAAGGCTAACAAATTCTTTAGTGGCATCTTGAAGTTTAGCAGTAAAATCAAACTCTCCTGTACGTTGCATTGTGGTTGGATTGAATTTTTGAATTTTTAGTAATCCGAGTGCTGGGTCAAAATAAAAACCCGTTGTTTCGTTTACAATTACGTGTTGGCCAGACCCAAAAATACTTTTGTCGGTTGCAATATAACCTTCTTCTTTAAAGGTTTGAGTAGTAGCATCTACACTATATTTTGTGATACCTCTTTCGCCTGATGCGTTATGAAATCTATAAATATATTTTCCAAATTGGCGAATACCTACCAGCCATTGTGCTTGTTTTGAAGTCCCTTTTACATTTGAGATTGTACCACTGGGCATTGTAGAACCAAATGAAGTTATATAGCCTGAATATGGAGATGTGATTAAGGCAGAAACAACTACAAAATTGGAAGTATCTGCTGTTGTGGCTTGATCATCGTCTTTACTACAAGCTGAAAATAGAATAAGACTTGCTAGGCAAGCGATTGAAAATTTAAGAATTGTTTTTTTCATTATTTGATTATTGATTGTTATAAAATATTTAAAAAATTGAAAATCTTGCTTTAAAATGGAGGCTCCGTCCTGCTTTTTGAATCTTAAAATTGTCATAAAGATTGGCGTCAAATAGGTTTTTTACTTCTATACCAAAACTTTGCCTATCATTGTTAAGGGCATAATTAAGTCCAATGGTATGCAGGTTTTGATTAGGGATTGCTAATTCTGAATCAATATTGGCTTTGCTTCCAATGCCCAAAAAACCTTTTGCTTCTCTATTTTTAGGTATGGGTTCCAAGTAGAACTCGTTTACATAATTGTAATACCAATACGCTTGCAGGGCATCGTTAGCTATAAAGACATTTCTGTGAATGGTTTTAAGACTTGCTCCTCCAAAAAAGTAAGGCGTGTTTCTAACTCTTGAATCTTCTAAAAATTTGACATTAGGATTAGTAATGCCAAACAAACGAAGATCTTGATAGGTAAAGTTAATTCCAAAAATCAACCATTTTTTTAAATTAATAGAGGCATCGGCTTCTAGTCCAAAGCCTTTAACTTTATCAAAATTTTGATGCTGAAGAAAAATTACATTGGTGGGTACTTGCACAATAATATCGGTAGCTCGTCTGAAAAAAGTATTAATCTCTAGTAAATAGCGTTGTATTTTTTGTGTTCGATAGCCTAAATTGAGATTGATGCTTTGCTCAGGTTTAAGGTTAAAATTTGACATTTCAAACAATCCATCGCCAAAGACCTCCGAATTTTCAGGCAGTCTTGTAGCATATTCTCCCGAAATTCTAAAAAATGAATTTTCGGTTAGGTTATATTTTATAGCCTCGGCAATACCAAATCGATGACTCGAATTACTAACTTGCTCTTCGGTAGGACTTGCAAAAAGCGCATCGGTTCCATTAGTTTTGAAATAATAATATTTTAGAATAAAAGTATTGCTAAACTTTTCTTTGATTTTGGATTCCAGTCCAACTGCTCCCACCAATTTGTCATAACCCGCAGGAACGGTCAAAATATCACGACCAGAATAAAGATAGCGACTGCCAAAAGGATCGTTCCCTATTCGGTCATAAGTAGTGTAAACCAAATTGGCATCTATTTTTTGTGAAGGATTTAAGGAATAACTAAAATATGTTCTGGATATAAAATTTTTAAAATCAATATTCGACAAAGAACCATCAGAATCGGCTTCGCCTTGTCGGGCTGGGTTGTCAATTCGGTTACCGTTCCAGTCATAAGTGCAATGGCAAGTATCTATTCGGGTTGCGCTTAGTTTGCTTAATGCCAAAAACTGACTAAAATCGGCTTTTTGATTCCAGAATTTCTTTTTATACAATAGTGTTGGTACAAACGATTTTTGCTTTGTAACCACCTGTCCAAAAGGTTCTGCCATTGATGCTCCGTGTTGTTCTTGTTTATCTATATCAAAATAAGTTATGCCAATTCTAAACAAATCTGCCCATTTCGAATTAGTAATTCCTCCAAAAAATTCTCCATAATAATTAGTGAAATCGTCGTGAAATCGGTTTACAGTTACATCTTTTAAGTTTCGGGTAAAAGGGTCAACTATTTTTACATCCACTTTATAATTATTGTCTGAATGATTATAAAAACCATCCAAACCAACAAAAAAAGAAGTCTCTGGGATTTTATAAAGTGTGTTAAACGTAGCTCGATGGGTGTTAAAAGAAGCCACTTCGTAGGAAACATCAAGATAGTTTTTTGAACTATTTTTTGTAACCAAATTAATAGCTCCTCCCATAGCATCGGCACCCAAATAGGTAGGCAAAACTCCTTTATATATTTCAACCCTTTCCAGAATAGCCACAGGCACGATATTGATATTAAAGCCTGAACCTAGATAATCCAGCGGAATTCCGTCTTTAAAATATTTGACAGCTTTTCCTTGAAAACCATTGATAAACACATTGGCATTAGACCCCAAACCACCTACTTGCCTTACCCTGATTCCTGAAGTTCTATTTATAATTTCGGTAAGTGTTGATGCTTCGTTTTGGATGTTTTTTGTAGTAATTATATCTGCTTTTATGGCTTGCTCACTTACTATTTCCGATTTAGACTTTCCTTTTACAACAATTTCTTTTAGCAAATTATTTTTAATGGAATCGTTCTGAATTTTATTTTGTGCAAATGACAATTGAATCGACAAAATTGTAAAAATAATAAAAGTGTATTTTCTATTAGAATTCATTATAAATGCAAATCAAGGGTTTAAAAAACAAATACATAAAACAAAAAACTGCTTGTTTTATGTATATTTGCTCTTATTTAGTTTAAATAAAAATTAAACACAAAATTATGATACCAGCACCAATAAAAACCAACGCAAAACGCATTATTCCCTACGCATTTGGACATATTGGAAACTATTCATACAAAAAAAAATAAATTCGTTTTCAATATATAAGACTTTAAAATATGGCAAATAAGCAGATTATTCTGGACGGAGCAGTTGTGTCAATAACTGATTTTAATCTCACAGCTCCCTTGATAATTGACATCAAACAAGATTTTCCATTTATTAAAATCCATTTCCAACTTGGAGGAAAGATGGATTACCAACCAACCAATCAAAATGAAAAAGCAATTGTAATAGAAGAGGGTCAATACAATTTTTTTTATTTACCTAAAATAGATGGCATACTAACGCTACATCCAGTAGTAAGAAGTACTGTAGAAATAGAATGTGGAGAGGATTTTGTACGAAAAATTTTTAAAAATGATTTTCATAAAATAAGTGGATCTTTTGGAATAGCATTAAGAGAAAAGATTCCTTTTAAAATGTGGGAACAATCAGAAAGTATTCCCAAAGTTTTGAAAAGTAGTATTGAAAATATAATTAAAAATTCACAAAAGAAAGAAGTAGATTTAGTGTATTGGGAATCGGAGATGATTAAGATATTTCAATATATGTTTTCTAAAATCAATGATAAAGAAGAAATAAATTCACTAGTATATTTAAGCGGAATTGAACAAGAACAAATAACTAGAGTTGAAACAATACTACACAAAAAAATTCAAACATCAATTACCGTCGAAGAATTGGCACTTGAAGTTGGAATAAATCGAAATAAATTAAATCGAAATTTTAAACACATTTATGGTGAGCCTATATTTCAATATCTAACCCGTATTAGAATGGAAAAGGCAAAGGAAATCCTTTCAAAAAAAGGTGTGAATATTTCGGAAGTTGCTTATGAAGTTGGATATAAAAATCCACAACACTTTACGGTAGCATTTAAAAAATATTTTGGATATATACCAAGTAAGTTGAAATAATTATAAAAAAAACAATAAAAGAAGCCGTCACAAATATATAATGAGACGGCTTCTTTGTTTTAAATGGGTTTTCGATTATTAGTACTATTTTTTTGCTTTTTCAATACTGCATAAAGACTAATAGAAGCCAAAACAATCCAAAAAACATCTAAAAATTAGACTGTTGAGAAAAGAGTTTCAAATTTATGATACTCTAAAATCCTTGCTTCCACAGGAAAATCAATTGGGGATTACGCTTTAACCAATAAAAATTTTGTGGAGGTTGGAGAGTGTTATATTGGGTAAATTCCATCATTTACAAAGAATTAATAAATGCTAATAATTCATTCCTTTCAGCTAATGTCAATTTTTTAAATCTATCTTTAGCAACTTTCGCTTCGCCACCGTGCCATAAGATAGCTTCTGTAACGTTTTTGGCTCTCCCGTCGTGCATTAAGTTAGTATGATTGTTTACAGTTTCAATCAGTCCAATTCCCCATAAAGGCTGGGTTCTCCATTCTTGACCTGTGGCTTTAAAATCGGGCGTATTGTCTGCTAAATCAGCTCCCATATCGTGCAATAACAAATCGGTGTAAGGGCGAATGGTTTGATTGTTTAAGGCGGCAATAGTATGTGTGTTTCCGGTTTGTATTTTGGGTATATGGCAACTGGTACAGCCAATGGTGTTGAATGTTTTTTTGCCTTTCAATACATTTTCGTCAGTGTAATTTCGTCTGGCGGGAACGGCTAGCGTACTGGAATAGAAAACTACCCGTTCAAAATTAATATCGGATATTTCGGGAGTACCACCGTTTGGAATTAAGGATAAATCGACTCCAAAGGGTGCGTTTTCGTTGGGGAACAAACTTGTGGTAATGCCCATATCGCCCAAAAAAGCTCCGGCAACTTGCTGACGCACATTGGGTTGATTGGCTTTCCAACCAAAGCGACCTATTTTTTTGGAATTGGAAGCTACATCGTGTACATAATTTAACCTGCCCGAAATTCCGTCTTTGTTCGTGTCATTTTCATCCGTAAAACCAAGTAACGTACTTTCTGGTATGGCTTCTAATAACCCCATTCCGATGACCTGATTGGCAACTCTAGGCGAAATTTGAAGATTGCTAGCCAAGGCTCCAAAACCCAAATTAGAAATTTGATAGGATGGTTTTTGTAGCACCACCGTAGTTCCATCGGCAAATGTTTCGATTATGGGTTGGTATATAATTGTAATTTTTCCCTCTAAAGTTTGTCCTAAAATTGCTCCGTCTTGCAACTGTCCGCCATAAATAGGATCAGGCAAATTAGCTCCAGTGGCATCCAATCCAGCAATACTCAATCGAAGTAATAAGCCGTGACCTGTTTCGCCATCTAGCAGCGGTGCTCTACCCCGACCGTCTTTAAAATGACAACTGGAACAGGAAATCGCATTAAAAAAAGGTCCTATCCCATCTCTAGCTGTTGTAGAAGCAGGTGCAACCACCCAATTTTGTCTAAAAAAAGAATTGCCAACTGCGAATTCTTTTCCCTCATCAAAAGTTAGATTAAGAGCCGAAAAACCAAAAGCTTCTTCAGACCTATTAAAAACAGTAGTTTCTCCACCCGAATATTGTTCGCCCTCTTCAGCTGTAAGTGGGAGGTATTGGTCGTCGTTATCTTTAGAGCAACTAAAAAAAAGTACACTCAATAAAACCAAAATTCCTTTAATGCAATTTTTCATTTTTAAATAGAAAAAAGTGTCCTTGTAGTAAGGACACTTTAGTTAAACTTATTTTAAGGCTTTCTAGCTATTTACAATAATACCAATTTTGGTAGCTCCTGCTAATAAATTAGCACCTAATGTTTTTAATTCCGTAGCGGCAGCAAGTACTTTTTTACCTTCTACAGATGATTCTCCACCTGAAATGGCTAAATCAAAAGGAGTAAGTATAGTAGTAACTTTTGCCGTAGCACTAGTTATAGAGGTATTGGTAGCTGTATAAAATTCGGCGTTGGCTTGTTTTACTAAATCCTCTAACGATGCGCCATCTATAGAACCGTATTTTCCTTGATAAATATTGATTACACTTTGCAAGTTCAAAGCAATATCTCTATGTGTATTGTCACTAAAACAAGAATGCTCGTCTTCCTGATCTGCATTTTCTACGGCAACTTCCATACGCTCTTCTGGTAACTCGGCAGAAACTAAAGTTGTAATTCCTAGGTAGATATTCTTTATGGCTTCGTCTTCTTTTAATGCCAAGAAAGCAGTTCTATACGTTCCACCCACTTTCCATTGGTTTACTACTTCTAATAAATGGTCTGTCAATAAATCAGCACATACTTTTAAATAAGTAGCTCTTCTTGCTTGGTTAGCTGCTGTTCCTCCAGTAGTTAAATAATCTGTATAAGGTCTTTGTCCGGGTTTGTTGGCAGACGGCAAAGTTAAATCCTGCCCCCAAAGTAAAAATTCGATAGCGTGATAGCCTACAGTTACATATTTTTCGTTATCTCCTTTTCCGTTTTCTCCCACTAAAACATCTTTAGTTATTGATGGAAAACCTGCTGGGTCATTTATAATTCCTGATGTTGAAGCGCCATCAGTATAATCAATAAAATTCTCATCCAATGGCCAAGAATTTACAAATCCTTCTGGTCCTTCTGCAAATTTTGGGTCTTCATTGTCAATTGGTCCATTAGCAAAACGGAAGCCCTCTGTTGTTCCGTAACTTTCTCTGGATGTTTTCCAAGCGGTTTTGGCAGCTGTAAAGTTAGCATCAGTTGGCGTTGTTGTAAAAGTAGTTATGGCAGTTTCTAATAAAACGGCATCATTGTATGCCTTTTGATAATTAGCAAAAGCAATGTTAGCATAGTTTTCTATTACTTGTTTTTTGGTTACAGTATTGTCATTATCGTTATTGTTGCAAGCGAACAAAGTTATTGCTCCAAAGGCAAACAAAGCCAATTTAGTGTGTATATTTTTCATAAAGCATTTTTTTTATTTAGAATAATTAAATTTAAGCAAAAGTATAAAGTTTTGTTAATCCGACAAGTTTTATTTATAATTGTTTTAAATAATTAATAACATTTTATAGTTTTTTTGTTACTGTTTTTAAGGATATTAACGTAATAACACAACTAAATACAGCAGATAGTATTTGGTTTAACCTCACTTATAGAAGGCATTTAGTGCTATAAAAAGAAAAAATAATATAAATCAACATTAGTTATTTCAAATACACAAATTTACATTGTTTTTAATTGTTCTAAATAAATATTGCTTTGTAAATTTCTCTAAATTACATTTGTAAAAAATTAGTAACTCTTTAACAAATAATTATTGTGAACTTTAAAAAACTATCCCTTTACGCATTAACAATTACGGCACTCACATTTACATCTTGCTCTAAAGATGATGATGCAGTGGCAGAAGAAACTTTCAATTATACCGTTCCTGCTACTTATACTTTTGATAGAAACGCAGCAACAACCGTAGATTATTCAGGTCAAAGTAGTCGTTTATTGATGCTTGACGAAATGGGGAACTATTATAAAACCGCAGCAACAAACGGAACAATAGTAGATAACGCAGTGCTGTCTGAAATGTATAACAACACCAACAATCGTTTTGCTGGAACTGGTTTAAATGCTTCTGGAAAACAGCTCAAAGACAAGACAGCAGCTTCAAAAGATTATTTTTCTTTATATCTTGGTGGCGGATCAACTGTTGAACAAGTTGCTGTTCGTGACCTTTTTGAAACCCAATTCAAAAATGGAAATACAGCCAGTAAAGGTGCAACTGCTGCTGCGGGTGTAGCAGGAGTATATTTAGACGGAACGAGCAAAAGATTATTTGCGGCAAATGGATTAGAGCCTCAACAAGTATTATTAAAAGGAATGATGGGGGCTTGTTTTATGGATCAAATAGCTAATAACTATTTAAGTTTAAACAAGTTGGACGAAAGTACTAATAAAGCAGACAATACTGCTAAAACTTTGGTGTCTGGTAAATCATACACTGCAATGGAACATACTTGGGACGAAGCTTATGGTTATGTATATGGTGCGGATAACGTAACTGTTACTCCAAATGTTTTCAAGTTTTGGAGTAGTTATATCAATCAAGTGAATGCAGATGCTGATTTCAACTCCGTTAAGGCTGATATCGAGTTGGCTTTTCGCAAAGGTAGAGCAGCTATAGTAGCTAACGATTATAAAGTTCGTGATGCTCAAATTGACATCATAAAAGCAAAACTTGCAACAACTTCGGCTGTAAGAGCGGTATTTTATTTGCAAGAAGGTAAAGCAAAATTGGCAACAGGAGATGCTGGAGCAAAATCGCTACATGCATTATCAGAGGCGTATGGCTTTATTATGGCATTGCGTTACACCAATAAACCAGGTACAAACAATCCGTATTTCACAAAAGCAGAAGTAGATACTATGTTGGCATCTATGTTAAGCGGAACAAATGGTTTGTGGGCAATCGATACTTTGGGAGCAAAATTGGATGCTATATCAACACAGATAGCAACTAAATTTGGTTTTACAGTTGCTCAAGCCGCAACTGTAAATTAATTTAGAACAAATACAGATAATTATAAATTGCTTTTGTAATTTTGATGAAAATTTGATAAAATGAAGAAAATAGCACTAATTTTTGGTTTTATTCTTGCTTTAGTAGCCTGTTCCTCCAATGGTGGGGATGATGATAAAAGTGAAAATAATTTTGACCGAACCGCACTTTTGACCAATTGGGCAGATAACATAATCATTCCCAGTTATACCAATTATCAAAGCAAACTGCAAACATTGACTGTAAGTGCCAACGAATTTGCAAAAGCACCAACCGAAACCAATTTGCAAACTTTGAGAACATCTTGGTTAGAAAGTTACAAAGCCTATCAATATATATCGCTGTATAATTTTGGCAAAACCGAAGAATTAAACCTCAATATGGCAGCCAATACCTACCCTACAGATGCTGCAGGAATTGAAGCGAATGTGGCTAGTGGGAGTTATAATTTGTCTCTCCTTTCACAATTTGATAAACAAGGTTTTCCAGGATTGGATTATTTAATCAACGGATTGAGTACCAATGATGTCTTGGCAATAGAATTTTACAAATCGAATGCCAAGGCTACCAATTACAAAAAATACCTAACAGATGTAATTGCCAAACTAAAAGCCAATGCCGATGCAGTAGTAACCGATTGGAATTCGGGATACAGAGCCACCTATATTGCTAATAGTGGTACATCGGTAACGAGTGCCGTAAATAAAACAACCAATTTATTTGTCAAAAATTTAGAGAAAGACATTCGTACAGGTAAATTAGGCATTCCTGCTGGAGTGTTTTCAGGAGGGGTAAAATATCCTGAAAAAGTAGAAGCATTCTATAAAAAAGACATTTCTAAAGCCTTGTTGACGGTAGCTTTGCAAGCCCAACAAGATTTTTTTAACGGTAAATATTTCAATAGTGCAACTACTGGACCAAGTTTAAAATCGTATTTGGATTATGTAAATGCCGTTCGAGATGGGAAAAAATTAAGCGACATCATCAACACACAATTTGCAGCAATCACGACTTCGAATAACGCATTGAGCAATAATTTTTCAGATCAAATAACGACTGATAATTCCAAAATGATTGCTGCTTACACCGCTTTGCAACAAAACGTGGTTTACACTAAACTCGATATGATGCAAGCCTTAAACATTACAATTGATTATGTAGATGGCGATGGCGATTAATCACAGCATTTCAAAATACCTGAATACGTATACACAAGCCTCAACGCTAGCTTTTTTTAGGCTAGCGTTTGGTTTTATGATGCTATTTAGCCTGATTCGTTTTGCGAGTTATGGCTGGATCGAAGATTTCTACATAAAACCACAATTTCATTTTACCTATTATGGTTTTGAGTGGGTTAAACCACTGGGAATTTATACCTACTTATTATTTATAATTTGCGGAATTTCGGCTTTGTTTGTTGCCATTGGTTATCAATATAAAACAGCTATTGTTAGCTTTTTCTTGAGTTTTACCTATATCGAATTGATGGACAAAACCACCTATTTGAATCACTATTATTTTATTACTATTGTTAGTTTTATTTTGATATTCCTTCCTGCAAATGCTTATTTTTCGGTCGATGCCTATAAAAATTCTAAAAAAGTGTTCCAGAAAATTCCCCGCTGGACTACGGATATTTTAAAACTAGTATTAGGAATCGTTTATTTTTATGCCGGACTTGCCAAACTCAACTCGGATTGGCTATTCAAAGCGATGCCATTAAAAATTTGGTTGCCCAATAATGCTGATTTACCCATAATTGGGTTTTTGTTAAACGAAAATTGGGTGCATTTTGCTTTTAGCTGGACAGGGATGATCTACGATTTGAGCATTCCTTTTTTATTGCTTTACAAAAGGACTAGAATCTTCGCATTTGTATTGGTAGTTGTTTTTCATATTTTGACAAAAATACTATTCCCGATTGGTGTATTTCCATACATAATGATTGTATCTTCTTTGTTGTTTTTTGATAGTTCGTTTCACAAAAAGGTATTGGAATACATTGCAAAATTCTTCTCTTTGAGTAGCACTATTTTTGAAAATGGAAAAGAAAAAATTCAAAATTTCGACTTGATTTATAAAACAAAATTAGCTGTAATAACTTGTTTTTTGGTGTTCCAAATTGCATTCCCCTTTCGGTATGTATTGTACAAAGACGAACTGTTTTGGACAGAAGAAGGATTTCGATTTTCGTGGCGGGTTATGCTGATGGAAAAAGCAGGTTATACCCAATTTACCGTTACTGATGCCACGACACACCAAACAATAATGGTCAATAACGGTTGTTTTTTGACCACTTTTCAGGAGAAACAAATGGCTTTTCAGCCTGATTTTATATTAGAATACGCCCATTTTTTACACGATTTTTACAAAGAACAAGGGGTCAATGATCCCGAAGTTCGAGTAGAAAGCTACGTTGCCCTCAACGGACGATTGAGCAAACCCTACATTGACCCAAAAATAAATCTCGCCAAAGAATATGAATCTTTCCAACACAAAAACTGGATTTTACCTTTTAACGATGCAATTAAAGGACTTTAGAATACTATTGTTGATACTGTTTTCTATAAATACGTTCTCTCAAAACAAAATTTCGGGAGTTATCAAAACCGATTCAGGCGAAGCTATTTCGCTAGTTTCTGTTTATAATAAAACTACTGAAACCAAAACGGTCTCGAACAAAAATGGCGAATTTAAGATCGAAAAAAGTGCAACAGGTAGTTCTGAATTGGTATTTTACAAAGAAAATTATTCACTGCTAGAGCAAACAATCTCTGCGTCTGAAACAATTATTTCTGTGGTATTAAACAAAATAACCAACTTATCAGAAGTAGTTATTAATAACCAAAGAGATAAATTTTTCGCCATAAGCAAACTAAAAGATATAGACGAAACGGCTATCTATGCAGGCAAAAAAACAGAGGTTATTTCAATAAATAAATTAACAGCCAACAAAGCCACTAACAATGCCCGTCAAATATTTGCACAAGTTGTGGGGCTAACCATCAACGAAAGTTCGGATGGCGGTTTGCAATTAAGCATTGGTGGTCGTGGATTGAATCCCAATAGAACATCCAACTTCAATATACGTCAAAACGGATATGACATCAGTGCCGATGTTTTGGGTTATCCCGAAAGTTATTATGCCACACCAACCGAAGCATTGGCAGAAATTCAGGTGGTTCGTGGTGCGGCTTCCTTGCAATACGGAACACAGTTTGGCGGATTAGTCAATTTTAAAACCAAAACTCCTAGTCTTAAACCAATAGAATTTGTTACCAGAAACACGCTCGGGTCTTATAATTTATACACCAATTTTAGTTCATTATCTGGAACAAAAGGAAAATTTAGTTATTACACCTTTTATAATTTTAAGAAAGGAGATGGTTTCAGACCCAATTCGGAATTTAAAAGCAATAATTATTTTGCCAATTTAATCTATCAATTTACACCCAAAACGTCCCTACATTTTGATTATACCTATTTCGATTATCTGGCCCAACAAGCCGGAGGTTTAACCGATAAAATGTTTCTGGATAGCCCAACCCAAAGTAATAGAACCAGAAACTGGTTTGCCGTAAACTGGAATTTATTTGCATTGCGATTGAAGTATAAATTTGAAAACAACGCTGATTTTTCTTTGCAATTGTTTGGTTTGGATGCTAGTAGAAAAGCAGTAGGATTTCGTTCCAATCGAGTTTCAAACCCTGACATTGAGGGAACAGTACGAGATTTAATTGTAGGCGATTTTGTCAATTGGGGAGCCGAAGCACGGTATTTGAAACAATATAAAATTAAAGATAACACAAGCGCTTTCCTGATTGGAGCCAAATATTACCAATCTCGAAACACAGGAATTCAAGGTCCCGGAAGCTCGGGTAGTGATGCTAATTTTAACCTTGCTACAAAGGAATTTCCATTTTATGCCAATCAATCGGATTATACTTTTCCGAATTTGAATGTTGCTGTTTTCGGAGAAAATATTTTTAAAATAACACCTCAATTTTCGGTAACACCGGGTTTTCGATTCGAAAAAATAAAAACACAAGCTGTAGGTTCTTACCGAAAAATAAATTTAGATTTAGCTGGAAATGTGATTTTGGATGAAACCATATTTGAAGACAATATCAAAGATCGTAAAATTGTTTTATTGGGAATTGGAATGAGTTACAAACCCCAAAACAAAATCGAATTTTATGGAAACATTTCCCAAAATTATCGTTCCGTAACCTTCAATGATATTAGAACCGTTTCGCCAAGCCAAGTAATTGACCCCAATATTACAGACGAAAAAGGGTTTACCTCCGATATTGGAATTAGAGGACAAATAAACAACAAAATCACTTTTGACGCTAGTGTTTATACCTTGTATTATAATGACAAAATTGGCGAATACGAAACAAGAAACCCCAATGGATCCGCTGCCATTGTGCGCTATCGAGCCAATATAGGAACCGCAATAACCTACGGTTTTGAAACAATGTTGGATTGGAGTGTAAGCAAAACTTTCTTCCAGCAAAAAGAAAACTTTGTGTGGAATATCTTCTCGAATGTTGCCCTCACAGATTCAGAATACCTCAAATCGGATGCTCCCAATATTCAAGGAAATAAGGTAGAATTTGTGCCGCTTTACAACATCAAAACGGGAACAGGAGTTGGATATAAAAACTTTATGTCGAGCCTACAATTTACGTATGTATCGTCGCAATTTACAGATGCAAACAACAGTAAAACAGATGTAAATGATAATACGTATGGGATTTTCGGGCAAATTCCGTCCTATTATGTTGCCGATATTTCGACTTCCTACAAATGGAAAAAAATTAAACTCGAAGCCGGAATTACCAATTTTACCAACAACAGTTATTTTACAAGAAGAGCTACTGGCTATCCAGGTCCTGGAATTATTCCATCTGACCAAAGAACTTTTTATACAACGCTGGAGTTTGTTTTCTAGACCTATTAATTTAAAAGTTTAAATCCCTAAAAGGAACACAAAAAACAGCAATTATCGCACTTTAAACCAATAAAAAAAATATTTGGAAAATTTATAAACAACCTATTTATTTTTGTTTCTTTTTATTATTTCGTCCCCACCAAATATAAAATCCAGTAATTGGTAAGGAAGCTCCAATAAGTACCGCCAAAAACATTGCGATTCTGCCTGTTAGTCCAAAAATGCTTCCAATATGAATGTCATAATTCATCCGGCTGGCTATTTCTCCAGTATTAGCGTTGGCATATTTACCATAAGCTTTTACAGGAATTTCTTCAAGAGTATATTGATTGTAATAAAAGTCATCGCTATCATAACCTGTTTCATTTGGATATATTGATACATTATAAGCCGTACTGTCGGTTTGAGGAAAACCCACAGATACAGAATGTGGATTGTTGTATTTTTTTAGTTTTGCCGTAAAAACACTATCAATTCCATTTGGTTTTAGGTTTTCTTTTTTTGTGTTTTTAGCAATAGGATTTGGATATTCTATTGCTTCTTCGCCACCGCTTGCTAACCAATATTCGGCTTCGCTTACACATTCAAAAGTCCAAATTACTCCTGTGAGTGCAGCAAAAATTACAATCCACGAAGCATAAAAACCCAAAACATTGTGCAAATCATAATTAAGTCGTTTGGGTGAAGTTCCCATTTTTACTTTAAATCGTTGTTTACGGGCGGCTTTATTTTTTGGCCACCAAAGTACAATTCCTGTAATCAGCATCAATACAAAAATAAGTGTTGACCAGTGCACAATCTCTCCTCCAATTTCGCCCATCCATAATTCGTAATGTCCTTTTATAATCCATCTAAAAAAGCCATTTTCATTATTGATAAAAGCCAAAATTTTTCCATTGTATGGATTAATAAAGACGGTGTAATAATAGTCATCTCCATAAAAATCAGCTGTTGCAGCCTTGTCTCTTCCTTCAAAAGAAACTCTATTTACTTTCTTTTTAGGCAATTCTTTTTGGGCAATTTTTTGAATTCCTGAAACAGATAAAAATGGTTTGTCTTGTTTCGTTACGTGTCTATACGGTTGGGTTGCACTTTCTATTTCTGGCGAAAATGCCCAAATTGCAGCTGTGAGGCATATTATAAAAACGACCAATCCTGTGGCTAGTCCTAGCCATAAGTGAATTTGTCGGATTGCTTTTTTTAAGTTCATTACATATGTTAATTGTTAAAAATATCTTTCATCCATTTGTCCCAACATTGAATCTATGAACAAAATAAGTTTCTCTTTTTTGAATCAATAAAAAGAGAAACTTTTGTTTTTTTTAATTAAAACCTATAAGCGGTTTGCAACCTAAAATTGATAGGTGCTCCAGGCGCATAGTTAAATTCATCAGCATCTGGATTGTAATAACCCGAAGCAACATACTCTTTGTTGGTTAAGTTATAAAGATTAAAACCAATACTTAATTTTTTGTAAGTGTACGATACGGATGCATCAAAGATGGTGTAAGTTGGTAAATCTTTGTTACCAAATTCGCTTCCCCATCCTGTATATACAGCACCTCTACTGCCCATATATTGCATCCCTGCTCCAAATGCTAATCCATTACAAATTCCATTATTGATTTTGTATTTTACAAAACCATTAAAGGTTTGGTCTGGAGTTCCTCGGTTTTTCATTCCAATTAAATCGGGATCGCTGTCTTTTGTTACACGGGCATTGGTAAACGAATAGTTGGCGTTTACGGATAAGTTTTGAGTAATTTGCCCTACCAAATCAATTTCTACACCGGTACTAGTTATTTGTCCTGTTTGCAGATAAAAACCATCATAAATGGGATCGGATATACCTACATCATTTTTCTTGATATTATAAAGAGAAGCGTTCATAACCAATTGCTTGTTGAAGAATAATCCTTTCACACCAAACTCTGTATTGCTACCTGTAAGTGGTTTGAGTCGCCCTTTGCCAAAAACAGCTCCACGTTGGGGAAGAAAACTTTCGTCATAAAGTCCAAAAAACGAAAATTTATCCGATAGCAAATAAGTAAGACCAAATCGAGGTGTAAACTTATTATCAGTAATCTCATATTCAGGATCTTCAGCACTATTGTAATCTTGTCCAGTAATAAGTTGTGTATATCGCCCTGCGAGTGTTACAATAATTTTTTGACCAATTTTTAGATGGTCTTGAACGTACAAAGCTTGCCATTTGTTGGTAGAAAGCCAACTGCCAGTATTGTCTTTAGGTAATAATCTTAAACTATCTTTTGCTACATAGTATATAGGATTATTGATAGCTAATTTCAACCTTTCTGCATTGCTCCAATCTCCACCATAAGTACTTCCTTCCGAACCATTTCCAAAGTCCAGACCTATTAATACTTTGTGTTCAAGTTTCTTTCCAGTATTGAATTTTCCATCTAAAAAGACTTGTGTATTAAAGAGTTTTCCAAACCAATCACTCATAGAACTGGTTCTATAAATAGTGTCTTTGGTTGGAGAAAGTTTATTTACATACAGACTCATTCCGTCCCAATCAGTAGTCATAAAAGCAGTTTGAGCATTCAATTTCCAATTTTCAGTGATTTTGTGTTGCAAATGAGCTCTGGTGTAAACATCGGCTCCTGTAAACGTCCCAATATTGGGGTCGTTGGTTGTCATATCTCTAGGCAGAGCATAGAATTTTTTGTTAATAGTAATATGTTGTAATTCATTGTTTGCCGTAACTGCTTTTACATAATCATGTTCTACGGTTAGACATGTGTTGTCATCAAATTCATATTTTAAGACAGGAGCTACAAAAACACGATTGAAATTCCCTAATTTATAAAATTGTGCATTTTGTTGGTAGCCTGTATTTAAACGATACGTTAGTTTTCCGTTTTTAGATAATTCGCCACCTAAATCAAGTGATGCACGCATCATATTAAAGCTACCTAAACCAAAAGTTACTTCGTTAATACGGTTGTGAGTTGGTTGTTTGGTAACGGTATTTACTAAACCTCCTGGTTCAGAATTGGCAAGCATAAAGCCTGCAGGACCTTTTACAAACTCGATGCGTTCAATCATTGCGGCATCTTCTTGGGCATTCCACCAAATTGGTCCTCCAACACCGTTACGATAGGTGCCATAAGTTGCGTCTGTACCTCTTATCAAAAGGCTGGAATCCAAATCGTTTCCATAAGTTTTTGTAATACCACTTACAGAACGTATCATATCATTTTTATTCAAAGCTCCAAAATCTAAAATAGTTTGTCTGGTGGTCACCATAATATTTTGCGGAATTTCTATTAATTCTGCATTCAAGCGTAAAGACGAAGATAATTTTTCGGTTATATATTTTTTATTGGAGTTAATTACAACTTCATCTAGTTGTTGTTCAGAAGATTTGAGTTGTATCACTATAGTTAGCGTATTTCCCTGTGTAATAGTAACTGTACGTTTTTGGGTTTCTTGTCCTACTAATGTTGTGGTAAGTTGGTAGGTTCCGTCTGCTAAAGAGTTAACTTCAAATTCTCCATTGCTGTCTGTAACAAAATTTTTCTTGATTTCTTTTATTTTTACAGTTACATCATTAGCTGGTTGACCATCAGAAGTGGTAATTGTTCCTTTTATTTTTCCTTTATTTTGTTGAGCAAAAAGGTTAATTGAGGCAAAGAGAAAACAAGTTATAAAAACAAAACACTTTGTTTGTGAGGTGATAATCTTCATTATTTTTAAATTTGATTAAATTATATTTATTCATTCTAAATAAGAATAATGCAAATGTAGAAATTAAGATATATTTAACGGTAAGTTATTTAGATTAATTTTAAATAGTTTAGACTTTTGAAGAATTAGTAATTTTTTTATAATTAATTACACTAATTATAAAAAAAACTCTTATACATGATATAATATAAAAAACACCTTTGAGATCATTTTATATTATTTATTTTAGACCATCTAACTAATGCTTTTTCAGTCTTAATTGTAAGGTTTTTTTAAGCTATATTATTGATGACAGGAAAAAACACCCCCTCCCTTTTTGGGATTATAATTGAAAGACTACACGGATTTCATTAGATGATAATTTCTTCTAATTATTTAGGTTTTTCAAAAATGTTATTACTTTTTTGTTTTCGGGAGACAGAAGCAATGCTTTTTTGTAAGAAAGTTGGGCTTGGGTCTTGTTGCCTTTTTTTTCATAGCACTGTCCTAAACTTATAAACACATTACTGCTATTGGAATAGTACATTTTTGCCATTTGGAAAAAAGCAAGAGCCGAATCGGTTTTTTCTCTTTCTAAACAAAAATTACCCATCCAATCCAGATAACTTTCTGAAGGAAGAAATATGAAACCAGTTGCTTTAGAAAGTTTTGCATATTGCTCTTCAACTAAAGATGGATTTTGTACAGCTTCTTTCACCTTCACCAAATGGTCTTTGAAAATAAATCGCAAGCCATCATATTCTGCTGGAATAGGAATAGTTCCGTGGTCTTCGTTTTCATAGTACTTAAATGCCCATCGCAGGTTACTTGGAATTTTAGATTCTAATAATTTTTCAAATTTTCGGATTCCTCTCGCCATGTCGGTTGTAGTGTCCTGAGGAATACTTATTTTATTAGCCATAGCCACATAAATACTGTGGTTGTTGAAATCTTTGTTTTTGAAAATGGAATCAGCCTTTTTAATCATAATTTCATTGTCCCACCAAAGACTTGGATCTATAATGGTATAAGCATTAAACAATTTAGTATGATGCAGTAAAATATTCACAGCTGTCAATCCGCCAAAGGAATGTCCGTTCAAGATATTATAGCCAGAAGTTCTGTAATGCGAATCGATATAAGGACGCAATTCGGTTTCTAAAAAAGTAATGAAGTTTTTGTTGCCTCCGCTTTGCTTGAAGAATTTTTTGCCTTTGTCATAAAAGGCATCACGATTGCTTTCAGTAGGGGTTAAATCGCGGGTTCGATCGGTATTGGTAATTCCAACAACAATCATCTGCGGAATCATTGCATAAGGTCCTTTTGCTAATGAATGCTGAATCCCAGTGTAGGAATGGAAATTGTTTTCGGCATCCAATAAATAAACGACAGGATATTTGGCAGGAGCAAATTTTTTATTGTCATAATCGGGCGGAAGATAGATCCAAAAGTTTCGCTCTTCATTCAGAGCTTTGGAAAAAATATGATGTTTGCTTCCAATGGTTATGCTGTCCTGTGAAAAAGAGCTAATTACATTAAATAGTGTGAGTAGTATCAAAAAAGTTTTTTTCATTTTGTTTGTGTTATATCAAGAATTTATTTTTTTATCGGCGTAAACCAGCAAAATCTGGATGCTGTTTTTTTTGCGCATAATTTGCAGTTTTTTGCCTTTACAGATTTAATTTGATTGTTCTTTTTTCTTTTTATTATTTCGTCCGTACCAGATTATAAATCCAGTAACAGGTAAAGCGGTACAAATAAGCCCCACAAATAAAGTAAGGGTTTTTCCAAGCCAGCCAGCCCAAAAACCAATATGCAGGTTCATTGTCCAATCATTAATTTCAAGGCCATTCATCACTTTTATGGGAATTTTCATTTCTTTTCCTGTGTAGCGGTTGATAGCGTATGTTTTTCCGTTTACGACACCTTTTAATCCAATATCTTCGGCTGTAACGGCAAATATTGTAGTGATGCTATCCTTTAAAGCAACGGATAATTTAACTTGTTCAACCGTTTTATCTTCAGCGAATAATTTTTCTATGATTGGACTTAGCGGTGCGTAAGTTTTGGTTTTGTCGTATTCGGGTTTGATGTCGCGCAGTTTTGAATATGCTTTTGTCGTGCCTCCAAATATTTTTTGTGTGGCATTTCCTAATGGTTTATTGACAATGATTAATCCCGTAATGGTAATTAGTAATGCAGGTAGTAAATTATAAAAGCCAGAAACATTGTGTAAGTCATAATTCAGTCTTTTGAAACTGGCGTTTGTTTTGATAGTAAAACTTTGTTTTTTTGTAGAACTATTCCATTTCTTTGGCCACCATAAAATAAGACCAGTAATTAGTTCTATTAAGAATATCCAAACAGAAATCTCTACGATTAAGTTTCCTGTTTTTCCAAAAGGCATTTCACCGCTGTGAACGTGTGCCACGATATAGAAAAAATCATAGGCTTTGCCAGAATCCAAAACGATTCCCGTATAAGGGTCAATCCACGAAAACTGCAAATCTCTATCTTTGGTCGATGAGGCTAGTTTAATGGTGCGTTCAGGATCTCTGTAATTGATGTAATAACTTGCTTTTCTGTCAGGAAATTGTTGCTTGAATGATTTTAGAATTTCTTCCGGAGTGAGTTTTTGTTCTTTTATTTCTGAAACATATAACGAATTGTAAGCCAATCCATCAATAATATCATCACAGAAAATAAATAAAACACCAGAAAATGCTACAATAAAAACGATTATTCCAGAACTCAATCCTAACCATAAATGCATCCAATGGTTTAGTTTGCTCCATTTGCTTTTTTGTTTGGTGTTTTTTGATGTTTCCTTTTTTTGTGGATTCTTTGTCATAAGCATTAATAATAAAAACCAAGCTATCAATGGTTTTATTCATTGCTAGCCTGGAAAAAAAATAACTCAACTAATTTAAAACCTAAAATTTGAAGGTAAGATTGGCTACTAATTGTCTTGTAGGCATCATGTTTGCCCAATAATCGGCTGACCAATATTCTTTGTTGGCAATATTGTTTAGTTTTACGCCCAATCTGAATTTTGGTTTTTCGTAAAAAACAGTGGCGTCCATTACTGTATATCCATTTACGGTAAAAGTGTTAGCATCATTTAGGTAGCTGTCGCTTTGTATATTTCCACCAAATCCAAAACCAAGTCCTTTCACTTTTCCGTCCAATATTTTATAGCTCAGCCAAAGATTAGCAACATTGGCTGGAGTAGAGTAAGGTCTTTTGCCTTCGATCACTGGATTGGCTTTGGTATATTCACTTTCATTATAGCCATATCCCAAAATAATATGGAAACCTCTAAATGGATTGGCAATCAAATCCGCTTCAAAACCTTTGCTTCTCTGCGTGGCATCTTGAACGGAAAACAAACTGTTGTTCGGATCGGTGCGCAATTTGTTTTTAACTTCAATGTCATAATAGCTCAAAGTTCCGTTCAGTTTTCCACCTAATAATTCCACTTTTACACCACCTTCTAATTGATTGGCTTGTTCGGGTTTAAATTCAGTCTGCGGATTTTCGGCAGTCGCTCCAGGAGCAACGTTAGTGTAACCATTCATATAATTTCCAAAAACAGAAACTTTATCTTTTACCACTTGATAGATCAAACCCATTTTTGGTGAAACGGTATTTTGATTGTAGTTGGCAATTTTATTTTCGTAGTGGTCAAAACGAACGCTTGCCATTGCAATAAATTTATCTGTAAAATTTACAACATTCGACACATAGGCACTCGTTGTTCTAAAATCCCTATTGTTAATGACTGTCGGACTTGGCATTGCGGCAATCAGGGATTTGTATTTTTCCAAATTAATAAATGCTGCGTTTCCATTTATGGTTAGAGCAGGATTTCCAGCGGCAACATCATAATTATTTATTAACCATCTGTTATCATTAGTGCTTATATAGGTGTAATCCAAACCTACTAATAATCGGTGCTTGATACTTCCTGTTTTCAGATTACCAATAAAATTCTGCTGTAATTGCGAAGTTTTGAAAGTACTGTTAATGTTATATAAACGTCTTTGTAATGTAGTGTTGCTATTGGCTGCGGTATTAATCAGCAGGAATAAGTAATTAGCTTTGTTGTCTGTAAATGAATTGGAGAAATTGGTTTGCGACACCCATTTATCCGAAATCAAGTAAGTGGCTCTTGCATAAGCATTGGTGTTTTTCGCTTCAGACTGTAACTCATCTGTTGCATACGACTTTTTGAAATCAAAATTATAGTCATTAAAACTTTTAGCGGTTGGCGTGCCAGAACCCATTCCGATTGAAATTGAATTTCGGCTTCCGTTGTACACTTCTAGATCAAAATCAAAAGTCAATTTATCGTTTGCCTTAAGTGTAAATGACGGTGCTATTATGAAGGTTTTGCTTTTGCCGTAATCCTGTCCAGTTTTTTGATTGTCTAATGCTGCGTTGATTCTAAAAAGCATTGTTTTTTCTTCGTTAATGGGCGTATTGTAATCTATGGCGGTACGGCTCAGAGCCCAGCTTCCTGTAGTATAGCTTACTTCGCCTTTGGCTGTTTCAAAAGGTTTCTTCGTAACTCTATTGATAAGACCACCGTAAGTAGTCAATGCAGATCCGAATAAAGTTCCAGATGGCCCTTTGATAACTTCAATACTTTCCAGATTTACGGGATCGCTCATTGTTACCCAGTTCGTGTTCATTCCGTTACGTATAGATCCAGCTGCCGACGCACCGCTAAAACCACGCATTCTCAAACTCAAACCTACACCACCAGAGCCCACGCTTTGTACAACATTGCTCAAGCCAGGAGCCGAATTTAGAGTACTTCTAAAATCAACTGCAATTTGTTCCTGGAAAAGTTCTTTGGGTACAACGGTATAAACCTGTGGGTTTTCAAGATTGCTTATTGGCAGTCTTGCTACATATTCACTCTTCTTTTCGGCAAATTTCTTAGCTGCCGAAACTACAACTACTTCGTTTAATTCTTTTAAGGAAGATTCGAGCTGAAAGTTAACTGTTGTTACTTCGTTGGTAGTTACAATAGCTTGTTTTGTAGACGACTGATGTCCCATCATGCTGATTTGTAATTGATAAGTTCCTGTTGGTACTTTATTAAAAGTAAAGTTACCGTTCGAATCCGTAATGGTTGTTTTTTTTAGTTCAGATATAGAAATGGTAACTGATTCTCCAACATGATCGTCGGATGTAGTTACTGTTCCGTTAATTGTTCCTGTATTTTGTTGTGCCAATGCTGTAGCACACAGAAAAATAAATATAAATGTGGTTTTAAAAGTGTTTATAAACACCTTTTGGGTCTTTGGCTTGATAGAAATCATTACTATTTTTATTTAGATTTATTAAAAATTATTAATTTTACACAAAAGTATTTTTATTTTAAATGGGAGTACTAACGCAATCAGTATTATAATAAACGCAAAACGGATTATATGCAGACACAGATGAGAAGCGAGATATTTAAGAAGAAATTGGTTGTGATAAAGAATCCAATTCAGTTTAATAAAGAAGATCTTGTTGAAAAAAAAATAGACTTCAATCATAAAGGTATTACGGGAGTTATCACTGATATTATGTTGAACGGAATTCATCTGGTAAGTCGGGATTTGACTATGAGAGATGAATCTTATTCGATTGAAATAGAACACAGCTTTTCGTTTGTAAAACTGCATTTTGAAATAGAAGGTGATAATGAATATATTCCTGAAAACCCTTTAGGAAGAGGGATTTATATTCCAGAAGGGCACTATAATTTGTTTTATATCCCTAATATAAAAGGGGTTTTGAATTACCGAACCAAAAGAAGAAAAACACTCGAAATCACATTTACCGAAGCTTATTTAGAGCAATTATTTTATCCCAATTTGAAAACTACCATACCACTATTAGCAGATGCTATTACCAATAATACGGCTTACACCATGTGGAATACGAGCAAAAGCATTTCGCCAAAACTGCACATTCTGATTGAAGATATTATTCAATGCAATTATACTGGAGCTATCAAAAAAGCATTTTTAGAATCAAAAGTAGTTGAGGTTCTTTCCCATCTATTTACCATTATCAATGAAGAAGAAAATACTAAAATAAATGAAGACCTTAGCGAAAGTGATTATCTCAAAATTGTAGCAGTAGAGCAAATTCTAAAGACACAATTCAAAGAAAAACATACACTGGCGAGCATTGCATCACAAGTAGGCTTGAATAATTTTAAAATAAAAAAACAGTTCAAGATTGTTTTCAACACCACCGTTTTTCAATATTTGACGGAACTTCGTATGGAATATGCCAAGCAATTAATTTTAGAAAAGGATATTTCTATTTGCAGAGTTTCGGAAGAATTAGGGTATAAAAATCCACAGCATTTTACAGTAGCTTTCAAAAAAACGTTTGGATATTTGCCTAGTAAGCTAAAAAAGATAGTGTAATACATCATTAATTCAAAAACAAAATTTTAAACTCATCCAATTCAGTATGTGATTGAGAATAATCCAAAAACCACTTGCCTAATTTTTGAATTTCTTCTGGTGTTAAAGTGTGCATTGCTTTTTGCAGTTCTTTTGAAAATAGCAAGGGAGCAAAACTCACTTTTTCTAATATTAATATGGTATAGTCTAACAATACTACAGAAATTAAATGTTGTTTTTTGAAATAATATATTTGTCTTTTTTATTAAGTTTAATACCAACATAAAGACTTATAGAAGTCAGCACAATCCAAAAAACATCCACAAAAAAGAGATGAATCCAGTTATTAAAAAAAGAATTCTAAAACCAGTTTCTGCTAACGATTCCATTAGCAATTGGAACTAAAAAACCAAGAATACTTCCAGAAAGCAAACAGTATTTATTGGTGAAAGCATCGTTTTTTTTCACTATAAAAAAACCAGTCAGCAAGAGCCATCCCACAAAATAAAAGGTGCAAATTCCAGATTGTCCCAGCGAATAAAGTAGTTTACATGCTATGAATGTTAAAGCTGTAATAGGATACATACTCAAACAAACGGCCAAATAAATCCGAACTACCCTACGATTGAAACGCCTTTTTTTCTCGGGGATATTCTTTTTTTCTCTTGCAACCAACCAAATTATGACTCTGGAAATAATAACAAAACAAGTAATAATTCCCAAAACAAAACTGATTATTTTAAAGCATAATCACCAAAATGAATGCGATATAATATACTTTTTACACTATCTAAATAGGTAGTTTGTGTATAAGGGTCTTTTTCTTTTATGATTTTTCCAGTGGCCACTTTATATACCACTTCACCAGTTCCAGTAAATTTTTGGATTGGCTATAATTGGCCCTTCAATGGTAAGGTGTATGTTAACATATCCAAATTTTCAATTTTGATTTCGGTTAAATCAAAATCATTCCATTTGGTTTTTTGCATCGCCATTAATTCATTAATGTGATAAGCCGCTTTTAAGGGTGTTTTTTATATTCATAAGGCACGGTGCTATCTAAACTCTAGTATAGTTTTTCCTGATTACCATCGTATAAAGCGAAGACAACAGGTGCAACTATCACTAGTTTAATCATAAAAAAAGCTTGGTATTTATTTTCCAAAGCTGTAGCTGTTAATTTGATTTCTTTTTTAGAAGGCGTAATCAATATCAACGAAAAATCTTTGATGTCCGAAAACCATTTTGCCGTTTTTTCAATATCTTTTTCGGAGAATTCTCCAAAATATACGTCGATAGTCTGTAGTTTACCTTTGGTTCCAATGGCTTTGGTTTCAATCCAAAGAGCGTGAGCAAATAGTGTTGGACTTACAACTAACATTAATAATATAAATGATAATTTTTTGAATGTATTTGATTTCATAATTTTAAATGTTTGATTTATTGATTTTATCTCCTTGAATTAATTTTTAGCTTAAAAAAAAAGTAAAACTCTCCACTGTAATGAAGAGTCTTAACTAAACTAACTACTAATTCTGAAACTAAAATTTATAAGTTAAACCAGCAATTAAGCTTCTTAACTTTTGTGGGCTAACTGTTGACCAACCTGTATAATATCTCTCGTTAAGTAAATTGTTTACTTTTAATGAGATGTTAAATTTATCATTGTTATAGGATAAAGCCGAATTCAATACAGTGTATTCAGGCAATGAAAAAGTACCATTTATAGTTGAATTTAATGTTTTGTTTTCGCTGACATAATTTCCGCCAAATCCAATTCCGAATCCTTTTAATTTACCTGTTGGAATAGCATAATTTGCCCATAAATTAATTAATGTTTCTGGACCAGCACTATCTGAGCGTAATCCTATATGTCCACTTCCTGCGGTATCTTTTATTACTTTATTTTGATTGTTACTATATCCGGCAATAATGTTGAATCCTTTTGCTGGATTAGCGGTAAAACTCGCCTCAAATCCTTTGCTTTCAATTTCTCCACCTTGAATAGAATTATTTGGATTGCTTGGATCGGTCATCAATTTATTGGTAACATCTATGTTATAATAACTGATGGTTGCCGATATAATATCTTTGTATAAGTTTGTTTTTACTCCAAATTCATATTGATTAGCGTGTTCTGGATCATAATTTTGCATTCTGGTATTCGAACCATCAGCATCCGAAACTTGTGCTGGAGCCTGATTTATAAAACCATTCATATAGTTTGTAAAAACAGATACTTTATTTTCGATGATTTGATATACTGCACCAAATTTTGGAGAAAAAGAGGTTTGGCTTTTAACTTCATCAGTTGACCAATAAGACACGCTTCCTTTAAAATTGTCCACACGCAAACTTCCCATAACCGAAAGTTTATCCGTAATATTCAATACATCCGAAAAATAAGCACTCAAAACTTTTGTCTCTGCGGTTGAATTTCCTTCAAAAGAACCCACTAGTAAATTGTCTACACCAGCTTGTGTTACATCTCCTGTGTCAGTTTGGTTTGTTAATGAAACTGTACCGTTATCAACCCATCCTGAACTTCCATTTTGTATGTTGGATACATAGTAATCAACACCAGCTACCAATCGGTTTCTTAAGTTGCCTATTTTGAAATCTCCAATAAAATTTTGTTGAATATCTGTGCCTAAAGTTTGACCATTTCTTTTTGAAACATATCGAGTGAATTCATCTTTATTGGCGAAATCCCATAAATAAGAATAATAACCATCTGTTTTACTGTTACTTCTTGAGAGTACGGTTTGCGAAGTCCATTGGTCAGATAATTTATAACTCATTTGAGCTTGTAAATTAAAAGAGGGATTACTTATCGTAAGCTCATTCGAAGTATATGATTTTTTATAATTTTGGTCAAAACGATCCATAGATTGAGCAGGTACTGGAGCATCTCCGCCTAAAAACATCATCGGTGCATTTGCAGAAGTTCTATCGGTAAATTCAGTATTTATAAAGAACGAAAGTTTATCACTCACTTTATAACTCAATGATGGAGCAAAGAAAAATGATTTGCCAAAACCAGCATCCTGAAACGAGTTTTCTTTTTGGTAAGCTGTATTTACTCTAACAGAAACATCACCGTTTAATGGAATATTTAAATCAGCAGTAAGTCTATCCATTCCATAAGTACCGGAATTATAAGCAATTTCCCCACCAAATTTGGAGTATGGTTTTTTGGTTACAATGTTAATTAAACCTCCGTATGAAATTAAGCTACTTCCATATAGTGTGCCTGATGGGCCTTTGATTACTTCAATATTATCTACATTGGCAGGATCAACACTTCCATTATTAATTCCAGGTAACCCATTAATCATTGTAGGTTGTACTGCAAAACCTCTCATGGTATAAAATTCTGCTCCATCTCCACCACGACCAGTAGATTCCCAAACGCGAGTAATACCAGTAGCATTTTTTAAGGCATCGTTTAAATTGGTAACCACTTGTTCTTTCATTAATTCACTTGTAACAGTATTGTACACCTGTGGATTTTCAATATTGTTTAAAGGCATTTTAGAAACAGTAGTACTTTTTTCTCGTTTGTATTTGTACTTGTTGTTGATTTCTACTTCTTTTAGATTGCTGACAGTATCTTTTTTGGAATCTTGCCCAAAAGTTCCTATCGAAAATAGAACTGCTGTTGAAAGTAATAATATACTCTTCATTTTTTTATTTAGTTTGGTTAAAATAATGATGCAAATTTAAAAACTAATTTTGTTTTTCAAGGTTTATTTAGAATAAATAAAAATAAAGTTTAATTTATTATATTTATATCTACTATGTGTTTTGAATTCAGGATTTTGTAATAAGAGGTGTTTTTATTTTATGAAAAGCATTTGGGTAGTTGTCAACATTATAATAAATGCCAATTTGCTTGTTATTGTTATTCTTTTAAATTCAATTACACTTATTTTATCTAGTATTATTATCGAAATATCCATACCGATTTTATTTTTTTGGGAGGTTTCGGAATGATAATTGGACATTTTATAAACTACAAATTTCATTTAAAAAACAAACAAGAATAACAGATTAAAACTTTATTTATGAAAACACAAAACCCCAATTACATTGGTTTTACCATTCTATTTCTAGCATTCTTTCTTCATTCTAAAGAAATAATTGCACAAGAATCAACTGCATACAAGACCGAAAGTCAATTTACTATATTCCCCCTTTTGTGTGAACAAACATAGGCAGAATATAGAGCCTTGTGCTATCAGGCTTTTAATTTGGCAACGTTGCTATTGAATGAAATCCCTAAAAAGAATCTCAAAAAAAAGAATCTCGCCATCATCACAGATTTAGACGAAACCATATTAGACAATAGTTATGTGGGGGCTTAACTAATCAAAGAAAATGAAATTATGAATAATGTTCGATTTTTAATAGGTCATTTAATTAGAAAAAAATAACTAAAAGTGGTGGTGTAAGAATTTTAATGAGTTTTTTTAAGTTCAATTAAAAGTAAAATATTTTTTTAAAAATATCTATAAGTAATTATCACCTTAAGGGGTTAAGTTAAGTTTTTGAATTAAAGTTGTTAGAGAGAGAAGAGTTGGTCTGAAATATTTTTGTTTGCCAAAATCTTCGTTTTTGGACAAGGTTTAGTCGCGCTCATCAATTAAAGGTTACTTCATTTTGTTCTTTTGCACGCTACTAAATAGAATATTTATTTTTATGAAAAAAACACGACTCTTTAATTTTTGGGAAGTCTTTCAAAAACTAAAAATGTTGCCATTATTTGAGGTAATTTTTCTTAAGCCTTTTTTGCAAAAACTGTGTAAAAAGGAACACATGATTTTTAGTCTTAAAATGTTATTGATTAATGAAAAAAAAATATTGAATCTACATCTGTTTTTTTTCTTTTTATTTTTTAACCTGAATGGTTTTTCCCAGACTAATATTTCAGGGATAGTGAATAGCTATTTTTCGGTTACAGCGATCAATCAGCCAGTCTGTGCGCCTTGTGATTTAACCTGTGTTAATACGATTACAGTTAGTAATTCAGGTGGGCTTTCTGTTGGAGATAAGGCCTTGATTATTCAAATGAAGGGAGCTGCCATAGATGTAACCAATACGAGTACAGGTGGAAATATATCAGCTATTAACAATACAGGTAATTATGAGTTTTTTGAAATTAAAAATATTGTGGGTAATGTAATAACACCTCTATATCCTTTAATTAAAAACTATACAATTAGTGGTTTGGTTCAGGTTGTGAGGGTTCCAAAATACACAGGAACAGTAAATATTAATGGAACTTTAACGGCGAAAGACTGGATTAATGCAGATAAAACTGGAGGTGTATTGGCTATTCAGGCCGATAAAGTAACTTTTAATGCTAATATAGATGTTGCAGGAAAGGGATATCAGGGAATCCAAATGTTAACAAATGGACCTAATAATGATTGTACCATCAATCCTAATATTCAATACGTTCAAAATAGTGCTTATACAGCTTCTTTTACAAAAGGGGATGGTATTGTTATAGATAATACAAATAACAACAGAGGACGATCTCCACGTGCGAATGGAGGAGGCTCGGGTGTTTCTGGTGATTCAGGAGGTGGAGGAGGATCCAACTACGGAGCCGGAGGAGAAGGAGGAAAACGTTGGTGTGATGTTAATGGACTAAATGCCGGTGGGATAGGTGGTGTAAGTTTATCAACTTATTTTGCTCAGGATAAAGTTTTCCTTGGTGGAGCCGGAGGATCGGGATACGTAACAACAAGTAACCCATCTTCTGCAGCAGATGGCGGAGGTATCGTTGTCATTTTCGCTAACGAAATTAGAGGAAATGGTTATTCAATTATTGCTGATGGTTTCGCACCGTTAGCGGTTAATCCTACAGGTGCACCAGATGGTGGAGGTGGTGGAGGTGCCGGAGGAACCGTAGTTTTAAAGTCACCTGTCTTTACAAGTAATCTGACAGTATCTACTAAAGGTGGTGACGGTCAGGATTTAAATACAAACACTTATCATGGCCCAGGTGGTGGAGGTGGTGGAGGTGCTTTGCTTTATTCTTTAGCAAGTCTTCCTGCTAACGTAACATTAATTTCTACCGGAGGTATAGGAGGACAGCATTTGGATGGACAAAGAAATGGATCTCAAAATGGATCAACTGGAGGAAGTGTTTCGTTATATATTCCTATAGAAAATCCTAATTATGAAGGGAATCAGGATAATGACGGTCTTAATGTAGAATGTGATTTAGATGATGATAATGATGGTATTTTAGATACGGTTGAAATAGGAGGTTTAACAGATCCTTTTGGAGATGCAGATGGGGATAAAAAATTGAATTATGTAGATAAAGATGCTGCCGGATTTGTGGATACAAATTCTGATGGTATTGATGATAGGTATGATGAGGATTTAGATGGAATTATAAACCAACTGGATTTAGACTCAGATAATGATGGATGTCCGGATTCAGTCGAAGCATATGGAAGTACTACGGTAGATCCAGATTCAAATGGATATTATGGTACTGGAAATCCTCCGGTAACAAATGCGGCAGATGGTAAGGTAACTGCAGCACCATATACCGTTCCTGTAAATACTAATGGTACATCAAAAGCAAATTATTTAGTATCAAATAAAGTTTCAATTACAGCCCAGCCTACGGATATAAATACAAATCCGGGCTTAAATGCAACTTTTACAGCTACAGTTACAGGAAATCAACTTGTATATGTTTGGAAGCAAAGTATTGATAATGGTTTAAACTGGACAACTGTTACTAATGGAGGAACGAATCCTGCTTTTTCAAATGCAGCTACAAATTCTTTAACCTTAACGAATATTCCGCTTTCATATAATAACTATCAGTACAGATTAGATGTAACTAGTACTTCAAATGTTTGTGCGCAACTTTCATCTAATGCTGCGTTATTGCAGATTATTAATCGAGTTCCGGTTGCAGTAAACGACAGTTATACCGTT
>NZ_JASY01000025.1:0-49808 GCF_000735715.2 Flavobacterium chungangense LMG 26729
TGATAATAGGCATTAAATCCTTAATTACTATTCTGAAGCTTATTCAATAAAACTGACAAAGTCCTAATCAGGGCATAAGTAGCAAACTTTGATAGAAGAGAAGGTTCACTTTGTCAGTTTGGTTGTTGATTAAAATTACTTTAAATCTTCCTAACAAATCTAAAGGATGGGAGTGTTATCCTTTTATGGTTTCGTTTTTTAACGAGACCATAAAAGATTTAACGGACAGCGGGACAAATGGTTTTTTGAAAATTGATTTTTTGCTCCTCAAGCTAAATAAGAAACTCTTGGTTTTAAGTTGAATTTATAGATTATTATCCTTTAACTTTAATAAGGATAAAAGAAGTAAGGATTTGAAGTTTTCTAAAAAATCTAACATTGTAAATACTTATTTAAACGTGATTTTTGAGTATTTTCGTAGTATTAAATTTAATACATGAAAATAGCAATAGTTTGTTATCCTACATTTGGTGGTAGTGGGGTAGTAGCCACAGAGTTAGGTCTGGAATTAGCCCGAAGAGGACACGAAATACATTTTATTACTTATAGCCAGCCGGTACGATTAGCACTTTTAAATCCGAATGTTCATTATCACGAAGTAAACGTTCCAGAGTATCCTCTTTTTCATTATCAGCCGTATGAATTGGCTTTGTCAAGCAAATTGGTTGATATGGTGAAACTTTATAAAATAGAGTTGCTTCATGTTCATTATGCAATTCCACATGCTTATGCGGGTTATATGGCAAAGCAAATGCTAAAAAACGAAGGGATTAATCTTCCTATGATTACGACGCTTCACGGAACGGATATTACGCTGGTTGGAAATCATCCTTTTTACAAACCGGCAGTGACCTTCAGTATCAATAAATCGGATTATGTGACTTCTGTTTCGCAGAGTTTGAAAGATGATACGCTGAAATTGTTTAAAATTAAAAATAAAATCAAGGTGATTCCTAATTTTATTGAATTAGATAAAGTTAAAAAAGACCCGCTTGCTCCTTGCCATCGTAATGTTATGGCAAAGGAAAATGAGCGTATTATTACGCATATCAGTAACTTTAGAAAGGTAAAACGAATTCCGGATATTATTAAGATTTTTTATCAGATCCAGAAAGAAATGCCGGCTAAATTGATGATGGTTGGTGATGGTCCTGAAAAAGAAAAGGCAGAAATTTTATGTCAGAAGTTGGGAATTTATGATAAGGTAATTTTCTTTGGAAACAGTAATGAGATTGATAAAATTTTACTTTTGACAGACTTATTTTTACTTCCTTCGGAAACAGAAAGTTTTGGTTTGGCCGCTTTGGAAGCGATGGCATGCGGAGTACCTGTGATTTCGAGTAATTCAGGTGGTTTGCCGGAAGTAAATTTTGATGGTATTTCAGGATATCTGAGCGATGTAGGAGATATTGAGCAAATGGCTTCCAATGCGATTAAAATTCTTAAAGATGATGCAGTTTTGAAAGAGTTTAAAAATAATGCTTTAGAAGTTGCAAAAAAATTCGATATTAAAAACATATTACCTATATATGAAGCGTTATATCAAAAAGCAATAGACGATTATAAAGAATAGATTTAACCCATAAACAAACGGTAAATGAAAAAAGTAATTTCGGTTTTAGCAGTTTTTGTTTTGATTTCCTGTGGAGCAAAAAAAGCATCAGAGTCAAATGTTCCATTGTATGAAGTTTTAACACAACAATCTGACGGTGGTGGGAATATCAAATTTTTTGAGATTTTGAGTGAGCCAAATGAAATTTTAATGCTTCAGAATGACCCGCTTTTAAAGAGTAAGATGAAACAGGATGATATTAATAATTCTAATTATGTGATTCTGAATATGGGTGAAAAGAGTAGTGGAGGCTACTCAATAGGAGTTGAAAAAGTAGAAGAAACAGAAAAAAATATTATTATTACAGTTAAAGAAAATGCTCCTGCTAAAGATGCTATGGTGATCCAGGTAATTAGCTATCCTTACACAGTTGTGAAAGTACATTCTAAAAAAGAAATAATTGTTAAGTAAAAAAAATCCTGTCGCATAAACGACAGGATTTTTTTATAAAGTAGATGATTTCATTTAGAAATTTAGAATCTAAATCTTGCTCCTAGACCTACATCGAAGCCAAAGTTATCGTCATCGTAATATCCTGATCCAATTTCAGGTCTGGCATCTAATGATAAAGTAAGAGGGAACTCTTTAAATCTGTATTCTATACCAATATCACCTGCTGCAAAAACATATGTTCCGCTGTCATCAAAATCGTTTCCAGGTCCGTTATAATCGTAATCCCAGGCTGCAACACCACCACCAACACCGGCATACCAGTTGAAACCTCCATCAATATTCCATACCCATTGATAAAGAGCAACTCCTTTTATTGCGTCAACATATCTGTCGTCTCTCCATCCTAAGTCAAATTCAAGTCTGTTTTTTTGGTTCAGCCCTAATTGGTATGATACTTCTCCTCCAAATCCGTTATTGTCTCCCAGACGTAATCCTAATGCATGTTTAGAAATTTGTTGTGATTGCGCAGTAAACGCTATACCTAATAGCGTAATAGCAGATAAAATGATTTTTTTCATAAAAAATGGTTATTAATTTTTGTTCAAAATTATAATTATTGTTCAACTCAAACGTATAAAATTATTTAAAATTGTTATGTAATTCCCATGTTTTGTCAAAAAAAACATCTGCTGTTAAGCTAATTTCAGGTAAGTTGTTAGTTGTGAAAAAGTTACTTTTGTTTTGTAATCGAAGTAATTAATTGCGAAGTTAAAATATCTTCCATTTCAAAAAGATTTTCGTCTGTTTCAGTAAAGTCTGCATTAGAATACGAGAATAATTTCCAGCGTTTTTTGTGATATTCCAAGGCAGTTAAATTTTCAATCCAGTCTCCCGAGTTTAAATATAAAGTTGAACCATATTTGTTTTCTTTTTCAATAATTTTGGGTTCATGAATGTGCCCACAGATAACATAATCGTATTTTTTTTCTATGGCGAGATCAGTAGCGGTAGTTTCAAAATCTGAAATAAATTTAACGGCTTTTTTTACACTGGCCTTTATTTTTTTTGAAAATGAATAAGGTTCTCTTCCTAATTTAGCCAAAAACCAATTTACAAATCGATTGCATAGAATTAAGTAATCATAACCTAAACCGCCTAATTTTGCAATCCATTTAGAATGTTGTACAGATGCATCAAAAACGTCTCCGTGAAAAATCCATGCTTTTTTATCGTCTAATTCTAAAACTAATTTATCTAGCAAAGAAAAATTCCCCATATTCATATCACTAAATTTTCTCAGGATTTCATCATGGTTTCCAGTAATATAATACACTTTTGTGCCTTTTGAAGCCATTCCAATTATACGCTGAATAACTTTTAAATGTGATTTTGGGAAGTAAGATTTTCTAAATTGCCAGGCATCAATGATGTCTCCATTTAAAACTAATGTTTTTGGTTTAATACTTGAAAGGTAGTTGTTTAGCTCTTTTGCATGGCTGCCGTAAGTTCCTAAATGTACATCGGAAATGATGACTAATTCGACATTTCTTTTTTTCAATTTTTCTTAATTTGAAGTTTAACAAATTAAAGAAACTGAGATGAGTTTTGTTTTATCAAAAGGTTATCAATTTAGCTTTAGTTTTAATAAATTATGATTTTTCAAAAGAGAGTTATAGGGGCAATACTAATTTTAAATTTTTTAATTTAATTCATAAAACTTACATTTGCTCAAAACTAATTATAATGGCAGGAAATAGCTACGGCACACTATATAAAGTTACCACATTTGGAGAATCTCATGGGGAAGCTTTAGGCGGAATCATAGACGGTTGTCCATCAGGAATTAAACTTGATTTTGAAGCGATTGAATTGGATATGGCCCGAAGAAAACCCGGACAGTCCGCAATTGTAACTCAACGAAAAGAACCGGATGCAGTTCAGTTTTTATCAGGTATTTTTGAAGGAAAAACGACCGGAACTCCAATTGGATTTATTATTCCGAATACCAATCAAAAATCAGATGATTATTCACATATAAAAGATAATTACAGACCAAGCCATGCTGATTATGTATACGATCAGAAATATGGTTTCAGGGATTATCGCGGAGGCGGAAGAAGTTCGGCGCGTGAAACTGCGAGCAGGGTAGTGGCAGGAGCAATTGCAAAGCAAATGTTACCGGAAATTAAAATTAATGCCTACGTTTCATCAGTAGGTCCAATTCATTTAGATACACCTTATCAGGAATTGGATTTTTCAAAGATAGAAAGTAATCCTGTACGTTGTCCTGATGAAAAATCAGCAGCAATTATGGAAGAGTATATTCGTGATATCCGCAAGCAGGGAGATACAGTTGGTGGAGTGGTTTCATGTGTAATTCAGAATGTACCTGTTGGTTTAGGGGAACCGGTTTTTGATAAACTTCACGCAGAATTAGGAAAAGCAATGCTGTCTATTAATGCAGTAAAAGGTTTTGAATACGGAAGCGGTTTTTCTGGTTCAGAAATGAAAGGAAGCGAGCATAACGACTTATACAATCCTGACGGAACTACAAAAACAAATCTTTCAGGAGGAATACAGGGAGGAATCAGTAATGGGATGGATATTTATTTCAGAGTAGCTTTTAAACCTGTTGCGACTATCATGCAAACTCAGGATTCATTAGATAATAAAGGAAATATTACACCAATGACCGGAAAAGGGCGTCATGATCCGTGTGTAGTGCCAAGAGCTGTGCCTATCGTAGAGGCTATGGCAGCTATTGTTTTGGCTGATTTTTATTTAATCAACAAGACATATTAATTTAAAAGCAGGCAGTGAGGGTCTTTTTTTAATTATAAATTCAAACAATAATGGATACAATCCAAAAGCAAAAAAAATCTTTTTTTTCCGGACTGACAGGTCAAATTTTAATAGCTATGATTTTGGGTGCTATTTTAGGAATCATATTGCATAATTCGATTTCAACTGAAGCAGCACAATCGTTCAGCAATAAAATAAAAATGCTGGCAACTATTTTTATTCGATTGGTTCAAATGATTATTTCTCCGTTGGTTTTCACTACTCTGGTAGTCGGAATTGCAAAATTGGGAGATATTAAAACTGTTGGAAGAATTGGAGGTAAGGCACTTGGATGGTTTTTTACTGCTTCTTTTATATCCTTATTGATCGGGCTTTTTTATGTAAATATTTTAGAGCCGGGTGTTGGTATTAAATTAGGGAATGTTGATATGGGAGCTGCTTCAGAGGTAACGGCTAAAACGCAAAATTTATCTTTTGAGAATTTTGTTGAGCATATTGTTCCTAAGAGTATTATTGAAGCTATGGCAACTAACGAAATTCTGCAGATTGTAATCTTTTCAATCTTTTTCGGATTAGCTGCGGCATCTTTAGGAGCTACAGTAAAACCAGTTATAGGTGCTTTAGATAAAATGTCACATATTGTATTAAAAATGGTGAATTATGTAATGAACTTCGCTCCAATTGGAGTTTTTGGAGCTATTGCAGGAGTATTTGCTGTTAGAGATGCTGAAGAATTATTAATAACTTACTTTAAGTTCTTCGGTTCGTTTTTATTAGGAATAGGCACATTGTGGGTTGTTTTGATTGCGGTTGGTTTTATTTTCTTAAAAGGAAGAATGATCGAATTATTAAAACGTATAACCGGGCCCTTAGCAATTGCATTTGGAACAACGAGCAGTGAAGCTGTTTTTCCAAAATTGACAGAAGAATTAGAAAGTTTTGGAGTAAAAGACAGAATTGTTTCTTTTATGTTGCCGCTTGGATATTCTTTCAATCTTGACGGAAGTATGATGTATATGACTTTTGCAAGTATCTTCATTGCACAGTTTTACAATGTGCATTTAGATTTAGGTACCCAAATGGTTATGCTTTTAGTTTTAATGTTGACCAGTAAAGGAATTGCAGGTGTACCAAGAGCAAGTTTGGTTGTAGTGGCGGCAACTTGTGGTATGTTTGATATTCCGGTTGAAGGAATTGCCTTGATTTTACCGATTGATCATTTTTGCGATATGTTCAGAAGTGCAACAAATGTTTTAGGAAATGCTCTGGCAACTTCAGTAGTGGGGCAATGGGAAGCAGATAAAGAATAAAAAACAAAAGGATTCAATAAGAATTAATACTTAAGAGCTTTAAATATAAGTTTTTACAGATATTTTATATAAAAGAGTTGTAATTTGTTGATCAAATACAGCTCTTTTTGTTTTAAAGTGTATATTTGGCGAAATTCCCCCAATTATGCCCCAAATGAGGATTTTTTTGTACTTGTTATTTCTGAATTGCTTTTGTAATCCAGTAATTGCACATTCTAAAGAAATTTCAGATGCTAAAATTGATGAATTAATTAAACAGGCATGTTTATATTTAAATAAATCAAATTTTGAAAAATCATTAATTAATTCCAGGGTAGCTTTAAATTATGCTTTTTTAAAAAAAGATGATTTTTTAATTGCTGATTGTTATAGAATTATTGCTGATAATTATAATGAATTGTCAGAATTTGATAAGGCTATTTTTTTCTACAACAAGAGTTTGTTCTATGCAAATAGAACAACTGCAGATTCAATAAAGTATAGTATTTATAATAATTTGGGAAACATCTATTGTTTTGAAAAAAAACAGTTAGATGAAGGTATTCGTTATTACAAAAAATCAATTGCTTATGGTTTAAAAATCAATGATTTTAAGCAGGTTTATTTTATAAACGTAAATATTGCCTGGGTTTATTTTGATATAGGGCGTTTTGATGAAGGTGCTCCTTTTTTGAAATTTATAAATTTATATCAAAAGAGGGATGGGGATGAATCAGTCGCAATTGTTGTAAACATGCTTAATGGTATGTTTTACAGTCATAAAATGGATTATAAAAAAGCAGATGCCTATTTTAAAAAATCAATTGATTCAGGAAAAAATACCGAGGAACAAGGAGAGAAACAATCTGACTTGTCCTATGCATATTTAGAATACTCTCATTTTTTGATTAAAATCAGAAAGTATAAAGAAGCTTACGAAAATCTGTCTAATTATAATAGAATCACTGATAAGTTGTATGGTCAGGAAAAGTTAAAAAAAGCCTCTGTTGCAGGATTTAATTTAGAGCTTGATGAATACAAAAGAGAAATAGATAAAATTGAAAACGAAAAGATTACACAATCCCAAAGTCTTAAAAAGTCCAGAATTATTGTTGTTTTATTTATTATAATATCGTTTGTTTTTTTAATATTGATTTTTACTTTATATAAAAATATTGTTATCAAGAAAAAAGCAAATGAAGAGCTTTTAAAAGCAAAGGAGATTGCTGAAGAAGCTTCGTTGCTGAAGACACAGTTTATTTCTACCATAAGTCATGAATTACGAACTCCTTTGTATGGTGTGGTGGGGGTTACGAATATGTTATTAGAAGAACACAAAGAATTGTCGGGAAGTCCTTATCTCAGTTCATTAAAGTTTTCTGCCCGATATTTGTTGGCACTGGTAAATGATATTCTTCAAATTAATAAAATAGAAGAAAATAGAGTGGTTTTGGAAAATTCGACTTTTGATTTATCAGAAGAAATCGATATGATTAAAAATTCTTTATCATTTTTATCTAAAAAAAATAATAATCAAATTTTGGTTAATATTGATTCGGAAATTCCTCGGTATTTAATCGGTGATAAGCTTAGATTTGGTCAGATTTTAATGAATTTGGTTGGAAATGCACTTAAATTTACCAAAAACGGAAAAGTTACAATAAAAGCAAAATTATTGAAGATTGAAGAGGATAATCATTTTATTGAGTTCAAGGTAAAAGATAATGGTATTGGTATTGCATTAGTTGATCAAAGCAAGATTTTTGAGAAGTTTGTACAAGTGGGAAGGAAAGAAGAGGATTATCAGGGCACAGGATTAGGACTAAGCATTGTAAAGAAGTTGCTTAATTTGTTTGGGAGTACTATTTCCTTAAAAAGTGCACTAGGGAAAGGTACAACATTTACTTTTACAATTCCATTTAAGAAAAATCCTGAAAAAAATAAGGCTGCTGTTGGTAAATTTGATTTTGAATTCAATTCTCAGTTTAAAGTTTTAATAGTAGATGATAATTTTGTGAATCAGTTGGTTACTAAAAAAATAATTGAAAGAAATAATTATAAATGTAGTGTTGCAGATGATGGTTTTGCAGCAATTGATTTGCTTAAAAAAGAAGAGTTTGATGTTGTTTTAATGGATATTAATATGCCATTAATGAATGGATTTGAAACAACCAGGCGACTTCGTTCCAGTGGGAATGTAACGCCTATTGTGGCTCTTACTGCTTTTGATAAGGATGAGATTGCGGATGAAGCTATTTCTTCAGGAATGAATGATATTATAGTGAAGCCTTTTGAACCGGATAAATTATTCAGAATAATAAATAATCTTATTTTAGAAGAAAAAAGCGTTGGTTATTAGTACCAACGCTTTTTATTTTGCTTAGATGAATTTGATTTTCTTGATTTATGAGCACCACCGCTTCTGTTTGAATTTTTAGGTTTTTCTGAAGTCGCTTCAGGACTTCCGGCATGCCATTGGTACGGATGATCATTAATAGTTTTTACATCAACTTTTATTAATTTTTGTATGTCTTTCCAATATGGATGTTCGTCTTTACCGCAAAATGAAATTGCAATTCCCCCATTACCAGCACGTCCGGTTCGGCCAATTCTATGCACATAGGTTTCCGGAATATTTGGTAAATCAAAATTAATTACAAATGGTAACTGATCAATATCAATTCCTCTTGCAGCAATGTCTGTAGCAACTAATACGCCAACTTCTTTGTTTTTAAAAGCATCTAAAACACGTTGCCTTGCATTTTGAGATTTGTCTCCGTGAATAGCTTCTGCGGGGATGTCTTTTTTACGAAGCGCTTTAACCACATTATCTGCCCCATGTTTGGTTCTTGCAAAAACCAGTACATTTGAGAGACCTTCTGTTTTTATTAAATGATAAAGTAAGTTTCTTTTTTCTGTTTTGTCAACAAAATAAACGCGTTGCTCCACATTTTCTGCAGTTGAAGATACAGGAGATACGGTAACTGTTTCAGGGTCTGTTAAAAACATTTCTGCCAATTCTCTTATAGCTATTGGCATAGTAGCTGAGAAAAATAGTGTTTGTCTGTTTTTAGGGGTTAGTTTTACGATTTTTTTTACATCGTTTACAAATCCCATATCCAGCATTTGATCAGCCTCATCCAATACTAAGACATGTAAATGATCTAAATCAAGAAATCCTTGTTTTTGTAAGTCTAAAAGTCTTCCTGGTGTTGCTACCAAAATATCAACTCCTTTTTTTAGTGTATCTACTTGTGGATTTTGAGAAACTCCGCCAAAAATTGTCAACTGAGTCAGGTTGGTGTATTTGGCATACGTATCAAAACTTTGTCCAATTTGTACGGCCAGTTCACGTGTTGGAGTAACTATAAGGGCACGAATTTGTTTAGCTTTTTTTGATGAGCCTACAATTCGGTGTAATTGGTGAATAATCGGAATCGCAAATGCGGCTGTTTTTCCTGTACCGGTTTGTGCACAGCCAATTAAATCTCTCCCGGCCAAAACAATCGGAATCGCCTGTTCCTGGATAGGTGTAGGGTTTAGGTAGCCTTCTTCAAATACGGCTTTTTGTATACTTTTTGAAAGTGATAAATCTTCGAATAACATATTCTTGTGTGTTAAGAATTTAGTTTTAAGTGCTAAATTCTGTGCAAAGATAGTTTTATTCGGTCAATCGTTTAATTGATTCGGGGTTTATTTGGAAAAGGGACAATTATAATTACACTTTTTCGTGATTAGCTTTGATAAAATCGGTTATCAGATAGCCAATTAATTTGCCAATTAAATGATTGTTTGGTGAGCTGTCCAGATCAGGTGCTCCTTCACAAATATGCAAATAAGCAGCATTTTTATGCTGTCCGAAATAGGAGATAAACTGCCGTAATTGTTCGATTGAAAAACCACTTATTGTCATGGCACTGCTGGCAATGTTTGGAATAGCGTCCAAATCAATTTCTATCCCAAATGAATCAGTTTTTATAAATTCAAGTGCAGCTATCATTTCATTATTAAAATCCTTTTCCTCACGTATGTTGATACTGTCATAAGTATTGTAACGCACGCGGTCTTCCAGTTTTTTTATAATATCCAGTACGCTTTTTGAGGTATAATTTTCATGTAAACCAAAAATGAAGTATTTTTTGAGGAAACCTTCTTCATAGGCATATGAAAAACCGTTTCCGCTATGACGTCCTTCGAGAATCCTAAAATCTGAATGAGCATCAAAATTAATAGCGTTTATAGGTTTTCCTTTTGCAAGTGCAGAGCCTTTTATATTGCCGTAAGCATTATTATGTCCTCCGCCAATAATAATAGGTGTTTTTCCAGCCTTGATTACAGTAAAAATAATATGGGAAACTTCTTTGTCAATTTTTTCAACCAGCTGGCTCAGTTTTGACCGGTCATCAATATCGTTGAAATCCAGATTTTCAACATCACGCATTTCTTGAGCTACATCGATATGCCCTAAAATGATAATCTGACTTCCTTTACAAAAACGATTGTGCTGAATGTTTGCTATACCTTTTAAAGCGCTTTCCCATGCAGATGCTGCACCGGGTCTTCCGTAATTAGCACGTACGCCAATATCTTCAGGAATGCCCAAAAGCACATATTTAGCCTCACTTTCTTTTAAAAAATCAATTATATCTACTCCTTTTGGAATAGTAATCATTTTTTCTCCAAATTTTATTTCACCACTTCGGTGATTCGTGACTTTTGCTAAATCATTAATAGTAAAAGGGATTAATTTATCCATAAAAAAAAATATTATCCAAAAATAATATAATTGTGTTAACTAACGTTATTACCTTACATTAATTATTTAAATTTGTTATTAAAGAAAATTATTAAATATGGAAAACCCAAACAAAAACAACTCAAGTCTAAAAGCGGTAATCGCTGTTTTAGCAGTCCTACTAATTGGTAGTTTAGTATACATTTTTAAACTTTCTTCTGATTCTGATGGTGTAAAAACAGAACTTACACACACTCTGACAGAAAAAGAATCTGTAATGAAAGATCTTCAGGAATTGAAAGCAACATATGATGCCGCTATTGCTGAAAACACTTCGATGTCAGATGAGTTAATTCAGGAAAGAGACAAAGTTGTGGCTTTGATGGATGACTTAAATAAATCAAAAGGGGATGTTTCTAAATTCAAATCACAGGTTCAGGGATTGCAGACTAAAATGAAGACTTTGGTTGCTGAAAATGATGAATTAAAAAAACAAAATGGTGTTTTAACAGTTCAAAGAGACAGTACAATTGTTGTCCTGGGAGAATCTAAAAAGTTTAATGAAGTTTTAGTAGGGCAAAATGAGGCTTTAGCTAAAACTGTTGAAAAAGGTTCTAAATTGTCTGTTTTAAATACAAAAACTGCTGCTTACAAACTGAGAAGTTCAGGAAAGCAAATTGAAACTGATAAAGCAAGCCGTGCTGATGTTTTAAAAATAAGTTTTACTATTGCTGAAAACCAAATTGCCAAGTCTGGAGACAAAAGCTATTATGTGCAGGTTATTGACAGCAAAAATAATGTTTTAGGTGATAAAAAGACAGAAAGTTTTGGTGATAATTCATTGACATACAGTTTTAAAACAACAGTGCAGTATGAAAACAAATCAGTGAATGTTTCTGAGGACTTGCCGGGTAAGGATTTCGAAAAAGGAACTTATTTTATTAATATTTTTGATAATGACGAGTTGGTTTCTAAAACAAGCTTTTCTTTAAGATAAGAAAAAAAATCAGTATTGTATAAAAAAAGAGGAGCTAAAACTCCTCTTTTTTTATGAGAAAATTTCACCTTCAATAAATACACTTTCTATTAAGTTGCTTCCAAAAGCATATGGAATCTGATAATAGGACGAAATAGGTTTTGTGATAATCAGATTGGCTTTTTTGCCTTTTGTAATACTTCCGTGGGTTTCTGAAATTCCCATGGCATAGGCTCCGTTTATGGTAGCTGCGTTTATGGCTTCTTCGGGAGTCATTTTCATTTTGATGCATGCTGTGGCAACTACAAAATTCATGTTTCCTGATGGTGTAGATCCAGGATTAAAATCGGTTGCTAAAGCAATTGGTAATCCTGCAGTAATCATTTCTCTTGCAGGGGTGTAAGGAATGCTTAAAAAATAAGAGCACGATGGCAATGCAACCGGCATTGTTTCTGTTCCTTTTAAAGCTTCAATGTCTTCTGGATTCATAATTTCCAGATGGTCTACAGAAAGAGCGTTAAATTTAACTCCAGCTTGAATTCCTCCAATAGAATTAAATTGGTTTACGTGAATTTTCGGCTTTAAGCCAAAATCGATTCCCGCCTGCATGATTTTTTCCGTTTCTTCTACAGAGAAATAGCCGTTTTCGCAAAAAACATCAACATAATCTGCAAGCTTATCCTGAACAATTTCAGGAATCATTTTCGTAATGATTTCATCAATATAACCCGCTTTGTTTTCTTTATAATGTCTTGGAAATGCGTGAGCGCCTAAAAAAGTAGCTTTAATCGAAATTGGATAATTTTCTGCCAGTCTTTTAATCACACGAAGCATTTTTAATTCGCCTTCAATTGTCAGGCCGTAACCCGATTTTATTTCTACAGCTCCGGTTCCTAAATGCATTACTTCCTCAAGACGGACTTTTGACTGCTCGTAAATTTCTTCTTCGGATGTTTCGTTTAACTTTTTTGCAGAGTTTAGGATCCCGCCGCCACGATTTGCAATTTCCTCATAAGTAAATCCATTAATTCTGTCAACAAACTCCTGCTCGCGATTGCCTGCATACACGATGTGTGTATGACTGTCGCACCAGGATGGAAGGACAATTCTTCCGGTTGCGTCAATAACTTTATCAGCTTTGACTTCCGGAAGATTTTCCATAGCACCAAAATCTGCAATGAGATTGTCTTTTAGAATTAAAAAGGCATTTTTTATGGTAGGAAGTACTGCCATTTCAGTTCCTGAAACCTTCGACACAGAAGTTTCACGAACCTGAAGCAGTTCTTTTATGTTTTTAATTAAAGTGATCATTGCCTTAGATTTAGTTTTATTTGGAATGTTATAAAAACACAAACTTCACAAATTATCACGAACTAAGCCGTGAAATCTGTGAAATTTGTTTGTAAATTATTTTCTTAGATTTATTCAGAAACGGTAATTTCGAACATTTTGCTCCAGTTTTTGCCGGTAACAAAAATGGTTTTCGTTTTAGGGTTATAAGCAATTCCGTTTAAAGCATCATCTTTCTTAACGTCTGTCATAGTTTTTCTTAATGCGGACAAATCTAAAATTTCTTCAACAGCACCAGAGTTTGGGTTTACAACTGCAATGGCGTCTTTAAACCATACATTAGCATAAATTTTTCCATCAATCCATTCCAATTCATTAACCTCTTTAATTTTAGAATCTCCAGAGTATACATTAATATAATCTACCATTTTTTGAGTTGCGGGATCTACTTTCCAGATTTTTTCAGTTCCGTCCGTTTGATAGATATATTTTCCGTCATTTGTCATCCCCCAGCCCTGAATATCTTTTTCATAATCAAAAGTTTTTTCCAGTTTTAATGTTTTAGCATCATAAATAAAACCTTTTTTGTTCTTATAAGTCAATTGAAATAATTTGCCATTTATAAAAGTAATTCCTTCTCCAAAATATTGTTTGTCAAGATCAATTTGTTTAAAAACTTTTCCAGACTTATAATCGTATTTTTTTATGAAAGAAGCCCCTTCCTGACCAGTACTTTCGTATAAAGTATCATTGTAAAACTCGAAACCTTCTGTAAAAGCTTTTTTATCGTGAGGATAAGTATTGACAACTTTGTATTTTAATAATTTAGGCTGAATATTCGAAACAAGTTCAACTCTTTTTGTAGCATCAGATGAATCGGTGCCAAAATAAACAGTTGCTTTTAAGTATTGGTATCCTAATTTTTGATCTTTTAATTCAAACTTGAATTTTTCGGAACCTTTTATGCTTCCCACTTTTTTGTCGTTTACAAAGTAGGCAATACTGTCGATTTCTTTCAATTTTGGATTTAAAACAGTAATTGAAATGGCTTCCTGAGGCGTAAAATGTGCCGGAAATGCAGAATCGTCTATAGTAAATAAAGAATTTTCACCTTTATTTTTATCTCCACAGCCAATTAATGTGATTCCTAATAATATGGCAGTTAGAAAGTTATGTTTTTTCATGGTTTAAAATTTGAATAGTCCAATATACAACGATATTTTTATAGCAACAAAGCTCTTGCAAAAATATAAAAAGATTGTATATTTGCACCGGCAAGTCCTACACGACCAGCTCCTGCAGACTCCCCCAGGATGGGAACATAGCAAGGGTACGTGGTTGAGCGGTGCGATGTAGGTCGCTTGCCATTTTTTATTTTTAGAATTTTAACAAAAGTAGTCTTCCTTCGGGAGGATTTTTTTATTTTTACCCTTTTGGGAGTTAAAAGTTAGAGGTTAAAAGTGAGAAGTTTTAACCGTAAGAATAGCTTCTAACACAAAAGCACATTTAACTTATAACATTTAACATCTAACTTAAAAATGAGCAAAGTCGTTTTAATTACCGGAGGATCTTCAGGAATTGGAAAATCAATTGGAGAATTTTTACATCAAAAAGGTTTTGTTGTCTACGGAACGAGCAGAAATCCTGAAAAAGTTTTAAATTCTGTTTTTCCGCTTGTAGCTCTGGATGTTCGAAATGCAGAATCAATTAAAAGTGCTATAGCTAAAATCATAGAAACTTCAGGACGGTTAGATGTCGTGATAAATAATGCCGGTGTTGGAATTACGGGGCCTTTGGAAGAAATTCCGATGGAGGAAATCAAGAATAACTTTGAAACCAATTTTTTTGGACCAATTGAAGTGATGAAAGCAGTCTTACCTCAGATGCGTGAACAAAAATCGGGTTTGATTATCAATATTACTTCGATTGCGGCTTATATGGGATTGCCGTATCGCAGTGTTTACTCGGCATCAAAAGGAGCTTTGGAGCTAATTACCGAAGCTTTGCGAATGGAGGTAAAGCAATTCGGAATACAGATTACAAATGTTGCTCCGGGCGATTTTGCTACCAATATCGCTTCAGGGCGTTTTCATGCTCCGGTTATTAAGGGATCAGCTTATGAAAAAGTATATGGTGATACGCTTGCAACTATGAATGAACATGTTGATGCCGGAAGTAATCCGAATGAAATGGCTGAGGCTGTTTATAAAATCATGCAGCAAAAAAGTCCAAAAGTGCATTATAAAGTAGGTGTTTTTATGCAGAAGTTTTCAATTGTTTTAAAACGTGCGCTTCCGGATAAGATGTATGAAAAAATGTTAATGAATCATTATAAATTGTAATATTATGGATAAAGAAATCATTCAGCCTATTATTATCATAGCTATTTTTGTTGTTATTTGGTTTGTAATTCGCAGAATACTAAGTACAATAAGTGATAAAATTAATAATTCGGAAGTTTATAAAGAAGATACTTTAAGAGTTTTGGAAGAAATCAGAGATGAATTAAAACAATTAAATCAAAAGGATCCTTCAAAATAATTATTAGTTGTAATTTTGCACCGGTTTTGCGTGAGGGGGTGAAGCGGCATCCTTTTTATTTTTTCTTTAAAAATGAAAAGATACAGCGGAACACCCGATCCTTGGGGCACGCCCAAATTATGAACACAATTAAATAAATATAATTATGAAATTTTTTATTGATACAGCTAATTTAGCTCAGATTAAAGAAGCACAGGCATTAGGTGTTTTAGATGGTGTAACAACAAACCCGTCTTTGATGGCAAAAGAAGGGATTACAGGAAAAAACAACATTTTGAAACATTATGTTGATATCTGTAATCTTGTTGATGGAGATGTAAGTGCTGAAGTAAATGCGCTGGATTTTGAAGGAATGGTGAAAGAAGGTGAAGAATTAGCTGATTTACATGAGCAAATTGTAGTGAAATTGCCAATGACAAAAGAAGGAGTTATGGCTGCAAAATATTTCTCTGATAAAGGAATTAAAACAAATGTAACTCTTGTGTTTTCTGCAGGTCAGGCTTTATTGGCTGCTAAAGCAGGAGCAACTTATGTTTCACCTTTTATTGGCCGTTTAGATGACGTTTCTACAGACGGTCTGAATTTGATTCAGGAAATCAGAGAAATCTATGATAACTATGGATATGAGACACAAATCTTAGCGGCTTCTGTACGTCATACGATGCATATTGTAAACTGTGCTAAAATTGGTGCAGATGTTATGACAGGACCTCTTTCTGCGATTTATGGTTTGTTGAAACACCCATTAACAGATATCGGATTGGCTCAGTTTGTAGCTGATTTTGAAAAAGGAAATAAATAGTTTTAGATATTTTATAAATTAAAACTCCCGTTTTACAATATGTAGAACGGGAGTTTTTTTATGAATATGTTTTCGGGTTAGTGACCTCCGCCACCGCCTTCAACATGATTAATTCCTTGTCTTTTTAATATTTTAGGGCAGTAGTAACCATAGAATCCTAAATATGCGAAACCAATAAGCGGAACGATGTATGAGAAGTGTGTCCATGTGATTCCGAGTATTCCTTTTGGATTTGTAATGTCAAAGTCACAGATACTACCCTGAATTAATGGGATAACTCCTCCTCCGAGAATCATCATAATCAGGAATGAAGATGCTTTTCCGGTGTTTTTACCTAAACCTGCAATCGCTAAATCGAAAATTGACGGCCACATGATAGATAAGAAAAGACCTCCGGAAATAAAGAAAAATTTAGCAATTTGCGGATCTGGCCAAACTAATCCTGCGAACATCATCAATACGCCCGATATTCCAAAAAGCATTAAAGTTTTTCCGGCATTTTTACCTCCAACAAAACATACTGCTATAAATAATAAAATCCATATTGGGTAAATATAAAAAGAAGAAACATCATGGGCTGCAAAAATATTAGCTCCAATAATTACTCCAAAAGCTAAAGCCGGTACAATAAATTTTAAGGCTGTATTGACTAAAGTTGAAGTGTTGAATACGTTTACTCCGCCATTCCAACGGCCAATCATTAAACTTCCCCAATAAAGAGCAATAAAGGGTGCAATTGCATCTTCTAAAACATTACCAAATTCTGCGGTATGTAATAAAGCAGGCAGGTTACTAATGATGGTTACCTCCGTACCAACATAAATAAAAATACCTAACATTCCTAAATACAACTGTGGATAGTCTAAAATATTAAATTTTTCATGTGCGTGTTTAATTACTGCTTCTTCCTCTTTTACAGGATCTTCAATTTTAGAAAAATTCATAAAAACGGCAACAATAATAAAAGCAAGTCCCAGAATGATAAAAGGCAGTTTAATATCTTCTAATGAAAGAGCTGTTTTTTTGTCATCTCCCATTCCAAATAAAGCGATACCCAATAAAATTGCACCTATTGTTGTTCCGAAAGAATTGATACCTCCGGCCAGAGTTAAACGGTGAGCTCCGGTTGCAGGGCTTCCCATTTTAATAGCTAATGGATTGGCTACAATTTGTTGAATCGAAAATCCCAGACCAACAGTAAATAAAGCTGTTAAGAAGAAAGGGAAGCTTTGCATTGTGGCTGCAGGGACAAATAAAAATGAACCAACAGCGGAAAGGATTAAACCGGCTGAAAGTGTTTTTTTGTATCCGAATTTTTGTAAAACATCTAATTTAAGAGATACCAAAAAGAAAATAATTGATCCCACGAAATAAGCGGCATAAAACGCCCAGGCTACCAATTGTGACTGAACTTGCGATAAAGTAAATACTTTTTTGAATACTGGGATTAGAATATCGTTGGCTGAACCAACAAAACCCCAGAAAAAGAAGACGATTATCAATGAGATAAATTGTCCCCACTTGGTTTGTACATTTTCTGAATTCATAATTGTAATAAAGTTTTTTTATGTTTTTAGTGGTTTTGAAAGACGTAAATATATTTGTTACAATTATCAAAAAAAAATAAAAAATCATAAAAAAGGTAGAAATTATACAAACAACACAATTTATTCAACAATGTGTTATTATTTTAAGACTTACGATATCGATTAAGTAAATTATTCTAAAATTTTGTTCTTCACGTCTTTACTGTAATTTCTGCCAATAGGGATCGTATAAGTCATTATCTGAATTCGGTTTCCCTCAATAGACTTAACTTTGTTCAGGGCAATTACATATGATTTATGGATGCGTAAGAATTTATCTCCCGGAAGTTCTTCGGATAAGGAGGTAAGCGATTTATGAGTGATATAAGTTTTATCAGGAGTAACAATTTTAATATATTCTTTCATTCCTTCAACAAATAAAATTTCTTCAATATTAATCTTCATCATTTTTTTATCTACTTTGATAAAAATATGCGAATCGCCTTTCACTGTTTCTGTTCTAATATTATTTTTTAAATTATATTCGGTAGTGATTTTGTTAATACATTTAATGAATCGTGGCAATGGAATAGGTTTTACCAGATAATCTAAAACATCCAGATCATAACTTTCTGCAGCAAATTCTCTAAAAGCGGTTGTAATAATAACTTTTGTTTTATTTTCGATCAGGCTGATTAATTCAAAACCAGTCATCATAGGCATGTTGATGTCGAGAAAAACGGCATCGACAGGAGTACTGTTTATAAAATCGAGTGCTTCTAAAGAATTATTGAATGCACCAATAACCTCAAAGTCTGGAAAATTTGTAAAGTAATTTTGTAAAACTTTAATAGCTAAAGGTTCATCATCGATTAACAAGCATTTAATCTTCATTATGAATAGGTATTTGCAAACTTATTATATAGTAATTGAATTTTGTTTTGTATTGAAGGCTAAAATTATTTCTGTAAATTAATTTCAGCCTTTTCTTGGTATTGACTAATCCGATACCGCTTTTAGGGTCATTTTTTTGTGAAATTACAAAATTATTAAGGATTTCAAAGTGCAGCTTATTGCCAACGACTTTGCAGTTTATTTTAATTTTAAGGTTTTTGTTTTGCAGTCCACCGTGTTTAAAGGCATTTTCGACCAATGAAATATAAATTAAAGGCGGAACTTTGATATCTTCAATGTCAGACTCCAGGTTAATGGTTACTTCAACATTTTCAAAACGAAGTTTCTCTATTTCGATATAATTCTGGATATAGTCGATTTCTTTTATCAAAGGAACGAATTTGGTTCCTTTTACATCATACAAAACATATTCCATCAGCTTTGATAATTTAATAATAACATCCGGAACCTTGTCTGAAGATTCTAATGATAAAGCATATAAATTATTTAATGTATTGAAGAAAAAATGTGGCTGAATCTGATTCTCGAGATATTTAAGTTTGATTTTAAACTGATTTTCTCTCAACGACCTGTTTCTTTCCCTTTCGCGCAGCCAGGTCAAAGTAAGATACACAGAGGATGCCATTGCAAGAACATACAACTCCCCAATGCAGACTGCAACGATATGGTTTATTTCGAAAGGATGATATTCACGATTTGCCTCGGGCCAGATATTTTCAGAAATGATATAATAGGTCAGAGCAGTTTTTAGTAAATAGACAGCAAAAAGACTCATCAATAATGCAATAGTATATTTGATGTATTGCTGTTTCAGGACATACCGGCGCACTAAAATAAAAAGGTTAAAATAAACTAAAGGAATGTGTAAGGAAAATTCAATCAGATTCGATTTAAATGAATATTCGTAATCATTGAAATAAGCACCCCATCTTAAAAAATTCAAAGTAAAGTAACTTCCCCAGAACCAGATATGATTTCGAAGTTTAATTTCGAAGTTTAATTTTTGAATTTCGCTCAATTTTAGGTATGGTTAGGGTTTAGAAGTAGTTTGTTTTGGTTATGCAACTTTAAACAATTAGTTGGTAAAACGCAATTTTTTTGAATAAAAAATTATTCTGATTGAGTTTATATGTGTTTTATTGTAAATATAACGTTTTCGTAAAACGTATTATTGAATGTTTTGTGTCGTTGGTTTAAAGTTTGGTGTAGTTTGTATAAATTATTTTTTTTAACAATATCTTAAGAATAATTTTACCTCATAACTAACAAAATAAATAAACATGAAAAAAAATTTATTAATCTTTATGATTGTTTTTACAGTGCAGGTTTCTCTTGCTCAGGTAAAAAATGTCAAGGGTTTGATTACAGATTCTGATGGAATGCCATTACCAGGGGCATCTGTTGCTGTACAAGGTGGTCAAAAGGGAGCTACTACCGATTTTGACGGCTTGTACTCAATTGAAGTGCAAAGTGGACAAACATTGGTTTTTAGCTACGTAGGTCTGGAAACACAACAGATTGTTGTAGGAGATGAGGGTACAATTAATGTAAAAATGAAACTGGCTGCCTCAAATGCTTTAAATGAAGTAGTAGTTACTGCATTAGGTATTAAAAGACAAAAGAAAGAACTGGGCTATGCAGTTCAGGACCTTAAAGGAGATCAATTAAACAAAGTGATAACTACAAATGTTACGACAGCACTTTCAGGTAAGATTGCCGGAGTTGATGTTTCTATCCCGGCCACTGGTGTTGGGGGATCAACAAGAGTTATTATTAGAGGTATTTCAAGTATTGGCGAAAATAATCAGCCGCTTTATATTGTAGATGGTGTACCTATCGACAATACGGGATTATCAAACGACAGTGCCGCTACAAGTAAATGGTTTGACGGAAGAGATAACGGAGATGGGATTTCGAGTATTAATCCGAATAATATTGAAAGCTTAACGGTACTAAAAGGAGCAGCAGCTGCTGCATTATATGGATCCCGAGCTTTAAATGGTGTTATTTTGATTACAACCAAAAAAGGCAGCAAAGGAAAATTGCAGGTAGAACTTACGAGTGGTGTAAGTTTTGACAGGGTAGATGCTAAGTATGATGATTATCAGACGGAATATGGTTCCGGATCAAATGGTATTTTACCCGATCCTACAAAAGCACCTTCTGAATTATATGGTTATACTACAAATGCATGGGGACCTAAGTTCTCTCAGAGCGTTGGGCAGGAGATAAAAATATTTGACGGTTCCATGAAGCCTTATGCCAGAGTAGATAATAATATTCAGGATTTTTTTAAAACCGGGGTTACACTTACAAACGGAATCTCATTATCAGCAGGAAGTGACAATGCTTTTGTTCGTTTTGGTTATAATAACCTGACAAATGATGACGTGATTCCCAAATCTGGTTTAGAAAGAAATGATGCAAGTTTAAACGGAACTATAAAATCTGATAAATTTACTTTGGCAGCAAATGTAAATTATATGGTTGAAAACACACAAAACAGGCCTGGATTAGGAGATTCTCCAAATAATGTTGGTTATTCATTAAGCGGATTAGCACCAAATATTGATCAGGCATGGCTGAAAAATTATAAAAACGAGGAAACAGGTCAAATTTACCCCTGGAATAATAATGTGTATCAATTGAATCCCTATTTTACTACACAGGAAAATCACAATTCATCTGTAAAAAATCGTTTTATAGGAAATGTTACCGGAACATATCAATTAAAAAACTGGGTAGCATTAACTTTTAGAACTGGTTTAGACAGCTACGCTTTCAGTTCTAAAGATTTTATGGAGGCAGGAAGCACATGGCCAGGAAGAGATGAAGGATATTTAGGATTGGATAATATCAATGTTTCAGAGATGAATACGGATATTATTGCCACATTTAGTGATATAAAATTAGCTACAGATTTTACTTTCTCAGGAATTTTAGGTACAGGAAGAAGAGATTTTAAAAGAGAACAAAATTCAAGATTTGGTACTAAAATTATTGAGCCGGGTACAGAATATATCAGCAATTTTGTAAACCAGACAGAAAATGCTCCTGTTGTAACGAGAACCAGAACCAACTCAGTTTACGGTTCTGCAAAATTTGACTACAAAGGCTACTTGTATGCTGAGTTTACAGGAAGAAACGACTGGTTTAGTGTAATCAATGATAATGCTTTTTATCCTGCGGCTTCATTAGGTTTCATATTTTCTGATGCTTTTGGTATTCAGAATGATACATTTAGTTATGGAAAATTCAGAGCTTCATGGGCGCAGGTTTCAAATGCACCGGGAGCTTATAAAAATGCATTAAACTATACAACATTTTCATCTTATGACGGACAGAGTGTTGTTAATATTAAAAACTCTGCAGCGCCAAATGCTAATTTGACTTATCAATCTAAGACAGGTGTTGAGTTTGGGGTTGAAACAGCCTTCTTTAAAAACAGATTAAAAGCAGATATAACACTTTACCGTGAAGATACAGCTGACCAAACGCTTGATTTAGCTTCATCTGCAACATCAGGATACGAATTTCTTTCGGTAAACGCAGGACAATTACGAAATGAAGGTATTGAGGTTTTCTTATCAGGAACTCCAATTAAAACAGCTAATTTCGAATGGGGGATTGATTTGAACTTCTCAAAAAACAAAAACTCAATTATCTCTTTGCATCCAAATATTAATACGTATGCTATTTCTGAAGCTCGCTGGGCCGGAGCGGCTATTGTAGCTCAGGTTGGAGGTCAATACGGAACCATCATCGGAAAAGATTTTTTAAGAACGCCTTCGGGAGAAAAAATTGTAGATGCAAACGGAATGCCTTTGTTCACAGATTCGAAAGTAAATTTAGGAAAAGGGCTTCCTGACTGGGCTGCCGGTTTAACTAATAGATTTTCTTATAAAGGAATAACACTTCAGTTTTTAATTGATATGAAGTTTGGAATGGATGTATATTCTATGACAAATTCATTAGCAGCACAAAAGGGGCTTTTAGATGTGACTACTGAGGGCAGAGATGCTTACAATGCAGCAAGAGCAGAGGCTGTAGCAAATGATCCTAATTTTAGTCAGGCCACATGGATTCCTACTGCGGGTTATGTAGCACAAGGTGTTGTAAATACCGGAACCGCTGCTAATCCTGTGTATGTAGAAAATACGAAACCTGTAAATCCTCAGGATTATTGGAATACCGTTTTCAACAATACACCAGCGCCTTTTATTTATGATGCTTCTTACGTGAAATTAAGAGAAGTAAGTTTAGGTTATACTATACCAAAGAGTGTTTTTAGCGGAGCAAAAATTAGCTCAATTTATGTGTCTGCATTCGCAAGAAATTTATTGACTTTTAATAAAGATTTGCCAAACGTTGACCCGGAATCGATGTATACCTCCGGAAATGGACAGGGATTTGAATATGGCTCACTGCCATTCAGACAATCGTATGGTTTTAATATTAAAGTAGCATTCTAAAAAAAAGAAATTATGAAATTTAAAAATATAATACTAGCCATAGTCATATTGTTTACTGCAGTTGGCTGTACCGAAAACTTTGAGGAACTGGAAAAAGATCCGGTTGCACTATCAGCAAATCCGGCAGGACAGTTAACATTTACCCAATTGTGTATGTCCGGTGACGGATACTATCAGTGGAGAGCAAACCTGATTTATTCAGGAGGATTTGTTCAGCATTATGCAGGTGCGTGGAATGTAACAGAATTTGGAAGTAAATTCAAGAAAAATGATGATTACGCAACAGCAATCTGGAGAAATGGTTATGCAAATGAATTGAAAAACGTTGTTGATATTCTGGAAAAAACCAGTAATAATCCGGCAATGGTTAACATGAATGCAGTCGCAAAAATCATGAAAGTAATGGTAGCACAGCGTTTAACAGACCTTTACGGAGATATTCCTTATTCTCAGGCAGGATTAGGATTTTCACAAGGAATTGTAACACCAAAATATGATACACAAGAAGAAGTTTATACTGCCTTTTTTAACCAATTGGAAGAAGCATATAACCAGTTAAATGCAGAAGGTGGAACGGTTAAAGGAGATTTGTTTTACAATGGTGATATTGCAAAATGGAAAAAACTGGCTAATACGTTAAGACTACGTTTAGCCATGAGGATTTCTGAAGTAAAACCGCAAGAAGCAGAAAAACAAGTGAAAGCAGCATTACAAAATGGTGTTTTCGAAAGCAATCTGGACAACTGTATCATGCGTCATCTGGATGCAACTTTTAGTGATAATCCTGCGGCTATAGATTTTAGAGGAAACGGTTTGGCATACGCTTTTGTAGGGAATGAAAACGGAGATCATTTTAGCTCATTAGTCATAGATTATTTGAGAGACAATGAAGATCCAAGATTAACTATGCTGGCAACTCCAAAAACAACATCTTCTATGGCCGGAAAAGCTGGTCAGCCTGTTCAGCCTGGAGAAAAATTATACGAAGGAGTACGTCCGGGGACTTTCAGATGGGATGCTCCGGGAGGTTCAACCGCTGCTTCGGGAATCCAGTCTTATTACAAGCAAAAAACAACACCTTATTTGCACGTAAGTTATTCAGAAACACAATTATTATTGGCAGAAGCTGCGTATAGAGGCTGGGTAACTGGTATTACTGCTGCTGAATATTACAAAAAAGGAGTTGAAGCCGGTATCAAACAATTGCTGATTTATGGTGTACCTGCAGCAAATCAGACAGATATTGATGCTTATTTAAATGGTAAACCTTTGGTTGCAGGAACAGAAAAAGAGCAAATTGCAACGCAACTTTGGATTACCTATATCTTTAATAGTATTGAAGCCTATTCAAACTGGAGAAGAACAGGATTCCCGCATTTATTGCCAATAACAAATCCTGATTCTGAAACTGGTGGAGTTACTCCAAAACGTTTATATTATCCAAATGATGAGATGCAGAAAAATGAAGTAAATTATTTAGATGCATTGTCCAGAATGGGAGGAACGAATGACTGGCTGAATAAAGTTTGGTGGGATGTAAACTAAAAAAATAATCCCAAAATATAAATTTATACCTAATGAGGTGTTATTTTTATTCTGATAAATTAAAAAACATTTTAAATTAAAAATAATGATAAAAAATAAAGCCTTATTAGGTATTCTTTTTTTTATTGGTTCACTTTTTTCATCTTATAGCTGTTCAAAAGAGAACGATACAGAGAATGATCATTTAAAAAATAAAACAGCCAGGGTTGTCGGCTATTTGTCTTCGGATAATTATAGTAAAATAAGTTCCATACAATTCTGTAAACTCACACATCTGAATCTGTCATTCGCAAATCCGGATTATAAAGGAAATTTAATTTTCGATGGCGACATTGATGCAGTCATTAAATATGTAAGAAATGTGAATCCTAATATAAAAATATCTATTTCTATTGCCGGGGGAGTTATCTCGGCAGAGCAGGCAGCCAACTGGTCATTGCTTATTGATAAACCGGAAAACAGACCCGGTTTTATCAAAAAAATAATAGATTTTGTTGAAGTTCATAAACTGGATGGTGTAGATGTAGATCTGGAATGGGATGCAGTCACGACAGGTTACAGCGGTTTTGTGATTGAATTGAAAAATACCATAAAAAGTAAAAACAAGCTTATTACAGCAGCATTGCCAAATAACACACGTTTTACGAATATAAGTAATGAGGCATTAAATGCTTTTGACTTCATCAATATTATGGCTTATGATATGACAGGCCCATGGGCACCTGAAAAACCGGGACAGCACAGTTCTTTTAGCGATGCAAAACTGGGAATCGATTTTTGGAATAAACTGCAAAATGTTCCAAATGAAAAACTAACACTCGGGGTTCCGTTTTACGGATATAATTTCACAGATGCAACAGTTACCAGTGCAACTTACGGACAAATTGTAGCAGCCGGAAAACAGTTTGCGGAGCAGGATGAATTGGGTAAAATTTATTATAATGGAAGACCAACAATTGAGCAAAAAGTGCAGCTAGCATCAGAAACCACAGGGGGTATCATGATTTGGGAAATTGCTCAGGACTCCTTTGATGAGTATTCTTTATTGGATGTGATTCATAAAAAATATACAAAACTAGGTTTTATTACGACTGATTTATGTGGTAACTAAAGCCTGTAAAATAGACAAATCTTTGATGTAGAGAAGTTTTTTTATTGTACAAAACGTATTATTGACCAAATAGTGCTGTTCGTTTAAAACATTGAGCAGTTTGTATAAATAATTTTTTTGAGGCATCCTTTAAAAATAAATTTGCAGAAAGAATAAAAGTTGGATTGGTAAGCGCAGTAAGTATAAGTTATTTATTAGGTTACGTAAAATCTTACTTTTATAAGTAATATTATCAAAAAAAGAAAAAAAATGAAAAGTGCTTTAGAAATAAAACCTGATATCAGTTATAAAAGTGCAGGAAAATTTGAAGAAACAAGATTCGAAAAGATTCATAATGAAATCTTCAAAAGTTCAGCAGAAGCTTCAGTAATTGTAGCGCAGGAAATCGCACAATTAATCAGATCTAAACAAGAAAAAAATAAAACATGTGTATTAGGTTTGGCAACAGGTTCTTCTCCTATAAAAGTATATGAGGAACTGGTGAGAATGCATAGGGAAGAAGGACTAAGTTTTAGCAATGTAATCACTTTCAATCTGGATGAATATTATCCAATGACAAAAGAGAACAATCAGAGCTATCACTATTTCATGCATCAGCATCTTTTTAGTCATATTGATATCGATCCTGAAAATATTAATATTCCCGACGGTACCGTTGCAATTGATGAGTTGAATCAATATTGCATCGATTATGAAATGAATATTAAAAGAGCCGGAGGTCTTGATTTTCAGCTATTAGGTATCGGACGTACAGGTCACGTAGGCTTCAACGAACCGGGGTCGCATATTAACTCCGGAACCAGAATCATTACACTGGATCATATTACAAGAGTAGATGCTTCGTCTGATTTTAATGGTATTGACAACGTTCCTAAACGTGCGATTACGATGGGAGTTTCGACCATTATGAGATCTAAGCGAATTGTATTGATGGCCTGGGGACAAAATAAAGCAGATATCATCAAGAGAACCATTCAGGGTGATATCAGTTCTGAAGTTCCTGCCACATTTTTACAAAATCATCCTAATGCTACTTTCGTTTTAGACCAGTCTGCAGCCTCTGAATTAACACGTTTCAAAACACCCTGGTTAGTAGGAGAATGCATCTGGACACAGGAATTAAAAAGCAAGGCGATTGTCTGGCTGTGTCAAAAAACAAAACAATCGATTTTAAAATTGACAGATCGTGATTACAACAACAACGGTATGTCTGATCTTCTGGCACAAGAAGGTTCTGCTTACGATTTGAATATCAATATGTTCAATGTATTACAGCACACCATTACCGGATGGCCGGGCGGAAAGCCCAATACAGATGATTCGCATCGTCCGGAAAGGGCTAATCCTGCAAAAAAACGAGTAATCCTTTTCAGTCCGCATCCTGATGATGATGTGATTTCGATGGGAGGAACTTTTTCAAAACTAATCAAACAGGGACATGATGTGCACGTAGTATATCAAACATCCGGAAATATTGCAGTTACAGATGATGAAGCGCTAAAATTTGCTGAGGTATGCAATGATTTTGTAGGTGACGCTGATGCTAAAATTAATTTTAAATCGGTAATTGAATTTTTGAACAACAAATCAGAAGATCAGGTAGATTCTTTAGAAGTTCGAAAATTAAAAGGACTGATTCGCAGAAGGGAATCGTATGCAGCCACAAGATACATCGGACTAAAAGATGAAAACACACATTTCTTAGACCTTCCGTTTTATGAAACCGGACAGGTAAAGAAAAACCCGTTAGGTCCTGAAGATATTGCAATCGTAAAAGATATTATTGCTCAAATAAAACCACATCAGGTGTTTGCAGCCGGTGATCTTGCTGATCCGCACGGAACGCATGAAGTTTGTCTGAATGCGATATTTGCTGCTATGAAAGAATTGAAGCCACAAAAATACATGGATGACTGCTGGTTATGGCTCTACAGAGGTGCCTGGCACGAATGGGACATTCACGAAATTGACATGGCTGTTCCGCTTTCTCCATCTGAAGTATTATTGAAACGTCACGCAATTTTGTACCACCAGTCTCAAAAAGACAGGGTAATGTTTCAGGGTAATGATTCAAGAGAGTTTTGGGTTAGGGCAGAAGACCGAAATAAAAACACTGCCATTCTGTACGACGAATTAGGTTTGGCAGAATACGAAGCTATTGAGGCTTTCAAACGTTTTGATTACTAAGATTATTTTTAGGATTTGATTTATAGCGAATCAAATCACCAAATTCAGATTGATTTCATACTGATAGTGAGGATCAATAGAGAGATCATTCTGGATTTTTTATCTATTTATTAATGTTGTCTCAGGATAACCATTTTTCAAGCGCCATAAAATGAAATATATATTAGTCCTACTATTAGCAGGTTTAACTTCCAGTGCTCAGATTAAAAAAGAGCAGCTAAACCTTATGCCCTGGCCACAAAATGTTGTTTTAAATGACGGAAGTTTTGCTTTGATTAAAAGTTTTAAAGTAAATATTACCGGGAATCCAAATCCGAGAATTTTTGGAGGGGTAACTCGTTTTTTACGTCGGTTAGATGGCAGAACAGGTCTTTTTTTCTCGCAGGATTTTGTTAAAAAACTAAATGAAGTTCCAACAGCTGAACTTCAGATTAACTGTGCCAAAAGCGGTAAAATTGGTTTGTATGAAGACGAAAGTTACCATTTAGACATCAAACAAAACAAAATCACAATAGAGGCAACCACTGACTTAGGTGCTTTGCATGGGCTTGAAACGTTACTGCAGCTGCTGCAGAATAATAATAAATCATTTTATTTTCCGAACGTACAAATTTCAGATTTTCCAAGATTTACCTGGAGAGGTTTGATGATTGATGCTGCAAGACATTTTCAGCTGGTAGACGTAATCAAAAGAAATCTTGACGGATTAGCGGCTATGAAAATGAATGTTTTTCACTGGCATTTAGTGGATGACCAAGGCTGGAGAATCGAAATGAAAAAACATCCAAAATTAATTGAATTGGCTTCGGATGGTATGTATTATACACAGGAAGAAATTAGAAATATCGTAAAATATGCTGATGAACGTGGTATTTTGATCGTTCCGGAAATTGATGTTCCGGGTCACGGAACTGCGATATTGACGGCTTATCCTGAAATAGGAAGTAAAGCGATTGCATTAAAAGGCGGAGCAGAAAAAAATATTCAGGGAACAGCAATTGCAACCTATACAGTTGAAAGAAATGCAGGTATTTTTACGCCAACATTAGATCCAACAAACCCAAAAACATATCAATTATTAAGTGAAATCTTTGATGAGGTCTGCCCATTGTTTCCCGGAGATTATTTTCATATCGGGGGAGATGAAAACGAAGGGAAAGACTGGGATGCAAACCCTAAAATCCAGGAATTTAAAAAGAAAAATAAGTTAGCCACAAACCACGAACTGCAGACTTATTTCACCATGCAGTTGGCTCCGATGCTTAAAAAACACGGAAAACAATTAATGGGATGGGAAGAAATTTTAACTAAAAATCTTTCAAAAGAAGCAATCGTTCATTCGTGGCGAGGACCAAATGAAGGTGTTCTGCCAGGCCAGTCTTTAGCAGAAGCAGTAAAAAAAGGATACAAAACAGTATTGTCAAACGGTTATTATATCGATTTGATGTATCCAATTGAAAGCCATTATCTAACTGATCCGATGCCGAAAGGAGTTGAGTTAACAGCAGAAGAAAAAGCAAGAATTTTAGGTGGAGAAGCTCCAATGTGGACAGAATTAGCAACACCGGAAACAATTGATTCCAGAATTTGGCCAAGAACGGCTGCAATTGCAGAAAGACTCTGGTCAGCCGAAAATATTACTGATGTTGCCGATATGCGCAGACGTCTTGAAACCGTTTCGTTCAGATTAGAAGAACTTGGTCTGACACACATTCGTAACAAAGACATGATTTTAAGAAATATTGCAAACAACCAAAATGTAAATTCCCTTAATGAATTCTCAAATGTCTGCGAACCATTAAAAGGATATACAAGAAATAAAGACGGAACAGAATATCAAACCTATTCTCCGTTCACACTTTTTGCAGATGCCTGCACACCTGATGCAAAAGATGCTTTAGCTTTTGATGCTGCTGTAAAACAATATTTGGCAAACAAAACATCTGAAAACAGAGCAAAAGTTGCCTCATTTTTCAGCAAATGGATTGCTGTAAATAAGGAATTAAATGACTTAAGTACGAACGCGCCTTTAGTACAGCCAATTCTGCCTTTGGCTAAAAAATTAAGCGATGTAGCACAAGAATTGTTATTGGTTTTAGATAATAAATCAACTTTAAAATCACAGGATTTAAAAAGTTTAATTGAGCAATGCAATACAAAAGACCATGCCGATGTTGAGCTGGCAGTATATGGAAGCCTTAAAAAGTTAATATAAAAGTTTGAGTTAATAAAGTTTAGTAGTTTAAGTGAAGTTGTGTTAATTGGTATTTGATCTCTGTCGGCAAGAAATCCGGCAAAGATATTTTTAGCCCAATTAATAAGTTGAGTGTTTTAAAATTAAGGAAATAAAAAATTGGGAAGGTTAAAATTGAGTTTGGTTATTTATTTTTTAATCTGATTTGCATTTCCACAATGTATCGATTTTAGGTAATTTGTTATTTGGTTTTTGCTTAGAGGAGAGCATTTTAAACCTGGCAAGCAATTGTCAGGTTTTTTTGTGTTTAAGTTTTTAGGAGCTGTTTACTTCGTCAGTTCGCTATCGCTCGTGTCCTGCTCTCCGCTTAATCTTTTATGGCTCCCGATAGCTATCGGGACCACCACAAAAGGATAACGCTTCGATCAGGGCTAGGGCGCTAGGTTTCATAGGTGTACTTTAAAAATTCTTCAATTTGCCAGACATTATAAAAGAAATTCAATTGTCAATTTTTATGTTTAATTTTCTATTTATCCATTTATCGACAAGAATTTTATATTCAACATATTCTGAATAATCTTTGTGATTAACTAAATCTATGAAAGTGACATAGAATTTTTTGCCGTCTTTTGATACTTTGAAGTTTTTGAAATCACCATAATAATGGGAACCTCTAAGGTAATTGTCGCACAATTCGAATGCTTTTATTTTATAAAAAGGATCAAAATCAGTCGGTTTTTCTGTAATCTCGAAATAGATTGTTTTAGCATCACATTCGAAACCATTAATTTGAATGATTTCTTCTTTTCGTTTTTCGAAAAAAGCTAAGATTTGTTTTTCCTTATCATTGTATTCAAACTGATACGGAATAAACTGATGATTTTCTGTTTCAAAATCTTTTGGATGATTTCGTTTGTTAGTTGGCTGTATTTCAATTCCGTTTTTGCCAACAAAACCCCAGGTTCCTCCAATTAAAGGAGCGTGTTCGGGATCTTTTGAGTAATCAAAATAACAACCATTACAAAATTCTGCGAAGCCAAAGTTTATAGGTGAAAGCCAGTCGTATTTTGCCGGAATAACCTTTTCCCCAAAATCATTATATAAGCCAGCTTTTTTATTCTTGGTGTAGCGAATAAAACCTTCTTGAAAACCGTCAGGTCCTTCACCGGTTGGAAAAGGTTCAAACAAAAAATTTCCATTTCGGTCATAATATTTATTAAAATCCATCATAAAAATCATGGTTTTTATTTCACGTCCATTATTATAAGAATCCGCATTCATGGATGGTTGTGGTGGAATAATGATTTTACCATTTTGATTTTTAACTCCCAGTAAACTATCTTTTTCAACAAAATAATAAAGTTTTTCTTTTTGAGAAAAACTAATAAAACAGAATTGAAATACAATTAAAGTAAATAGATTTCTCATTTTAAATGATTTTTGAAAGTTAAAACGGAATTTTGATTAGCATTATTGTTATCAAAAATACTAATAAAGTCTTTAGATTTTTGAGTACTTTTGAAATTCAATTCTTGTCTTTAAATCCATGAAGAAATTCATCAGCTTACTTTCACTTCTTTTTGTTTTTTCTCTAAGTTTCGCCCAAAATAATAAATTCGGAAATCCGGAAGTTGATCCAATTCAAATTCAGAAAACGTTCAGTGATTGGTCAGCATACAACAAAAAGATAATGTTATCCGGAGATTTTACGGCTCTTGATTCTCAGTCAAAAGAAATTTCAAAAAAAGCATTTTTTAATGCCCTGACAAACGAAAATTTTATACCAATCCGATTAAAATTAGCGGATTCGGTTTGTTATTACAAGCTGTTTAAAATCCTCCCAAAATCAGACACCAGTATAAAAGCAACAATTAATCAGGAAGCTTTTGATGCTTTAAAAAATTACGAGATGGAAGGAAAGCCTTTTCCTGATTTTACCTTTGAAGATTTAAACGGAAATGTAGTTTCAAACGAATCCATGAAAGGTAAAATCATCGTAATCAAATGCTGGTACATTCATTGTGCAGCCTGTATCAAAGAATTTCCGCAAGTCAACGCATTAGTTTCAAAATACAAAGATAGAAAAGATATCGTTTTTATAAGTCTTGCCGAAGATACACCGGAACAATTAAAAACATTTTTAGCAAGAAAACCACTTTCGTATTCCGTTGTTCCAAACATGAAAGTGTACATGAATGAAAAACTTGATTTGAATGCTTTTCCAACGCATTTTATTTTGGATAAAGCAGGATTAATCAAAAAAGGGGTTTCTAATTTCGAAAGCTTGGAAGTTGCGTTGGAGAAAGAAAGTAAATTATAGTTGAAATAATCTCGCGAAGTTTTGTCTCATTAAGAAGATTATTACCCAATCTTGTCATTTCGACGAAGGAGAAATCTCCGCAAGAAACTCTACAAAGATTGGCGACGTAGATTGTGGAGCTACTTGCGGAGATTTCTCCTTCGTCGAAATGACAAAAATGAGGCTAGTTTGTTTAAGCCTTTGCGTCTTGCGCCTTTGCGAGAGAATACTCTTTACAATATAAAAAACTTAGTAACTGATGCCCTTTGCAACTCTGAACCTTTTTCCGTACTTTTGCACCAAATTAATAAAAAAGACATTCATGTTAACAGTCAATAATTTATCAGTACAATTTGGCAAACGAATTTTGTTTGACGAAGTAAATACTACATTCACACACGGAAATATTTACGGCGTTATTGGAGCCAATGGTGCTGGAAAATCTACATTTCTTAAAATCATTTCAGGTGATATGGACCCAACTTCGGGTCATATTCATTTAGAACCGGGAAAACGTATGTCGGTTTTAACCCAAAACCACAATTTGTTTGATGAGCATACTGTTTTAGAAACTGTTTTGATGGGGAATAAAGTTTTGTACGCTGTTAAAAAAGAAATGGATGAACTTTATTTAGACTACAACGACAAAAATGCCGACAGAATAGGGGAGCTTCAGGTTCAGTTCGAAGAAATGAACGGCTGGAACGCTGATTCTGACGCTGCAGCGATGTTGTCTAACTTAGGAATCACAGAAGCAGACCATTATACTTTAATGTCAGATATGGAAGGAAAAATGAAAGTTCGTGTGCTTTTGGCGCAGGCACTTTTCGGAAATCCTGATGTACTGATTATGGATGAGCCTACCAACGATTTGGATTTCGAGACCATCGCCTGGTTAGAAAACTTCCTTGCAAACTATGAAAATACTGTAATTGTGGTATCTCACGACCGTCACTTTTTAGATGCGGTTTGTACACATATTTCTGATATTGATTTCGGAAAAATCAATCACTACTCAGGAAACTATACGTTCTGGTACGAGTCCAGCCAATTAGCGGCAAAACAACGTGCTCAGCAAAACAAAAAAGCAGAAGAGAAGAAACAAGAGTTGGAAGAATTTATTCGTCGTTTTAGTGCAAACGTGGCGAAATCTAAACAAGCAACTTCCCGTAAAAAAATGATTTCGAAACTGAATATTTCTGAAATCAAACCTTCAAGCCGTCGTTACCCTGCGATTATTTTCGATCAGGATCGTGAAGCCGGAGATCAAATCTTAAACGTAGAAAACTTATCTGCTTCTGTAGATGGAGAACTTCTATTTAAAGATATTAATTTGAACATGGCAAAAGGCGATAAAATCGTGCTGTTCTCTAAAGATTCACGTGCAACAACTGCTTTCTACGAAATCTTAAATAACGAACAAAAAGCTGATTCAGGAACTTTCGATTGGGGAATTACAACAAATCAGGCGTATTTACCGGCTGAAAATCATAAATACTTTGAAAATGATTTGACCTTAGTAGATTGGTTACGCCAATACGCTAAAACGGAAGAAGAGCGTGATGAGGTATTTATTAGAGGTTTCCTGGGGAAAATGATTTTCTCCGGAGAAGAAGCTTTAAAAACAAGCCGTGTATTATCTGGAGGAGAAAAAGTTCGTTGTATGTTATCCAGAATGATGATGGAACGCGCGAATATCTTAATGCTTGACGAGCCAACAAACCACTTAGATTTGGAATCTATTACGGCTTTCAACAACTCACTGAAAAACTTCAAAGGATCTGTGATTTTTACCACACATGACCACGAGTTTGCACAAACTGTAGGTAACAGAGTAGTAGAGCTTACACCAAACGGAGTAATAGACCGCTACATGACATTTGATGAGTATCTTGATGATGAAAAGATTCAGGAACAAAGAAAAAGGATGTATAATCTTTAATATTAAAAGACACAGCAACTATGTTTTTTTTGTAAAAAGTGAAACGCCTTTTTTAAGTTCAAAAAAACTATGTTTCAATGTGTTTAGAAATAAAGTGCCCGTTATGAAAATAACGGGCATTTTTTATGTTTTACCTTTTGAAGACCTTGGCAAAGATCCAGATAATGATTGCGATTATAAAAATCACGATAAAGATCCCGACTCCCATTCCGGCTTTAAAAATGTCTCCAACTAATTCGCAGCTTGTAAATGAAAATAGTATAAACAATACCATTAACAATCGTGTAATTTTATTTTGCATGATTCTGAGTTTTTAAGTTCAGGAATAAAATTACTTAAGCAATAAGGAAAATGTGTTATACAATTTTTGCGAAAAGTTTTAGGATTTTGATTTTGAACTTTTAAATATTACAAAGTTTTTTCTCTTCGCAATTAAGATAGTATGAATTTCGACATCTTCTGCTTTTGGATAATGGATTTCGAACAGTTTTATAATTTCAAAATTATTTTCAAAAAGACTGCTTTTCAAATCTTCCAAAGTATGGTAGTAAAAATAAGTACGGTCACCAGAGCTTCCTGAAATAAAGCCTGATTTAGAAACATCACCTTGTACAAAGCTTAAGTATAAAACTCCATTATTATTAAGTATTTGAGCAGAGTCTTTTATTAGTTTCGAACAATCTGATTCGGACAAATAGGGCAAACAAAACCCGCACATGATGGCATCAAACTTTTCATTTAACTCATTCAGTTTTCGGGTGTCCATTATTTTAAAATCTGCCGAAGGATTATTTATCTTCGCTAATTCGATCATTTTTGGCGCAATGTCAATACCTGTGACTTTTAAGTCAGGTCTTTTTTGTAACAAATATTTGGTAATGTTTCCCGGTCCGCAGCCAATTTCAAATACTTTTTGATTATGTTTAAAAAGCTGCAAAAGAAATCATAAGTTTCATCATAGATATTCAGATTCATAAATTTGTCCTCGTAGAGTTTTGCAATTTTGTTCCAGGTTTCAAAAGTTTCTTTGTATCTGTCCATTTTTTAGACTAAATTTTGAGCTTGGGGTTAAAAGTTTTTTCTATTTTTCTCGTATCATTTTTATTTCCAGAAAAACAATTCCGACTATTACTGCTATTTCTCCTAAAAAGTAAGCGATACCAAATATCGAAATATTATGATAATTAAAAACAAGGATTCCGATTGTCAAAAAGCAATAAAAAATATTAGCAGCACAGATTATTTTTAAAAACGACTTCCAATTATCGCTTACTAAGAAATAACAGAAAATAGAATAGATTGAAAATACCAGTGCCAATGCAGCAAGATATCCCAAAATGCTTTTTGACAAACCAAAGAAGTCATTGAAAGTCCGAAGAACGAAAAAAAGCAATAAAGTAGTGAGTAAAGCGCCAAAACCATCCAATAGAAATATGTTTTTAGGTTTTTTTATAAATTTCATGAAGTTTTGAATTATTTTTTATTCTTCCATATTCACTTTTAATATCTTTTAATTGTGATTCCATACAGTTGTCCAAAGTTAGATAATGAATTGATTTGGTAGTTTTGCCTTCTTGATATTCTTTAAATAAATCTTTCCAAATTCTTGGATAGAAAATACCTAATGAGAAGAATAGCAAACATGGAAATGTGAAATTTCCATTTCCAATAAGATATGCCTGCATTCTTATCTCATCTTTCATTGTCATTTCATATTCTAATACGATGTGTTTTAAATCATGATTTTCAAACTTTGGTATTAAACGATATTGTTTACTGTCGAGCATTTTTACAACTTCACGTCCAACAGTTCCGTGTTGTAAAGTTCTTAAATGATCAAGTTTAAATGTCAGATAGTTTTTTCCGTAAATTAGTTCTAAAAGCCAAATAATTCCTCCGGTAATTTTTAGTTTTTTTAATCCTTTAATTGTGTTGGTCATTTAAGCTTAAAAATGAAGTTGATAAACTTTGTGGACACGGAAAGAATTTCCGCCTATCGGGTCAAACTTTATATTTTTGATAGTATCAAATGATACTATCAAAATAGCCATTGTGTATGATTATTTACTCACTTATTAGTTTGTAAATATTTTTAATCATGAATAATTCCAGTTGTCACTTCACCGGCCCGTTTATAGCTAACAGCAATTACACCGCTTGGCGTAATGGTACTCTCAATTAATGTAAATGCAGAAGGAACAGCACCATCATCAAATAATTTTTTTCCTTTCCCCAGAATGATGGGATAAATCAAGAGACCAAGCTCATCAACTAAATCCTGCTGAAGTAATAGTTGAACAAGTGTGGCGCTTCCCCATACTTTAATGTCTCCCCCTTCTGAATTTTTGAGTTTTTTGATGTCTTCCAGAGTCGAAAGGAATTCGGTATTTCCCCAGTCTGAGTTGTTTCTGGTGGAGGACAAAACGTATTTAGTAACCTCATTAATTCCAGGCCAGCCCTCTGCATGTTTGGGCCAATAGTCTTCAAAAATATCAAATGTTTTTCTGCCTAAAAGAATATCGGCCGGTTTCATTTGTTCCTGCATGACTTTGCCGTACTCTTCATCTCCAAAAGGTGCCACCCAGCCTCCATATTCAAAACCGCCTGAAGTATCTTCTTCAGGGCCACCTGGTGCCTGCATAACGCCATCGATTGTGATCATGGATAGGACGATTAGTTTTCTCATGATGTTTGGTGTTTTTTTGTTTTACTCAAATATAAGGAAAAACTTATTGATCTAATAGAAGATATATTTTGCGGGCATGGAAAGAATTTCCGCACTATTGTTGTGCATATCTGAGTGATCGATTATTTTATTTATTAAGATTTTTGAATCTCTATTATTTTGTTGTAAACTTTTCGAACTTCTGGGATTAGGTCAATTGATGGTGATGTTTTATTTCTGTTGTTCATATCGAATCCTCTTTCCCATGATGCAATTGGATTTTTAGGACCAATAGTAATTGTTCCGCTTCCATCGCTTTTTTCTTCATATTCAATATCAGAAATTGTCTTGATATTTAATGATTTGATTGATTTTGTAAAAATTCCAGATTTTATAATAATTCTGTGTTCAGTTAAACCGTAAATAGTATTTGCTCTTTGTTTCGCATCAATAATAAATCTTCCAAAGACAAAATTAAGCCCTATTAAAACAAATGGAATTCCAAATAAAGCAAAGAAAAAAGGTGCTCCGGAAGTTAGTGCCGTTGTAAACCAAAAAATAGCAAATCCGCACCATAAAAGACTAAACGGAATTAAAAAAATATCTGAAGATCTAAACACAATTCCTTTTTTTGGATGTCCTGTCCAAATTAAACTTTCGTTATTATCTAAATGACTCTTTAATTCATCTGAAGTTTTAAATTCCATATTTTTTTTAATGTTTGGAGCTTATTTATTTATTACTAATATTTTTGGTGATATACTTGCGGGCACGGAAAGAATTTTCACACTCGTTGCATATATCCGGGGAATCGGGTTTTTCTGCTAATATAAAATTTTTAATTATAGAAAGTGTTTTATAGTCAACATTTGATGTCGATTCAAAAAAATATTTACACCTAAAACTAACTAACAAATAAAATCAGATTCCGTATATTTGCCCAACCAAACATCACACTTAATTATGAGCCAAAAAGTATTACTTAATTCAAAAGAAGTTACTATCATACTCCATCGTTTGGCTTGTCAGTTAATCGAAAAACACCTTGATTTTTCAGATACTATTTTAATCGGGATTCAACCGAGAGGTGTCTTTCTTGCGGAGCGTTTAAAACAAATTTTAGAGAGCGAATACCAAACACCTGAAATTTCACTGGGTTATCTGGATATCACCTTCTTTAGAGATGATTTCCGCAGAACCGATAAACCGCTTGAAGCCAACAAAACACAGATTAATTTTATAGTAGAAAACAAAAAAGTCATTTTTATCGATGATGTATTGTTTACCGGAAGAAGCATTCGTTCTGCCTTAACCGCAATTCAGTCTTTCGGGAGACCTTCAGAAATCGAATTACTGGTGTTAATCGACAGACGTTTCAGCCGTAATTTACCTATTCAGCCCGATTATCGCGGCCGTCAGGTAGATGCGATTAATGGCGAAAAAGTAAAAGTGAGCTGGAAAGAAAATGACGGCGAAGATGTGGTATATTTAGTGACAAATTAGTTTAATCGGGAAAACGACAATTAAACGATTAAGCAAATTAACGATTAAACAATAAAGCATGACAGAAAACGAAGCGTTTATTTATGAGTCAATTTTTAATCAGGTAAGAATGGGATTTCTTTCTGTTGATGAAATCAAAGAAAACATCATAGAAGAAATTGAAGATAACGAATTCGAAGACGAAATTTCAGAAGATTGGGCTTTCGAAAAAATAGATCAGGAATACCAAAAATTACTTTCAGAAAGTAAACAATGGAAAACTCCGACAGATACTGAAAAGCTTATAAAAGCGTTTGATGAATTAGCAGACGAAAACATCATTGCACTTCATAATGCAGGATACACAACCAGCGACGGCGAATATGAAGTGGTTGAGGTTGAAAGAGAGCTTCAGGAAAACGAAGTGGAATCTGATGGATATTGCTTTTACCACGAACAGGATTTAGCGAGAGCAATTGATATTGAAGATCCCTGTTTGTATATCGCTTTTCAAAAAGTAGATAATTCAGATGAGGAAACTACAATTAGTGTTGGGAAAAAAGTTGTTGAAGTACTAAGGAACAATGGCTTTGAAGTAAACTGGAATGAATCTGCCAAAACGAAAATTGAAATTCCGGGTTTCAGATGGCAGAAGATTTTTGATGAAGATGCCAGAGATTTACAGGATTACAGTGAAGTCGTAGACAGAATGATCCAATAGAGTAGCTGCTCTTTAAACAAGCATTGGATGCCGAACATTTCGCCATTCAGAAATTGACCAATAATATTAAAGAAACAAAAATGAAAGAATTAAGCGTAAATCATTTATTAGGAATTAAATATATCAACGAAAATGATATAAACCTGATTTTTGAAACGGCAGATCATTTTAAAGAAGTCATTAACCGACCAATTAAAAAAGTTCCTTCATTACGAGATATTACCATTGCCAATATTTTCTTTGAAAACAGTACCAGAACCAAACTTTCCTTTGAATTGGCGCAGAAACGTTTATCTGCTGATGTAATCAGTTTTTCTGCAGCTCAGTCATCGGTTAAAAAAGGGGAAACACTTATTGATACTGTAAACAATATCCTTTCGATGAAAGTGGATATGGTTGTCATGCGCCACTCCAATCCCGGAGCGGCTTATTTTTTATCCAAAAATGTCAAAGCCAGTATCGTAAACGCCGGAGACGGAGCACACGAACATCCAACTCAGGCTTTGTTAGACAGTTATTCAATTAGAGAAAAACTGGGTGATGTTGCCGGAAAAAAAGTGGTAATTGTAGGTGATATTCTGCATTCAAGAGTTGCTTTATCCAATATATACGCTTTGCAGATGCAGGGCGCAGAAGTTAAAGTCTGTGGGCCAAAAACGCTGATTCCGAGATATATTGAATCGCTAGGTGTTACCGTTGAACCAAATTTGAGAAAAGCTTTAGAATGGTGCGACGTAGCCAATATGCTTCGTGTACAAAATGAACGTATGGATGTAAACTTCTTCCCGTCAACTCGTGAATACGCACAGCAATACGGAGTTGACAAACCGCTTTTGGATTCGCTTGGAAAAGAAATCGTAATCATGCACCCGGGACCCATCAACAGGGGAGTTGAAATCACTTCTGAAGTTGCCGATTCTGATCATTCGGTGATTTTGAATCAGGTGGAGAATGGTGTTGCGATTAGAATGGCGGTTATTTATTTGCTGGCTTCTAAGATTCAATAGTTATACTGTATTTTGACAAAGATGCTTAAAATAGTATTCCTGCTAATTGGTTTTATATGTAAAGCTCAGGATGTGGGTGAAATAAGAATAGATACTGTCTATAATAATTTATTGAATCGGACACCTAAAAATTTTAAAGTAGACGAAGCTTCGAAACCAGAAAATAGATTTTTTACATTAAAGTTGAATAGTATTGGTGGGTTAGAAAGTGTCTATCAGTTTAAGAATGAATTAAAATTTAATGAAACTGAAATTAACTGGTTAGATAAACAAATTGACCAAATAGCTTTAGCATTTTATTTAGAAGGAAATCCAATCTTGATTAGGAAAGTTGGTGGTTATGAAGGTTGTCCAGATGATAATGTTTATTCAGAAATTATAAAAGAAAAAAAGGTAACAATCTTGAATTTTTGTTTTACTTGTACTGATGGATGGAGATTAGATGAGTTTATCAAAATTTTTAATAATAGGACAAATTCCTTGTTGAAATAATATAAGTTGATGTAAGTAAAAGCTTTGACTTATAGGAGCCTGACAAACCTGAAACAATAAATAAAAAAACTTCGTACCTTTGCTCTCAGAAATATCAATTTTTATATAAGCCCCACAAATTATAAAATGAAAGTAGATCAAAAAGGACATACCGTTACCATTAAGGATACTCAGGGAGACGTTAATTCTTTCCTTGAAAAAGTAACGCAGCAGTTTAAAACCTTTGAAAAACACAATATTATTATCGATTTATCTGCCGATACTGCTTTGACAGAAAATGATTTGAAACTTTTTTTACCAATTTCAAAACAGCAGAAAAAGTCAAAAAAATCGTTTGTAATTGTAGTTTCAGATCTTGATTTTAATGCCATTTCTGATAAATTAACTGTTGTACCTTCTCTTTTGGAAGCGCACGATATTATCGAAATGGAAGAAATTGAAAGAGATCTTGGATTCTAAAATTGATTTAATTGTTTATTCGTTTAACTGTTTAATCGATTTGATTTAATTTTAGACAATTAAACGATTTACCAAATTAACGAATAAACATAAAATTGAAATTAACAATACTAGGCTGTTATGCCGCAACTCCCAGAACGCTTACTAATCCAACTTCGCAGGTTTTAGAAATTAAAAACCGATTGTTTTTGATTGATTGTGGAGAAGGAACTCAGGTACAGCTTCGAAAGAATAAGATAAAATTTTCTAAAATCAACCACATTTTTATTTCTCATCTTCACGGAGATCATCTTTATGGATTGATTGGAACGATTTCGACTTTTTCATTGTTGGGAAGAACTACAGATTTACATGTTTATGGACCAAAAGGAATCAGGGAACTTATTCTTCTTCAATTAAAGCTTACAGAATCCTGGACGACTTATCAGCTGTTTTTTCACGAACTGGAATCAAAGGAAAGTGAAATTATCTTCGAAGATCAAAAAGTTATAGTGAAAACAATTCCGCTAAAACACAGGGTTTACACAAACGGATTCCTTTTTCAGGAAAAACCCGGAGAAAGAAAGCTAAATGTAGAGGCTGTTCAAAACTATAACATTCATACCGCTTATTATCAAAAAATAAAAAACGGTGGAAACGTTACACTAGACGATGGAACAGTTATAGAAAACGAAAAATTATCTTTTGATCCGATTCCATCAAGGAGTTATGCTTTTTGTTCGGATACGGTTTATCACGAAGCCATTATTCCGATTATTGAAAACGTTGACGTTTTGTATCACGAATCTACTTTTTTGCAATCAGAAGCTGCTCTGGCTGAAAAAACACTGCATTCGACAGCAAAAGAAGCTGCTGCAATTGCATTGAAAGCTAATGCTAAACAATTGATTTTAGGTCATTATTCGACACGATACGAAGGAATTAAGCCTTTTAAAAACGAGGCAGAAACTATTTTTCCGAATGTACTTCTGGGGGATGACGGAGTTTCGTTTGAATTTTGATGGTGTAAAAAGTAAAAAGTGAAAGGTGAAATCTAATATTTGTTATGGTTTGACGGGGATTATTTTACATTTCACATCTTACAATTAACTTGTAACAATAAAAAAAATGAATGATTTAAGTAATTATAGAAGATCATACGAGAAAAGCGAACTGCTTGAAAGTACTATTCCGGAAGATCCTATTAATCTTTTTAACAGATGGTTTCATGAAGTTGAAGATTTTGGAGGTAGTGGAGAAGTAAACGCCATGACGGTTTCTACTATTGGTTTAGACGGTTTTCCGAAATCAAGAGTAGTTTTGCTGAAGAAATTTTCTGAAGAAGGATTTATTTTTTATACCAATTATAATTCTGAGAAAGGAAAGGCAATTGCTCAAAATCCTCATGTTTGTCTTTCTTTTTTCTGGCACGAAATGGAGCGCCAGGTTATCATAAAAGGAATTGCCCAAAAAACTTCTGAAATTATTTCTGATAATTATTTTGATTCCCGACCTGACGGAAGCAAGTTAGGAGCTGTCGTTTCAAACCAGAGCGAAGTGATTCCGTCCAGATCTTTTCTGGAAGAGAACTTAAAAGAGCTGGAACTTAAGTTTGAAGGGAAACCTGTTCTGAGACCTGCACATTGGGGTGGGTTTTTGGTAACTCCTTTAGAAGTAGAGTTTTGGCAGGGAAGAGCTAACAGACTTCATGACAGAATTCGTTATTTCAGCCAGTCTGATTTTACATGGAAAATTGACAGATTAGCTCCATGATGTAAGTTTTTTATTTGTTAAAATGCCTTTATAGCGCTTTTCATCGATTAATTTTGGTTTTTAGACGGAAATTTTATTATTTTTAAAACGATGATTAATTATTTTGTTTAAAGATTTAAATAAGTTGCCCCACAATTTATTTACACATACTCAACCAATTTATGAAAAAATGGCTTCGGACAATGTTGCTTCTTGCGCTTGTTTTTATTTCAAATTCCTGTTCATCAGATACTGCTGAAGGAGTTAATGATTCTGAGCTCGTAAGTGATTATACTTATAATGATACCGAATTAGAAGTTCTGCAATTGGTTAACAAATACCGAATGAGCATTGGTTTAAATGCTTTGGAAAAGGTAAATCATATTTCTTTTAAATCTGAAGAGCATGATTATTATATGATTGCCAATAAGGTGGTTAACCATAATAATTTCGTAGTACGATCAGAGAATATTATTAGTGTTTTAGGTGCTAAGAAAGTGGGTGAGAATGTTGCCTACAATTTTAATTCTGCAGAAGCTGTGCTACAGGCATGGTTAGCTAGTCCAACACATAAAGAAAATATAGAAGGTGATTATACCCATTTTGGGATTGCCGTTAAAATTGATGCAGAGACCGGTAAAAAATACTATACCAATATTTTTGCAAAAATTTAGAAACAAAGTTAGTATTCAGGTTTAGTTATTAAGTCGTTGTAAAGTCATGTTTGCAACGACTTATTTATTTGTAAAAAAAGCTACCCCGAAAGGTAGCTGTGGTTGTTGGTTTTTGGTTGTTTTTATAATGCGGTAATAATAAATTCGCTGCGTCTGTTTTCCTGATGTTTTTCTTCGCTGCATTTTACATTATCAGAACATTCGTTTACAAGTTGTGTTTCGCCGTAGCCCTTGCCGGTTAAACGGTTTTTGTCAACACCATTTGTAATAAGCCATTCGATGGTAGATTTTGCTCTTCTGTCTGACAAAGCTTCATTGTATTTATGGCTTGCTCTGCTGTCTGTATGAGAACGGATGTCGAGTTTCATTTTCGGATTTTGATTTAAAACATCCAATATTTTTTCTAAATCCAAGGCCGCTTCTTCTCGGATATTGGATTTGTCAAGGTCAAAATAAATCATTTTTATGCCAAAGCATTTTCCTAAATCATCTCCAATTGTAACTTTACATTTAATGCTTTCCAAAGCAATTGGAAGATTGGTTTTTCCAGTCTCATCCGGAATTTCAATACTTACTTCTTTTGTAGCATAATCCGGTTTTTCAGCTCTTACATAATATTTTTCTGCACATTCAACAGAAAAAGTATAATTTCCTGTTGCATCGGCAATAGTCGTATTTTTAAGATTTAAGTTTCGGTCATACAGGCTTACTTTTGCTTCGGGCAAAATCATCCCGGTTTGGACATCAGTAATAAGTCCATATAATTCCTGAATACATTTTAATCTTCGTGTTTCCAGAAATTTATAAATGTCGTCTGAACCACGGCCTCCATCTTTGTTGGAACTAAAATAACCTTCTCTTGTGCCAGAGTCTATTATATAAGCAAAATCATCTTTTGGAGAATTGACATCGGTTCCTACGTTTTGGATATCACTAATATTTCCGTCGGTATCAATCTGGCCAACAAAAACATCCAGTCCTCCAAGTCCGGGATGTCCATCAGAAGCAAAGTATATTTCGTTTTCATTGCTTACATACGGAAACGTTTCCTTGCCTTCAGTATTAATCGATTTCCCTAAATTTTGAGGGGTACCATATTCACCTTTTTCATTGATACTGACTTTAAACAGATCAGACTGCCCAATACTTCCGGGCATATCAGAAGCAAAATATAAAGTTTTTTCATCAGGACTAAGTGCAGGATGAGCAGTACTGTAATTGTTGCTGCTGAAGGGAAGCTCTCTAATATTAGTCCACTTACCATTTTCGAGAGTTGCTTTGTAAATTTTGATAAAAGTAATTTTGTCTTCATTTTTTCCTTTTTTTCCATCGATATAATTATTACGTGTAAAATAAATTGTTTTTCCGTCTTTGGTAAGTACGGGAGATGATTCATGAAATTTAGTGTTTAATGCAGTTCTGAATTTTTTTACTTTGGCAGAATCTACATCTGTTACATATAAATTAGTAAAATATTCGCCTGTCCATTTGTGTTTGCGGTTTGAAAAATTGCCTGTATCTCTTGCCGAAGCAAAATAGATTTTATTATTGGCCACAAAAGTGCTGTAGTCAGAATATTTAGAGTTGATTCCGGCATCTTCAATTTTATAACGTCCTGAATTGGCTTTAATCTTATCCAGATAGTTTAAATTTTCTTTATAAAGTCTGCCACGGTTATCATTTTGATATTTGGAGTTAAATTCGTCAAGGATTTTATTAGCCTGGGCTGTTTGTCCTGTTGCTTTTAAGGACTGTGCATATCGGTAATAAAACTCAGGTTCCGGACTTGGGTTCATAGCAAATAATTCTCCATACCATTTGGCAGCCCCTTCAAACTCAGAATTAAAATAATAGGCATTTCCCAATTTTTTAAACATATCTTCAGACTTGTATCCTTTCCGGGCTACTCTCTCATAGGTCTTTATGGCATCGATATAAGCATAGCCATCGTATTTTTTATCAGCAGCGTTTATTTTCGATTGTTGGGAATAACATCTGAATGAAAAAACACTTACTATTGTGAAGCAAAGGAGTATAAACTTTTTCATAATAACTATTTTTAGAAGAAACGAGGAGTTGTCATTTTACCATTTTTAGTGACGAATTCATAGCGCAGGAATATTTCATGCGATCCTGAGTTATAATTGTTTAAGTTCGTAGTTTCACGATCATAGCCATAACCCAGATAAAGTCCGTCACTAATCTGAAATCCTACCATAGCGCTTAATGAAGCACTCCATCGGTAAGCAACACCCACTACAAATTTGTCGATAAACATAAAATTGGCTGATGCATCTACTTGTAGTGGGGCTCCTTCTACCATTTTGGTTAATAAAGCGGGTTTGAATTTTATGTATTCATATTTATCCAGATCGAAAACATAACCAGCCATAAAATAATAATTGATTTTATCTTTATAAATAACAATGTCATTGTCATTATAACGATTGGTTTCGATAAAATTTGGTACAGACAAACCTATATAAGCTTTATCTGAATGCCAGTAAATTCCGGCACCTACGTTGGGAGAAAATTTATTATCAAAGTCCTGAAATTGTGGATCTCCTGCAACATCCGGATTAAGTTTATTGACATCCAGATTGAACATATTTGCTGTTCCTTTAATACCAAAAGACAATTTAAAATCAGCAGATGTCTGTACGGTATAAGAAATGTCAACAGAGAAGTTAGTCTCATTTGTAGGGCCAATTTTGTCATTGACCAAAGAACCACCAATGCCTAAATTGCTGTTGTTTATAGGTGTATTGACAGAAAGACAGCCTGTTTCGGGAGCACCATCCAGTCCAACCCACTGTGTGCGGTACAAACCGAATACGCTTAAGGCTCCCCGGGAACCTGCATAAGCTGGGTTGATGTTTATGGTATTGTACATGTATTGCGTAAATTGAGCATCTTGCTGTGCAAAACTTACCATGGATACAAACATAATAGCGAAGGAAAATAATTTTGTTCTCATAGTAGATATTTTTTTTGCAATTATTACTAACGATTTTTACAATAAAATCCTTAACAATAAGCCCTAATATTCACTTACCCAAACAAGGATTTTGTATTCATTATTTTGTTGTAATTCGGTGCAGGGAAAGCACCGAATTACAAATTGTATTTATTTCGATAAATAAAGAAAACCATCTTTTTTATTAGACTGAAGCGCGTTATTACCATCTAATGATTTGTAATTGATGATGTAAAAGTATGTTCCTGTAGGCAGTCCTTCGGATTGTTTGATGGTTGTTCTGCCTCTGGAAGTTCCGTCAAAAGCGTTGGTGGTATTATTGTAATTTGTAGTTTCGAATACCAAAATCCCCCAACGGTTATAGATTTCTACAGTATTTGTTGGATAACAGGTTGTTAGGTCAATATTGTCAATTTTGAAAAAATCATTGATACCGTCACCATTAGGAGAGAAAGCATTATGAACTAATACACTCTCACAGGCTAATACCCTGCAGTCATCATTTACAAGTAAGTTTAATGAAACACTTTTTGGACAATCTTCATTAGTTGTTCGATATTCAAATGTATAATTCCCCAATGCAAGACCAAAAACATTCAGGATATTTCCCTGTAACGCATTAGTACCATTTGTATCCGTCCAGATTCCGGTTGCAGATATGTTCTCCGGCAATAAACCAGATAAGTTAAGGAGCGTTGAATCTGCATTACAGGCCTCACTGTTAAGGTTAATAATAACTTTTGAAGGCTGTGTGATGGTTACAGTAGCAGTTGCAGAACAAACCTGATTGTTATCGTTTACTGCCGATGTTGCTGTAAGAGTATATACTCCGGCACGTAAACCTGTGTTTCCAACAACTTCATTGTTTTCATTTCTGATAACGACTACAGAGCCTGGACTATTGGTTACCAGAATAGAGCCGTTATTACCATCAAAACAGGTAACATTTGAAGCCGTTCCCATGACAGAAATTTTATTTTCGACAGTAAATTTCTGTACCAATACAGTTTTATTGCCGGCACAATCTGTCAAAGTATAAGTTCTGGTTAAGATAAATGCATTCCCTTCGCAGCCGCTTCCTCCATTATTCGAATCACTTATCGAGATGTTTACGCTTTCGCTGCAGTTGTCTGATGCATTTATTATGTCTTGAGGGCTTCCGGCAGGAATAGCAGCTACATTTTGTAAATTTGTTACATCTGCAGGTGCTGTACCTGTTGGTGGAGTTGTGTCTCTTACAGTTATAATTTGAAAATGAGTAGCTGAATTTCCACTGCAATCACTTGTTGACCATGTGCGGGTTAAGGTGTAGTTGGTTGCACATTCATTTTCAATACCAGTTTTTATTTCTGTGAATATGATTGGTAAATTGCCGTTACAATTATCAGAAGCCTGCATAACGGCGGGCTCAGGAACTGCGTCGCAAGAAACTGTAATATCTGTTGGAAGTGTCCCTGTAAATATTGGTGCACTAGTATCTTCAATAGTGATCACTTGTGTGAAAGTATCAGAAGTATTACCACAATCGTCTTTTATTGTCCAGGTATTGGTATAAGTTCCGGAATTTCCACAACCTTCAGAAGCCATAAACTGACCGCTTACTTTTACGATATTCGATACATCGGCATCACATCCACAATCATCTTTTACAGTCCAGATATTGGTATAAGTTCCGGAGTTTCCACATCCTTCAGAAGCTATGAATTGCCCGCTTACTTTTATAATATTAGAAACATCGGCATCACAAAGGTCAGAAGCTACAGGGAATATTGCCTGCGCATTTGCCAATCCTGAAAGGTCGCTGCATTGCAAAGTTACATTCAAAGAAGCAGTTTCAGTAGTCCAAGTCGGAGCAGTAGTATCTTCGATGGTGATTACTTGCGTGAAAGTCTCGGAAGTATTTCCACAATCGTCTTTTACGGTCCATGTGTTGGTATAGGTTCCGGCATTTCCACAACCTTCAGAAGCCATAAACTGACCTTAGCCCATGTAGGCGCTGTGGTGTCTTCGATTGTTATCACCTGAGTGAAAGTATCAGAAGTGTTTCCGCAATCGTCTTTTACAGTCCATGTGTTGGTATAAGTTCCGGAATTTCCACAACCTTCAGAAGCCATAAACTGACCACTTATTTTTACGATATTGGATACATCGGCATCACACAAATCAGAAGCGACAGGGAACATTGCCTGAGCATTTGCTAATCCTGAAAGGTCGCTGCATTGTAGAGTCACATTTAAGAAAGCCATTTCAGTAGCCCATGTTGGAGCAGTGGTGTCTTCGATAGTGATCACTTGAATAAAACTATCCGTAACATTTCCACAATCATCTTTTGCAATCCAGCTATTGGTATAAGTTCCTGCATTGGCACAGTTTTGAGAAGCTGTGAATTTGCCGCTGGTTTTAATATAAGTAACTATAGTACAATTTGCAGTGGCAGTTGGAGCCTGATTTTGAGCGGCTAGTAATCCAGAGGTGTCGCTGCATTGTAAAGTAACATTTAAAGTACCTGCTTGTGTAATCCATGTTGGTGCTGCATTATCTTCAATGGTGATTACTTGTGTAAAAATAGTAGAAGTATTTTGGCAAATATCTTTTGCTTCCCAGGTATTGGTATAAGTTCCTGTACTTCCACAGTTTCCTTTTTGTAATTCTCCGCTTGTTTTGATATAAGTTACAGTTCCTCCGCAATTATCGGTAGCTACCGGAGCCTGAGCCTGAGCTGTTGCTAAGCCTGCAGTGTCACTACATTGCAAAGTAACATTCAAGGAAGCTGCAGCTGTTGTCCACATTGGCGCAGTTGTATCCTGAATAGTAATTGTTTGTGTAAATATGGTTGAAGTATTCAAACAAATATCTTTTGCTTCCCAGGTATTGGTATAAGTTCCGGAGTTGATACAGGAACCTGCTACAAAGCTTCCGCTTGTTTTGGTATAGGTTACAGTTCCTCCACAATTATCGGTAGCTATTGG
>NZ_JASY01000026.1:0-46256 GCF_000735715.2 Flavobacterium chungangense LMG 26729
CAGTCAAATGTCAAAGCAAGACTGAAAGCCGGTGCTGGAATCTGTTCGAGGGTACCGCCAACACTTACGCCATAACTTCCGCCTTCTTCTTCGCGAATGGTCTGTAAAAAACGTTTGGATAATAACTCCCCTATAATATAAATGGTCATCGCATTTTCTTTGCTGTACTCTGTTTTACCTGTTAAATTAAGATAAACCGTTGTTTTTGGAACTTCCATAGGACGTTTGAAATGCACCACTGTCTTTCCTTTTTTAGGTTCGATATGATGATCGATGAAATTTTCTTTCTGAACCGGATTCGATTTTAGGTTTCCAACATATTTCTGAATTAATTCTAATCCGGATTCAGGAATATTTCCAACAAAAATAAAAGTGAAATCTGCCGCATTTTTGATTCGGTCACGATAGATATTTTCTGCTTTTTTCAGGTCAATCGTTTCCAGAAATTTATCGTCGAACAGAAAAGTTCTTGGATTATGATTTGAATTTGCTAAATCAATAGAATCCTTGAATGTACTTCCGTTATCTTTTTTAATGGTTTCCAGGCGGTTCTTATACTGTTCTTTTAAAATGTTAAAAATGTTCGGATCAAAACGGGGTGCTTCAAAAGAAAGGTACATTAACTGCAGCATGGTTTCAAAATCGGCTTTGTTTGAACTTCCCTGAAATCCCTGTGTTTCATCACTAATAAACGGAGCTGACTGAGCTACTTTTCCCGTGAGTTTTTCCTTTAACCCAATATTGTCAAAATTCCCTAAACCGGAAGATCTTGCCAGTGTAGTTGCAATTTCTGCAGATGTCAAATCCTCTGTTTTCACCAAAGATTTCCCTCCCTTTGAAAAGGCTGAAAAAACAATCTGATCCTGAGAATAGGTCGTTGGAAGCACAATTATTTTAGCATCGTTTTCTAAAATATATCCTTTTGCCTCTTTTATTCCGGCTACTTCAAACGTTTTTTTGATGGCAGCTGGTTTTAATTGTTTTTCGATCAAAGGTCCATTGTTTTCCTTTTTAGTGTAAGGTTCCAAAGACATACTTTCTACCTTTTTCATTACATTGACAACGGCTTCTTTTGTTGGAAAATTAGCTTTATCATCTTCAGATCCGGTTACCAAAACAACCTGATTAGTAGGTTTCTGGATTGTTTTAGCATAAGCGTTCAACTCTTCCAAAGTAAGACTTTTGATGATTCCGACAACCAGTTTGTAACTCTCTTCAGGCGAAAGAAATGGTTTTGCTTTCAGGAAATAATTCGTAAGATTATCTGCCAGGTCGTCGTTTTCAACTTTATCTTTGTTGCTGATGTAATCATCGTATGAACTGATGAAAAGCTTTTTTGTAAGGTCTAATTCAGACTGTACAGCGCCAAAACGTTTTAAGCGTTCTGCTTCTGTATATGCTTCTTCAAAACCCTCTATCGTTTTTCCTTTTTTGGCCACAGCTACAATATTAAACGAATTGTTTAATCTTGAAATTGACTCAAAATAGGTTTTCAGGTTTAGGGCTGAACCTTGATTTTTAAGGATTAACTCCTTGAAGCGATTGTTCAGAATGCTGGTGTAAAAAGAATTCATTACGTTTTTTCGGGAAACGATAGTGTCGTTTACCAGCGGTTCATCAAAAACATATTTTAAAGTAATGGCCGTTGAAGAAGCTTCTTTGTCGGCAGCAGTTCCAAAATACAATTCGTCGTGTTTTGGAATTGCTTCATAAGTTCTCGCAGCAGCTTTTTTTGCTAAAGGGATTCCTGAAAAAATTTCTTTTACCTTTTGCTCCATTGCTTTTACATCGATATCTCCAACGATAATTACCGCCTGTAAATCTGGTCTGTACCATTTTTTATAGTAGTTTCTTAATTCGGGATATTTGAAATTATTGATAATATTCAGATCACCAATAACGTCTCTTTTACTGTATTTTGAACCTTTATACAAAACCGGATCCGTCTGCATTTTTAAACGGAAACCACTTGTACGTCTGGTTCTCCATTCTTCTCTGATTACGCCTCTTTCTGCATCAATTTCTTCATTGGTTAAAGATAAAGATCCGGACCAGTCGTGTAAAACCCAAAGTGTAGAATCAATCAGTTTTTGGTTCGCAACAGGAACTCCGCTTATATTGTAAACGGTTTCGTCCTGAGCAGTATAAGCATTTATATCCTTGCCGAATTTCACTCCGTTTTTTTCCAGCATTTTGATGATCCCTTTGCCTTTAAAATGTTCGGTTCCGTTAAATGCCATGTGTTCCAGAAAATGCGCCAATCCGTTTTGATTATCGTCTTCAAGAATAGCTCCAACGTTTTGAACGAAATAAAAACTCGCTCTGTCTTTTGGTTCTTCGTTATGCAGAATATAATAGGTTAAGCCGTTTTTTAATTTTCCGGCCGTCACATTTTTATTCAGCGGAATTGTGGTTTTAAATTGAGAAAACGCTCCTTGAAAAGACAACAGCAGCATCCCAAAGATGATATTTTTTTTAGTATTCATTTTTGCTGTTTTTTATCTTCTGTTTCTTCTAATTAGTATAAAAGCACCACTTAATACAATCAACAAAGGAAATAGTCCGATGAAGACCATTTTACTGATGAAAACCTGATTTGCTGTTATAGTTAACTTTTTATCAGTGTTTTCAGGGCGTGTTGTATCAATTGGGAATTCGTAATTAGTGAACCAACTGAAAATATCAGTTACAAACTGAAATGTTCCTGATCCGCCACGGCTTAATTCGGCATTACCCATAAAATCAGCATCGCCGGCAACAATTATTTTTTGTGATTTACCCTTTACATTTCTCGTTAAAGCTACTACCAAGGGAACAGCTTTTACAGAAGTCTGTTTTTTCAAATCTTCAGAAACAGAAGTGATTCCGGTTTGGGCTTCCCAAGCCGGCTGATTGTTCGTTTTTAACAGTGGTGTCACTTTAAATCCTGCCTCTTTGACTGTTTTGATACCGCTGCTTCCTAAAAACGGGATAGGATTATTATTTGGATTAGGGCTGAATTTAATTAAAGTTGAATCTACATTTCTTTGAAGTTCAGTAACTAAATAATCCGGAGAATTGATTTCACTTTCCTGAACCAATGCCTGTTTCGTAAATTGAATACCTAATTTGTCTGTAACTGCAGCCAAAGCCGAATTCGTTTCTGGCTCTCCCAAAAGAACTATGTTTTTCCCCTGATCGATATAGGTATTGATTCTGTCAACAGCACCCTGGCTCAACTGTGTTTTTGGGTCGGCAATTATTAAAACAGAAGTTTGTTCAGGGATATTCTGCGCATTGATATCAACAGAAGCAACATCAAAGCCCTGATTGATTAAAGAGAATCTGAATGTAATTTCATTAAAACCAGTCTTGTAATTTTTATCTCCTATTTTGTCAACGCTGCGTTCCATGTTTCCGGTTGCAAACACAATTTTTGGAGCTGTAACAATTAAACGTTTTAAGGCTGCTGAGATTTCTTTTTCAGAAGGTGCTTTAAATAAATCATCATACATTCTTAAAAATGTTTTCTGTCCGTTGTACTCTACCGTTCTCACTACGCGGTTTTGCTCCGGACCTAAATCAATAATTTTCTTAATTTCTGCAGGTGTATATATTTTTTTTATCTTTAAATCCTGTGTTTCAATCATTTTATCAGCCAATTGCTTATCATTTAATCCCGGATTCTGGGCGTATAAAGCTTCATTCTTTGAGGTATCATAATAGTACACATATTCCATTTCTATTTGTGGCAAAAAACGGGTATATTGTTCAAAGCGGGCCATGTCATAATTTTGAGAATATGGCATAGCCATAGAATAGTTTATATCTAATAAGTTAACATATGTTACTATTTTAACCGGACCCTCTATTTTTTTGACTATATCTAAACTTGCTGCTGTAAGGGTTCTGTTTTTTGTACGGGTCATATCATGGTACAGCGTAAGTGAGGCTCTTGATGTAATGTAACCCAATGCCAAAACAACAGTTATTAATGCAGTATATTTTGCCACTCTTTGTACAATAGATTGTGCATCTCGTCCGGTTTGTAACTTGTAGATACTCAAAACAATAAAAAGAGCACTAACTAAAATAAAGTAAAATATATCTTTGCTGATTAAGAGCCCTTCCAACATTTCATTGGCACGGCCTGCAATGGACAGAAAATAGGTTATGTCTTTTACAAATTCGACATCCTGCCATAATTTTCCAATAAAATTTAAGCCTGCCAAAACCACCAAAGTACTGATTGCAGCAACTACCTGATAAGAAGTAAGACAAGACATAAAAAGACCAATAGCAGCATAGGTACAAACCAGTAAATACAAGCCAATAAGACCTGAAATAGCAAATTTTAAATCTAAATTATCAACAGAGAAATAAGCAATCACTACCTGCAATCCTAATATGACTACAAAGAGCGAGCAATAAGCTGCAATGGCAAGGTATTTACCTAATATAATTTCCTTAATTTTTATTGGAGAAGAAAACAGCAGTTTTATAGATCCGCTGTTAATTTCACGACTTACTAACCCCATGGTTAATAGCGGAACATACAGGTATAAATAATTCTGCATTTCTGTAAATAACCCCATAAAGCCTGAAAAAATAGTATGAGACAAATTGCTCATGTCGTTGCCCAGTTTTTGTGATTTTTCAAAACGTTCAATTAATTCGAAGAATTTCCAGTTGGACTGGATTGAAAATATGACTAATACCACCCATGCTACCGGCGAATAAAACATGGTATTGAGTTCGGTTTTAGCGATTCTGTATATTGTTTTCATTTATTTATTTTTTAAGAAAGGATAGCGTTTTTTGAAGGTGCTTTTTTAGATAATTGGGCAAAAATTTCATCAAGAGAGACTTTTTCGAACTGAATTTCACGTAATTTCCAATTGCTTGAAACGCTCTGTGCTACAATTTTTTCAGCTACTTCCTGTGTGCCTTTAAAAGTAATCTGTACTTTTTTAGGAGAAAGATAAACTGCATCTGTAACTTCTGGAATAGCAGTTAGTGCCTCGATTGCTGGCGGATTTTCGAAACTTGCGGTTAATTTATCGGCTTCGATATAATTGTTAAAAGCATCAAGTGTATCAGAGAAAACCATGTGTCCGTTTTCGATCATTCGGATATCCTGACATGTAGCCTGAACTTCAGAAAGAATGTGTGACGAAAAAATCACAGCTTTATCCTGAGCAATTTTTTTAATTAAATTTCGTACCTCTAAAATCTGATTTGGATCCAGTCCGTTGGTTGGCTCATCTAAAACCACCAGCTTTGGCTCGTGAATGATGGCCTGGGCAATTCCCACACGCTGTCTGTATCCGCCGGATAAATTTTTAATCAATCGGTGGCTGAAATGAGAAATGCCACATTTTTCTTTGGCTTTTTCAACTGCATTTCTCAGATCTTCTTTTTTAACCAGTCGTAACTGCGCACAGTGAATTAAATATTCGTCTACTGTTAAATCGAGGTGAAGCGGTGGTGTCTGTGGTAAAAAACCAATTAATTTTTTGGCTTCGACCGGGTTTTCTTTCAGGTTAATTCCGTCGATAAAAATACTGCCGTGTGTTTGATTTAAAACCCCGCAAAGGATATTCATAGTGGTCGATTTTCCTGCTCCATTCGACCCTAAAAGCCCCAAAATCCTGTTTTCTTTGATTTCAAAATTAATATTTTGTATTGCCCAATCCTTACTGTATTGATGCGACAAGCCCTCAACTCTTACAATTGTTGTTTCCATAGTGATTTGTAAATACCAGGAATGCTTTTGTGAAGCATTCCTGGGTAATTTTTAATGATTTAGTTATACCCTAAGTTTTGGGTTAAAAAAGGATTAGAGCGTCTGGCAGAATCCGGTATAGGATAAAGCTTGTCAGTTGCAGTCCATATTTTTCCGGGAATTGCTCCTAAAACCTGATCTGCTTTTCCGGTTCTTTTAAGATCGAACCATCTGTGACCGAACTCTCCAAAAAGTTCACGTTCTCTTTCTAAGGCAATTAAATCCAGTAATTGATTAGGATCTGTTAAAGTAGTGTTTCCTAATAAAGCTCTGTTTCGAATTACATTAATATCTTCCTGAGCGCCTGTAATATCGTTTAATTTTACCCTTGCTTCAGCTCTTATCAGGTAAAGTTCGGCTAAACGAAGTACAGTTGAACGCTCTACTGGAGTAGCAACAAATGAATTTTTATATTTTCGGGGTTCTAAAAATGTAGTTCCGGAAACTACAACGGTATTAGTCCAATTTGTTTTTCTGGCATCAGCAGTTTCAAATATAGAAACACCTTTTCGAAGTAAGTATTTTCCTCCTGCAGTAAATACAGCTCCACCTTCATAAGCATACGCGACATTGAAATACGGAATTTGCAGGATTGCTTCAGTATTGTCTGCAATAAAAGGACTGTTATTTGCTGTTAAGCCGGTAATCATTTTATAAGTAGCAGTTTGGCTAATTACTGAGCTGGCATGAGTTGCAGCATCTGTCCAATTTCCTAAATAAAGATTTACCCTTGCCAATAATGCTTCTGCCGCCCATTTTGTAGCTCTTATGCGCTGATTAGAAGTGTAATTGCTATAATTAACCGGGAGGTTATTAGTAGCTTCTGTCAAATCAAGAACAATTTGAGTATAAATTTCAGTTTGTGTATTGCGTGGTGCCAAAGCCGTTCTTTCAACATCTGTAGTTAAAACTAAAGGAACATCGCCCCAGAAATTAGTCATGTAAAAATAGCAATACGCTCTTATGAATTTTGCTTCAGCAATCCAGCGTTTCGTTTTATCGGGACTAAGAGCTGTACTCGCACTTAGACCTTCAATAGCTTTATTTGCATTATAAACGGTTTTGTAAAAGTCTGTCCACATACCACTAACAGAACCATCAGTTTCTATAATTTCGTTTGTAGTATAAACATCTGTAAGCTGACTTCTCAAAATAAGTTCATCTGATGTTTCTCCTGGCATATAATGTATGCTATTAACAAAAGTTAAACCAGTTACCATGCTTTGGTAAATTCCGTTTACAGTAGCTTCGGCAGTGGCATCTGATAAATAGATGTTTTCTGATTCCAGTTGCTCTTTAGGAATTTCAACTTCAAGCATTTCATCACAACCCGTTAATCCCATTAAAAGAAAAAACGAAAATATATACGTGTATTTTATAGAATTATTTTTCATGTTTTTAGATTAAAATGTTAGTTGAGTTCCAATAGTTATGGTACGTAACGGAGGTAATGACAAACCTTGTGTTTCAGGGTCGAATCCTCTGTATTTGGTAAACGTTACCAGGTTTTGTCCTTGTAATGAAATACGAACATTTTGTATAGCTTTTTTAGTTTTTTCATTCAAAGGAATAGTATAAGAGGCACTTACATTTTTTAATTTGATATAAGAAGCGTCTACAATAGTAGCTGTAGAACCTAAATAGTTGGAGAAACTAGATTGAAAATTGGAACTTAAAACATTTCCCTGAGCCAGATAATCTCTATATTCATCTACCTGATAATTAGCAAGTCCATACGGATATCCTGGCTGTACACCAATAGCGGTCATTAAGGTTCTTCCTTCTTGTTTTACAAATTGGAATAAAAAGTCAAGAGCAAAGCCTTTATATGAAATAGAATTTGAGATTCCTCCATAATATTCCGGATAAGTAGCACCTTGATATTTTCGGTCTCCAACTCCTGTATCTGCAAATCCGCTAGAAATTCTTCCGTCACCATTGGCGTCTTCAAATTGCGCAATACCAGCAGCATTTACACCTGTAAAATTTAACAAATACATACTGTTTAATGGATTTCCAACTATATAAGTACTAAAATAAGCTGAAGTTGCCAGATTAGGAAACGAAACTAAAGTATTTGTATTTTTAGAAATATTAAATGAAGTAGTCCAGTTCAGATTTTTAGTATGTATGTTAGTACTGCTTAGCGTAAATTCTAATCCTTTATTTTCAACTTCGGCACCTAAATTTGCCTGAAAACTGGTAAATCCTGCTTGAGGGCTAAGATTAGCTGGTACTAACTGATTGGAGGAAACGTTTTTGTAATAGGCTGCCGTAAAAGAAATTCTGTCTTGCAGGAAACCCAATTCTAACGCTGCTTCAAATTTATTGGTAACTTCCCATTGAAAATTTGGATTCGCAATTCGGGCTGATGTCATAGCAGAATTTCCAACTCCATATGTAGAAGTTAAATAAGTAGAAGCATAACCATAATCTCCAATATCGTCACTACCAATTTTACCGTAACTGGAACGAATTTTACCAAAACTCAACCATGAATTATCTTTTAAGAAGTTTTCTTCTGTAAACACCCATGCCGCACCTATAGAGCCAAAATCGCCATAACGTTTGTTTTCTCCAAAGCGAGAGGAACCATCTCTTCTAAAGGTTAAGTTAAGAATGTATTTATTTAGGATGTTATAATTTACCCTGCTAAAAAGCGAAATATATTTATACTCAGAAGAACCACTAGCAGAGGTAACATTTCCTGCAGAACTGGTAATACCAATAAGATTATCAGAACTATATACTGATGAATTTAGATAAGTAGGCATTTCTGATTTTCTATGCTGCCATGAACCTCCTACCAAAGCAGTCAGATTACCTTTCCATAAAGAAGTTACATAATTTAATTGCGGATCAATCGAAAAATTATTAGTATTATTTACAGAAAGAGTGTAAGATCTCGAAGCGTTAAGCGAAATGTTATTTCTTGTATAGTAAACATGGTTCATACCAGATGTAGGTAAAAATTGCTCCGATGTCATTTGTGCTCTTCCGTATCCTAAATCCGTTTTAAGAGATAGTCCTTTAGCAAGATCCAATTGAGCACTTACACTACTTATTAAATTAGTTCCCTGATCTTCTACTCTTCTGTCTAAAGCTGCCAACGGGTTTATATCACTGGAATAAGTAGGTGACCAGTAATAGGTTCCATCTGCATTGTAAATAGTATGGTTTGGTGCGGTATTTACTGCATAATTGGTAATGTCATAAAAAGGCAACTTATTTTTATCTGATGAAAATATAACTGAGGCTCCTATTTTTAGTTTTTTATTTAAGGTATAATGATTTACATTAAAATTGGTTGAAAATTTATTATAACCAAAATCCCCCGGTAAAACTGTAGTTTCTTTATGATAAGCAGCACTTAATAAAAAATTTGTCGTGTCATTTCCTCCTTTTAAACTTCCTGAAAAATTATTAAATGTTGCAGAACCACCTATTAATTTTTCCTGCCAGTCAGTATAAGCATTTGGGTCAAAATCAGTAAGGGCTATTCCGGTACTGAAATTACTTGGATTTGCATTTGCATTGGTCAAAGCTGTACGAAGCATGTTTAAATAAGTAGGCGTATCTAAGGTTTTTATCTTATGGGCCACATCAGATATACCTGAAGCAGTATTGATAGTAAACTCCGTTTTTCCGGATTCTCCTTTTTTGGTGGTAATAAGTACAACACCATTTGCTCCTCTTGAACCATAGATCGCAGTAGCATCAGCATCTTTCAAAATTTCGATACTCTCAATATCGTTTGGATTAAGAATATTTAATGGGCTTGATCTTTTTTGCGCTCCTCTTATTACACGATCTGCCTGCACCTGCTCTTTTATATCGTCAGAAATATAAGGAACACCATCAATTATATAAAGCGGCAGATTGTCTCCTGCAATAGAATTTCGACCACGAATACTAATGTTCATATTACTACCTGCATAACCAGAAGTTTGAGAAACAAAAACTCCCGGAGTTCTTCCTTGTAAACTTTGTAAAATGTTTGTTATTGGCTGTTTTTCAATATCCTGAGAAGTAATTTTAACTACAGATCCTGTATTTGTTCTTTTAGTTGTGGTACCATAACCAATAATCACAACTTCGTCCAGTTTGGCTAAATCGGGCTGCATTTTTATGGTAACTGTTGTTTGGTTTTCAACCGTAATTTCTTGTGTTTTATATCCTAAATAGGATATTTTAAGCACGTGTTTTCCAGATGGTAATTCTATAGAGAATTGCCCATCAAAATCAGATACACCATGTTTATTGCTGCCTACAAGCAAAACACTCACACCTGGTAATGGAAAGCCGTTTTCATCTAAAACTTTGCCGCTTAGGTAATAATTGGCTTCGGCTTTGTCTTCCTTTTTTATTTCTGCTTTTGCGCTTTCTTTTTTATAAACAATAACATTTTGATCTACTTGTTTATAAACCAGATTACTGCCCTGAAATACAGCGTTTAATAATTCACTTACAGGCCTTCTTCCGCGTGGTGTACTGATTTTTGGAAAATTATTAATAAGCTGCGGCTGATATGCAAACAGTAATCCCGTTTTATTTTCAATAGTTTTAAACAGGGTTTTAATATCCTGATTATGAAGCTCAATATCAACAGATATAGTTTCTAAACTCTGACCACTCATTTCATTTGCAAATACCATAGGGGTACCACAGGTGAGTAAAAAAATGTGAAATAAACTGATTCGCATGATCATAATGGTTTTTTTTGAAAGCCCGAACAAAGAATTGTTCTTTTCACTTTCAAACATGGTTGTTTTAAAGCGTAATTTCATAAATTTGCTTGTTTTTAATGGTTACTGGTTTAATTATTAAGAATCGAGGCCATCTGGTGTAGGAGCTGGATGGCTTTTTTGTATTTATATAGATTTTGGTTTTAAGGTTACTATTTATTTTATTTAGCTTTCTAAAGTAGGAGGTTTAGTCAGCCTTTTTAAGTTTTTAATTATTCACAGCCTTTTCCGTCCAGAATGATAGCCCCCGCTTTATTATAGCGATACTCCGTTTCCATAACACTGCTGATTACTTTTAAGACATGATCCAGATCTTCATCGTTTAAGAAACTGGCTGTTATTCTGCAATTTTTAATCTTTTCATTTGCCAGTGAAATCTGTACTTTGTATTTCTGAGAAATTAAAGCAATTGCTTCTTCCATATTAATATCGTCCAGAATCAGGTAATTACTTTTCCACTCCGTCACGACAGCGGCACTAATATTATTTTGCTCAAAACTCAGTGTATTTTTATTGACTTTAATCTGCTGGTTTGGAGTGATTATGCCGTAAATTTTCTCATCATCTCCAACCTGAACCTTACCTCTTGCAACGGTAACTTCAATATTACCCGAAGAGTTATATGTATTAATATTAAATGCCGTACCTAAAACTTTGGTTTGTACCTTTCCTGTATGCACGATAAAAGGCTTTTTTTCGTTTCGTTTAATATCAAAAAAGGCTTCTCCGGTAAGTGTCACTTCACGGGTTTTGGTATTAAATGAATCCTGTTTGTATTTTAAGGTACTGTTATCGTTCAGAAGTACGGTACTTCCGTCAGGCAAACGAATCAATTGTTTCCCGCTAAAATCTATTGAAGTATTTGCTGCAATTGCAGGCTGTTCTGTAACAGGGGTTGTTATTGCAGCTTGAGGTTTAAAAAATAAGGTATTACCAAGTGCAATTAAAGCTATAATACCGGCTGCAGCAAACAGGATGCGAACAGCTCTTTTTCTGGTTCTCTTTTGCGGTTCTAATCTAATTACTTCTCTGTTGCTATTTGGCTCAGACAAAATACATCTTAAAATATAAGCACTCTGTTCATCACCCATAACTTCAGACCCGGTCTTTTCTTTAAGCATAATATGAATTTTTTCTTTAATGAAATCATCATATTCACCATGTCGAATAAGTTCCATCAGTTGTTGTTCTTCAGCTTCTGAAAGGTTCTTATGCAAATAATTTTCAAATAATTCTTCAAATATTTTTTTCTGCATTCGATTTGTAATTAAATAAGTTAATAATAGGTCGTAAATGGTAAACCTGGGACAGTTTAAAATTTATTTAAAAGATCAATCTTTTGGGGGGCAATTACCAATTAAATAATGATCTTTATTATAAAGACGATTCAAAAATGAGGAGGGAGTAGTCGAAAGTTAAAAAAATGTAAAAAAAATGCAAAAAAAAATCCAGGATGACTCAAAAAGAAATGCTTTTTAAGATTTAAGCCTTAAAAAACACAATGAATGTCATGAAGATATTCATGTAAGGAGAAATTTTGAGACGTACAAATTTTAAGGCCTGCGCCATGTGTTTTTTTACCGTTTCTGTAGAAATCCCCAGGTCTTCACCAATTTTTTGATGGCTTAAACCTTCCAATTTAGCCATTTTATAGATTTTTTGCTGTTGAGGAGGAAGCTGTTCTACGATCTGATTCAGGATAATATTGTACTGATCGTCTTTTATAGCAGTATCTGTATCTTCTGAAGTTGTATTTTTATAATTAAGTTCAACCGGCAAAGAGGTTTCTCTTGCTATTTTTTTGATCATATCAAAAATATGATTGCGGGAAATAATAAAAAGATAATTTTCAAAATTGGCTATATCAGCTAAGTTATCCTGATTTTGCCAGATTTTTAAAAAAACATCCTGAACCACTTCTTCAGCCTGAATTGTTGATTTGGTGATTTTTAAAGCAGTACCGTAAACAATATGTTTATACTGGTTATATAGTTGTGTAAATGCCACTTCACTTCCCTGAGATAACTCAAGAAGAAGTCTCTTTTGATCCAAACTGGAATTTGGTGGCATCATTTATAATTTGTTTTGAATGGCAATATTATTAATTTTTTAAATAATTGTGTCTTTTGAGTAAAAAAAAAGTAAAAAAATATCATTTTGCTATTTTTTTACAGGAATATTTTCCTGTTTTCTATAAAAATAGCAAGCGATTTATCAATGTATAAAATGTAATACTATAAATATTAAAAGACATCAATTTTAGTAGTTAGGGACGGTACAAGTATCAAAAAACAATTACTGTAACATTAATTTGCTCAAAATCAGTAATGTCAAGCAGAATTACGGTTATGTATTCAATAAAGTTAATTCTGTCTCTTTTTCAGGATTTCGCATTGTGGCTATTACCTGCCCTCTTTACTCTGAAATAATTTTGCTGCTGATTTTCATAAACCAGATGAAGCTCCTGTAATAAAAATTATCTTTTGCATTTTTTTAATTGTTTAAAATTATAATGCAAAGATGGGTTGAAGCAATAAGCAGCTTGTAGCCGTTTTGTACAATTGATTAGCCAAAATGATATTTTACGGAAAAGTGTAAACTAACTGTATTAAGGATTAAAATAGCAGGATTTTATATTAAAATTCAGTCTGGTTTAGATAAAAAAGGATTTTTTAAATTTTATCGATAATCTCTTTGTAGTATTAAGATTATATGATAGAAAAATACCTCATTTTCTTTTTTTCTTTTTTTGTAAGTTTAATGGTTGTAGTATTTGATAAAAGAAAATTATTGAAGCTTATATTTATTAAAAAATCAAAACAATTATATTTTTTTCAGGTTTTGATAATTTTTTATGCTGATTGAAATAATTATGAAAAATTAATTGGAAATTTTTGAAATTCTTTAGTTTTGTACACAAAACAACTCTTAAAGCGTGAAAATCTTCAATGGGTAATGAAAAGAGAGATATTGATCTTTGGAGTCAAATTAAAAAAGGAGATGTTAACGCTTATCATGAATTATATGATCGGTACATCAATATGCTTTTTTCATTTGGAATGCAATACACTAATGATGATGCATTAGTGCAGGATTCCATACATGATATTTTTGTTGATCTTCATCGTTACCGAAATACTATTGCAGCAGACGTTGCAATTAAATCCTATTTGTTTAAATCTCTTCAAAATGATATTTTCAAAAAGCTAAAATCACAGACCAAAATCGTAAGGCTTGATATTGTGGCTGAAGATACTTATAAAACAGAATCTACAGAAGATGAACTTATCTTTAATGAAACTACTTTAAACAAACACGCTACCCTGGCAGTTGCTTTATCTTCACTTACCAAAAAACAGCGATATGCATTGCATCTTCGGTTTAGCGAAGATTTATCTTATGAGGAAATTTCCTCTAGTTTAGAAATTACCCTTGAATCCTGCAGAACACTGATATACAGGTCTTTAATCAAGCTTCGAGCTAAACTTTAAAAAAACTTTAAAAAAACATTATTTTTTTTGTCTATGTTTTTCCCTTTTGATTCTTATAGCTGTATAGAATTTAAAAGAAAAATATTTTGTACCCAAATTTCAAAATTTTACCAAAAGAAGATCAGGCAAATTTAAAAGCAAGAATTGCAGAAAGTATTGCTTTTGAAAAACAACGCATCAAAAGAAAAAGAATTCGTACGCTGTCCTGGAGTGTAGCGGCAGTATTTTGTATATGCCTTGGAATTACACTTGTTTTTAAACAGCAACAAAAAGTAATGAGTCCGATAGAGCAATTTGCAAATACCACAGAAATAAATAGTTCTTTTGAAAAAAGCAATCAGGTTAAATTGATATTGTCAAATCAGGAAGCTGTTAGTGTTGGTGATAGTACCACAATTGCTTATGATGCATCTGGAAATAAAATTAAGGTAAATAATAAGCAGATTAATCAAAAAAAATCACTGGAACCACAGTATAACACGGTAATGGTTCCTTACGGAAAACGAGCACAACTAAGTCTGGCAGACGGAACACAGGTTTGGCTTAATTCCGGTTCTAAATTAATTTACCCTACAGCTTTTGATGCTGCAAACAGAGAAGTTTTTCTGGAAGGAGAAGGAATTTTTGATGTAGCACATAATGTGGCAAAACCGTTTTTTGTAAGGGCAGCCAATAATTACAGCGTTCGCGTATTGGGAACCTTATTTAATGTAAGCTGTTACACTAAAGATTCAAAAGTTTCGACAGCTTTATTGCGCGGAAAAGTTCAGGTTGCTTATGCTAAAAAAGGGCTCTTAAGCAGCGATACACTTCAGGCAGTTCTTAATCCGGGAATGATTGCTGCTTTGGATAAAAAAAGCCAGACAATCAAAACAAAAGTACAATATGTTGAGCAGTTGTTTTCATGGAGAAAAGGATACTATGAGTTCTCTAAAGAAAAACTGCCTGCGGTACTTGATAAATTAACACGCTATTACAACGTAGATTTTGTGATGAATAAAGAGATAAGCCTGAAAGAAACCTATTCAGGTGCTTTTAAACTTAATGATGATTTAGATAAAGTGGTAAAAACATTAGAAGCTACCACAGGTTTTGATTTCGTATATGATGCCGAAACCAGAGAGATAACTATTAACTAAATACTAATGACTATAAATTATTGATGCCTATGATGTAAAATAAAACTCAAGAATAAAAGGAATATAACCAGTCAAAAAAAAACCAAAAGATGCTGGAACATCTCTTGGCTATGTCAACTTTAATTGCAAATGCAATTATTAAATAACTAAAACAAAATTATGAATAATAATCATGATATAGGCTTTCTATTGCCTAAAAAAATCATCAACCTTACTTTTATTTTATTTATGAGAGTATCCATTTTAGTTCTGTATTTAGGATTAACCACTATTTATGCCAATGGTGTCAAAGCACAAAATGAAATCTCTGTGAAAGTACAAGGTGCTTCATTGCAAACGCTTTTTACCACTATTCAGCAAAAGAGCGATTTTGTGTTTTTTTACAATGATGATTTAATATCTTCAACTAAAAAGGTAAATATAAATCAATACGGTACAGTAGAGCAAATCTTGAATACTGCTTTATCGAATACAGGATTAACATACAGTATCATTGACAAACAGATAGTTATAAAAAAAAGTAAGCCTAAAAGTGCGTCAGGTGAGCTGGAACCTTATGATCTTAAAGGAACAGTAACCGATAAAAAAGGAAATAAATTAATAGGTGTAAATGTTTCATTGGTAGGTACACAAATTTGGGATATTACCCGGGAAAAAGGAGACTATAGAATTGAAGTAATTGCTACAGATTCACTTAAATTTTCTTACTTAGGTTATAAGACCAAAACAATTGCTGTAAATAATAAAAAAGAGATAAATGTAGTTTTAGAACTTCAGGTCGAATTATTGAAAGATATAGTGGTTGTTGCATCAAACGGATATACTGATATCCCTAAAGAAAGAGTAACCGGTTCATTTGAAGTTATGAGTGCAAAAGAACTTGCCGAAGTTCCTAGCTTAGATCTTAATCAAAGAATCGAGGGAAAAATGGCAGGCGTAAAAGTTGATCCAAGAACAGGAACTATTTCGGTAAGAGGAACAAACAATTATAGTGGTAGTGGCAGACCCTTAATTGTTATTGATGGTTTTCCGCAGTCTCAGGATGATTTTAGCTTTAGCAGAAGAGGAGTTCCGGGAGCTTCTATTTTAAGTTACCTTAATCCGGATGATGTAGAGAGCATTACAGTTTTAAAAGATGCCGCAGCAGCTGCTATCTGGGGATCTCGTGCAGCTGATGGAGTAATTGTAGTGGTCACCAAAAAAGGAAAGAAAGGTGATCCAATAATCAATTTTAATGCCACCACTACAATAGGTGAAAAAATGGATTTGGGAAAATTGCGTGTCATGAACACAGCCCAATATATTGATTATGAAAAAGATTTGGTTAATGGTGGGTTTGTGGTTGATAATATAAGCGATTGGCAGGCCAAAAATCCTAGTGCGGCTCAGGAAATCATGTTTCAACAGAAAAGAGGAACTATTTCTATATCAGAAAGAGACCGTTTATTAAACCAATTGGGACAAAACGACAATCTGGGTCAGATTAATAAATATTTATTAAGAAATTCAGCAACCAGACAATATGATTTATCTGTTTCTGGCGGAAGTGATAAAAGCACCTATTATTTGTCTTTAGGCTTTAATAAAGATGAGGCAGCAATGAGAGGCAACGAATCTCAATCGTATAATATAACGCTTAACAATTCTTTTCAGCTTAAAAGTTTTTTAAAATTAAATACAGGGATAAATTACGTTACTTCTAGTTTTCAGACCAATACCACTGCGAATGAAGCATTATCAAACGTATCCAATTTTGCGCTGCGGCCGTATGATATGATTGCTGATGAAAACGGAAATAGTATAGATCGTTATATTATTTTTAGACCTGAAGTTGCAAAAGGATTTGAAGCAAAAGGATATTTGCCGTGGACTTATAATTATCTGGATGAATTAAATTATTCTAATGTAGTAACAAAAGGGGCAAACATAAGGTTGAATGCCAGTTTAACGGCGACAGTAAACAGCTGGTTGAATTTTGAAGCTTCAGGGATGTACACTACCATTGGAAACAAAACAAAGTCATTGAGTGAATTAGACAGTTACTATGCAAGAAACATGATTAATGAGGCAACTTCTGTAAGTACAGCAGGAAAATTAGTCTATGGCGTACCTGTAGGATCTTATTTGTACACAACAACTACTTCAAATGCCTCGCAAAGTATGCGTATGCAGATGAATATCAATAAGAACTTTAATGAAAATAATGCCTTGCACTTTTTAGCAGGTTCAGAAGTTAGAGAAGAGCGCAGAGAAGGATCAAGCCAAAGGTATTATGGCTATAATATGGATACTAACTCATCAACTTCCGTAAATCCTACGACTTATTATACCACTATTTATGGCTGGCAAAATATTATTGGAACTTCTGATAACAGCATCAGTAAATATAGAGAACGTTACTTGTCTTATAACGGCTTAGGATCTTACGATTTTATGAGCAGATATCATATATCAGGAAGTGTACGTTTTGATGACTTTAATTTACTGGGAGCTTCCAGAAAAAACAGAGCATTACCATTATGGTCTGTTGGAGGTAAATGGGATATCAATAAAGAATTTTTCTTAAAAGAAGTAAGCTGGTTAAACAATTTATCTGCCAGAGTTACTTATGGAAAAGCAGGAAGTACTCCTCCTAGTGGTTTTGGAAGTAAAAATGCTATAATTTCTGTTGGATCTGTTGATTTTAACACACAATTACCAACTGCTTCTATTTCATTACCGGAAAATTCTGAGATTAAATGGGAAACAACACAGACAATTAATTTTGGTTTGGATTATGCCGTTTTCAATAACCGTCTTCGCGGAAGTGCTGATTTGTATTATAAAAAAACCAATGATATATTAACGAGTTTGCCTTTTAATCCAACATCGGGCTGGTCGTATTTAACTTATAACACAGCTTCACTTAAAGGGCATGGTATTGATTTAAATATTTCAGGACTTATCATAAACTCAGGCTTCAAATGGAATAGTGGTTTAACTTTTGCCTATAACACAAATGAAGTAACAGACTCCCGTTTTATAGCTACAACTACAAATCAATATTTGTCTGGAGTAACAACGAAGGGTAATCCAATAGGGTATCTTTATGCTTACAATTGGGCAGGTTTAGATGCTAACGGTCAGTCTACGGTTTATAAAAAAGATGGTACAATCATAAATTCAACTCAGGGAATTTCAATGATTAATAAAGACGACCTTAAATACATGGGAAGAACTATTGCACCTTATTTTGGCGGATTTATGAATGATTTCTCGTATAAGAATTTCAGACTTGGTGTTCAGATAACATACTACGCAGGACATGTATTTAGAAATACCGTGTTGCAAAATTATCCTACTTATGCAGGCGTACAATATGGTGCAGTTGCAAAAGACGAATTGATTGCCGATCGCTGGAGACAAGCCGGAGACGAAATGATTACAAATGTTCCTGGATTAAGCAATATTAGTTTTAACAGTTTAAATCGTTTTCAAAACGCAGACATCAATGTACTTCCCGCTGATAATATTCGATTACAGCAAATTTCATTGGGCTATAATGTGCCTGCGGAATGGTTACAAAAAACTTTTATAAAATCATTGAGTTTCAATTTTGCTGCAAGAAATTTAGGGCTATTATGGGTTAAAAATGATGAAGGTATTGATCCTCAGTATTTATCAAACAATAACTATAACACGCTGGCTCCGCAACGTAATTATTCTTTACAATTTAATTGTAGCTTTTAATTTTAAAAAACAGATTTATGAAATTACTAAAATTCACACTCTATATATTCCTGCCAGTACTTTTATTAAACTCTTGTAGAGATTATGTTGAAGTAGAACCGGTTGGAAACAACAGAGTTTTAAAATATACTTCTGATTACAGAGGTCTGGCTAATAGCTATAACGATATAACTTCTTCAGGCGGAATTTATCTTCTTGCCAACGCAGATGTAGAATTTCCTACAACTTATCAAAATGGTGTTAATACCATTTGGGGAAACAGCTATACCTGGCAGGAAAGAATATATGATCCTTCTCAGAGTGATGCAGACTGGAATGGCTTGTATAAGGCTATTTATTACAGCAATGTTATTTTAGACGGAGTAATGAGCAGCCAGGATGGATTAGAATCAGAGAAAAAAGAAATCTATGCTGAGGCTTTTGTACACAGAGCATTTGCTTATTTACAACTGGTAAATACATACGGTCCACAATTTGATCCGGCTTCAGATAATTCGGCAAAAGCGGTTCCGTTATTGTTAAAACCGGAATTGTTTTCTTCTTTGGACAGAAGCACTGTTGGGCAGGTTTATGATCAGATTATTTCAGATCTAAAAAGTGCTCTTGCCAATGATATTCAGGATACGCCGGAGTTTAATGTGCTTCCCTCAAAAAGAGCCGTTTATGCTTTATTAGCAAGGACTTATCTTTATATGGGATCGTACCAGCTGAGTCTTGATAATGCAGAAAAAGCTTTAGAAATGCAAAATAGTTTAATCGATTTAAAAACATTTGCTTCTGGTTATAGTTATCCTGTTTTGATTCAGAATCCGGAGGTTATATTTTCAAAAACATTATTAACGTCTTACAACAGAGCTCCTTTGTCAAATGATTTATTAAATAGTTTTTCAAGCAATGACTTACGTTATGATTATTATACAATTGCAGGTAATATAGGTATTTATCCTACTTATACAGGAAGAGGATTTGGAATTGCTACTTACAGTTTTACCAACGGAATTAATGTAGGCGTATCGGTTCCTGAGATGTATTTGATAAGTGCTGAATGTTATGCCAGATTAGGACAGACACAAAAAGCAGTAGATAATCTGAATATTTTAAGAGCTAAGCGATACAAAGCTGCTACAACTTATGAGGTTTCTGCAACAACGCCCAAAGAAGCATTAGATTTAGCTTTGACAGAAAGACAAAAAGAATTCATTGGCCGCGGGTTCCGTTGGTTTGATCAGCGAAGATTGAACCTTGATCCGGCTTTCAGAAAAACATACACCAGAGTTTTTAAAACTGTCACCTATACGCTTGAACCTAATAGTGATGGATATGTATTCCCGATTAACCAAAATTACATCGATTTAAACCCGGAACTGGGTAAATAAAAAACACGAAAAATGTTCAAAAAAATATCAAATATCAAATTACTGGTATTGGCTTTTTGTGCCTTTACCTTACAGGTTACAAGTCAGGAAACAAAGTTGAGATTAACCGGAATGCCAGATATCCCCATTCCGGGATCAACTTTAAATATGACCTATAATGCAAAAGGAGGGCCTCTGGAAAATGTAAAAGAAATCAATGGTTATACCTATGTTTTTAATGATTACAGATGGGAAATCGAAGACCTTAAATTGAAAAGAAACGGTGCTGTATGGAATGTAGAATATACAGTTCCTAAAAACTGCGCTTTTATGGCCTTCAAATTTTACGGCAATACAGACAACGGCGTGGTAACAGATACCGGGCAAGATACCGGCTATCTTCTGGTTGTGTTTAAAGAACCAAAAGTAAAAATGCCCGGAGCAGATCTGGCCTGGGCGACTTTTAGAAACAAAGATTTCAACAGTCAGTTTAGCAATTATTTTAAAGATTTTACCATCGGAGGAGATGCAACAGAATATTGGCTGAAAAAAGAAGTGGCAGATCAGGGGCAAAACTTTCCGAAATTTATTGATACCTACATTAAGGTATTAAAAGTTCAGAAACCCGAAAAATTTGACGAATTAGGACATCGGTTCTTAGGCGATTTTACTAAAAAAATGAATGGACTTCCAGAAGAGGTTTTTGTAAAAGTTCATGATTTATATTTATACGATCTTAAGGATAAAGTAAAAGGAGATTCGCTGGAAACCGTAATTCAAAAACAATTTCCAAAAGGCGCTTTGATGCGTTTTAAAGCTTTTCAAAAAATTGCTCCAATTGCTGATGCAGCTGAAAGAAATAAAGCTGCACTTCAGTTTTTAGAAGATTTTCCGAACAATGCAACCGTACCTGAATCACAGAATTACCTGTATAATAACGTTTCTAAAATGTTGTTTGGTTATTATTTTGAAACAAAAGATTATCAGTCCGTTTTAAAGTTAATTCCAACAATGAATTTTGCCTCAATAAACGACTGTTATCATCAGAATATTTCTAAAGTGCTGTATACTAAATCTGTTGAGCCTGCGATTGTAGAAACTATGGCAGTGCCAATGATCAGGCTAATGCAGGAAAAAGTAAATGATTTGTCGTATATGCAGGGAATTTACTGGTCACCAAATCAGGCAACAGAGAATGCAAAAACACAGCTTGAGAATGAATTGGTAATTCAGATTCGTATGTACGATATTTTGAAAAAGTATAAAGAAGTTTTAGAAACTTTTGAATTGCTGCCATTTCAAAAACGTTATGAAAAAGCAAGTATCAACGACATTCATATAAGAGCTTTAGAGGCATTAAACAAACCTATAATTGAGGTTTTAAAAAATGCTGCAAGAGCGAATACTTTATCGGAAGGAGCAACGGCTAAATTAAAAGAAGCCTATTTAAAGGACGGGAAAAAAGAAGCTGATTTTGCGGGGTATTTAGAGCAGCTGAAAAAAGAAAGCAATTCAGAAGAAAATATCACGCTAATGAATCCGGTTCCTGCACCCGCAATTAAAGTGCAGACGGCAGACGGAAAAACAAAACAACTGGCTTTAGACAACGGAAAAATTATTGTAATCGATTTTTGGGCAACATGGTGCGGGCCTTGCAAACAGGCATTTCCGGCAATGCAGCAATTGGTCAACAACTTTAAACAAGATAAACAAGTTGAGATTTATTTTATAAGCACTCAGGAAACCAAAGAAGGCTATAAAAAAGAAGCTTTAGCCTATTTAAAATCAAAAGGCTTAAAACTGGATAATTATTTTGATTTAGTTAAAAAAGGCGGGGGAACCAATAATGAATCTTTCTCCAATTATGCAGCGATATTTAAATCAAGCGGTATTCCCAGAAAAGTAGTAATCAAAAATGGCCAGATTCGTTTTACATCAGAAGGATATTCCGGAAATCCGGGGCAGCTTGTCGATGAACTGACAAAAGTTATCAATACGTTGAAAAAAGAATAATTCCCCTTGAAATCAAACAATATGAAAAAAATAGTTTTACTGTGTACACTCGCTTTGAGTGTACATAGTTTATCTGCACAGAAAAAAGTGGTTGGCGAAACGGCTTACGATCAATGGAAAAGGATAAACAGCAAATCGTTGTCCTATAACGGAAAATGGATGTCGTACAGCACTGTTTTTCAGGATGAGCAAAAAGAAAGCCCAAAACAAATCATTATTCAGGAAGCTCCAAAAGGAAAACGTTTCGTAATGAATACTATCAGTGATTTAAAATTCATTGGGAAAAAAGACTGGATTCAGTACCATTCGAATGACAGTATAATTTTGCAGAACTTAAAATCAGGAGTTAAAAAACTTTGGAAAAGTAAACATTACACCAACGCTCTTGACGGAACCGATCTTTTGTATTACACACGTCCGGAAACTCAAAAAGGGCTATTTTTTCTGCAGCGTCTTGTATGTTACAATTTAGAAAGCAACGACAGTACTTTTGTAAATAACATGAAATCGTTTCGATTTTTGAAAAACAAATCAATCGTATATGTACAGATAGAGAATGATAAAGTATTTTTAAAACAAGGAGCTCCCGGAGGTAAACAACAAACCATTTATACAGGAAAAGCTGCTGATTTTGGCGATTTTCAATTGAATGCTAATGAAGATGGCGGAACTTTTACACTGAAAGGCAACAACAATACCGATTTTAACCTGGTTTATTATTTCAATTTGAAGAGTAGTTCTGTTAAGGAATTATTCAATTATAATGATATTACGTTAAACGATTCCGGATATTCTATCTCAAAAACAGCTTACGGATTAAACGAAAACAGCAATTTTATAGAGCTGCAGGTGAATTCAAACAAACGTCCCGAAAACACTCAAATTCCGAAATCAGGAGTTGAAATCTGGAAAACGAATCAGGGTGCAATGGAGCGCAGACAAGAATTGCTTAGAGGTTCTAAAACACTGCCTGGCGAACCAAAATTCCTGTATGATATTAAAAATAAGAAAGTTATAAAAACAGCTTCAACTGGCGAATTTGACCAGGTGATGGCACCTGAATCGGGTAATTTTAAAGGTGTTTTTGCTAATGACAAAAAACCGTATACAGTCGAAGTAGACTGGACTTTTAACGAACGTAATGATATTTACTGGATAGACGCTTCAACAGGCGAAAAAACAAAAATACTAACTGGAGTTTTTGGAAACCCATCCTGGAATCCACAGGGAAGTTTTGCCGTTTATTATGATGAAAATCAAAAAGCATGGACGGTTTTTGATCCTGCTTCCCTGCAGTTTAAAAATTGCAGTGCACAGGTTCCGTTTCCGGTTTCTGATGATAATGTAGATATGAAATCTGCAAACACAGCATTTGGAATTGCCGGCTGGTTAAATAACGGAAACACATTAGTACTATACGACCAGTTTGATCTTTGGGCCATAGATTTGTTAAACCAAAAAGCACCCTATTCTCTAACAAATGGTTTTGGAAGAAAAAATAACATCGAACTGCGATATAGTGAAAGTGGTTTTATAGGTGATTTAGACCAGAAAAAAACATTCTTTTTAATGGGGTTTGATGAGCTGCATAAGTCAAAAGGAGTCTATAAATTTGCCAATAATAACGTTACAAAAGTAGCTGCAGATGTGAATTATAATACGGAAATTGAAGCTGTTTCGGGAGATAATTCAAGTGTATTATTTGCAAAAGAAAGTTACGCCCTATTTCCGGATTTATGGTGGGGAACAGCAGGTTTTGGTTCACAGCAAAAAATTACAGATGTAAATCCGCAGCAAAAAGAATATGCTTGGGGAACTTCAAAATTAATAACCTGGACTACTTTTAACGGAAAAGAAAACCAGGGAAATTTATATCTTCCAGAGAATTACGATCCTAAAAAAAAGTACCCTGTTATTGTTCATTTTTACGAAAAACATACCGAAGAACTTAATGCCTATCAATCACCGGAATTCAGTAGTTCCAATATCAATATTCCAACCTATCTCAGCAGAGGTTATATCGTTTTCCAGCCAGATGTGCATTACCAATATGGAAATCCGGGAAACAGTGTCTACAATGATGTTGTCAGCGGTGTAGAATATTTAATTTCTAACGGAATTACCGAAAAAGGAAAGATTGGTATTCAGGGACATAGTTTTGGCGGTTACGAAACTTCATTTTTAATTACAAAAACAGATCTTTTTAGCTGTGCCATTATAGGTTCCGGCGTGAGTAATTTTACGGCCAATTATCCTGTTATGAGATCAAACGGTATTTCGACCATGTTTAAATACGAAGCAGACCAATATAGAATGGGAAGTTCTTTGTATGATAATTTAGAGGGGTATATTAAAAATTCGCCTTTGTTCTCAGTAAAAAACATTAAAACACCGGCGTTGATCTTTCATAATGATAATGATCGTGCAGTGCCTTATCAGGAAGGACAATCTTTGTTTTTTGCACTTCGCCGTTTAGGAAAACCAGGCTGGCTGGTGAACTACAAAAAAGAAGGACACACTTTAGACGATGCAGCAAACAAAAAAGACTGGACTGACAAAATGCAGCAGTATTTTGATTATTACTTAAAAGGCGAAAACCGACCAGAATGGATGTAATATAGCTAGTAAAACGGTATCGGGATTAGACGCTGATTTTACTGATTCGCTATTGCTAAAACACTGATAAACACAGATTAAAATATATTAAAAATTCGTATTAATCCGTGTTTTCGGAAGGTAAATCCGTTTCATCTGTTTAATTCAACAATTTTTAAAACTGTCATTATAAGGTTTCTTATGAAGCCTTATAATAAACAGCAGTAACTTGTTATACCATTTTCAAAAAAATCAATCAAAAAAAAAACAAAACTATCAACATGAAAACAAAAATATTTTTAGTGCATTTTATGATACTGGGTTTAGCTCAGGTATCGGCACAATTTAAAACTACGATTCCATTGCGGAAAGATGTAGTTCATGGCACTTTAAACAACGGCATGCAGTATTTTATTCTGCATAACGAATGGCCAAAAGAACGCGCCGATTTTTATTTTGTTCAGAATGTCGGGGCAATTTTAGAAGACGACAATCAAAACGGGCTGGCACATTTTCTGGAACACATGGCTTTTAACGGAACGGAGCATTTTAAAGGAAAAGGCATTATTGATATGCTGGCAAAACATGGTGTCACTTTTGGACGTGATATTAACGCTTATACCGCACACGACGAAACAGTGTACAACCTCAGCAATGTACCGGTAAAAAATCCTGTTTTATTAGATTCCTGTTTATACGTTTTACACGACTGGTCGGGTTATTTATCTTTAAAAGATGCTGAAATCGATGCCGAAAGAGGTGTAATCCACGAAGAGTGGCGCACCAGACGAAATGCCGATTTAAGAATCGGTTCTCAGCTTGAACCTGTCATTTACAACGGTTCAAAATACTCAAAAAGAGATGTTTTGGGCGATATGGATTTGATTGAAAATTTCAAATACAAACAATTACGCGATTATTATAAAAAATGGTATCTGCCCAACCATCAGGCGGTAATTATTGTGGGAGATATTGATCCCGCAAAAATAGAACAACAGGTAAAGAAAATTATGGGATCTATTCCAAAACCATCTAATCCTGCAGAACGTACTTACGAAAGTATTCCGGATAACGATAAACTTTTGTACAAACTGGCCATTGATAAAGAAGCACAGAAAACCTCAATTTCGCTTAATTTTAAAAAGACAAAACCCGTTGTTCAGGATTTAGCCGCTTTTGAAAATAATATTGCCGAAAACCTGGCTTTGCAAATGATGAACAATCGTTTTAGAGAATATACGGTAAACAATGAAACGGCGTTGTTGTCTGCAGGCGTAAGCCATTCCAGTTTAACAAGATTGACTTCTTTTTTTACTTTAGCGGTAAATCCCAAAAACGGAAGATTATTAGAAGCCTTTCAACAAGCGTATACAGAATATGAGCGCGTCATTCAAAACGGATTTACAAAAGAAGAATTAGACCGCGTAAAAGAAAATATGCGGTCGGGTTATGAAAATCAGTTAAAAAACAAAGATAAAATTGGTAACGAAAACTGGGCTTCGCAATTGCAGGGGTATTTTTTAGAAGCTTCGCCGATAATGAGTCTGGAAGATGAATTTGAAGTAGTAAAATCAACGTTGTCTCAACTTGATGTTAAACAGGTAAACAAAGTTTTTCGGGAGCTTCCAACAGAAAAAAATCAAATTTTAACTGTTTCCGGACCTGAAAAAGAAAATGTAAAATATCCATCAGAAACAGATTATACCACGGTTATTAAAAATGTAAAAGCAGAAAAGTTAGAGCCTTACACCGAAACTCTAAATAATGTTGCTTTGGTTAGTGATAAACTTACTGCTAAACCTATTGCTAAGAAATTTGACATTAAAGGCATAAAAGAAGCCAAGGGTTACATTTTAGAAAACGGGGCAAAAGTGATTCTTTACCCAACAACTTTAGCGCAGGATCAGATTCTGTTCTCCGCTTTTAGCCCAGGCGGGAGTTCTTTACTTTCAGAAAAAGATTTGCCCTCTGCGCAAATTGCAACGGTTTTAGCTAAAAATTCAGGTTTAGGAGATTTTAAGGTAACAGACCTTCAAAAACAACTTGCCGGAAAAACGGTAAAAATAAGCCCCTATATCGCTGAACATTACGAAGGATTTAGTGGAAGCGCTGTGCAAAAAGATTTCGAAACACTATTACAATTGACCTACTTATACTTTAAAAAGCCAAGATTTGAACAGCAGGCGTATAAAAGAATTATAGATTATTACAGCAATGCGCTTGAGAATGTAAACGAAAATAATAACAAACTGTTTGGTGATACTATAGCAATGCTGGACAGTAATCACAGTGCGAGAACGTTTCTTTTGAGTAAAGAAAACCTTGGGGAATTAAACTTTGATACGGCATCCAAAATCTATCAGGAACGCATCTCAAATGCCTCAGACTTTACATTTGTTTTTGTTGGAAATATTGCGCAGACAGACCTGGAGGTTATAAATAAATATATTGGAAATTTATCCGGAAACCATACTCAGGAAAAATTTACAGATCATAAAATTGGTATGGCAGCAGGAACAGGCAAGGAAAAACTGGTACGTGAAATGAGTGTTCCTAAAGCAAGTATTTATGTGCATTATGAAAATAAAAACGTAACCTATTCAGATAAAAATCAGATTATGGCTTATGTATTATCACAATTGCTAAACAAACGTTATTTAGAAAAAATCAGGGAAGACGAAGGCGGCAGTTACGGCGTGCAAACTCAAAGTTCACTATCTAAAGATCCATCACCGATTTTTTCATTACGTGTAAGTTTCGACTGTAATCCTGAAAAGGACAGTAAACTATTGCAAATCGTGTATATTGAATTGGATGCTATTACAAAAATGGATGCTAACGTAAAAGATTTATCCGATATCAAAGAAGATTTGATCAAAAGCAATCAGCAGAATATTAAATCCAATTCGTATTGGATGAGTACTATTACTGGTCAGTTTCAATTTGGTGATAAATTTGTCAGCAGTGATGATTATGTCAAAATTATTAAAAGTATATCGTCACAGGATATCAAAAAATATGCTGGTGAAGTATTGCCAAAAGCAAACAAAGTAGAAGTTGTCATGCAACCCAAAACCGGGGAGTCAGCTTCTAAATAAGATGCTTCAGTTTGATCTAAGAACGGCAATTCCTTACTTTAATTTTAATAGTCTCTAAAAGAAAAACGCAGTTTTTTAAAATTTTGAATTAGTACTAAAATTTGTAGACTAAAAAGAGCTGTTTTGCCGGACAGCTCTTTTGAATTTACAGCCTTTAAATAGGAAATATTGATGTTTGTGCTCTTTATTATTCCTAATGGCTAATTATTTTTTTTAATTCCCAGTTTTTAACCAAATAGTAATTCCAGATTCCTTTTTGTATCGTTATCTTAAGTTCATAATCTTTTGGATCACGCTGATAATTTTTGCGATTCATTTCAGCACTAACGCTAAAAACTTCAGTATGATTTTTAAAAATACAACTTACATGTGGATTTTTTTTAGTATAAAATCCTGTCACCTTACAATAGACTATTTCTGTATGATTTTTTTCTGCTTCATAATTATTTATGCAATTCCATATTACACTTGTAATTTGACCAAAACTTAAATAGGAGACTACAATTCCCTGTAACAAGTAGAATCCAATCACATATAGTTTTAAATGTATTTCTTTAAAACTTAAATATTTTCTAATTAAAAAATCCCATCTGTAAATTCCGAAAAACAGCATTCCAATACTTACAGGCAATAAGAATATGTAGATTTTATATCTGTAATCGTGTCCAATCGTTTTACTTTCGATAAACGCTAAATTTATAACACAAAAAATCAAAGCAAAAATTAAAAGAGAATAATGTTTTCGTTCTGTTTTTTTTTCTTTGTTTTTGAGTTTCCTCTTTTCTATTTTCTTTTGGTTTTGTTGATTTCTCAAAAAAGTGTAATTAATTATTTTTAAAGGAATTTGCTTATCAGGTTTTCGAAAATATCTGCCACTTTATGGGTGTCAGTTAAGAAAACAAGAACTGACAACGTCTGAACTACTAAAAAATGCAAAAAGAATGTATTTTTTTAAAACCCGGATCTAATGATATTTCTCTTTTGTCTGTCAATAGAAGACTAAAAGTAATAAGACTAAATTTGAATTATACTTTTCTCCTATGTAGCGCCTGCTAATTATTTCTTTTAACAGTTTCTTTTACGCCTCCTTTTGTCAAAACTACAGCATTGCAAATACCTGATTTATCCTCAATAAATTCAATTGTCCTATCGTTATTGTCTGCTCTGAAAAACTTTGTTTCAGACTCAGGCAAGAGTTCCATTTCTAAACTATTATAGTAAAGTCTGCCCTCAATTTTTACTATTTCAAAGTTACCATACTTACCGACATATTTATCATAAACTGTAGTATCTATTTTGGTTTGATAATGTTTGTATGGAAGTTCTACCTCTTTTTGCAAGGCAATCGCTGAAAGCCCGTAGCCTATAATGTATGAAAATGACTCGTTATTTGAAAGTACCGTCACAAAAATTTTGTCATCTGTAAACCGGTTAAAGGAAGTCATGGTACCAAAAAAACCTCCGTCATGGGCAATCAGCTGATGTCCGTGATTATAAAACGGATTAATTATAAAACCGTATCCCCAATTTTCGGAGCTATAAGGGGTAAACATTAGTTTCTTCATTTCTGTTGATAAGATAGTCGTTCCGTATAGCGCCTTGTCCCATAAAGCCAAATCTTCTACGGTAGAATAAATACCGTCATGCCCAATGTTAATTTTCCAATTGATATATGGATTGTGCATAAATCCCTTTTCTGTTCGACAGTAAATTTTCGCTTTTTTCAAGATGATCGAATCATTATTACTAACACCTGTATTTTTCATTCCTGCTTTTTCAAAAATGTTTTTTCTTAAAAAAACTTCGTACTTCTCCCCTGAAACCTTTTCTATTATTTTGGCTAATAAATAATAGCCTATATTACTATATTCAGTTTTAGTCCCCGGCGAAAATTCGTAAGGTATTTTTTTTATTTGAGAATAGGCAGAATCGACACTCATGCTGCTTAATGCTATTTCTTTGAAACCTAAAGCAAGTCCTGATGAATGCGATAACAACATATGAATCGTAACACTATCAGCTTTTGGGTAGTCCGGAAAAAATTTACTTAAATGATCATTAAGTGACAATTTTCTATTATCTATTAACTGAAGAATAGCTGTAGCTGTAAATTGTTTGGTTACCGAAGCCAGCTGGAATTTAGTATCTATGGTGTTTTTAATATTCCACTCGTAGTCTGCCAAACCATAAGCTTTTTTTAATAAAACAGAACCATTTTTTGTAACAAGCACTGTTCCGCTAAAATCATTTACTTTTACCTGTGCTTCCATATATTTTGCAAGACTCTCTGATATATTTTTTTGCCCAAAAATGAATACAGGGAAAAATATAAATAGTATAATTTGTGCCGCCTTAGATATTTGATAAATTTTTGTCATTTTATTTTTTACAATTTGAGATTATTTTAGTTAGTAACTTATCAAGCAATTCAATGTCCTCGTTTGATAATCCTTCAAGAGCATCTTCTCTGTTTTTATGTATAACGGGTGTTAATAGTTCAATTGTTTTTTTTCCTTTTTCAGTTATTTCAAGATTGAATTTTCTTCTGTCTGATTCGTTTATTTGTCTTGTCAGATAATCCTTTTTCACCATTAATTCGATAATTCGGGTAATTGACGCATTATCCTTAAAAATTAGTTCTGCAATTTCTTTTTGAGAATAAGTCGCATTTTTATCAAGTATTATGAGCAGCAGACACTGGTCAACAGTAATATCACTTACTATTTGACTTATGTTTTTCTGTGCAATTTTTCTATATTCTTTAATTGTTTGCTCAATTGTATAAAGAACGGTTCCTGTTGGATTATTATTTTTCATTTCAAATTATTTGACACAAATATAATTGATATATCAATTATATCGATTGTTTTTTTTATTTATTTCTTAAAAATTTTTAATTAAAAAACGCTAAGCAAAGCTTTGTTCAGAATTTGTTCAGTGATATTCTTATTCTTTTTTTGTGTAAATAAACTCAGAATTGCCACAAACTATTTCAGTTCTTTCGTTTTCTGATTCCTGACCTGTCATAACTTGTCTTAAGATTTTTATTTTCTCATCGTAATAAAAACTCCACAATGTTTTATCTGAAAAAACAAAGTCAAAAAGTAATCCTCTCATATCTCTTCTTTTTGTAAAAAGAGATTTTTCAGATCTTGTAAGTGTCATTTTATTGGTCTTAATATTTAAGTCATAAAATGAAAATTTATCTAATTCAATTATCAACAGCTTTTTTATTAAACTATCCTTTTCTTTTTCAAATCCCCAATTTGAACCGCTTTCAGATAAAACCCATTCCCCAATTATCTTTTTGCGGATATTTTGTTGAGCAAGTGGAAGAATAGAGTCTGATTTTTTTAGCGCAATACTACCTAACTGATTTTTTTTATAACTACCAACAAAGTAAAAGCCCATAAATGCACTTTCGAATTCATTGTTTTTTACATCTTCAATTGCCTCGTCATATCTTTTTTCCTGATATCCCTCTTGTCCATATTCCTGGGCAAAAGTTTGTAAAAAGACAAAAGCAAAAATTAGGGTAAATAGATTTTTCATACGCTTTTTTTTTATTTGAACTATTAGCAAAGTCAGACCGGCCTGCATAAGTGTCCCTAATAATAATTTTATCAAAATCGTTTGATTGATCAATATGGCTTGTTCGATTAAGTTTGGATTCCAAATAAAAACATCAATATGATGACTACTCCTCCTTTATTCATAATTTAGTGTAACTCTGATGTCTTGCCTGGCAAGGTTAAGCTTTTTTAAGCAATTTTTTTTCTGCTCTACGAATATAGAAACAAAATGGTAATTCTGCTAAAACCTAACTTGCTAAACACCTTTTGTCTGTTCGTTTTATTTAAATTTAGACTTTATTCTATTCCAAAAGTATTTTTTGTTTTGTGTTTGATTGTCCTCTTGAATGTCCTTGGTTAAATCAAAAGTTATCGAAGATACCTTTCCATCAACAAATTCAACTTTATCTGCAATTTCAGCACTAACATTTAAAAATTCTTGAGTAAGTTTTTCGGATAATTCTCTGGCACCTTCCCAATCTTTAGAATCGAAAACCAAATCCCTAGATTCCGATAGGTTAATATTGAATTTATTTTTTAACAACATCATGGTTTCAATAGGAGTAGCTCCTAAAACTTTCAAATCCGATATAAAATCCGAAATCTGATAGAAGTCTGGGTTCGTGTCTATGTTTATGAGTTTGTCTTTCAGGTAAGTTCTGGCTATTTCTTCTGCTTTTTCTCTTGATACTTTTCCTCCAATAAACCTTTGTTCATATTCATTTGAACTATCAATTTGATTTTCTTCTTCTGTAAGCATGTCATACACACACCACCACCAATAATCGTCATCCATCCACTCTGCACGAAGCATTAACCCGGCCCAATTTGCTGTACAATCATCATTCAAATCACCCGTCCAAATGATTGGATCGAAAATATTTCTATTTAGTATGTTTGTTTTCATAGGTTCTTAAAATAACTTAAATGTTATATTTATTCCAGCCATAAATAACTCCAGCCACCTAAATTTAGGCCATCTATAGTCGCAAGTTGAACTTACTTTTGGCTAAAATAAGAAAATTAGTAACTTAAAATTCTTCTACTGATTTCATTTATAATATTATTAAATAAGCTATCCAAGATTAAAACTTAAAAAAATTGTATCGCACGAATAGAATTACTACCGAAAAGGCAAACAAAAAAAATAGGCTGTCCGAAAATTACTTTTCGAACAGCCTATTAATTTTCTAATCTCGGTTGAATCAAATTTTGACAGTGGAAACCACTATACCAGCTCATTCAGTTCCTCAAACATTATCCTTTTTTACTCCACGGACCATGGTTTTTGTATGCTGGTCCGGTTAACTTTTGTTTTTCTGAGCCGCCTATTTTCACTTCAACCAGATCTACTTTTGGAGTGTTTACTGGTTGCGCATTTTTAAATGCTGGTCCCTGAAGTGATTGTTTATTGTTTTCTGAATATATTTTAGTCGGTACTGTTTCGTGCTTCCAAAATTTATAATTTTTATATGCCGGACCTTTTAAATCACTCTGTTTCAAAATCGTAGGTTCTTCTTGTGCAAATCCGCTAAAAGAAACTAATAAAACTCCTAAAATAAATACTATATTTTTCATGACTGTTACTTTTTATTGTTTCTTCAAATTTACAATCAGTAACAGCCTTTTAGGATTATGTGAATCTACCCTATTTGCATCCGTATTTATACGGATACTGACATTCTTAATTTTCGTTATACTAAATTCATTTTTGCAGCTTTTTTAATTAGTTCGGCGGTATTTTTTACTTCCAACTTTTTTAAAATATTGGCCCGATGGGTTTCTATTGTGCGTGAACTTACAAATAATTTAGCCGCAATTTCTTTAGTTGTTAACCCCTTAGCAATTAATCCTAAAACTTCGGTTTCCTTATTCGACAAAACATTTTCACTGATGCTTTGTGTTGACATAAAGTTGATCATTTTTTCAGAAATTTCAGCACTGAAATATTTTTTCTCATTACTAACGGTCCTTATTGCAAGGATTAATTCGGCTTCATCCGTATTTTTTAACAGGTATCCATAAGCTCCCATTTTAGCACATTTTGCGATGTAATTACCATCATTGTGCATCGAAATCACAATAGGTTTTATAGTCGAAGCGGTGTTTTTTAATTCTTTTAAAACCTGAAAACCATCCATATTGGGCATTGTAATATCCAGCAATACAATATCAGCCTCAAACTGGCTGTTTATAAGCTCCATAAACTCAGCGCCATCAGCTACGCTTTTAACTATTTTTATATCGTCATGCTTTCTTAGGAGCTCAGCAAGTCCTTTTCGAAAAAGCTCGTGATCATCTGCTATTATTAATTTGATTTCGTTCATAATTCTACAGGTAATTCGATTTCAAAAGTTGTATTTCCGGTAGCTGCATTGATCGTAATGGTACCATTGCAAATTTCTACACGTTCTTTGATGTTAATAATTCCTAACCCTAATTTAACAGTGGTAATATCAAACCCAATTCCATCATCAAAATAAAAAAGCGAAATAAATTCATCAAATTCTGAAAGTGTAATCCGGATATTTTTTGCATTCGAATGTTTTAATGAATTATTAATTAGCTCCTGGCTTATTCTAAAAAGATTAATCGCCTGATGGCTGGTAATATTAGAACTTTCCTGCTGGGTTAAATCTTCGTATTCGATCCTTACGGTTGTCGATTTTTTCAGGCTTTCAATAAAGTTGGTTAAGGTAACCCCAATTCCAAAATCATCAATTGAAGCCGGCATTAAGGCATTTGACATCAATCTGATTTCAGAAATGGTATCATCCACTATTTTCTTCATTTCTGCTTTCTTCAATTCATTTTTAACCCTGTTTTCAATGTAGTGCTTCAAAGAAGTTAAATAAGGGCCTACTCCATCGTGAAGCTCTCGCGAAAGCCTGCGCCTTTCATCTTCCATACCGTTTACCAACATCCGTTTGGATAGTATTCTGGTATTTTCTTCCTTATTTCTAAACTCTATAAGCTTATCTCTCATTGCCAAAAGGCTTTTTCCCAGCAAATCATTAGAACTTTTAGGTTGAAAATTGGTATGTAAATTCATTTTTCCAATATCATCGGAGAATTTCACAGCCCCCTGCAAAGAAGCTTTTAAATTTGCCAGAGCATCAAACATTTCCTTTATTTCCTTAGAATTTTTTATAAATTCATTGGTTTGGTTATAATCTCCTTGTGCCATAATCCGGAGACTTTTTTGCATGTTTTTAATTGGGTTAGTAATAAATCTTGTCAGAAAAAGAGAAAGCATGACACCCAGTAAAAAAATACCAAGAGTTATACCTAAAAGTCTTTGCTTCAATTCTTTTAAGGGGAGCGTAACCTCATCAACATCTATTTCAGACAGAATAACCATCTTTAATTTTCCAACTACTATTGGGCTGTACACGCTATATACATCAATACCCCTGTAATCCTCAAAAACCCCTCTCCCATTCATCCCTTTAAAAGCATTGGTCACCCCTTTTGTTTTAACCAATATGGTGTAAGGGGTTTTATTAGGATAAAAACGGGATTGAGAACGCATTCTGAAATCGTTACCCACAAGATAGGATTCTCCACTGTCACCCATTCCGGTACGTTCAAGAAGTATTTGTTTAATTTTATTGTAATCTAAAACTTTAATCATTCTACCTCTTTTCGAATTTGAGATAAAACCTATTGTTGTTTTTTTAGCCACATGGTACGTGGTAAAATCGTGAATTCCATTGCTGTTTTTAATACTATCCGGAAGTTTTAATACAGTAGTATCAATGTTCTTGCTGTACAGTTCGGAAGCTTCAAATCTCTCCCACTCCGATTTTAATACATGTTCAATCTGGTTTTGCTTGAGTGTTTTAATAGAATTTAACTGCAGTAAAATACGATCGTTTAAAACATTTGAAAACTGCTTGTAGGATGAAAAAGACAGCAAAGCAATTACCAACGCAATTAAGCTATTAATTATAATTAGTATTAATGTTTTGATGTTCATTAAAATCTATTTTTTTTAATTTATGTAAATATACAAATGCTAAATTTAGATTTAATGAAATATCGTGGTCAGTTTACGAAGGCATTTCTATTAAAAGTCAGGAGAATTTTTGACACTTTTATGGATTGTAATATGATTTTAAAATTACAAAGTCTGAAGAAGACTTTACTGAGCCGGATATTGTTTCCTAATTAATCCCCAACTACTTTATCGTATCTTTTTTTACCTATTTTATCAAATTCCTTTTGGGTAAATCCATATTTAGACTTGTAATGTTGCGGATTAAGTTCAAAAAATATTAAATCGTTAAGTGAGGATATTCCTTTTAGGCAAGCGCCGTTATTTGTGTATACAGATTCATAATCTTTTTGAAACTTATAATACATCTCTTTTATTTTTGGATAATTTTTTTCCTTCAATCCAATAAAAGAATAATATCTTATATTCACATTTTCATTTTCGGTTAAATAAAGCAAGTCCTCTATTGTTGCAACTTTTAGTAAGTTTTTAAAATCGTCGTTCCCTTGTGGCCAACTTGTATTTATTGAGGTCTCTTTACTCAAAATGTCTACTGCACTTTTCACTTTTGAGTCAAGTGTGTGTCCACAGGAAATCAAAATTGATATTATGCAAAATGCTAAAATATATTTTTTCATAAATTATTTTTTATTATCAAAACTATTTATCGCATTTGTCTAAAAGTCAGACTAATTCTACCATTTTACTGTAGCAGTACTTGCCGTTTTTTATAATCCGATAAAGGTTTCGTTATTTTCAATTTCTTTCATCGCAGAATTTTTGAGTTCGTTTTCATCAAAAAAGTTTCTTATAGCACTTGACATCCCCATAACAAATAATTCTAATTCCTTTTCGTTGATTTTCATTAAGAAATTTTCATTATTAAGTATGAATTCGATTCCGTCACTAAAAACATTAAACTTTAGTAATTCTGAAAGTAGTATTTCAAAGTTTTTACTTCCCGACAAAAATACAATTCTAAAATTGGTTAAGTATATAGTTCCTCTATGCGTAATTGTAATTTCCTCTTCGATTGGAACAGAACGTCCGTAACTAACATTATATTCCATGTCTTTAAAGACTGGAACAGAAATGCTACGAGTTCTGTGTGAGTAACCTTTGTTAACAGTTTTACGTTCTAATAATTTTGCTTCCAGAGCGAAGTAACATTCTTCTGAGTTCCTTAGAGTTATTGGCGGATTTGGGATTATGGTAAAAATTCCATTGCTTAAATTCCATAAAAGTTTTGCATATGCTAATTCATCTAAACTTTTTTTTGGGAAAATAGTTGAAATTTGGTCTTTTTCAATTTTTAAATTCTTAAGTATTTCGTTTAATTCCGTTTCTTCTGTTGGTGAAAGTCTTTTGTCTGATAACTTTTCGTTTAATGCCGTTTTTAATAAGGAAGCTGCAACATTCAGTCTTATACTTTCCACTTTTTCTTTTGGCATATTCAAATATTCAGCAAGTATAAAGATTTCACTTTTTTCTTCGTCAGTTAATATTTTGTCGTCATAAGATTTTTTGATTAAACTTTCAACAGCTTTATCGCAAAATAGTTTTCTAATGTTTGAAACATCGATTACGTTTAAATTAAAATTTGAAACAATATCTTCTAAATGGCTTATTTCTTTTTCAGAAATATGTAAATCTAACAATGTGTTTTGGAGTGCTCTTTTATAAATTTCTTTACCAATATTATATTTCTTTTTGTCGTTGATTGGTTTTGAACTTTTGGCAATTTCCTGATTAACTTTAGCTATTAAATTTTCTTTATCGTCAAAATTTAAAGAATTAATTATTTTGTTTGAGGTGCCAAAACTTTGCAAAAAAGCTAAAAACTCATCTGAACTTTCAGGGTTTTTATTAAACAATTTGTTTGTAACTACTGGTAAACATAATAACCCAATTATCATTATAATAAGTGCATTTATATAGTCTTCTCCCATTATTCCACCAAATGAAGCAAATATAAAAGTTACTCCAATAATCCATCTTATCATGTTTAAAATAATTTTCAATACTTTCATTTTTTATTTTATAATTGTTTAGAATTAATGATTTTAAGGCTTTTTAGGGAAATTTACCAGTAAAAATAACACTCGCCAATCTACCCAAATTTAGGTGTATATACGAAAGATTTATTTTGTATTATTTCTCAAATATAATTTATTTATAATTAAAGTTTATCTACTAAAATTCTAAAAATACTCTTTCGCACTGTTGTCTTTATGAAATCTAAAGACCTAGCCCATATTGAAGCTATATCCTTTTAGGACGGGCTTTAGCACAAAGGATACAGCGGGCGTTCCATTTAAAAGTCAGGATACCTTTGATACTTTTACGGATTGTAATATTCTTATAAATTTATGCAAAATCAGAAGAATACTTTGCGCAGCGGTGAGTCTTTAATTCTCACTTAATATTTCAATTACATTTCCTTTCAAATCTAATTTTGCAGAAACTATGTTAATTACTGTTCCACCATAAATGTTTTTTGCACGAAATTTAGTAATAACTAAAATATGGTCGCCTTTGTCCGAATGTGTTGTGACTATATGTTTATAACTATCCGGGTCATTCATATTGTATTTAATATATCTTTCTAAAGCTCTATTTTCACCGTCATAAGGGCTAAATAGTTTATCAATATTCTCTTCCCGGTTTTTATTGAATTCTTCTTCAGCTTTTGCTTCTGCAATCTCTTTCTCTTTTTCCTCTTTTTCCTGGATTTCTTTGATAATTTTTGCTCTTTCCGGTAAATAAGTTTTAACTAAACTGATGAAAGTTTTGTTAAGCGTTTTTTGAGTTAGATAAGATTTAGAAAGTTTTTCATTTTCTAATTGCGTAAGTTCTTCATTTGTCATTTTTGCCAAAATCTCTTTTGCAGAATTCACATCTTTAGATTTTTCGATTTCTTTTTCTAATTCAGTTGCTTTATTTTCTTTCTTTCTATATTTAGATTTTACATCGTTAATTAATTTTAGCGCTTCGTTAATTTTTCCTTCGTCAATTTTTTTTGAAGCATTTTCAACGATTAAATCATAATCAGATTCTTTCGATGTTTCACTAAGTGAAGCTGTGTAACCAATTAGCATGATTCCAACAATTACCACAATCCATTTTACTCCACTTGAAAGATTTAATTTAGTTTTGTCTGTAAAACTTTTATAGGTTTTTGGTATTAAAAATAACCCTAATAATATTGGAACAATTGACATAGATGGCTCTTGAGATAAACCAACAATTCCAAAAATTAATAATAAAATTCCAAAAAACCATTTCAAGATTGCCTTAATAATTGTCATAAATTGTTTTGTTTTAAAATTTATCGTTTGTTTTAAATAGTTCTTTTTCCACAATTTCGGCATGGCTTACTACTAACGTTCTACGGCTAGGTACATTAGTGGTAAATTTAATAAAAATATCTTACGGAAGAAAGAGTTTAGAAAAACCGATACGTTTCTGGCGAAGCATTTAATATCTATTCTGCCAAAAGAAATGTTAAAACAATAACGCTATTAAATTCTCTAAATGCTTACTTTAGATGTAATGAAATATCGCAGTCAGTTTACCGAAATATTCCCGTTAAAGTCAAGAGACTTTTGACACTTTTACGGATTGTAACACGATTTTAAAATTACGCAAAGTATAAAGGAGACTTTGCGTAGCGGGGAGTAGCGGGTTAATCTCTAAATTTAACTTCTATCTTTTTATTAAAAACTCTGTTGTCAGATGTTTTACATTCAAATTCTACTTCATATACTTCGTTAATAAAGACTCCTTCATTTATAAAATCTGAATTAAACTCTATAATTTTATTATTAACTGAATTAATATCAGTAGTATTAAATATTGAATTAGTATTATTAAAAATCGATATTTGATCTTTAATTTCTTTGATCTCAAATAAATTTTGATTTGCGCTTATTACTTGATTTCTGAATGTAAAATCTTTATTAAACTTCAGTGAAAAAGTATTTTCTAAAATTGAATTATTATAGATTGTTTCTGGCAATGATGTCGCATAGCATTTTTCAGCTAAACCTAAATTAAGACTTGCAACAGTTACAATTTTTTCTGTTACGGCAAAGACAATTTCATTTTTAAAAACTGATGTGTCGACATAAGAATTATATTGGTGATTTTCTTTCCTTTCTTTTATTGTAACGCTTCTAAATTCTATATCATTAATTATTACGTGCTCAGGTGGTGTACAACCAAAATCCAGAATAATAAGTAAAAGATATATTCCTGTAATTTTAAATATTTTTTTCATTTTATTTAGTTTCAATTTATTGCGTAGAATGTCTTACAGCGGGTCTGAAAAAAGACTTTTCGTAGCGTGGCTATTCATAATGTAAACCAACTTTATATTTTAACCTTTTTTCGTTTTTAATCTTATATCTCACTTCAACAACAGCTCTTGATGTGCATACTTCATTTGATACTAATTTGTAAATTAAGATTAGACTATCTTTTCTAATATCTATATTTCCGTCATATTCCCCACAAGCATTTGCATTAATTATTTTTGTAATTTCAATAGTATTGCCAATATATTTTGGTTCAAATTCTGAATTTAGTTCAGCTTCATATTTATTATAATTTTCTTCATCTATTTCGGCTATAAATTTAGAATTAAAGGAAACTAAATCTTTGCTTTTTTCGCTTTTTTTTTCTTCACATCCGAAGAAGCAATTCATAATAAATTAGACCAACTAATATTCTCATTTTAATTCATTTAGCTTTTTTATTTTCTATTTTTAGTCATGCAGAACTGAAGCATAATGTTCTGCGACTACAGCGGTTTGGTTTGGGACTAATTAAGTCCATTCTTCGGATTTGCCACCCGATAGCGAACAGGCAAGTAAATCATCCCAATGTAAAACCATTTTTCATTAAGCCAATTACCCAAATCCATTGTAATATAGTGTTGTGCGACGTTTTTTTATCTATTGATTTTTTTAGTATTTATCAACTCGTATTGAATAATTCTTCCGTCTGTTTTATAAATTACCGCATTAAGTTCATACAGTTTTTTTGAAACTGAATCACCAATGCTTAATTAATTATAAAATTCTTTATCAACATAATACTTTTTCCCACCAACCAAAATTTGCAGTTCTTCAGAAATTGTATCAGTATATTTATTTTGAATAATTCCTGAGAACTTTTGACGAGCAATGAATTCTCTATGAGGGCTTTCCGGAGTTTCAAACAAGTTTTTTAAAGTAATAAAAACCAAAGACAAAATAATCACGCTGATTAGCACTATTTTTGTTTTACTTTTTTCATTCGTGAATTTTTCGATGATTTTCTTTTAAACTGTCACACAATGTACCTCGCTTTTAAGAAATTAGGGATTTGTAAACCTGGAAATTTCGATTAAACACTGAAAATAAAAAGTATAAAATAAACTTTAAATTAAGTCACAAACTCCAATTTCTTAAAAACCGTTTTTGTTCGATAGCTTTTCTTATTAGTTTTCGTTTCTAGTAAATTTATTAGAATCATCAATCATTATTTTGTTAGCTGTAAACCAATTTACAAATTTATCCCACTTTTCTTTACTATTTAATATCCATTTATCAAAGTTTTCTTTGTCTCCGTTTGATAAAAGCCAATAATTGTAAGCTTCAAAGTTTCCGCTTTCAGCTATTTTATTTTGATAATCAAATAGAACATTTGGATTTGTTTTATTGTGACCGAAAGTTTTGTAATTTTTAAGAAACGATTGTCTAATATTATTCAATGAATTAAGGTCAATTGATTTTTCCCCAGTTATGGACAATAATAATGTTGGTTCATAAACCATAGAAAATGGTAATTTGAATTTTTTATCTTTTCCTATATCACTTGCGTTTATAATCGTGTTTTTTGAAAAGCTAACTTCTGATGTAGTTTCAGATGTGAATTTTATTTCACTCTTGTAAGTATCAAATAATAGTTTGCTAATTTCATATGTTCTGTCGCTATTTCTTTCAAGATTAATAAAAATTTCACCATAAATCATACCCCAAACTTCTTCACTTGAATTACAATAAATTTTTGCAGCCCTGAAATAGTTTGAAGCAAACATAGGATTAACTTCAATTCCTTTTTCATAATAAGGTAACGCTTTTTCATATTCTTTTTTATTCCAAAAAACATTTCCTTTTTCAAGATACAGCTTCCCGGCATTTGGGAATTTCGTTAAACCCTTGTCATAAATTTCAAATGCTTTTTCTGGTTTTTCTAAAATATCATAACTATTCCCCATTAATTGAAATAGTTCTGGCATAACATTTTTATGTTCCATAATAGTTTCTAATATTATTATGGCTTTATTGTAATCTTTTTTCAAATAATAGGCATATGCTTTTTCATATGGGTAATTAAATTTTTCTGAATCAAGTTTTTCAGCTTCCTCTAAAAATTTTATACTTTCATCTAGTTTTCCTTCATCCATTAATTTTATGCCCTCTTTAGCTTTTTCTAAAGCCTTTTCTTTATTAATCTGACTGAAAGAATTTTGATTTGCAAAAACTAATATGCAAATTAATATTATTATTTTTTTCATTTTAATGTTTTTGTTTTCGGTTTTTATTTTTCAAAAGTATCGCACAACGTTCTGATGTGCAGTGGCGGAAATCGAAGCGCAAAAGCGTATATTATTATAAAGTTCAATCGAAGAACTACCGTTAAATTTAGCACTAAACCCGCCATTTTGCAAACTCCTGTTAGCTGACGTTTTTTTATTCTTTAAATTTTATCACTCCAAAATTAGTTGCAATCCAAAGTACACTATCATTGTCAATACTGATGTCAAGAATTGTATTTTTATACATTCCTTCTCGAAATAGAATAGACGTTAATTCACCTTTTTCTGTAAATTTTACTAAACCATTATTGGTAGCCATCCATAAAGTGTTATTGGCATCAATTTCAATATCTCTAACCATATGGTCAGATATTTTGGAATTAGATTTGTTGAAATGTGTCCATTTTTCACCCTCTTTAACTGAAAAACCACCATTTCCAAATCCACCACCATAGCCGATAATTAATTTATTGTCATTAAGAAACTTTACAGCTCTTACAGTTGATAGTTGAAGTTTGTCAGTCTCTTCATCGTATGATTTCCAATTATTCTCTTTTCCGATTAATAAACCCGAATTGTGTCCAATTGCAATCGTATTATTAGAACTTATATCCAATGTTCTAATTGTAATTGAATTATTAGGCAGTTTAATTTTGCTCCAATTTTTCCCATCGTACTTCACTAATCCTTTACCTCCAAAATAAATATTTCCTTGCTTATCCTCTGAAATTGCAATTACTCCGTCTATTTCTTTTAGAACTTTACTTGTAATTTTCTCTACTTCATTATTAGATTTTATTAAATATAATTCTTCTGGATTTGATGAAGAAACCCAAGTTTTCTCATTTCTATCTTTATATAATGGTCCGAAATATTCACCTTTTACTTCTTTGATATTTTCAAACTTTACATTATCAAATTTTAAAAGCCCCGAATTTGAAGTTCCGATTAATTTATTGTTGGATTTTTTATCTGCCAAAATGCTTTTCAAATCATTTTCTGAAATGTTAGAATTTTCACTTGAATACAGTTCTAAAAAAGTTTGTGCATTTATATTTATGCTCAAAAGCATTAAAACTAAAAATGTTGTTTGTTTCATTTGCGTTGTGTTTTTGAAAAACTGTTATATTCTGTCTTGCTTTTCCAAGTACAGATACATAGGAAATATTGAATCTTTTTCGATTTTGTTTACTTTATTTACCCATTCAGGAAAATTGTATTTGACTTTTATCACAGAATCATTTACCAAACTATATTCACAAAATGCATCCCCATTTTTTGGATATTTTTTTATTCCATTTGAGTTTTGTAGAGATTTTGGTTGATACAGACAATCTTTCTTATAAGTCCAAAGCAGCTCTATTTTATCTGCTCCTTTATAATAATGATTTGTAAAGAACCAATAATAACATTGTCCGTGGAATTGATAAATTGCAAATTCTTTTTGAAAAACTAACCTTGGATAATAACTATTTGGGGCATTATGTTTTGCAATCCAAGAATAATCTTTATTATCAGACATATAATCTCTAACTCTCTTTGTTTTTTTATCAAGTTTATGTATTATCTCTTTCTTTTCGATAGTTCTCTGCACTTTTTTGGGATTAGATATTTTAGAAGAATTCTCGTTCTTACAGCTAAGAACTAGAAACGAAATAACTAAAAGTGCTGATTTATTCATATGTGTGTTTTTTAAGATAATATATAACGTTCAGCGGCTTTGCGCCGTAGCGGCAAGTTAAGGATAAATGTAATAAGAAATTGTGATGTTCAGCGTATTTTCCAAGAAAGATAAAACCAGCTATGGCGCAAAACCGCTGTTAGCAATATTTGCCGTACCTAGTTGAATTTAGGCAAACTTACCCATTCTAATTTTTCAAATTCAATATATGATTCCAACAACTTGTCATTTTCAAAAGCAACTTTGGCATCATCATAATAATTGTAATAAGTTATAGCCTTTTCCTTTTCAAAATAGAGTTTACAACCTACAATTTTATTTTCTATACTTTGCAAAACTTTGAATTGAATCAATCTTGAATTAATTAGCTTTGTCCAATTCAATACAATTTCTGACCAATTTTCAATATTTGGGTTGTTCTTATCTTCAAACTCAATTGGCTCTACTAAAGCATAAATTGTTTCAGCATCCCCATTTTCATCAAATGTCAGGTACGAACCATCTTGAAACTTAATTTGTAATGGACCAAAGTGTTGATCATCTTCTTTTCCGTCAAGCATAAAATCAGCTCTTGAAAATTGAGTTGCAATCTTGTTAATATAATTATGGATGAAGTTCATAATGTATCGTGTATTTTGCGAGACAATTACTGCTAACATCCCCGGCTTCATAAAGTTGGATTTTTTTACTCCCGAACCATTCCATTAGAACTGAAGTCAAATATACAAAAAGCTGATCCCATTAAAAACTAAAACCCCAATTTCATGAAATCGCTGTTAGCTGTTATTATTTTCTCTTTTGCATTCTATAATTTAAGTTTTGGTTTCTGAAAAATGCTTCCAAATTTCGCCAATCTTCATAGGTAACTAAAAAATATTTTTTATTAATATTTAAGTCTTCACTATAACTATAATGATCACACCCAAAGCATAAGTCAATATATGACCACTTCTTTTTCCTATAAATAAATATGGTATGATGTGGCTCAAAACAATAATTACCGTCATATATACTATCATTTTTTTGTTTCGAAATAACTTCAATTAGCTCTTGCTTTAATTTTGAGTCAAGTTCAATTTTCTCTCTTATTATACTCTTATTAGGTTTTCCATTTTTAAGTAGAGGCTTTACTATAGCTCTTTTTTCTTCTAGTTTTTTAAATCTCCTTTTAATTTTTTTCCTAATTCTTTTACTTGGGTTCTCAATTTTAAGTAAAGTTGTCAATGTAGTTTTTCCATTTCCTTCTTCTTCCCTTGTAAAATAAAAATCCTCGTGACTAGCTAATACGATTTTTTCTGCTTTTTTTATAGAATTTATTAAACTATCATTTGCAATTTGGGAAAAACTTAAGAGAGAATTTAAGAATACAATAAGAGTAATTATTTTTTTTATCATAAGAATGATTGTGCGTTTATTTCAAAGTTCTTATACAATAACAGCTAACGTTTTGGGGCTTGTGGCTGTTTCGGACTTCGAAGACGAGTATTTTCGGCTAAACGAAAATACGAATTGAAAACGGTAATTACAATAAATTCGCAAATCGGACGTGTGTTGTAGGCAGTTTTTATTTTCTCACTAATTTCAAAGTTTTATATTTTTCATCAATTCCGTATTCACTTTGTGCATTATTTTTTTCCATCTCTACGCTGTCATAATTTTCTAAATCAATATTGGTTAAAATCCGCTTAATATTTGATTTCGTAATCTTTTTCTTCTTGTCATTCAAAATAATATAGAAATCCTGAAAATTTTGGTTAGCTTTTGATTTTAAAATTTGTTCTTTATAAAAAATTTCACCTGTTCGTTTTATTATCAGACTGTCCGTTTCAATTTTCAATTCCGCTCCATATAAATCTGTTGCAAGACTAAATATTCCCTCTTTTTTAGTGTCTGCAATTCCAGATACTTTTAATAAACCATTTTCTTTTTTATAATTCAGAGTATTTGAATTTCCTAAACAGCCAATTAATTCAGTATATCTCAAAATAGAGTCGTTCTCTACAATAATAATCCTTTTAGAATTGATTGTAAGATAAGTTGTTTTTTTAGTTGCACACGAGCAAACTAAAGTCAGAAGTAAAATTGTTAAAATCATCCTTATTTGGCAATTCATAATTCAAATCAATTTATTTTGAGATTTTTTTTCTTTCATTTTAAAAATTAAAATTCAGTAAAATAGTTGTGAAATTCTCTCCTCTGCGGTAAAATTGCCTACAACGTTCTCGCGACTTGCAGCGTTTGCGACTTACGAAGACGAGTATTTCGGCTAAACGAAAATACGTTTTAAAAATGATAATTCCACTAAATTCCGCAATAGCCACAAACGTGTGTGCTTGTTGCACAACTGCTCAAATATAACAAAAAGGAAACATTAAAAAGCGTGCTTTTATGTAAATTTAAACATGCAAGGAAGAAAAGAATTTACGCCAAAAATGCTCTATCAAGTACACTTAACAGACTTGATTCCAGCGCATAATTTTTATAGATTATTAGA
>NZ_JASY01000027.1:0-45832 GCF_000735715.2 Flavobacterium chungangense LMG 26729
ATCTTCTAAGACTAGTTTTTTCAAAATTGTTCTCTTGTGCAACTGAATTAACTGAACGGTTGCTCTCTAAAACATCTTCTACACAACGAACTTTGAAATCATAACTGTATTTAAATTTTCTTCCCATAAAAATGCCCCAAATAGTGTCTAACTTTTTGGGGGCAGTTCAAATTGATTTTTTAGGGCTTTTCATTTAAAATTATTTAGTACTTAGTTCGTCAACTAAATCTAAAGTCTGCAGAATGATATTTTTATCTCCTTTGGATGAGTTTAGCTTTAACTCGAATTTCAGTTTGTTATCTGTTAGTTTTTTGGCAGAATATAAAGTAACATCCGTAAACTGCTGAGTCAGTCGATTGAAGCTTTTAATTTCAGATTCCTTGGCTTCACCTGTATTAGAATAGGCTGTTACCAATTTATCCAAACTCACTTTTGCCGAAATATAATGCTGTTTCAGTTCTTTTTTAACTTCTTTCGAAAATGAATTGTCTTTCGGAAAAATTGCATCAATATTATTACCAACAACTACAACATCTTTATCCTTAAAAATAAACAAATTACCGTATTCCTGAGTTCCTTTTATTTCGTAATAATTCCCTTTTTGAACTAATCCTTTTTTGCGAACTCCTAACTGGATGAGTTTATCCGCAAAAGTTGGATGTGTCGAAGTAAAAATCACTGAAAACTGCGGTATTGCTTTTTTTATCGTTTTCACAACTTCTTTTGACTCATAATTCTCATCATATTCGAAAGTTTTTGAAGTCACTTCTCTTTCGACAACATCATAAAGAAATACGCTTATATCACCATCAAAAAGAGTTGCTGTGGCTTCTTCATCAATAATTGTTGAAATAAGATCTGTTGCAACACTAATATCCTCTTTTAAAATATAAGGATTACTGAAAATCTCGGTACTAAAAGCAGGAAAACTATTGAGTATTTCCTTTGTATTAAAATGATACGTCATGTAACCGAGCGGTTTTTTAGCCGGAAAATAATTAAAGATGTTTTTATTTACTTTCCGATTACTGATTTTGCCCACTATATCAGCCATTGGTTTCGAGTATTCCACAATTTCTTCTACTCTGGCATTATCATTATCAAAATAAAAATCAACATTTATCCCTTTAACGAAATTGCCTAAGTTATTTTGGCCTGGCAAAAATTTATTATAAGTCGTAAACCGTGCTAAAGCCGCATAGGCAGTATTAAAGCTTGATATTGCTGTCCCATAATCTACCCAACATGAAATATCAGCATTTTGATGTACTTTCTCAGAAGCTGGAACTGTAAAACCATTTTCAAAAAGCAATTTTACAAATCTGTTTTGACTTATGGCCTGAATGCTGTCAAAAGCAATCTGTTCTTTTTGAAAATTAGCATAATAATTATCCGAATAATCTACATAAGCTGTATCTACAACCGGTACCTCGTTTGTTTCTACAACAACTTCCGAAACTTCTGAAGCATCACCTGTTACTGCAGTCGCTGCAGAGTCTACCTCAACTTCCGGATACGAATAATCTTTATACTCGTGTTTTTTTGTTAATCCAAAAAACACTAAATAGCTGTCATTCCAGGCTACGGTTGTTTTTTTATCTGGAGAATTATATACTGAATACTGACCAAAATCTTCAATAAGAGGTTTTCCAAGTGAATCATTTTCCTTGTTCTTTTGAATCAGAAAGTTTTTAATAGCATTTTTGTCTTTTATAGGAATGGTAACCTGATAATACGGAATACTATCAGAATAATTACCGTGAACAGTTATTTTCTGATCTAATTTTATAAGATCTGCATATTGATTGATGTCCAGATTCATTTTTCCGTCTTTATATTTCTTTAAGACAGAATGATTTAGAACCTCAGCAATACTTACTTTTTTAGAAAGCTGACTGCCGTTAAACTGAACAAAATAATCCTGTTTTGGAGACAGTGTCTGGCTGTGAGCTAAAGTGAATGTAAGCAGAATTAAAAAAGTAAAAAATTGTTTCATGTGATGTATGATGTATAAGGATTATTGATTTAATTGAATAGTATTATTCATAAGTGATGATTTTTTAAGAACGCTGTACATACTTTGCTTTAAAAAAACGGTCTTTTTGTTTGGAGAAATTTTGCAATTGGCATTACTTGTATTTAAAACGTCACGGTCAAAAGTGTAAATAGATACAATATTGGCTTTTTCCAGATCTTCTTTTTTCTTTTCGTCTTTCAGCAGATTTTCAGGAATTGGGTACGATGCGATTCTTTCAAAACTCTTTGAATTTGCTGTAAAATGAATATGATTTTTTTGCTTATTCAATGTATTAACTACTTCGTTCAGCGCTTTTAAACTTTTATAATCCAATTTGATGATAAAAATATAACGGTCAAAATCTGTTTTGGTGGTGACATTTGAAATGCCTTCAATTTTTGAAACTTTGGATTTAAAATCGGTTAACTTTTGTGTGATTTCCTGCTCATTAGGAATTTTCACACCGTCAACTTCTTCCAGCCAGATAGCTGATTTTGTCTTAAGCCATGACTTCGAAAAATCAACCATCAAGGTATATTCGCCACTCTGGTCATCATGATGTTTGATTCTTTCTGTTATTTCGAAACAGCTTGTTAAGAGTAAACAGCAACATAATGCAAATATTTTCTTCATTTGGGAGATTTAAAGTTGAAAAAACATTCCATAATAAGATTCTTAACAGAAGTTTAAAAAAGCGATACGAATTTAGATAATATTAACGAATTCTACGGCATTACTCACTCTTTATTTGGACGTTTTTTCTTTAACTTTGCGGCACTTATTTTAATTTCACTTTAATAATGAATATGAACTCTTTAGAGAGAATATTCTTTTTAGATTTAATAAAAAAACACTCTATGTTCCCATTACAAAGAAACCGCCGTTTAAGAACTAATGAATCTATTCGTTCTTTAGTTCGTGAAACCAGTTTAAGTCCACAGGATTTTATGCTTCCAATGTTTGTGGCCGAAGGAAAAGATGTAAAAGTCGCCATTCCGTCCATGCCCGGAATTTACCGCCATTCATTAGACAACACTATTAAAGAAGTCAAAGAAGCCTGGGATTTAGGAATCAAAGCAGTGAATATTTATGTAAAAGTAAGCGAGAACCTTAAAGACAATAAAGGTGTTGAAGCCTGGAACAAAGATGGATTGATGCAGCAAACCATTCGAGCTATTAAAGATGCAGTCCCTGAAATGATTGTCATGCCCGATGTAGCATTAGATCCTTATTCGATTTATGGTCACGACGGAATTATAGAAAACGGCCAATTGATAAACGATGCTACTGTTGATGCTTTAACCCGAATGAGTCTGAGCCATGCTGAAGCCGGAGCCGATTTTGTAGCACCAAGCGACATGATGGACGGAAGAGTTTTGGCCATTAGAAAAGCGCTGGAAGAAAATGGTCACCATAATGTAGGGATTATGAGTTACAGTGCCAAATACGCATCTGCTTTTTACGGGCCATTTCGTGATGCGTTAGATTCTGCTCCGGTGGATTCTCAAAATATTCCAAAAGACAAGAAAACGTATCAGATGGATTACGCTAACCGAATTGAAGGAATTCGTGAAGCATTATTAGACGTTGAAGAGGGTGCAGATATCGTTATGGTAAAACCAGGAATGGCCTATTTAGACATTGTTCGCGAGGTAAAAAATGCCGTTCATGTACCGGTTGCAGTTTACCAGGTATCTGGTGAGTACGCTATGGTAAAGGCCGCAGCAGAAAAAGGGTGGCTGGATCATGACAAAATTATGATAGAGCAACTTTATTGCATTAAGCGTGCAGGGGCTAGTATAATCTCAACTTATTTTGCTAAAGAAGCTTCTATCATCTTAAACAAATAATATGAAAAAAACTATATTTTTAATAACTGTTTTAGCATTTATATCCTGCAAAAAAGACAATCAGGAGCCATTTGGAAAACCTACAGAAAACACAGAAACATATTCAGAAGGAGAATCAGCAGAAACAAAAACTCCTGAAGAATTAGGTAAATCAATTTTTGAGGGTAAAGGAAATTGTACTTCTTGTCATCAGGTAGATCAAAAAGTAATTGGACCAAGTATTCAGGAAATCGCCAAAATCTATAAAGACAAAAAAGGAGATATAGTTACTTTTCTCAAAGGAAATGGAGAACCAATTGTAGATCCAGGCCAGTTTGCTGTCATGAAAACCAATTTTCCTGTAACGCAGGCTATGTCTGATGAAGAACTAAAAGCAATTGAAACTTATATTTATAGTAATTTGAAATAAAACACTATTTCAAACATACTATAATTAACAAAAAAAGGAGCTAAATTTAGCTCCTTTTTTTTTGTTCTGAATTACCAGATTTTTACTCTCTTCTCCGGATCGACATACATTTTGTCTCCTTTTTTGATTTCGAAAGCGTCATAAAAAGCATCTACATTCTGAATTGGGACATATGCTCTGTACATTCCCGGTGAATGCGGATCTGTTTTTACCTGGTTTTTAATAGCCTCATCTCTTGATTTAGTTCTCCAGACTGTAGCCCATGAAATAAAGAAACGCTGTTCAGGTGTAAATCCGTCAATTAATCCCGGATTTCCATTTGCCTTCAAGTACAATTGCAGACCGTCATACGCAGCATTGATTCCACCCAAATCTCCTATGTTTTCTCCTAAAGTGAATTTTCCGTCCACATGAATTCCTGGCAAAGGTTCCAAAGCGCTATACTGATCAGCAAGAGCAGTTCCTAATTGTGTAAATTGCTTCAAATCTTCTGCAGTCCACCAGTCAACAAGATTCCCATCAGCATTGTATCGTGCACCTGAATCATCAAAACCGTGTGAGATTTCGTGACCAATTACAGCTCCTATTCCACCATAATTCACAGCTTCATCAGCCTGATAATTATAAAATGGCGGTTGCAAAATAGCAGCAGGGAAAACAATTTCATTATAAGAAGGGTTATAATAAGCATTTACAGTCTGAGGAGACATTCCCCACTCTGATTTATCTACTGGCTTTTTTAATTTTTCCAGACCTTTGTTAAAATTCCATTTAGCCAAATTTCTTGAATTCTCAAAGTAACTGCCTCCATCAGCAACACTTTTGATTTCTAAAGCAGAGTAGTCTTTCCACTTATCAGGATACCCAACTTTTATTGTAATCTTATTCAGTTTTTCGATAGCTTTCACTTTAGTAGCATCAGACATCCAGGATAAATTATTAATACGGTTCTGGTAAGCCAGAATTATATTGTGAATCATATCTGTTGCTTTTGCTTTTGCTTCGGCAGGAAATACTTTTTCTACGTATAATTTACCAAGAGCTTCTCCAATACTTCGGTTTACAATTTGCAAAGCAATCTCTTCTCTGGGTAATTGTTTCAGGGCGCCTCTCAGGGTTTTACTATAAAAATCAAAGTTTGCGGCTTCAATATCAGTAGTCAAATGCGATGTTGACCTGTTTAGTAAAGTCCATTTTAAATACTCTTTCCATTGTGAAACTTTGTTTTCAGTATAAACATTTTGAAGTGCTTTCATGTAACGTGTTTCTGAAACCACGACTGTATCCAACTTTGCAAGACCAAGACCGTTAAAATAAGCATCCCATTTAATAGCTGGAGTTAATTTTTGAAGATCTGCCACAGTCATCGGATTGTATTGTAAACGACTGTCTCTGCTTTCGACACGATCTAATCTTGGAGTTGATAAAGCTTTTTCTAATGCTACAATTTCTGATGCACTTTGTTTGGCTTTTTCAGCAGATTCTCCAATAAACTGCATCATTCTTGCTACATGAAGTTCATATTTAGCAAGTTTCTCTTTAGAATCTTTATCTTCAGCAGTGTAATAATCTTTATCAGACAGACCTAATCGGCTAACGGCGAGAGTTACAGAATTTTTAGAACTGTTTTTTTCATCAGCTCCTATGTAAATCTTAAAAAAGTCATTTCCTCCCTGAGGTTCCATTTCGACTAAATATTTTTGAAGATCAGCCACATTTTTTATAGCATCAATCTTTTTCAAAAACGGCTTCAATGGTTCAATACCTCTTTTGTTTCTGCCAACAGTGTCTAAAACTGTGGCGAACAAGTTCACTGCTTTGCCTTGATCTGTATTGGATTTATACTTTGGATTTTTTGATGCGTTTTTCAAAATTTCCATTGCATCCTTGTCTGTTTTTTTAATTAATTCATTAAAACTTCCCCAGGTTGTACGATCACTCGGGATTTCTGTTTTATCCAGCCATGTACCATTTACATATTGAAAGAAATTTTCTTTAGGGCTAATGTCTTTTTTCATATAAGAAACATTAATTCCCGGTTCCTTTTGAGGTGTGGTTTGTGCTTGTACTGCAGCAAAGGAAAGCATTGCAGAAATAGCATAAAAAGTAGGTTTAGTAAGCACTTTTTTCATTTTTATTTAAGTTTATAGACAATATGCAAACATATTGTTATTATTTGAAAAGTTGTGTTAAAAATCTGATTTTTAACTTTCCTAAAAAGATAACATTTCATGTATTTACTTCCTGAATTCAAATTGTTTTTGGAATATTTGCTTAAAAATAATTTAAGGTGAAAGCAAAAATCCAAAATGCCTTTTCAAAAAGAATAGATGCCATCGGATTACCGATTTTAGCTTTGTGCTGTGTGAGTTTTTTTTGGGGAACTACCTGGCTGGCATCAAAAGAAGGAGTCAAACATATGCCTGCTTTACAACTGGTAACAATAAGACAGTTCATAGGAGGAATGATATATGTTTTGTATTTTATTATCAAGAGAGAACCCTGGCCAAAAGGTAAGCAATGGAGAACAATTTTGGTTCTGTCTTTCCTAAACTTTTGTCTGAGTAATGGTTTGAGCACTTGGGGTGTTAAATATATCAGTAGCGGACTTGGGGCAATTATTGCTGCCATATTTCCGATTTGGATTGTAATCATTTGTTTTTTTAGAGGAGAAAGAGTGTCAAAATTGGCCGTATTAGGACTATTGATCTGCTTTTGTGGAATTTGTGTTATTTTCATGGATCATTTAGCTGATTTCTTAAAACCTGATTTTCAATTTGGAATTATTTTATCTGTTATCGCAACTATTACCTGGGCATTCGGAACTTTACATATTAAGAAAAAAGCAACAAGTTTCAACCCGTACTTTAGTTTAGGATTACAAATGCTTATATCCAGTTTTATTCTTTTAGGAATTACAGAATCTGCAGGGATTAATATTCCGCTAAACCAAATTCCGGTTACATCCTGGTGGGCAATTGGATATCTGGTAATAATTGGCTCAGTATTAACCTTTATTGCTTTTATCTATTCGCTCCAACATCTTCCAAAAGAGATCAGCAGTATTTATGCTTACATTAATCCAATTGTAGCCATTGTTCTTGGTTTTTTTATTTTTGGAGAAATACTTACAAAGGCTATTGCAATTGGCGTTTTAATAACCTTGGCAGGATTATATCTGGTGAACAGATCCATACCTAAACCAAAAAAGAAAAAGCAATTGCAGTAATTTGGTTAAAATCATGACAATTTAAAGTTTTAAAAAAAGTCCTTTTCGTATTTTTGCATTCAAATTATTTTTATGAAATCGCTTCTTTATAAATACCGAAAATTTTTTATCGTTTTAATTGTATTTTCGGCTATTACCATAACCCTGTTTTACTTCGCTTTAAAACCGCAAAAAATCTTGCCTGTCTACAATCCGGCTGATGTAAATCCTGAATTGGTAGACAGCACGGTACAATACAAAAGTAAATATCATACCATTGCCGATTTTTCTTTTGTGAACCAAAATGGCGATACCATTACCCAAAAAAATTATGAAGGAAAGATTTATGTTGCCGATTTTTTCTTTACAACCTGTGGATCAATCTGTCCAAAGATGACAACCAACCTGGCTGATGTTCAAAAAGCAGTTTTAAATAATCCAAAGGTTATGCTCCTATCTCATACCGTTTTTCCTGAAACAGACAGTATTCCGGTTTTAAAAACCTATGCTATAAAACATGGAGTGGTTGACAGCAAATGGAATCTGGTTACCGGCGATAAAAAAGAGATTTATACCATGGCCAGAAAATCGTATCTGGCCGTAAAACTAGGAAGACCTGATCAGCTTTATGATATGGTTCATACAGAGAATTTTGTTTTGGTAGATCAAAAACGACGCGTTCGCGGATTTTATGACGGAACAGACAAAGAAGATATTAAACGTCTTTTAGAAGATATTGATTTCTTGTGCAAAGAATAAAACCCTTATTTTTAGAAACATTTAGCATATTCGGCTGTATTAAATTCCCTTAAATAAAGAATTATTGCCTATTTTTGCAATCTAAATTCAATCTAAATAAGCTTGCAAAATACTATCCACACTCTGAAAAAAGGCGACAAAGCCATTATCAAAGATTTTGATATCGATCTTATTCCTCTAAAATTATTAGAAATGGGTTGTTTGCCTGGCAGCTTGGTTGAATTGCTTCAAATTGCTCCTTTTGGTGATCCTTTATATTTGGATATCAATGGCTCCCATGTTGCAATTCGTATTGAAACAGCTCGTGAAATTGAAGTTGAACTTATCAAAAACAATTTATAATGAGCGTTCAGAATATCAATGTTGCCCTTATTGGGAATCCAAACACAGGAAAAACTTCTGTTTTTAATCAGCTTACGGGTTTAAACCAACAGGTTGGGAATTATCCCGGGATTACCGTTGAGAAAAAAATGGGTTTCTGTAAACTGCCACACAACATTAAAGCCAATATTCTCGATTTACCCGGAACGTACAGCCTGAATGCCAGTTCAATGGATGAAAGTGTGGTGATTGAACTTTTACTGAATAAAAACGATAAATTGTATCCGGATGTTGCGGTAGTGGTTACCGATGTTGAAAATCTGAAACGAAATTTACTGATTTACACTCAGATAAAAGACCTTGAAATCCCAACGATTTTAGTCATCAACATGTCTGATCGTATGGAACGTAAAGGAATTACTCTTGATATTCCGTATTTAGAAGAAAAACTAAAAACCAAAATTGCGCTAGTGAGTTCACGCAAAGGTTTAGGAATCGATGCCTTAAAAGAATTAATAGTTTCCTATCGAACTGTTCCGCACGAGCCTTGCTTGAATGCTTCGGTTATTGATGCTGACTATTTTGAAAAATTACAACATGCTTTTCCGAATCAGTTGTTATACAAATTGTGGCTGGTTATTACTCAGGATGTCAATTTTTCGAATTTAGACCGAAATGAAATCCGAAGTACTTTTACAAAATCACACTCTGAATTAAAACGCCTTCAGCAAAAAGAAACCATTAAACGGTATCAGTTTATAAATGATATTTTGAAAGAAGGTTTAAAAGTCGATCCTTCGATGGCAAAAGACATCCGTGCAAAACTGGATCGTGTATTAACCCACAAAATATGGGGATATGCTATTTTCTTTGCTATTTTATTTCTGATCTTTCAATCTATTTTTAGCTGGTCCACGATTCCGATGGATTTCATTGACAGCACTTTTGCCTCTTTAAGCAGCCGGGTTTCCGAAGAACTTCCAAGCGGTATTTTAACTGATTTACTTTCGCAGGGAATCATTCCGGGAATTGGCGGTGTTATCATTTTCATTCCGCAAATTGCCTTTTTGTTTCTCTTCATATCCATTTTGGAAGAAAGTGGCTATATGAGCCGTGTCGTTTTCCTGATGGACAAAATCATGCGAAGATTCGGTTTATCTGGAAAAAGTGTTGTGCCTTTGATTTCAGGGACAGCTTGTGCCATTCCGGCAATTATGGCCACGAGAAATATTGAAAACTGGAAAGAACGTCTGATTACGATTTTGGTTACTCCTTTTACAACCTGTTCAGCAAGGTTACCGGTGTATGCGATCATAATTTCATTGGTAATTCCGAGTAAACGTGTTTTTGGGGTTTTGAATGTTCAGGGTCTAACGTTAATGGCGCTTTACGTTTTAGGTTTTTTTGCTGCTATTTTATCGGCATATATTTTAAATAAAGTTCTAAAACTGGAATCCAAAACGTATTTCGTTGTTGAAATGCCAAGTTATAAATTACCACTTTTTAAGAACGTTGGAATTAATGTTGTAGAAAAGACCAAAGCTTTTATTGTTGGGGCAGGTAAAATCATTCTTGCTATATCTATTATTTTGTGGTTTTTAGCCTCATACGGCCCCGGAAAAGATTTTAATGATGCCGAAACTATTGTAAAAGAAAGATTCGCAAATACAACCCTGACAGAAACTCAATTTGAAAACGAAGTAGCTTCTCAAAAACTGGAGAATTCTTATATCGGATTAATGGGACATGCAATTGAACCGGCAATAGAACCTTTGGGTTATGACTGGAAAATCGGAATTGCCTTAATCAGTTCATTTGCTGCGCGTGAGGTTTTCGTGGGAACACTTGCCACTATTTACAGTGTTGGTGATAGTGAGAACGAAGCTACCATAAAAAGCAAAATGCAGGCAGAAGTTCATTCTGACACAGGAAAAAAAGTCTTTAATTTTGCAACCGGAATTTCATTATTGCTGTTTTATGCTTTTGCCATGCAGTGCGCGAGTACATTGGCTATTACCAAAAAAGAAACCAATTCGTGGAAATGGCCTGCCATGCAATTAGGCTTTATGAGTGCTCTTGCCTATGTAACCGCCTTAATTGCCTATCAAATATTAAAATAATGAGTCATGATTCAGAAAATTATTGCTTTTGCCATATTAGGATTTGCAGTTGCTTTTTTGGTTAAAAAATATTTTTTTAAATCGAAGAAGAAAAAAGACTGTGGTGACGGGAATTGCGGTTGCAGCTGATTTTTTATTCCGCAGAGCTACACAGAGAAAAAACACAAAGATCCGCAAAGAAATGTAAAATAACTTTGCGGATCTTTGCGTTTATTTAGTGAGTCTTTGCGAAATACAAACTTACTTAATACCTTCCCACTCTGCATAAAACTGTGCAAGGAACGTTTCCATAAAAAGATGCCTTTCTTCGGCAAGTTGTTTTCCGGTTTCGGTATTCATTTTATCTTTTAAGAGTAACAGCTTTTCGTAAAAATGATTTATGGTGGGCGCATTATTCTTTTTGTATTCTTCTTTGGTCATGTTGGTTACAGGTGTAATTTCCGGGTTATACAAAGCTCTGTTTTTAAATCCCCCATAATTGAATGCTCTTGCTACACCAATTGCACCAATTGCATCCAGACGATCGGCATCCTGAACAATATCCAATTCGAGAGAAGAAAACTTCTTTTCGAAATTTCCGCCTTTATATGAGATATTTTCGATGATATTAACAACATGTACAATAATGTCTTCGGAAACATTTTCTGATTCTAAAAACAAACGTGCTGTTTTGGGACCAATTGTTTCATCTCCGTTATGAAATTTACTATCGGCAATATCATGGAGCATAGCTCCTAATTGAATTACTGTTAAATCACAATCTGTATTTTTAGCAATTAATAATGCATTTTTATAAACACGCTCGATATGAAACCAGTCATGACCTCCTTCTGCATCATTAAGTTTTTCTTTTACAAATTGGATTGTTTTATGTATTAAGGCTGTATTATTCATGATATTTTTAATGCTTAACCGTTTGCTTTATTTTTTAATAACAACAGTGTTTTTTATAATTTATTTGAAAATTCAAAAACATTTTTATTTAAAAAAGAGACCCCGAAATATTAAAAAAATGCTGACTGTCAAAGATTTAAAAACCTCAACAATCAACATCTTTATACTCTTTGTTTTTAAATGCAATTAAATTGCATTTAAAAAAACTTGATTTAAAATCTAAATATTATAATCTCGCTGGTTCTACCCATTTGAAAATATGAGACTCTTTAGGAATTACGATTCTCTCTGAAATTCTTGCCATACGAGCCGGTAACTTCATCAGATAATCACGTGCTTTTTCAGCTTCATCTGTTAGGTTTGTAATCTTATCAACTTCCCATTTATCGATTAATTTCTGCATGATATCTACATAATCGTTTGCAGTATAAACTCCAATACGCTGTGCAGAATCTGAAAATTGCTCAAAAGCTGTACTGATTTTTTGACCTGATTCTCTTAAAAAATGCGCCGGCATTACGATTTTTTGTTTCATCATATATTGAAACGCCAACATCATTTCGCTTGGATCAACCTGAAAAATACGGGTAACAAATTCGCTGTACGCATGATGATGACGCATTTCATCACCAGCAATCATTTTACACATTTTAGACAACTTGTTATCTCCAAATTTTTTCGCCATTTGGGCTACTCTGTTATGCGAAACATAGGTTGCTAATTCCTGGAAACTAGTGTATACAAAGTTTTTGTATGGATCAGATCCGGTTCCAATATCAAAACCGTCGTTGATTAAGTGCTGTGTTGTCATTTCGATTTCACGCATGTTTACACGACCGGACAAATACAAGTATTTACTTAGTAAATCTCCGTGTCGGTTTTCCTCTCCCGTCCATTGACGAATCCATTTAGACCAACCGTTTCCACCATTTTCAACCTGATTCACTCCTTCTACATCCATCAGCCAGGATTCATAAGTTGGTAAAGCTTCCTCGGTGATGGTATCACCTACTAAAGTTACCCAGAAATCATAAGGTAATTCTTTAGCAATTTCACGTAATTCTTTAACCTCCTCAAAGAAGTTTTCTCCTTGGGAATTAGGTAAAAAATCGGTTGGCTGCCAAATTTTTTCAACAGGAATTAAATACTGTTCTACGAAGCTATCTACATTTTTTTCCAAAAACTGCATTACTTCTAATCTAATGTTTTTTATAGACATTACTTGTTTAATTTGGGATTTAAGTATTAGAATTCTCTCTCTAAATGCAAAAATCTATTTATATTCATTCACTCCTTCTACAACTGCCTTTTCTGTCAATCTCATTAACTCAGCAAAATCATAATCTTTAACTGCCATTGCTTTATGGGCGGTAAAGGTAAGATGATTTCCTAAACCAACAGGGAAAAACCCATATTTTACCATTTTCCATGAATTGTTAATACTCACTGGAACAACATAAGCTGAAGGCGCATATTTGCAAAGGATTTTTAAACCGCTTTGGGCAAATTCTTTAGGCTTTCCTGTTTTACTTCTAGTTCCTTCGGGAAAAATCACAGCAGATCTTGTGTTTTTTTCAATATATTCAGACAAGCCTTTGATTACAGGAATCGCTTGTTTAGGGTCTTTACGGTCAATTAGTACTGAACCTCCATGGCGTAAATTGTATGAAACGCTTGGGATTCCACTACCTAACTCTTTCTTACTTACAAATTTACAATGAAAACGTCTAAAGTACCAAATCATTGCCACGATATCGTACATACTTTGGTGATTCGATACAAAAATCAATGGAACACCTGTGGGAATTGTCTCTCTGTTTTTAATTGTATATCTCGTTCCTACCAGATTGGTGCATCTTAAAAGAAAAAAATTCAAATAATCAACGCTAATTTTGTGAGCCTGATAACCAAAAATATTTAGTGAAATCCATTGTATAGGATGAAAAACAACCAGACACAATCCAAAACATAGATAATAAATTATGGAGATTGGATATGAAATTATCTTCTGCATGCTTTAAAAAATTAATTGCCAAAAGTAATAAATAAATTTTTAGCGGTATAAAAATTGAAAACAATAACCGCTTTTCTGGTTTAATTGTACCTTTGTCCTTAAAATTGCAAATTTTTTCTGAATTAAATGAACTTTACTTATCCTAAAAATGAACGCTTAAAGAGCAAAACGACAATTGGTTTACTGTTTTCTGAAGGAAAATCGGTTTCTAAATATCCCTTGCGTTTAGTTTATCGTCAGGCGGAAGCAGATTCAGAAGAAAAAATTAAAATTGGAGTTTCGGTTTCAAAGAAGTATTTCAAAAAAGCAGTAGACCGAAATTACTTCAAGCGTGTTTTAAGAGAAACCTATCGATTAAACAAACATTTGCTTTGGGAAAACGTACAACAGCCTTATTCTTTGATGTTTTTTTACCAGACCAAAGATAAGTTGTCCTACGATGAAATCAATACCAAAACGGTTCAGCTCTTTGAGAAATTCCTGATACAGATAAACAAAACCAGTGATTCTGAAAATAAAACGGAATCTTAAAACGCTTTCAACATTCATTTTCAAATACCGAATAGAGATTCACCTGAGCGAAACTCGTGAATTGATGTTTTATTCTTATTTTAGTGCTTTATAATTTTAGTTATTCTACATATATGGCTTTTTATATCAAAAAGAGATTCATTATACCAGCCGTTGCAACAGGCTTTTTATTTATTGGAACCAGTTTCAAAGACGATTTCTTTGAGATAGCCAAACAGATTGAAATTTTCACAACATTATTTAAAGCCGTTAACACGAATTATGTCGATGAAACCAATCCGGGCGATTTGATGGATAAAGGCATTAAAAGCATGCTTGGAAGTTTAGATCCTTACACTGTTTATTTTAATGAACAGGATGTCGTTAACTTCAAGATCAACAATACAGGTGAATATACCGGAATTGGTGCTATGATTGCCCGTAAAAAAGATCGTTTGATTGTTCGTGAACCGTATAAAAATTATCCTGCAGATAAAGCGGGGTTAAAAGCAGGCGACGAAATTATTCAGATTGGAGATGTTTTGATTGCAGATTTTAAGGACGATGCTTCACAATTACTAAAAGGAACGAAAAACACTAAGATTAAAATAAAATACCTGCGTCAGGGAAAAACCTATACTACAGATTTGGTTTTGGATGAAGTTGATATTAAGTCGGTTCCGTTTTATGGAAAGATTGATGATAAAACAGGATATATTGTTTTGGCACATTTTAGTCGAAAAGCGGCAGCTGAAGTAAAAGAGGCTCTTGAAAAACTAAAAACTCAGGGAGCTACTCAAATTGTGCTCGATTTGAGAGGAAATCCGGGTGGTTTATTAAATGAAGCCATTGATATTTGCAATTTGTTTGTTCCCAAAAATGAAGTGATTGTAACTACAAAATCAAGAATTGAAAAACACAATAACACCTATAAAACTACTAAAGAACCTATAGATACTCAGATTCCACTGGCTATTTTGGTAAACGGAAAAAGTGCTTCGGCATCAGAAATTGTTTCCGGAGCTTTGCAGGATTTAGATCGTGCCGTTATTTTAGGAAGCCGTAGTTTTGGAAAAGGTTTGGTACAACGTACCGTCGAATTGACTTACGGAACACAACTAAAAGTAACTATTTCACGTTATTATACTCCTTCAGGACGTTGCATTCAGGCACTGGATTATGCTCATAAAGACAAAAATGGTGTAGCCCAAAAAACTGATTCTAAAAACTTTAATGCCTTTAAAACAAGAAAAGGACGAACAGTTTATGATGGCGGTGGTGTTTTGCCGGATATTGAACTGGATGAAGCCAAAATGAGTCCGATTACAAATGCATTATTGAAAAACGACGGAATTTTTGATTATGCGACTACCTATTACTATAAAAACCCGAATTTAGGCGATAAAATTCCAATTATTACTGATGCAGATTATACCAGTTTCAAACAATATTTAAAAGCCAATAAATTTACTTTTGATACAGAAACAGAACTAGCCCTGAAAAATACTTTGGCAGCAGCCAAAAACGAAGAAATAGATGAAGCAATTGTTATTGAATATAAGCAACTATTAAATGCACTTGAAAAAAGCGAAACTACGCTATTAGATAAAAATCAAAAAGAGATTAAAAACCTGATTCTGGAAGAACTTATCAAAAGATACCAATATCAGGAAGGTCTATATCAATATTACATTAAAAACAATTCAGAAATTAAAAAAGCGGTAACAGTCTTAAATAATCAAACTGAGTACAAAACGATTTTAAAAATGTAGAAAAAATGAAACTTTGCAAAGCGTTATTTCTGTTATTCATTTACAATTTATCGGCGCAGCAAAAACCCATCGAAACCATTTATTTTGATTTTGACAAATACGTCCTTACCAGTCAGCAAACTAAAGTCATAAACGATTTTGTAAAAAACTTAGACACCACAAAAATAGAATCCATACAGATTTACGGCTATTGCGATGATCGTGGAAATGACGAATATAACTACCGTTTATCTTATGACAGGGTAAATACTATACAGGAAATATTAGTTTCAAAAGGCTTTAACAAAAGTAAAATAATTATTCTGGAAGGTAAAGGCCGGGTAATTATCAAACCGGATACTGTTCAAAACCTATATGAAACAAGATCTAAAAATCGCAGAGTCGATCTAATTGCAGTTAAAAAGAATAGTTTTGGAAAAGGAATTCATAATTCGTTGAAAAATGAATTAAAAGTCGGTGACAAAATTTTACTGGAAAACATTCTGTTTGATCTTGGAAGTTCAAAACTAACCTATAATTCAAAAAAAGAACTTGATAAAATTGTAGTTTTTTTACAGAGCAAAAAAACAATTCAGTTTGTAATCAGGGGACATGTCTGTTGTACACCCGAAGTCTATGCAGATGGAATTGACAGGGAATCCAAGGAAAGAAGGCTTTCGTGGAATCGTGCCAAAACAGTCTTTTTTTACTTAATGTCAAAAAAAATATCCAAAAGCCGCATGACATTTCAGGGCTGCGGCAACAAATATCCACTTGGAAAAGGGGACAATTTAGACCGGAGAGTTGAATTTTATATTACTAAGATTTAATTAAGCTGCATCTCAATATGAGGGATATCATCTTCCAGATACATTTCACTGGTTTGTATAAATCCATGACTTTCGTAGAATTTTTTTAGGTATAACTGCGCACCTATTGTAATTTTTTCTTTTCCAAAATTTGACTTTATTGCTGCAATGGCTTCCTGCATTAAATCATGTCCCCATTTACGGTCACGGTAATTAACATCTACAACTACTCTTCCTATTGAAGCATCATCGAAACTTATTCCCGCATCTAATAATCGCGCATGAGCAACGGTTTTACCATCATACTCTCCTATTAGATGTAAAGCTTTCTTGTCTTTTCCGTCAAGATCTAAATAAACGCAATTTTGTTCCACTACAAAGATTTCACTCCTTAATTTCAACAAATCATATAATTCATGAACAGTTAAGGCCTCAAAAGACTTTATTTTCCATTTTAATACCATCGCTTATTACTTTATTATTTATTCTAATTCGAAAGAGTAAAATTAATTTAAAAAATGAAAACAGGAAGAATACATCTATCTGTTTCAACAAAAAATCCCGATGACATCTCGCAATCGGGATTTTTTCTAATCATTAGGAATGCAGATTATTTTTTCTTCATAATGATTTCCATGCTTTTATATTCCTTCCCTTTTTTTGTATCATACATCTCCATTTTACGGGTTGTTGCATCCACGATAGTGTACACTTCACGATATGGTGTTTTTTTTCCGTTTATTGGGTTTACCATTTCGCCTTTAAGTTCCATACTTTTAGTCTTATCATCATATTTACCTGTAGCAACCATCATACCCGTCCCCATATTGTCAATAAAAGTGGTGGTGTATTCTTTACTGGCATTATTGTAGGCTAATGTAGATTTTCCTTCAAATGGCTGTCCCATCATCGTTCCCTGATAATTAGCTTCCTGATAACGACCTCCCAGAATCATTTTTATATTTGCCGTAGAACTTGCCTTTTCAGCTTTACCTCCTTCTTCTTCCCAAAAAGTCATGTCACAATTCCATGTTCCGGTTTCATCAGCCATCATTTTATGAGGCGATCCCGGCATTGCATATTCCATCCATGCTTTCATTTGCGCAGCAGAATCTAAAGGCATTTCAGCAATTGAATCTTCTGTTTTTATACTATCAACAGCTTTAGAACTTTCAATTTCTGTTTTTACTTCTTTTTTACAAGAAGAAAAACACAAAACTAACATCAATAATGTTACAAATAAATTTTTCATAATTTCCTGATTTAATGTTTGTTACAGACAAAAGTATGGAAAATAAATTTACTGTCTCTTTTCTATTCTTACCGATTTTATAATCGCTTCCAGTTCTAACATTAAATCACGTTCCTGATTGGAGGGTGAGTAACAGAATCCTTCAATTACCAAAATTCGATTATAAACTTTATCTACTATCGCATAGTTGATAAAAGGTCCTGTCATAAAATCGTTTTTTAACTCCCATGTCCCTTTTGTCTCAAAAGTCTTTTTTCCGTTTAAAGTTGTAATGGAAAAATAAGGTGCATAATCTTCTCCGGTAATCATGTGAGTATTTGTTTCACGCCCTTTAATATAATGTCCAACCGAATCACGCATTCTAACAATATTACCAACAACATTGGGATTTTTCATCAGTCTGTTTAAGGGAATCTGATAAACAAGCAGACTGGTACTCCCGCTAATAATTTCTTTCTTCAGCCAAATGAAATTGCGTTTATGTAACATGTATTCGTAACCCGTTGGAACTTGCAAGCCGATATGAAATTTGTTTTTGATAATTGCCGGATTTAGAAGTGATTTTTGGTTATCCTGCTGCAATTTTCTAATTTCTGTTTGACGAATTGTCTTAATGATTTCCGGCGAATTCATTTCGATACTGCAAATTAAATCTTCATTTGATTTCCCGTAAATTCGAAAAGTATTATGCGGTAAGGCTTTAGTATTGGTTTTAACCTCAAATTTGTCTGTAGCAGCCTTTTTTATTACAATAATGCTTCGGCTGTCTGTCACAAAACCTTCAAGTAGTTTTGCAGGATATTGGTTGATTGTAAATAAAGGCTCTTCTTGGGTTAGGCCTAAAACCGGTGATGCGAATTTATTTCGAATACTGTCACCTACTTCGCCATACCATAACTGATCGTCAATGATTATGGAAATTGTGTTGGTTTTACCAGCATTTGGCTGAGCCTGATGTTCATTTTTTTGAAAACAGGAAACCAGTAAAACAGAAAGTAGCAGAAACAAAAAATGGGTTTTATTCATTTTAAAAATTATATGAAATAAAACCCAAATTTAGGTAAGATATTTTATTTATCCGTTTATTTTAAGCTTCATTCCTGGTTTGATATCCTCATCTTTAATGCCGTTCCATTTTTTAATATCTGAAATGGTCACACCTGGATATTTTTTCGAGATGCTATACAAAGAATCTCCTTTTTTAACGTAATAATCTTCTCCAATACTTTTCGCGGCAGCTGCTTTTTTCTTAAAAGAATCAATTGAATTTGACGCAACAACTGTAGTTGTAGTTTCAACAACAGTATTTTCCTTTTTTGAAACAACTAATGTTTTGCCTAATGCAAGATTGTTTGATGTCAGGCTATTCCATTCTTTTAATTCTGATAAAGTAACTCCGAATTTTTTTGCAATATTACCCAGATTATCTCCATTTTTCACAACATATTCTACTTCAATCTCATTTTTGTTTGAGATCTCAGCAGATGCTACTGCTGTTTCAGTTGGTTTTTTAATTACTTCCTGAGCAGTTTTTGAAATTAAATCCTTAGGTTTTATTTTTAAAGATTTACCTACTACTACTGCATTGTTCTTAAGGTTGTTCCATTGTTTAATATCTGCTACAGCAACATCATATTTTTCAGCAATCGAACTTAAATTATCTCCTTTCTGAACTATATACGATTCCAAATCTAATGGTTCAGGAACTTTTATAGACTTTGTCTTTATTTTTGGAGTTAATTTCTGTGCAAGACGAGAAGGCATTTTATAGATATTGGAATCATGTTTTACGTAAGCGTAAATTTTATCCTCGTTATTTACAAAAGTTGCGATTTTATTTTTTGGCAGACGTAAAAAGTGTTCTTCGTTTTGGTAATATGGAACGACTTTTAGTTTGTAGGAAGGGTTTAAAAGTTCTAATTGAGATTGCGGCATGTCTAACAAATCGGCAATTTGTTTAAAAGACATTTTTTCTTTGATTCGAATTGTATCTGTTTCAAAGTTTTTCACAACAGCTCTTTGCGGATTAATACCATGTTCTTTATGAAATTCAAAAAGATACATTGTGGCTAAAAATGCAGGTACATACCCCTGTGTTTCTTTTGGAAGATAATTTCGAATATCCCAGTATTTCGTTTTCCCGCCTGAACGACGAATTGCTTTTGTTACATTACCAGGACCTGAGTTGTATGAAGCCAAAACAAGTTCCCAGTCGCCAAAAACATTAAACATTTTAGTCATATATTCTGATGCTGCTGCAGTTGCCTTAAGCGGATCACTGCGTTCATCAATATAGGAATCAATTTTAAGATCGTATTGTTTTCCGGTACCGTACATGAATTGCCAAAGTCCCGTAGCGCCCATTTTAGAAACTGCTTTAGGATTTAAAGCAGATTCTACAACGGCTAAATATTTAATTTCTAAAGGAACATTTTGCTTGGCAAACGCATCCTCAAAAATTGGGAAATAATATTCTGATAAAGCCATTAATCGGGAAAACGATTTTTTACGATTCTTAAGAAATGACTTTATTATATTTTCTAATCCCTGATTGTATTCTATTTCAAACGGTGATTTTTCATTCATTACCTGAAGACGCTGTTTTAATAGCTCTGTTGGCAATTCCTGATCAATTGTAACGTCTTTATTAATTGTTTGAATATCCTTACACAGATCATCATAGATATCCAGACTTGTTAATTCATTCATCCAGAGACTATCTACACGAATGGCTAAGTCATTTTTTACAAATGAATTTTTTACTGAATCTAAGTACGAAATCTTTACTTCAGGCTTTATTTCGGTATCTGTTTTTACTACATCTTGTGCAAAACCAGTTATTGAAAAAAAGACTGAAACCGCTAAGGAAATTTTTCTTATAATCATATAACATTTTTTTAAAATTCTATAATCCAAATAATTACAGAAATGGTATTTTTACAAACTTAAGCAGAATAACGCTAAAAAACGTAAAAAAAAATGTTAATTGTTATATTTTAGTCTAAAATAGCAGCGATACCAGGTAAAATTCTTCCTTCTAACATCTCCAGCATAGCTCCTCCACCTGTAGATACATAACTCATTTTATCTTCAAAACCGAATTGTTTTACTGCTGCTACAGAATCACCTCCGCCAACAAGTGAAAAAGCACCATTTGCAGTTGACTCAGCAATATAGTCCCCTAAAGCAATAGTTCCTTTTGAGAAAGTTTCCATTTCAAAAACACCAAGAGGGCCATTCCATAAAATCGTTTTCGATTCTAAAATTACTTTTTTGAAGTTTTCCAAAGATTTAGGACCTGCATCCAGACCTTGCCATCCATCAGGAATTGCCGTTACATCTACAACCTGAGTATTGGCTGTATTTGAAAAATCATCAGCAGCAATTACATCAACCGGAATGTGAATCTGAACTCCTTTTTCTTTAGCTAGTCTTAAAATTTCAAGTGCTAAATCCTGTTTGTCATCTTCACAGATAGATTCTCCAATTTTTCCGCCTTGCGCTTTCACGAAGGTAAAAGTCATACCACCACCAATAATCATGTGGTCAACTTTATCCAGGATATTTTCGATAACAGTTATTTTAGAAGAAACTTTAGAACCTCCTAAAACTGCAACTACAGGTTTTTTACTGTTATTCAATACTTTATTTAAACTATCAATTTCTTTTGCTAATAATGTTCCGAAGCATTTTTCAGTTGGGAAAAATTGTGCAATAATAGTTGTCGAAGCGTGCGCTCTGTGAGCCGTTCCAAAAGCATCATTTACATAAATATCTCCTAGTGAGGCTAATTCTTTTGCAAAAGCAACATCTCCTGCTTCTTCTTCAGCATGAAAACGCAGATTTTCAAGTAATAAAACTTCTCCCGGTTTTAAGTTTTTAGCAGCAGTCTGAGCTGGCTCACCCACACAGTTTTCAGCAAACTGAACATTTACTCCTAAAATTTCAGAAGCCGTTTTTAAAATATGCTTTAATGAATATTTTTCTTCAGCTCCTTTTGGTCTTCCTAAGTGAGACATTAAAATTACGCTTCCGCCCTGAGCCAATATAGCATCAATAGTTGGTTTTGCAGCTTCAATACGTGTTGCATCTGTTACATTGAAGTTTTCATCCAAAGGCACATTAAAATCTACACGGATAATTGCTTTTTTATTTTTAAAATCGAAATCGTTTAGAGTTTTCATTTGATAATTATTTTATGGTTTTTTTGAAAGAAAAACAAATATAGAACTTTTAGGGTTCTTATAAATTCGGATAAACTAAAAAACCGATAATTTAAAGAACGAAATCGTTATAATTTCACAAATAAATTTCTTTATTAAATATTAAACACAAATTTACAAGACGAATAATCAGTCAAAAGACAAAAAAAGCCTTTTCTAACAAAGTATTAAGTTAGAAAAGGCGAAAAATAATAATGGTTTTTGTTTAATTATTCCTGCTGAATATAACAGACTGACAAATGGGGCTGTACGGGAAACATAATGGTTTCGTATTCGTTTGTGTTTTCGGTGTTTTTAGAAACGACATAGTTACCTTCTATAATTCCGAAATAAGTTAATAATGGTGAATAAAATGTAATTCCGATTTTATGCTTCGAATGATCTGTAATATCAGTATTGACAATATCGAGCTGATAATTGACAAAAGGAAAATACTGATTACCCAGTACATCTGAAACCCTGTGAAAATTTCCTTTTAATTGTTGCACATACCCGTCTGCCGCAATTCCAACCAAAAAATGCAGCTGAGAGGCCTTTTCATTTTCAGACAATAATTCCCTGAAGGTATTTTTAAGATTTCCTGCCGAATTGAATTGCTGGCTTTGCATTTTATATTCCTTAAAAGTATCTTCAAAAACATATTTATCCCAGATTATTGTAGAAGAACTATCAATAATTACGCGATAGGCCAGTCTTATTTTTGATATTTTCATAAGTTTTTATTTGGTCATCTTATTTTAAAGCAACTTCAAATACCAATAAAACAGCATTTTCTGACAATGCTTCCCATTCAATCATTTCTGTTTTTTCCATACTTAAGCCGTCTTTTGGTTCTAAAAGTCTATCTTCGACTTCAAAAGCACCATTAACAATATATACGAAAATACCGTTTTTAGGATTTTTTAAAGTATAAAAGCCTTTCTTTCTTCCGTCAAATATGCCAATACTACCAATTACTTTATCTATTTCAAATAATTGAATTAATTTGTTTCTGACCGTAAAATTGATTTCAGATTTCTGGAAATAATTTTTAAAATATCGCGTATCCATTTCAAAATGAATGGTAAGAAAACTTACGTTTTCATATTCATAAGGATTAAAAATTTCTACGGTTATTTCTTCCTCTACACCTATTACACTAATTTGCTCAACTCTTAAGAATTCAGCATTACCAAAATTGTCTTTATATTCTATACCGCCAAATAAGGGCAAAATAATCACATTCGTATTCGCTTTTATTACTCTGGAAATACAATGTTGGGGAGCAAGTATTTCTTCGTTTAAAATTTGTAACGAACCAAATGGTAATCTGGACAACTCCTGATACTGATCAAAATTAAAAGTGGCAAAACAATTGTATTTTTCTGATTTGAAAATACCTCTTGTTTCTGACTTATAAATCTGAGCTGGAATTTGCTTAATCATTTTTTAGATTTTTTAACTGGCAACATTTATAGTATGTTTTAATACAAAGCCTTCTGCGATACTACCTGTAACTGTTGCCAGCTCGTTTGCCACAGAATCAGAAAACACATTATCAGATGCATTATAAGTGTAACCGGATAAACCTTTTGTATATCCATTCGCGCTTGATGCATTTACCAAAGCAACAGCACTTCCCGAACCTTCTGGGAATGCAATTTGAGTCACCAGTAGCGAGGTTCCGCTAGCATTGTAAATATGAACATGAATATGTGTGGCACGGCTCGTGTACCAACCCGGAAAAATAGAAGTAAAAGTTACTAAACCGTTATCATCTGTAGTTTGTCTTCCTCTTAGAAAATGGTATGTTGTATAATTGACAGACTGCATTGAAGTTCCACCATACTCAGAATAATATCCATCTTTGTCACAATGCCAAATATCTACAATAGCACCTTTTAAAGCAGCACAACTGGCTTTTGTGTTTTTTATAGTGATATTAATCGTAAAAGCGACGCCTGTTCTGTCCATAACAATATTTGATTTTACCAAAGACGATGGAGAAATGGTAGGAAATGGACCAGCCGTTTCTGAAGAAGTAACCGAACAATCTGCTGAAGAGCCAGAGTTAGCACCAGTATCAGTAGCTGTTTCTGTATCGGTTGAGGATTCTGAAGAATCATCGTCTTTGCTACATGCGTTTAAAATTGGAATAGCCAAAGAGCCTATTCCTACTAAACCCAGACCTCTTAAAAAATCTTTTCTTTTCATAATAACACCATTTACAGTTTATGGTTGTAAAAATATTTAAACTTATAATGAACTTAAAATTTATGAGGTAATGACAGGTTTTTATGAGGTAAAATTGTTAAAATAAAATTTATTCCTTTTAAAATTTAAAACTTTTTATATCTATTTCGCAAATGAATGAGGGTTGATGGGCTATTAAAAATTGCCCTGAATTTCTCCAGTTTAATTACTGTTTCGATATTGTCACTAAAAAAGGTGCAATGATTTCATAGAATTAAAATTTGTAATTTATTCCAACTTTCAGGAAAAAAGGAGTTCCGGAAGTAAAATGAATTTCTTCTACACTTGCATTTTCATTTTTTAATCTGGATTCTGTGACAAACTGTGTTTCATTCCATTCCGAATTGAATATATTTTCAATCGTGATACCAAAAGCTATTCTTTTGAAAGTATAGTTTATATTGAAATCTGAGATAAAATATCCTCTTGCAACAATCGAATTGTCTTCGTTGGCTGGTCTGTATTTCATATATCGGTAGCGTAAACCGCCTGAAAAGTTTTTCCAGTTTTGAAAACTTAATCCACCAGTCGAAGTAAAATCCGGAGCCAGCGGAATGTAATCTTGTCCTTTGGCATCATCAATGCTTCGTGCATATGTGTAATTGGCATCCAGATTAAAAAAGAAATAATCACTTAATTGATAGCGAACGCCCAAATCTAAACCTGACCTTCGTGTTTTACCGCTTGGTTCTACAACTCCTGCATCGCCTACATATACAAACTCCTGCTGTAAATACAAATACCATAAAGCTGAATTAATAATTAACCTTGGAAACGGTTTCCAAATCGTACCTAAATCTGTCCCGATTGCTGTTGGCAAAATTTCTTTTCCATTATTTGCTATGACAACTCTGGCATCATTCGAGTGAAACCCCATTCCTGTTTTGAGATAAAATTGTAAATCATTATTTTGTGAATAAATAAAATTTAGTTTTGGTGATACTTTTGCCTGACTTTCCGTCTGTGTTTTGTAATTAGCTACCAGCTTATCCTGGTACCCGAATTTAAAATAATCCAAACGAACAGCAGGATTAATCAGCCATTTACCCAAACGAATCTCTGAATTTAAATACGTGAATATATTTGACTCATCTATGTCACCTAATTTGATTTGCTCTAAAGTGGTGCTTCTGTTCAATGTATGTGACAATTCCGTATTGGTTGTAGCATCGTTTCTCACACCAAATCCCAGTTGAAATAATAAATCAACGGATTCTTTATGAATGTTTTTATTCAACTCTACATTGATTCCGTAAAGATTCCTATCTTCTTTTTGCTTAATCTGATCACCATTTACAGGATCTTCCAGGAAAAAAGTAAAGTTTGAAAACAATTCGAATTTATAATTTGAATAAAAGGTATTGGCTTTCAAAAAAGTATTCTCATCAATTGGTTTAAACAAAGAAACATTAAAATTAGATCTTGACGTTGACCCGCCTTCGGTATCATCTACTGCTCCAAATCTCGAAATCGTTCCGGCATCCACCAATCGCTGCGGTACTTGCCCGGAAGCATCCCACTTACTGGTAAAACGTGAAGCTGTAACTGAAAAGCGGCTATTGTCTTCTAAAACGAAAGAATATTTTCCAAATAAGTTGATTCGGTTAAAATTTTGGGGTGAGTCAAATGGTCCGTCAGTAAGAATGTATTCTGTACCAATGTAAGCGCTTTCTTTTTTATTATTTCCCAAAAGATCAAACAAACCCACAGTTCTAAAAGTATTAAATTGCCCTACTTCTACTTTAATACTACTAAAATCGAGTTTTTCTTTTGTTCCAAAATCAACGTATCCGGCCGTAGCAAAATCACCTTTGTTTGCATAATATGTTCCTTTGCCAAAATCTATTTTCTCAACCGTTTCCGGGATAACAAAATGCAAATCGGCATACCCTTGTCCATGTGCATGAGAAACCATATTTACAGGCATTCCATCCACATTAATTGCGATATCAGTACCGTGATCGACATCAAAACCCCGTAAAAACATTTGTTCAGCTTTACCTCCGCCGGCATGCTGCCCAATAAATAATCCCGGGACTTTGCGCAAAATTTCCTGTGAAGAATTCACAGGGGTAGTTTCCAGATCAATTTTTGAAATGACATTAATTGCAGCTATTTTAGACTGGATAATCACTTCTTCCAGTTTAAAACCATCACTTTCCATCACAATACTAATTTCAGAATCGGTAATTGTATAAGTCCTTTTTTTGTACCCTAATGCAATTACATTCAGTACATCCCCAATATTGGATTTATCAATATTAAAAACCCCTGTTTCATTAGTATGCGAATGCGTATTTGATTTTGGATTAGTAATGGTCACGTTTTCTATTGGTTTTCCGCTTTCATCAATAACAATTCCTTTTTGAGTCTGGCTGAAAGTGGTTAAACTAAATAATAGCGTTAAGATTAATGTATATTCTTTCATTATTCAAATTAATTGGTTTTTTAAGAACGATTTAGGAAATGGTATATTGGTTTATATGTTTTTTACGTTTGATCCGGTAGTTTCCTCCAAAAATAATTAAGGAAAAAAGTGCTAATATAAAAATTCCCCAAGGGGCATATTCATTATTACTTTGTATTAAAATTGATATCTTATTTGGTTTTCCTAAAACCCGTTCCAAAATCCAGGCCAGGGAAGCAATTCCGGCTAACAGCGCCCATACAATTCTAACCCATTTATATACCGGAGTCTGACTCAATAGAATTAACCAGGGAATTATGAGAAGAACTACAAACAGCTGCATAATTTCTATACCAATGTTAAAGCCCAAAATGCTTAAAACCATAACACTTGCATCTAAATTTAAAACAGAAAGTACTGTAGCAAAAGCTAACCCGTGTACCAGTCCAAAACCAACTGCCACATAAACTTCTTTGTTTGGAAAAATAGGATAGATAGCATGTATTGCAGAAATTAAAATAGAAACAGCTATTAAAATCTCAACAGGTTTCACAGGCAGATTAATCCAGCCTGATGCGCCAATTAAAAGTGTAATGGAGTGTCCAATTGTAAAAGCAGTGACAATTTTCAACAAACGCATGATGCTATATTTAGTTCCTCCAAAATTTCCCCATCGTTTCCGATTTATTACCAGTGGGGCCGGTAATAATAAGACAAGCAGAAATAATAAATGATCGGTACCTTCACGTATATGTTCCATTCCCAAGAAAAACATTCCTTTGAAACCCGTCCACCAATTACCGCCTTTTTCTAAATTTACTTCTAATGGATAAATGAGTGTTGATCGGGTGTCTACTCTTATAACACCAACTTTTACAGGTTCTTTGTTTGTTTTTCCTAATTCCCAATCACTACGAATAGAAACCAAAGCACTATGAGTAACCAATTGATGCATAATTACATCATAGTCAAAAATGAATTTTCGGGTACTTTCTCCTGCCGGGGGAATAAGAACAAGCTGTACTGTAATTTCCTGATATGGTCCGCTCATGGTTTGTTCTGCTTTTCCAACAGTCATATTGGTTACTTCAACCAACCAGGGCTTGTCTTTAATTGTCATTGGATGAATGTGGGCCAATAAATATTCTTTGAGCTGTGATCCAAATTTTTCAATTAAATGCTCAGGATCTTTTGTGATTTCATGCCCGAAAGCAAGTTCTAATTCCCCAAGAGGCAATTGGATCTCTACAGAAACCGTTTTAGGATTTACATCTAATAATACAATAGTGCTTGGTGTTTGATGTGCAAATATTGCTTGAGAAGTGCAGCACATTGCCAATGTTAAAAAGAAAAACAACCTCCATCCCAAAGGATTTCGGTTGTTTAAAATTAGTTTATGAATCATAGTTTCAATGATTTATTATTTTACAATCCGATATAATCTCGGGTATGATCTCTAAAAACAGTATGATAATGAATTCCTGATAGCACTACTCCACTTTGGCATATAAATTCTATCCAAACACTTGGCCCATCAATCCTTACATAGTCAGTGTTTGCTGTTAGAAAACTACTCGCATTTCCTGAAACACCACTGCTGTTACTCGCGTAGGTTACATAAGTGTTAGCTAATTCATTAGTATATGTAGTCGTAAATGAAGCCGCTGATGTTGCATCTACATCATTAATCCAAGGTAACATTGCCGCTAAAACTTTTGCCTGAGCAGCTGTACTTAGTTCACTTACCTTAATACCTAATTTTGTAGATGGAAAAGTATTTGTTGTAGAACCAGGTACCATTAAACAATCAGAAAAGGTTGAAGAAATTTTCGCAGTTGCCAATTCAGCAGTTGTAAAGGAAGCCAGCATATTTGCCATTGCAGCTTGTTCTGATGCTAATGGGCTTGAATATGTTGTGCCGCTATAAGTAAAGGAACCTGCAGGCTCAACCGCTTCGTGCATAGGTGTAATACTTGTTACAGCTCCTGCATCATAGGTAATGTTTTGAGCATAATGATGTCCTCCAAATTGTAACATCCATTTTCCGGTTGTACTTGGTGTGCCTAAAAATGCAATTACATAATTTCCTGACGAATATCCGGATGCCGTTGTTCCTAAATAATCATCTGCCGCTCTAATTGTACTAAACTCATCGTAGCCTTCACCAGAATTGGTACCAGATGCTGCTTTAATTAATGCTAATGCAGCTGTTTGCTGAGCAGAAGTAAGACTGCTAAATAATAACCCATTTCTACAGGATAAGCCGCAAGGCAAATTAGACCATCTTTTGGCATTGGAAAGATTTAGTGTAAGTACCACTGATGTTTGCTGTGTTGTAGTTAATGTAGCCAAAAAAGTATTGGCTAAACAAACTACTTTTGTAACTCCTGTTGCTGTAGAACAATCTACCGAAGTAGCAGAATTTACCGTCAAAGTAATGGTTACAGTTTGTCCTCCAAATGTAATTACAAAACTGGCAGTTCCTGATGATGCAGGCGTTCCTGTAATAGTATATGTTAGGCTGCCAGCACCGTTTGCAAGTGTTCCTGCCGTTAAAGTAGCGGTTAATCCGGTGACACCTGTTGAGGCAATAGCTGTTCCTGCTGAATAAGACGCTCCGTTACCGCCTGTGTAAGGAAGTGTAGCTGTTCCTGTATAAGCAACATTAATAGTAGCGGTTGAAGAAAAAACAGCCGATCCGCTTACAAGAGTTGTAACCGAGGCGGAACTAGAAGAATCATCATCACTTTTGCTGCAGGCAAATACAATTGCTAAAAGGAAAGCAATAACTCCTAATAAAATTAATTTTGTTTTTTTCATAGTAATTTATAGGTTTTAAAGGTTTATTGGAACTTCAAACTTCAAAATTAAATGATTATTTCAGAGGGATCCTTTTTTGTGGTCAACGGTACTTTTGTAGTGGTAAGTAAATGAAAATCATCGCCTTTTCTCTTTATAATAGCATACACAACTACATTTTCCAATTTCACCACATTTTTTTTGCTGCTATTTAATATTGTATAATTTTACATCATTATGCAAAAGAAACTAAAATCATATCTGTTTTTAATTATAGGAAGTTTAGTCTTCCTGTTTCTTCCTCTATTTTTTTCTCCTCGTCCTCCTGAAGAAGAAAATTATTTGTTTACAAAAGCTACTCAACGAGATTTTTTAGCCAATTTGTTAATGCTTCTTTTCTTTTTTCTGAATTTTTATGTTTTGATTGAAACACTTTATATAAAAAAGAAATATGTTTTGTATGGTTTTATTATTATCATTTGCTTATTGATTGTTTGTATTGTGCCATCTATTATTACAGGTCATAATCCTTTTACTCCACATAATGAATTCCTTTCTGAAATCCATACACCTGACAGGGATTTTATGCCTAAAAAACGTCCAAACGGATTCTTTTTTCTCGAAGAAATCAGACATCATATTTTTCTATTTACAGCCGTAATTTTTTCTTCTGCGTTTCTTAGGGAAAAAGTTCGGAACAAAATCATTGAAAACGAGAAATTACAAGCAGAACTTTCCCATCTTAAAACACAAATTCACCCTCATTTTTTATTCAACACTTTGAATAGTATTTATGCCTTGTCTATCAAGAAAGATGACAAAACTGCTGAAACAATTGTAAAATTATCGGAGTTCATGCGTTATTTGCTTAAAGATTCCAATCAGGATGAAGTACTTTTAGAAAAAGAGATTACCTATATTGACAATTATATTGATTTACAAAAATCAAGATTGCGAAATGCGGTCGATTTGGAATATAAAAGCAACGGCGATTTTTCGAAGTACAAAATTGCGCCATTATTATTATTTCCGTTTATAGAAAATGCTTTTAAATATGGCGTAAATCCAGATGAAAATTCAGTTATAAAAATAGTAATTGAAGTATCTGAAAACCACTTAAACATGGCGGTTTTTAACCACAAAGTAAGCATTATAAATATAGAATCTTCAAAAATCGGCCTTCAAAATACATACGACAGATTACAGTTGTATTATCCAAAAAAGCATACTTTAAAAATTGAAGAAAATGAACATTTTTACACGGTAAATCTAAGAATAGAATTAACATGATAACAGCAATTGCATTAGACGATGAATTACCGGCACTGGAAGTTTTAGAAGCTTTTTGCAATCAAAGCAAAGAAGTGAATTTAGTAAAATTCTTTACAAAAACACAAGATGCACGGTTTTATCTGGAAGAGTATCCGGTAGATTTACTTTTTTTGGACATCAATATGCCTTCTGTTTCCGGAATTGATTTTTACAAGTCAATATCACAGCAAACAATGGTAATATTCACAACGGCCTATTCAGAATATGCAGCGGAAAGCTATGAATTGAATGCTGTAGATTATTTAATGAAACCATTTAGTTATGACCGTTTTTTGAAAGCTGTTGATAAAGTAAAAAAGCTAAATCAAATTCAAAAAGGTGATAAACAAAATTATATTCTTTTCCGTGTTGATTATGGTTTGACCAAAGTGTTGCTGTCGGATATTTTATACATCGAGGGACTGGATAATTATTTAAAAGTACATATCAAAAATCAAAAGACTTTAGTTGTAAGAATGACAATGAAATCCTTATTGGAAAAATTACCCACAACTGATTTTTGCAGAGTACATCGTTCCTATATAATTTCAATTGCAAATATGCAATCGTATCGCAATAAAATCATCTACATAAACGATAAAGAAATCCCTTTGGGAACAAGCTACGAAGCTAATTTTTTACAAATTCTGAATAATTAAAAAGATAAAAAACTCTATTTAGCTAAAAATTAAATGGTGTTGAAGAAAATTAAAGGCCTATAACTTTATAGACCGGATACCAGACTCAGCTTTTATTATTAAACAACGCAAAAAATGCTGTTTCGTAACTTGCACTTACAGGAATTTCTTCTTCCTTAATGTATATGGTTTTGTTTCTAACTTTTTCTATTTTAGAAACAGGAACAATGAAAGAGCGATGTACACGAATGAATTCTGGTGAAGGAAGTTTTTCTATCAGTTTTTTTAAAGTCATTCTGGCCACAACAGTTTTTTGATTCTGAATATGAATTTTAATATAATCGTCTAATCCTTCTATGAACAAAATATCTGTAAAAAGTATTCTTATCAAACTATAATCCGCACGAATAAAAAGATATTGTTGCTCTAAACTCTGATTTTGAGTTTTCCATTGTTGAAAAGCTTTTTCGACAGCTTGTTGAAATCGGGAGAGCGAAATGGGTTTTAAAAGATAATCCGTTGCGTTCAATGTAAAACCATCAACTGCATATTCAGAATAGGCCGTTGTGAATATTACCATTGTTCTATGTGGCATTTTTTTATAAAAATCCAATCCTGAAATGGATGGCATATCAATATCTAAAAACAACAAGTCGACAGGATATTTTCTGAGATATTTAAAAGCTTCCTCAGATTTAGTAAAGGTTTTTTGCAAATCTATATACGCAATATCAGAACATAAATTTTGTAAAATCTCTAATGCCAAAGGCTCATCATCTAATGCTATTGTTTTGATCATCCTACTTTTATGGATAAATTTACGATGTATTTGTCTATAGCATCTTCAATTTTAAGCTGATGCCTGTCTGGGTATAATAATGCTAATCTTTCAATTGTATTTTGCAGTCCAATTCCGGTTTCTGACTTAACCGAAAATGTTTTTCTATTAGATACGAACAAAGTCAATTCTTCATCAAAAATATCAATATAAATACAAATTACAGAAGTTTGATCGGGATTTACACCATGCTTAAAAGCATTTTCTATGAAAGAAATCAAAATAAGCGGCGTAATTGCTTTACCATAAGAATTTCCGTTTACTTTATAATCAACATTCACAGTTTGACCCAATCGTGTTTTTTGAAGTGAAACAAAATTATTAATATAATTGATCTCTTTGTTTAAATCTATTACCTGATCGTTCGCATTAGTAATGATATAACGCATTAGTTCGGATAATTGTATGACTGCATCAGGCGTTTTATCATCTTTTTTTAAAGCAAGAGCATAAATACTATTTAACGTATTAAACAAAAAATGCGGATTAATTTGTGCTTTTAAAAAAGCCAGTTCAGATTTCATTTTTTCTCTTTCTACATTTTGTAGTCTGTTGGAAATAGCAAACAATAAACTTGAAATTACCCCCAGCAAATAAACCAAAGCAGTATGTCCATATTGAGTTGGAGGTCCGCCCATCGTATCAAAAGGCATTGGTTTTGGTGGCATATCCTGAAAATGTGGAGGCGGCTTTAGTCCTCTTTCAAAAGGATGCGGATGATTTAAAAAGGGTTGCGGATGGTTTCCAAAATCTAAAAAATTATGATCCGGATGATCTAAGAATCTTGAAATCCAAAGAAAAAACAAAAGAAAACAAGCAATGATTATAAAATATAAAAATTGCTTGTTTAAAAAATAATATTTTGGAATTAAATAATAGTAGTTGAAATAAAAAAAGCAGAGTAAACTAAAATAGATAAAGAGATAAATACGATCATGATTATTGGAATACAAATTAGGCAATGAAAAGGCACTATTTACTGACGTAAAGGCATACGGCAAAAATAAAAAAGCAAGGCACAAAAATATATGCTTCGCGTAAAATGAAAATTTTGCTTTCATAAAATTAAATTTAACATCCCTTTTGACAGACAAAATGATATTAGTCAAATTTAACGCTATTACTATTCTATTTCAAATTATTGGGGTAAAAACACATAAATGTTGCGACTTGCTTATACTATCCAGTTTAATTAGCTCTTAAAATTTCTTTAGAACGAATTAATCATGAACAGGACTATCCGTACAAGGACAGCTACTTAATGCCTGAAGGAAATCAAATCCTAAGGTTACTACGTGTGTTCCTGAATTGTAATTTCCAAAATCATTAAACATAAACTGATAAGAATATGCAAAATAGAATTTAGATTTCATAAAACCTCCCATTGGTCCTAATGATAAGGGCTTTGGAAACTGGTCATTTAACATACGATAAGAAACCCCAACCCAATAATAATCTTCGTATCGATTGTAACGCCTGTACTTGAAGTTGATATCGGTAGAAGAACGCTTATCACTAGCAAAATACTGATAAAATACTGATGGTTCATATTCGATACGATTATTTTCGGCATCTCTAAATGTAAAGCCAGTATATACCTGATAATTAGACAGCAAATCTGGTTCTACACCTCTAAATTTGTCTGTATTTTTCTTTAAAACGTTATTCGCATTAAAACTCAAATAAAAGTTTTTATTACGGTATAGAGCACTAATGTCAAAGTTATTATTTGACGTATAACGGTTATTGGTAATTGAAGGATCTAAAACAGGGTGTTCAATATCAGTATCAAATTCATCTGTATCAATCCTAAAACTATTAAAGTTATACGAAATACCAAAAGACATGTACTGTTTAGAATAATAGTCTAGAATGATGTGGTGGGCAAACGAAACCTTGGCACCTGTTTGTCTGGTGTAGCCATTTTTATCGTTGTAAACTGAAATACCTACGCCTGAACGATCAAGAAGCCTAAAATCAATATAGGCAGACTGGTTGTCCGGAGCGTCTTTAATTCCCACCCATTGTGTCAATCCATTAATCCTGATTCTAACATTATCACCAATACCGGCATAGGCAGGTGAAATTACAAAAGGGTTATCAGCCAAATATTGCGTAAACACTGGTAGGTTTAACTCTTGGCTGTAACCTGATGTTACAGCCAAGAGTACTAAGGATACTATTATTTTTTTCATTCTAATAATTTTTTTAGATAACATCATAGGGGCTATTATTTTGTTATCTGTATAAAGTGAAGTGTCCGACAAACTCTCTATCATCTTTCTTGTCATTTAGTTTAAGAACATACCAGTAATCACCTGTTGGTAACTCCTCGCCATTGTATTTACCGTTCCATTTTTGACCGTAACGATATTTTGCAATCTCACGACCGTATCTGTCGAAGATAGAGAACTCAAGGTTGTTGTAAATATTAGTACAACCAGGACCCCATTCGTCATAAAGACCATCACCGTTTGGAGTGAAGTAATTCGGAATACAAACATCAACATAAGTCATAGGTACTATTAATGTTGCTGTACAGCCATTTTGATCTCTAACTATCACTTCATAATCTCCAGATTTGTAGATTTTGTATTTGTTAGAAGATGTAAAATCCTCACCATTGAAACTATACATATAAGGTTGAGATCCACCTGCTGCTGTAACAGAAATTACATTCATTTCAGGTTGTCCAGCAGATAATGCCAAGGTCAATGGAGCAACAGCCTTAATTACGAATTCCTCTGTTGATACTTCACAACCATCTTTATGTCTCGCCTTTACAATATATTTTCCTGGAGCAAGATTCGTAAAAATGTTGCTTGTCTGATATGTCAATCCGTCGAGAGAATAATCAATATCGGCCAGACTTGTATTACTTTCATCAACAGTAATTGTTACTGAATTAGCAGCTGCATTATTGACACAGTCGTAATTTACTATCGCTTTTGGATCAAGTACTACACCCTCTGGCACATCAACATCAAGTCTCTCTACACATACTGAATTTTTACCATCTTTAATATAAACGATGTGATTACCTCCTGCTATACCTGTAAAAGTATATTGTACTCCGGTAACATTATCATAAGTGCCATCTATAACAACAAAAGGACCATCTTTATTATCTAAACTAAAACTATATGGAGCTATCGCACCTTTTATTTCAATTTTGAATGCACCATCTTTATCTCCTTTACATCCTTCAGGTACTATTTGATCAATAATTGCTACTTGTAAAGCTGTTGGCTCAGTAATTTCAATCTCTTGAGGAAGATAATAACAGCCTGATTCATCAAGAGCAATTATCTGATACTTACCTGGTTTTAAATTATCAAATACGTTACTGCTAAAGAACTGATCTAAATCAGGAGAAATTGCATACATAATTTTCCCAGTTCCACCTGTAGCATTAATTACAATTTTACCATCATTAGTACCATTACATGTAACGTTTGTAACTTCTGGTGTATATAATAATGGATTGATCGGTTCTTCGATATCACCTGCTACTTCAGAGGTATCACAATCTTCGCTATCTACACGAACAACATAGTTCACACCTACTGGAAGATCAGTAAAGTTACCATTTGATTGAGGCCCCTTAAATGGAGTTCCATTTCTAAATAAAGTATAAACATAGTTTCCTAAACCACCAGTCGCTGTCGCAACAATAACACCAGTTTCATCACCTTTACAATTAACAACAGCATTCCTTACATCCAAATGAATATTAAGATCTTCTATAGGTAAAACTTCAATACCACTTGAAACAAATCCAACACAATTATTCGCATCTCTCACATAATACTGATATTTACCTGGAGCTACATTAGGTATAACAGCAGGAATTGCAGCTGTGAATGAACCTAGTATTGTTCCAAAGTTAGGATCAGCACTATAAGTATACGATCCTGTTCCTCCTGTAGCACTTAAAGTTAAGCTTGCCTGAGTTTTACAAGTTGGGTCATATGATTGACGCAAATCTGCCGTTACAATTGTTGGTTCGTTAATAGTAATACTACCTGAAACTTCACTACAACTAAATCCGTCAGTTACCGTAACACTATAAGTACCCGCTCCTAAACCAGTAAAGATTGGTAAAGGTTGTGGTCCTGAAGAAATTGTTTCAGTCGGTGATATTATTGTATTCAAAGTGTATAAATAGTTACTTTCCTGACCACCTGTTGCCACTACAGTAATTGTAGCACTTCTGTCACCATTACAAAGCAACATAGTTGCACTTGGAGTAACATTTATCAAAATTGGTTCTGGATTTTTTAAAACTACAGGAGTACTTACAGGACAACCTTTTGTATCTCTGACACTTACAGTATATGTTTCAGCTGTTAAATTAGAGAATTCATAAGTTGCAGACCAGTCAGAAATAACAACATTAGCACTATTTACCAATTTGTACTCATATCCGCCAGCCCATCCGCCAGTTGCAGTTGCTACAATTCTTCCGTCATTATTACCAGAGATACAAGTAATAGCACTATGATCCTCTGTAATTTTCAATTCTGCATCAGGCTGTCCAATTGTGAATGTAGTAGACACTGGACAGAATGGACTATTGATTAATGTTGCTGTAACAATGTAGTCACCTGCTGTTAAACCAGATAAAGTCAATGGTCCAGCCGTTGCAGAAGTTCCTGAACTTGTTACAGGTCCTGTAACTGTGTAAGTAAAGGTTCCTGCTTCATCAGGATTACCAATATTATCAATTAAGGTAATACTTGCTGTTCCGCTATTTGAACCATAACAAACAACATCTGTTTTAACAGCTTTTAAGTCGAAAGTATTTGGCTCGTTTACATAATGAGGTAACTGAATACTACATTGTGTTGCCGGATTAAATGCTGTAATAATATATTGTCCAACCGGTAAGCCTGTAAAGTTACCTCTTGTGTTAGAAGCGAATGTAATTGCTCCGCTCACATCTGTCAATGTATATTGAACACCTGCTATCGCTGTTCCTGCAGCATCAAGCGCTGTAGCTGTAATACTTTCAGGATTAGTACATGTAATTGCAGTTTTTACAACATTTATTTTATCTAATTTAATGTATGGATTAATTGTTATAGGATTAGCATAAGTAGCCATACAACGATTACTATCATAAACATTTACTGTGTAACTTCCACCAGATAAATCATATTCAGTGTAAGTATTTGAAGTTCCTGTTTGAACCTGAGTACCGTTTTTAATGAATTCATAAGTATACGTACCTGAACCTCCTGTTACCTGATCAACTGTAAGCGTTGTGGAATTAGATAAGTTCGTTCCTGTATTACAAACAAATTGAGAAAAATCAACATTGTTTACTACAATAGGACCTGGTTCACCTACAGTAACTGGAAGAGTTTTTTCACATCCTCTTTCTGATCTTACTGTCACTGTATAATTCCCTCCAGCTAATCCTGTGAATACAGGTGAGTCTTGTGGAGTAGCTCCATTCAAACTATAGGTGTATTTTGGATTATCGTTTATACCATCTGCAGGAGTATCCATACTTGCTGTAATAGTACCATCGCTAACACCGTTACAAGTAACAGGTGTTTGTTCTAATTTAAATCCTGTAATTTGAGTAGCAGGTTTTAATTCTATAGAAGCAGACTTTTCACAATTAGTATTAATATCACGAACATAAATTGTATGTGTACCCGAAGTCACTCCTGTAAATGGTGCAACTGCACCATAAAGACCATTATCTATTTTGTATTCAAAATTTCCTGAACCTCCTGTAGTTGCAACAGCGACAACACCATCACCATCTATACAAGAAGGAGAAGCTGTTACTGTTGGCGTAAGGATTAATGGTTCCATAATAGTAACCTGAGTAACAGCTGAAGAACAACCATTACCATCTTTTACCGTTACATTGTATAAACCAGGAGTATTAACTGTAATAACATTGTTTGAATCAAAACTAACACCGTCTATACTGTACAACAATGCTGTACTGAATCCGGTTGCTGTTACTGTAATTTCATAAGTGCCTGTTAAACTTGGACATTGTGTAGCTACTGCGCTTGCAATAGTTGGATTGGTATCCGGAATTATAGTCAGAGCATTATTTGCATCACAATTATTACTGTCTAATACATAGACAATCCAGTTTACATCAACACCATTATTGGTATCTACAACCAACTGATTATTAGTCACGAAACTTGTTGGAACCGGATCACCAGCTTTTGCTACAGCATATCTGTAAGGTGCAGTTCCTCCGTTTGCAGTTACTGTAATAGTCGCATTATCTTCATTACAATTAATATTTGTTGCAATTGAAGTTGAACTTAAAGCAGCTGCCGGTTCGTTAATTGTTATAGCAACTGGTTTTGTACATCCTGATATACCATCAGTAACAGTAAGAGTATAATTACCCTTCGGTAAATCAGTATAACGAATGACATCACCATTTTGAGTCATTGTTCCCACATTAGGAGATAAAGCAAATGTATAATTACCAGCTGTAATATAGTTTGATACTGTGAAATCTACAGTACCTGTAGTACCTCCATTACAATAAACGTCATTAATTAATTGAGCTGTTACAAATATTTTATCAGCTTCTTCAACAACAATTGTCTTAGTAATGCTACAACCGTTGGCACTTGTCACTTTAATAACATAAACCTCAGGAGATAAGTTAGTAAAACTATTTGTTGTACTTGGAGCAGTAACTGCTGAAGCTGGTGAAATAATTTCGTAAGTATAAGGTGCTATTCCTCCTGAAACTGAATTCACTGTTACTGTCGCAACAGTACCTGCTGTATTACAATAAATAGGAGTAGCTGATAAATCCATACCGGTCAACGGCAAATATCTATTTACCGTAGTGCTTGCGTTAACAATACAGCCATTGGCATCCTTAACAGAGTAAGCAATAATCTGGTCTGTACCGTTATCCGCTACAACCAAAGTATTAACTGAACTATAAACACCAGATCCGTTAAAACTATAAGTATATGGTGCTGTACCTGTACCCACAGTAGCCGTTACCGTAACAACGGCCGGTTGTGCAACATTACCCGAATTACAGCCAAATGGTGTAACTGAAGATGTAGCTGCCAATACTGAAGGCTCGGTGATCGTTACCGGAACTGCCGCTGAAGCACATCCTTTGGCATCCGTTACAACTACTGAATAAGTAGTGCCTGCAATCAATCCCGTATAGATTCCTGTAGTATCACCTGTTGCATTAGCTCCTGTTCCGCTAAGAACATAAGTGTAAGGTGCAACTCCGTTTGATGGCGTTACTGTGATTGTTCCATTATTCTCTCCGTTACAGATTACTGCCGTTGGAACTGCATTAGCTGTTGGCGTTGCAGGGGTAGTTACAACTGCTGCGTTTGTTGTTACTGAACAAACTGCCGCATTGCTGTCTGTAATGACAAAAGTATAGCTGCCTGCTGCAGAAACTGAAGCTGTAAAGCCTGTTGCTGTTGGCGTTGCTAATCCTGAAGGAACTCCGTCTACATACATTTGATAAGTATATGGTGCAACTCCATCTGTAATAACAACATCAATAGTCGCATTAACTGATCCTGCACAATACAAGTCTTTGGTCAATGTAGCTGTTGCCAACAATTGTTTTTCGATGGTATAGTTTACAAATGCCTCACAGCCATTATCATCCTTAATTCCTAAGGTATAAGTACCCGGTGATGTAAAGGTAGCTGTTGATGTAGCTATAGCCGATCCGTTTACTGTGTATGATTTAACACCGTTATAGGTCGTAGTCAAGGCATCTAAGTCAACTGTCAGGGCTGAACCTGCATAACACTGCGGTGCGGCCGGATTAATAGCCGGAGCAGCATTGTTTGTGATGATAACATTCTCCATATGGATACAGCCGTTAGCATCTTTTACATAAACATCCCATGACAGATCTGCCAGGTTGGTATCTACTGAAAGTACTGAATTAGTACTGTAAGCTGATGCAACAGGAGCTGATGCACCACCGTTTACAACTGCATAAGTATAAGAGCCTGTTCCACCTGTTACTGCGCTAACTGTGATATTAGAAATATCCTGTGAACAGAAAACTTTGGTTCCAACTGCTGTGAAAGCAATAGGATTCGGTTCTGTTATAGTAACAGCGGCACTCTCTGAACAATGAGTCGTATTGTCCTGTACTGTTACTGTATAAGTACCTGCTGATAATCCTGTTAATGTAATAACATCACCAGCTTGTGAAATCTGTGCTGCTGCAACTGCCGGAGAAGTTACAACACTATAATTACCAGTAGCACTGAATCCTGTAACTGTAAACTGCGCTGAACCGTTATTGGTAGTACCGTCTGCAGCATTACATGAAATATCTGTAAGCATAACTCCTGCAATAGCAATTGGGGTTACCGGAACAATTGTATAATTTCTTTCAATTGAACAGCCATTAGCATCGGTCACCTTGAATAAATAAGTATCCGGAGCCAAGCCGGTAAACAATGGATTAGTTCCATTATCAACACTGATTGGTGAAATGATCTCATATTTTGCCATAGGCACATATCCGCCAGCTACTGTCAGAGTAATATCGGCAACATTGGTCGGACAAACAGGCGCTGTAGTCACAGCAAATGTAATACCGGTCAACGGCAAATATCTATTTACCGTAGTGCTTGCGTTAACAATACAGCCATTGGCATCCTTAACAGAGTAAGCAATAATCTGGTCTGTACCGTTATCCGCTACAACCAAAGTATTAACTGAACTATAAACACCAGATCCGTTAAAACTATAAGTATATGGTGCTGTACCTGTACCCACAGTAGCCGTTACCGTAACAACGGCCGGTTGTGCAACATTACCCGAATTACAGCCAAATGGTGTAACTGAAGATGTAGCTGCCAATACTGAAGGCTCGGTGATGGTAATTGGAGTTTTTGGATAAAGACATGATTTTGCATCTTTAACCGTAATAGTATAAGTTGTTCCAGCTGCTAATCCTGTGAAGACATTAGAAGCTTGGAAAGCTCCCGCATCCAATCGATATTCGTAAGGACCTACTCCTGAAGTTACATTCACAGTAATAGTACCATCGGCAACTCCATTACAACTTACATTTGTTTCTGTTGTAGTAAATACCGTTGGTGTAATCGGGTCTAAATCAAAACTTGTTGTCGTTTGACATACTGTTGCATTATTAGCATCTGTAACTCTAAACACATAATTTCCTGCTGTCGCAGCTAAGTATGGATTAGAAGCCAATACGAATCCACCACTATTGAATGATACTTCATAAGTATAATTAGCAGCAGGTGTTGTATTTCCTCCTGTAGTCGTTAAAGTTATTTCTGCTTCTGGGCTTGGTGTACAATCTAATTCTTTAGTCAGTGAAGCAGATAAGTTTAACTTAGGATATACTTCAAAATCAACATCATCCGTACATCCGTTTCCATCTTTAATAACTAAATTATAAGTCCCTGAGGCATTAAATGTAAAACTTGGTGAACTTTGGAAAGCACTTCCGTTAACACTATAAGTAGCTCCCCCTACTAAGTCAGGATCAACTGTTCCTGAAAAAGTAATGGTAAAAGGTGTTCCATCATAACAAACCAAAGTTGCTGGCGGAGTAACTATAGGTGCATCATCTGCATCTAATGTTACAGCTGCAGTTTTAATACAACCATAAGCATCTTTTGCGTAAACAATATAATTTCCTGTTACACTTGTTGCAAAAGTTGTATTTCCAGTCCAACCTACTGTACTTGCTGTTGGTGCTGTAGCTGATGCTAACAAATATTGATAGGTATAAGGTGCTGTACCATCTTTTGCCTGAGCAGCAATAACACCGTCTTCATTACAATTTACATTTTTAATTTTTGAAGCTGCAACTGATAAATCAATAGCAGATTCTGTAATTTCAAATGGCGCTGAAGCAACACTACAACCTGCATTTGTTGCACCTGCATCTTCAGTAATTAACACAAAGTAATTACCGAATGGCAATGTTCCAAAATTATTTACAGCCAATGATCCACTAGCCGGAATAATTGTACTAACTAATCCACCAACCGGTGTAACATTTTGTGAATTGTAAATTTGGTATGTAACTGGTGTAGCTACTCCATAAGTATGATTCATTGTGAATGTTACATTTCCGTTTGCTGATCCTTTACAAGTAATATTATTTTCTGTTAAAGGAGTAACCGTAATTGTTGAATTTGTTCCAATTGGAAATTGTGATGTTTCAAAATAATAACATCCTGTTCCTGTACCTCCATGAGTTGCATCTGCATCATATACTACAAAAGTATAAGTAACACCTGCAATCAAATTATTAAATGTAGTTTTTTTACTACCAACTGCATCTTCTGCCAACCATACACCTGATGGATATGAAGGAACAGATCCTGTATATAAACTGAAATAAAATGGTCCGTTACCAATGGTACTTGTCGGAGAAGAACTTACAGCTACAAGTGCAGACCCAGTTCCCGAACAAACTACCGGAGATGGTGAAACAGTAATATCTAAATCATCTGGTGGTGATGCAACCAAAATGTTTTGGTGCAGGCTCTGACAACCATTTGCATCAGTAACAATTAATTCATACAATCCAAAATTAACGATATCAAATACTTGTGATGTACCTGGCTGATTTGTGAACTTCTGATTGTAGCCATTCACTCCCGTAACATGATAAGTAAAATTTGGAGTTCCACCGGTTACTCCATTTACGATAATTCTTCCTAATGAAACCCCTCCGGCGCCACAAGTAATAGGATCAACATCAAAATCAACCACAATAAGATTTGGTTCAACAATTGTAATGTCTTCAGTATCCGTACATCCTCTAGCATCAGTTAGTGTAATTGTATAAACACCAGCAGACAAACCTGAAGTTTGTGTACCGTAATCAACTCCCGTTGTATTATTTCTTATATTGAATATGAAAGGAGCTAGACCTTTCGTATTATCTATTGCAATTGCAATTGCTGCAGTATCATCTCCATTACAATTAATAGATTGTATTTGAGTAACTCCAATGTTTCCTGGTAAAGCAATATCATCAATTACAGGATTAACCGTTGGAGTAACAATAATTGCAGTTGTTGTTGAAGCCGAACATGTATTAGAATCCGTAACTGTAAAAATATAGTTTCCTGGTGTACTTGTTGTAAATACATTTCCTGCAAAAGTCCCAGTATTAGGAGAACTTGTATAAGTAAACGGTCCTGCACCACCTGTTGGGGTTAACGTAATTTGTGCAGCAGTTGGTGCTGGATTACAAGTAATATCTTTATTTAAAACAGCACTTAGAGTTAATTGTGGAGCCACAATAACAGGGTTACTATCTATCGTACATCCATTAGCATCTTTTACACGAATAGTATATGTACCTATCGATGTTATTGTAAAGACATTAGATGTCTGATAAGAACCTCCTCCATTAATACTGTAAGATAAAGTTCCTGTTCCTCCTGTTGCTGATGCAGTGATAGTGTATCCTCCCGGAGTACCCAAACAACCAGCTCCAATAGCAGTAACTGCTGTTGGAGCATTATCTGTTGTAATAGCAACATCTACTTTAAATGTACAGCCGTTAGTATCTTTTACCCAAACATCCCAGTTGGCATTTGTAGTCGGGTTTAAGTCCGCACTATTGCTGGCAACATAATCTGTAGCCAATGCCGCAACTCCATCCTGTTTGTAAGCATACGTATAACCCGGTGTGCCTCCTGTAGCCGTTACTGTAACCTTAGAGGTAGCAACATTACAATTGGCATTTACCGCTGAAGCAGTAGCTCCTAATAAACTTGGCTGGGTAATAGTGATAGATGTAGATGCTGTACATCCTGTAGTCTCATCTGTGAAAACAACATCATAAGTACCTACACCAAGGTTTGGTAAGGTAAACGAAGCTCCACTCTGAGCCGTAACGGCAGGATTTGTGTTGACTCTATAACTGTAAGTAGTAGTAAACTGGCTTACATCGTAGCGGATAGAACCTGTAGAACCTCCATTACAATATACATCGTTCAACTTGGTAGCAATCGCTGCAATTGGGGTAACAACAGGAACTGTATGAGAACCTGTAGTGTAACAGCCGCTTGCATCGGTCACTTTAAAACTATAAGTAACTCCTCCAGACAATCCGCTGAAAATACCCGTATTGTTTGAAGTAACTGAAGCTGCCGGTGCCGTAATTGCATATGTAAACGTAGTACCAACTCCTGTACCTGCTGCCTTGGCAACAGTAACGGTACTGGTAGTACGAGAAGCTGGCGTACAGTAAATATCAGTATGGGTAATACCTGAAATTACTGGTGGATTTAATCTGTTGATAACAACAGATCCTGTGAAAGTACAGCCATTGTTGTCTTTTACTATATAGTCTATAGTCTGGTCTGTTCCATTATCGGAAACCGTGAAAGTTCTCGTACCTGTAAAAGCACTTCCCTCAAAACTATATGTATATGGAGCAGTTCCTGTAGTTGGTACTGCAACAGAAACAACTGCGGACTGCTTAACATTTGTAGCATTACAGCTAAAAGCTGTCGCTGATGCTGTAGTAGTCAAGGCTGTTGGCTGGGTAATGGTTACATTTACCAGACCTGTACAACCCTTGCTGTCCTTAACATAAAAAGTGTAAGAACCTGCAGCCAATCCTGCAAAGGTAGCCGTTGTCGTAAATCCGCTTGTAGCATTATTGCTGTAAGTATAGCCGCCTGAACCGCCAGCTCCTGTTAAGGTAACTGAACCATTGGCTGCTCCTCCGTTACAGCTCACATTTACCTGTGTAGCGGTAACTGTAGGATCTGAAATCGCATTTACTGTAGCAGTAGTGGTAACTGTACACCCTGGAGTATTAGAATCTGTAACTCTAAAAGTATAAGTACCTGCTGTAGCTGTCGTATAGACATTACTTGCCATTGCTGTGTAGGTAGAACCTCCATTGGCAGAAACTTCATACGTATAGGCTGTTCTGCCTCCTGATACCGTAACGGTAATTTGTGCCTGAGGCGTGGTCGCTGAACAGCTAAGCTCTCTGGTTACGGCTGCATTTGCTGTCAACTGTGGATAAACTGTAAGGGCTGCTGATGGAACGATACATCCATTGGCATCCTTAACATGAACCGTATAGGTACCAGCCGAAACCGTAAAGGTAGCACCTGACTGGAATGTTCCCGTAGCACCGCCAATACTATAACTCAATGGAGCCAAACCTGTACCTGAGGCTACAATCTGGAAAGTACTGCCTGAGCCTGTACATTGGTTACTTACTGAGGCTGTTACTGTTGGTGTGTTGTCTGTTGCAATAGCAACATCTACTTTAAATGTACAGCCGTTAGTATCTTTTACCCAAACATCCCAGTTGGCATTTGTAGTCGGGTTTAAGTCCGCACTATTGCTGGCAACATAATCTGTAGCCAATGCCGCAACTCCATCCTGTTTGTAAGCATACGTATAACCCGGTGTGCCTCCTGTAGCCGTTACTGTAACCTTAGAGGTAGC
>NZ_JASY01000028.1:0-44030 GCF_000735715.2 Flavobacterium chungangense LMG 26729
CTTAATTACTATTCTGAAGCTTATTCAATAAAACTGACAAAGTCCTAATCAGGGCATAAGTAGCAAACTTTGATAGAAGAGAAGGTTCACTTTGTCAGTTTGGTTGTTGATTAAAATTACTTTAAATCTTCCTAACAAATCTAAAGGATAGAAGTGAAAATCCTTTTGTGGCGCTTCTTTAGCGACACAAAAGATTGCAACGGATAGCAGGAAATAGCTCCTGAAAATTTCAATAAAGAACTTCTAAATTCCAAATTGAAATTATAAAATAAAAAAATCCCAAACTCTTTTGGAATTTGGGATTTTAAATATTGTGGTTTTAAAGAATCTAGATTTTCTTCATTTGCTCTTTCATCATTGTAATTTGTTCTTTCAGCATTCCCTGTTTGTCTAATTTCTTAGCTTCATTAAGTAAATTGGTAGCTTCAAGTTTTCTACGGCGTGACATGGCAACTCCTGCAAGATTTAATTTTGCTACGGCTAAATCCATATCCATAGACAAGCCTAATTCGATTGCTTTTTTAAAGTGTTTCTCAGCCTGGTTTATATTGGTTTGCGACAACATGATTCCGTGTAAGTAATTAAAGTATCCCTGTTGCTTTCTTACCAATGCAGTTTCAGGATTTTTAATGTATGCCAGCCATTTTTTAGCGCCCTCAAAATCTTGTTTTCTTAATTTAAGGAAAGCCAATAGGATAAATTCGTTTTTGAAGTAAAGGAAAACAGGAATTGCAGTCAGTAAAATAAGGAAGATTCCATTTCCGATATTACTTTCTGTAAATTGCCAAACGCCAGCGACTACAAGAAGTCCGGCTAAAATAAGTTTAATATTTTTATGAAACATAATAGGTGTATATTTGTGATTGCAAATATAGTAAAATGAATTAAAAATATTTTTATTAAAGTACTTGCCAGAAAAAAAAGTCTTTGTATATTTGCACTCGGTTTTGGAATAAGGATATTCAAAAACAAAAAAGAGATATTAGATACTATTTTAAAGATACAAAGCAATGAGCAAAAGAACGTTTCAACCATCGAAAAGAAAAAGAAGAAATAAGCACGGATTTATGGACAGAATGGCTTCTGCGAATGGAAGAAAAGTTCTAGCGCGCAGAAGAGCTAAAGGAAGACATAAATTAACTGTTTCTAGCGAGCCTAGACACAAAAAATAATGTTTCTATAAACATAAATAAGGCGTTACTTTTTTTAGTACCGCCTTTTTTTATACCTTGTCAGTAAATAAAGAGGTTAAAATTCTGGTTTTTAACAAACTACTGCAGATTTAAATAAAATATAACTACACAATACAAATAAAATGCCTAAAGACACATCAATAAAATCAGTTTTAATAATAGGTTCAGGACCTATTGTTATTGGTCAAGCTTGCGAATTCGATTATGCAGGATCTCAATCTGCACGTTCTATTCGTGAAGAAGGAATTGAAGTTATCTTGATAAACTCAAATCCAGCGACTATTATGACCGACCCATCTATGGCCGATCATATTTATTTGAAACCATTAACTACAAAATCGATTATTGAAATTCTGAAGGAACATCCACAAATTGATGCTGTTTTGCCTACAATGGGTGGACAAACGGCTCTAAACTTGTGTCTTGAAGCTGACGAAAAAGGAATCTGGCAGGATTTTGGAGTAAAATTAATTGGTGTTGACGTAAACGCCATCAATATTACCGAAGACAGAGAGCAATTCAAGCAACTGCTTCAAAAAATAAATGTACCTACTGCGCCTGCTAAAACCGCTACTTCTTTCCTTGAAGGAAAAGAAATTGCTCAGGAGTTTGGGTTTCCATTAGTAATTCGTCCTTCGTTTACATTGGGTGGAACAGGAGCAGCTTTTGTACACAGCAAAGAAGAGTTTGACGAAAAACTAACCTACGGATTAGAAATGTCACCAATTCATGAAGTCTTGATTGACAAAGCTTTATTAGGATGGAAAGAGTATGAGTTAGAACTATTGAGAGATAAAAATGACAACGTTGTAATTATCTGTTCGATTGAAAATATGGACCCAATGGGAATCCATACCGGAGATTCGATTACCGTTGCTCCTGCAATGACTTTATCTGATACCACTTTCCAAAAATTACGTGATTATGCGATCTTAATGATGCGTAGTATCGGAAATTTTGCCGGAGGATGTAATGTGCAATTTGCGGTTTCTCCTGATGATAAAGAAGATATCGTTGCCATCGAAATTAATCCTCGTGTATCCCGTTCTTCTGCTTTAGCATCAAAAGCAACCGGATATCCGATTGCTAAAATTGCTTCTAAACTGGCCTTAGGTTACAATTTAGATGAACTACAAAATCAAATTACAAAATCAACTTCAGCTTTATTCGAGCCGACTTTAGATTATGTAATTGTAAAAATACCTCGTTGGAACTTCGATAAATTTGAAGGAGCTGACAGAACTCTAGGACTTCAAATGAAATCCGTTGGGGAAGTAATGGGAATTGGACGATCGTTTCAAGAAGCATTACACAAAGCTACTCAATCATTAGAAATCAAAAGAAATGGGTTAGGAGCTGACGGAAAAGGATATACGAACTACGAACAAATTATCGAGAAACTGACTTTTGCAAGCTGGGATCGTGTTTTTGTAATTTATGATGCGATTGCAATGGGAATTCCGTTGAGCCGTATTCATGAAATCACAAAAATTGATATGTGGTTTTTAAAACAATATGAAGAGCTTTATACTTTAGAGAAAGAAATTTCGAACTATAAAGTTTCAAATCTTCCAAAAGAACTGTTGCTAGAAGCGAAACAGAAAGGTTTTGCCGACAGACAAATTGCTCACATGATGAATTGCCTGGAAAGCGAAGTACATACTTTGCGTATGGATCAGAATATCAACCGTGTGTTTAAACTGGTTGATACTTGTGCGGCAGAATTTAAAGCACAAACACCTTATTACTATTCTACTTTTGAGGCTGAAATTGAAAAAGTAAATGGCGAGCGTTATGTAGATAATGAAAGCATTGTGACTGACAAAAAGAAAATCATTGTTTTAGGTTCAGGGCCAAACAGAATTGGACAAGGAATTGAGTTTGATTATTCTTGTGTGCACGGAGTTTTAGCAGCAAAAGAATGTGGTTACGAAACGATTATGATCAACTGTAATCCGGAAACAGTTTCGACTGATTTTGATACAGCTGATAAATTATACTTTGAGCCTGTTTTCTGGGAACATATTTACGACATTATTCAGCATGAAAAACCGGAAGGAGTTATCGTTCAGTTAGGCGGACAAACCGCTTTAAAATTAGCTGAAAAACTATCTAAATATGGTGTAAAAATCATCGGAACCAGTTTTGATGCACTTGATTTAGCTGAAGACAGAGGGCGCTTCTCAGACCTATTGAGAGAATTACATATTCCTTTCCCACAATTCGGAATTGCTGAAACAGCTGATGAAGCTTCTGCCTTAGCAGACACTTTAGATTTTCCATTATTGATTCGTCCTTCTTATGTATTAGGAGGTCAGGGAATGAAAATCGTTATCAATAAAAAAGAACTCGAAGAGCACGTTATCAACTTATTGAAAACAATTCCAGGAAATAAATTGCTTTTAGATCATTATTTAGCCGGAGCAATCGAAGCAGAAGCTGATGCAATTTGTGATGCTGATGGTAATGTGTATATCATCGGAATTATGGAGCATATCGAACCTTGCGGAGTTCACTCTGGAGATAGTAACGCTACATTACCTCCTTTTAACTTAGGAGAGTTCGTGATGCAGCAGATAAAAGATCATACTTATAAAATTGCGAGAGCTTTAAAAACAGTTGGTTTGATCAATATTCAGTTTGCAATTAAAGATGATACAGTTTATATTATCGAAGCAAATCCGAGAGCATCCAGAACAGTACCGTTTATTGCAAAAGCCTATGGAGAGCCTTATGTAAACTACGCTACAAAAGTAATGTTAGGTCACAATAAAGTAACGGACTTCGATTTTAATCCACAATTAAAAGGATATGCTATCAAACAGCCGGTATTCTCTTTCAGTAAATTCCAAAATGTAAATAAAGCATTAGGGCCTGAGATGAAATCAACAGGGGAGAGCATTTTGTTTATTGATGATTTAAAAGATGATCAATTCTATGAATTGTATTCAAGAAGAAAAATGTATTTGAGTAAATAATACAAGATTCTAATAAAAAAAGCCTCAAAATCTAAAATTTTGAGGCTTTTTTGCATTTAATAAAAATATTAATTTTTTATTCGTTTTGGCTAAATGACATATTATCTCTTGTGTTTTTTTGAACAGAAATAGCGCCAAACAACGCTAGTAAAAAAGCAAAAGCATAAAATCCTTTTTCACTTGGTAAAATAGTTGCATTCCAAAGTCCAACAACTAAAAGTACAATTGATAAAAGTGTTCCAAACCAGCAAATCCCATAATAAATATCAGTTACAGGAAGATTTTCAAGTCGGTCCCTAACACTTTTCTGCAATGAAACTACTGCAAATAATCCGAACATTAGAACGGTAAAATAATATCCTTTTTCATTTAACAGCATTTCGGCTCTTGCTAATCCAACTATAAATCCAATTGTTCCTGCCCCAAGAGCTACCCAAGATGCCGCTATAAAGGCATTTGATGTTTTTTGTACCATGTTTAATAATCTAGTTTTGGTTATAGGCAAATATAATTAAATTCGGCACACATTAAAATAAAAACCGAACTAAATTATAACGTATAATCTTTCAAATGTATACAGCAAAAAAGCTCCTGAATTGGAGCTTTTGTTGAAACCTGAGATAGATTATTTAACCAATTCCTGTAATGGTTTTAATTGTTCCATGTCGATTTTTGATTCTTTCAAAACCGATATTAAAGTTATAATGTTATTTGGATTCATATTCTTTCCTAAAACACGAACAACAGCAAAACCATTTTCTTTTCTGTTGGCAAAAATTATAAATTCTTCGATGTTTTCATCAGTGCCAACATAACTTATTGAGGCGCCATCTTTACCGGAACCAACTTTCATTAACTCCTGATATTTGGCATTTTTTAAAATCGCTTTTACTTTTGCCCGCTCTGTTTCAAATTGTGCCTGATTTTTATCATTGGCTTTGAAAGCGAGAATATTCATCTTGTCGAAGGACTTTAAGGCTTCGTTTTGCTCTGGTGATAATTTAGTTTTTTCTAGGTTTAGAATGCTTGGAGAAACATCCAATGCAATAAAATCCTTATTCTCTGTATTTTCTACAAAGTATTTTTGTAATGAAGGTTCAGAATTACAACTTATTAAAGTTAGCAATGCTAAAAGTGCCGGGATAAAAATACCAACTTTCATCTTATTTTTTGCCTTTAGAGGCTTTTTTTAAGTCTGTACCGCCCGGTAATTTCATTTTATCTGTCAGGACAGCAATTTCATTTAAATCAAAGTTTCCTGTCAAGGATAATAAAACGGTGTCTTCATTTTTTGCACCATCGATAAACATGAATAATTCTTTGATTTTAGTATCAGTAGCGCCTGATTTAACATATATTTTCACGTTTTTCCCGCTATCATTTATGCGCATCAATTCTTCTAAATTTGCTGTTTTGATATATTTATCAGCAGAAAGCTTCATATCGGCTTCAATTTTTGAGTTTTTTGTAGTAAACACTTTTAAATTGTCCAGTTTTTTAATAAGATTCATGTATTGTTGAGTTTCTTTATCAGATGGATCTACTTTTACCTTACTCATTATGTCAAACATTTTTTTATTGACAATTACTGATGTTACGTCGTCCTGCCCGTCAAATTTATCAAATGCATTTTGTGCATAAAAGGCATGTGTAAAAAAAGCCAAAATTACTGTTATGATGAAATTTTTCATATCTGTTTAATTTAATTATTGTTTGAAAATTTTATTTTTTGATTGTTCGTATTCTTTAATGTATTGTACACTTTCAATACCTACATTAACATTATTTGACAATAGAGCCAAAGCTTTTTGTGTTTCGGCAAAGGCTTTTTCAGGATTGTCATAGGTTCCTAATTCTGATTGCGCAACAACCGGAGTTGTGGTTTTTTCGCTAGTATAAAAATAGGTTCCAATTCCTAGTAAAACAACAACAGAAGCTGCAATTGATAACCACCCCACATTTTGTTTTTTAGTTTGTAGCGGAATTGCTTTGCCTGTTTGATCGAGGTCCTCGAGTTCATACGTCGATTTTTGTTGTTTTACCTGGGAGAAATAACTGAAAATTGGTTGGTATTGCTCCAAATGCTGCGCAACATTTGATGAGGAAAAATAGTCTCGTAATTCATTTTCTTCAGCAATACTTGTTTCTCCCTGAAAGTATTTTTCTAATATATTTTCTATTTTATTTAATTCCATAACGGTGTGTGTTAATCATTGATTCTCTTATTTTTTTTCTCGCTCTTGAAAGTGCTACTCTTATAGCTGTTTCATTCATGTTAACAATTTTTGCGATTTCATCGAATTCATATTGTTCAACATCGCGGAGCTGAATTAGTATTTGAAGCTGTTCAGGCAACTGGCTTATTATTTTTTCTACCCATTCTAAACTATCCGAGTCTTCTAGTTTTTTGTCTAATTGAGGTTCACGATCCGTAAAATTATTATGTACAATTTTAAGATTATCTGCTCTTTTAGATTTTAATTGATCCAGACAATAATTTTTAGTCATTGTCATCGCTACAGCCTCGACATTATTATACGTGCCTAAATTGTCTTTTTTGTTCCATAATTTTACCATAACTTCCTGAGTTGCATCTTCAGCCTCTTCAGTGCTTGTCAATAATCTTTTTGCCAGACGAAAAACTTTGTCTTTAAAAGGATTTATTAATTCTATAAATACAACTTGGTTCATTTGTGGTTTTTTATTGATTTTTGGCCGGTAATATAGAATTCACATATTTCTATTTGTCTTTGATCTGTTTATGATCATATTCATTTCATAAATCAAAGATTTGGTTGGCTTATATATTCAAGACGAGGCAGTATTATTTTTGTTACAAGACAAGTTAAAAAAATGTTGTAAAAAAACCCTGTACATTTATATAGTTAAAACTAAAGGTACTATTTTTACGTTTATACTATATTGAAACCACTATTTTATGAAAAAAACATTAAGAAGTCTCGTTTACTTTCTTTTGATTGCATCTAGCCTGCAATCTTGTGACGATAAAGATGATGTTGCTACTCCAAAAGATCTGCAAATAAATAATTTTATATGGAGAGGATTGAATAAAGTTTATTTATGGCAAGCCGATGTTCCTAATTTGGCCGACAATCGTTTTACGGGTCAGGAGGATTTAAATTCTTTTTTGGAAGGCTATTCAACGCCAGAAGATTTATTTCAAGATTTGCTAAATAAACCTAAAAGCAAGTACCCTAATGGAGATGCTATCGATCGTTTTAGCTGGATTGTAGATGACTATACCGTTTTAGAGCAAGAATTAAATGGTATTACAAAAAATAGTGGTATTGATTTTGGATTAGGAAGGCAAGCAGAAGGATCAAATGATTTAGTAGGCTATATACGTTATATTATTCCTAACTCTGATGCTTCAAAGAAAGATATTAAACGAGGTGATTTATTTACCAGTGTGAATGGAATACCACTTACAGAATCAAATTATAGATCATTACTTTTAAATTCTGAGTATGATAGTTATACCTTAAATTTAGCCAATTATAATGGTAGTACTTTTGAGTTAAACGGTAAATCTGTAGCGTTAACAAAAACGGTTTTAGAAGAAAATCCAATTTTAATCAATAAAATAATAACTTCGGGAAGCCATAAAATAGGATATTTAATGTATAATGGTTTTTATGCTGAATATGATAATGAACTAAATCAGGTTTTTGGCAAGCTGAAAACTGAAGGAGTTACTGATTTAGTTCTGGATTTAAGATATAACCCAGGAGGTTCAGTTCGTTCTGCGATTAGATTAGCAAGTATGATTACAGGACAATTCTCAGATGATATTTTTGCAAAAACACAGTATAATGCCAAACAGATGAATAGTCTAAGCAGTTCACAATTAGAGTCATTAAATAGCAGATTTGTATCATCCTTTGACGGAAAGGCAATAAATAGTTTAAAATTAAACACACTGTATGTTATAACCACAGGAAGTACAGCTTCTGCAAGTGAGTTAGTTATTAACGGTTTAAAACCATATATTAATGTAATTCAGGTTGGAGAAACAACTGTAGGTAAAAATGTTGGATCTTATACCGTTTATGACTCCAAAACTTTATCTAAAACACGAGTAAATCCGATACACAAATATGCGATGCAGCCTTTGGTTTTTAAAATTTCGAATTCTGCTAATTTTGGGGATTATACAGGAGGATTGGCGCCCACTTTTGCACAAGATGAACGTGTGAGCAGTTACGGAGTTTTAGGTGATGCGTCTGAACCTTTATTGAATCTGGCCATTTCTAAAATAACAGGTTTAACGTCAAAAAGAATTCAAACTGAAAAAGGACTTGTTCTTCCTTATTTTACAGATTCAAAATCAATGCGTCGCTTTGGAAAAGAAATGTATTTTGAAAGTATTCCAAAAGAGTTTCTATAATTGTAAAAATATAAAAAAGGCTTTCATTTCTGAAAGCCTTTTTTTTCCAAAACAATTTTAAAAAAAAAACAAAATTAACTAATTGATAATTATTTTTTTAACCGCTTTTCTATCCTGAGCGGTTATCTCAAACAGGTATGTTCCGGGAATTATATCAGAAACTATAATATCGTTGTAATTTGATGTAGGGAGATTTTTCACAATTTTTCCGGTTATATCAAAAATGATAATACTGGTTTTTTCGTTGCTATTTAAATAAACAATATCTGAAGCAGGATTTGGATATAACATCACAGAATCAATATTAAAGTCTTTACCCCCTAATGTTGCTGATTTCTGATTAATCACGCCCACGCCATTCAAATCAAAACCTCCTGCCGCAAAACCAGTCGAGTAAGGATCATTGATTATATTTCCTTTACTGTCATAAGAGGCATACAAAGGATTAATTGTACCAATTACATCGATTATTTTAACATATGTAATATTGTTTTTATCTAACAGAGTATTATCCTGAATGTCTGATAAATCAAATGGAGTTCCAAAACCAGTACGATATTTTCCGGCTAGGTTATTAATGTATCTGCAATCAACTGCTCCAAAACCTCCAATTTGAGTTGTGGTTTGTGTTTCGCTATGTGAAGGAAACCTGAAAAAATTAATACCATCTGAGCTGACTTCTACAAAGGCCAATTCTAAAAAAGTATCAGAAAAACCATTTTCAAAAACAGCAAAATCAAATCCTGAACCATTAACGATTGGAGTGTCGAAAGTTAAGGTTGCGCTTCCCCCATCACCCAGACACACAACACCTGATCCTGATGTACCGCCTTTCATTCCGTCTTCGGGTGTTCCGGTAGAAGCTAAAGGGCTATTTGCTATAGCAATATCCTGAGGACCTCTTACAACTGTAATCCCTGTTGCCCAGCCTATAAAAACGGAACTGTTTTTTGCTATAGCTGTACTGCCGGTCTGACCTGCTGCCGGGGCATATGATTGTGCAGAAATTAGCGATGATGTAAGTAATAAGGTAAAAAGTAATTTTTTTATCATAATGGTTGTTTAAAAATGCCCTTATAATTTTGTTATAAGGGCATTTTGTTTTTTAATTGTTTGAATAAAAACCATTTGGTCCTATGCCAACAGTCAAAGTTTTTAATGCTGTTCCTGTAGTAGAATATACTGTAACAATTCCGTCTGCAGTAAATCCATTTGCATCTCCGGAATATATTTTACCATCAATTACCCCAAATCCATAAAAGGTAGACCAGCTGTTATCTGTAACTGAAAATAAAGGTGTGTTTGAAAAAGCTGTAGCATTTGTATTTATTGCATATACGCCAGTTCCTTGGGTATAATATATTTTATTTCCGTCAATGTCCATGTTTAAAGCGTCTTTCAATGTAGTGGACTCGATTGATGTTACAGCGTCATTTGCAGCATTAATTTTAAAAAGTTTAGTCCTGTCTTTGTTTCCGCATAATACATATACGGTACCATCATACACCTCAATAGAGTTTACTCCTTCTTCAACAGTGATAGTTGTAGAAACTGTATTAGTTGATTCATTTATTACGGTAACTTCATTTCCTTTTCCAAATGCACCGTTTGTTACGTATAATTTTCCATTTGCAGCTACGATTTTTTCAGCAGTTTTGTTTAATGAAATCGAGGTAATATAAGCATATGTTGTAGCGTTATAAACTGTTACGGCATTTGAGATAGCATTAGTTACATATAATTTATTGTTTAAAACGACACTGTAACGCGGGTTTTCTAGTTTTTCAGTAATGGTTCCAAGGCTTGCAAAAGTATATCTGTTAACAACCTCTACTTCATTAGAATTGTTTATAACAATAAACGCTTTGTCATCACTGAAGCTTAATGATTGTGCTACATCTCCTAATACTTTTGTAGGGTTTACAACAGAAAATATGTTGTTTTGTGAAGTCATTAAGTCGTTAGATATATAAGATACCGATGCATTTGGATTTCCAAAATTTCCTTCGTTTAAAATCAATACACCATTGTCATATGCTCCTAATGGGGTGTCAATTATAGTATTATCATCACTGCTGCAGGAAGCAAATAAAAAAGCAGATGCAATAAGTCCTAAATAAAGATTTTTAAATTTCATTTTTAATAATTTAAGTTTAAATAAATGGTTGCGTTTCTTCCAGGCATATAGCGGCTTGGTTGCGCTTCATATTTTTCGTTCCATAAATTGGCCATTCTGACACCAATTTTAAAAATATTTTTTTTGCTGAAATTATAATCTGCACCAACGTTTGAAACATTATAAGCATCCAAAATGTATTTTGGATTGTTATCTGATGTGGTGAAAATTTCTCCTGTATACATAATTTGATAATAAGCCGAAATCTTTTTGTAGTAATAAGATAATGAGCCGGTAAGTTTATGGTATGGTACGTAAAAAAGCTGTTTGTCAGTTTTATCGTTTAATGAAACTGTATAAGCATATGTTCCGCTAAAATCAAATGTATGCTTATTAAAGTTTTTCTTCCATCCCAAGAGTGCTTCAGCACCATAAATAGTAACACTGTCTGTGTTTTCCGGAGACCAGTTTCCGGTATTGTTCGGCAGCCATCGAATCATATTTTTTATTTTCATTCCATAGGCAGTAACCGTTAATCGGAAGTCTTTATGTTTAAATTCATTTCCTATTTCTGCCTGAAAAGAGCTTTCAGGTTTTAAGTCAGGATTACCACTTCCTGTCCAAAATAAATCGTTAAAGGTTGGAATCCTGAAATTTCTGGATATATTAAATTTAAGCTGATAAAAATCTGAAAAATTATATCGTGAACCTGCAGAAAAAAGAACAGGACTTTTATAAACGTCTGAAATCTCTTTTCTGGCACTCAATTCGTAATTCCATTTTTCGTTTAAATTATGTTTCCATAAAATACTTGCTCCGCCAATTTCACGATTGTTTCTGCCAACTCCTGAACCTAATCCATTATTTTTTGTATAATCTAAAATTGCACTAATTTTTATTACAGAAGAGATTGCATAATCAATATCATATTTTCCGATAAAACTTTTTACACCCCCTGAAGTAAAGCTTTCATTTTTTATATCTTCATAATATTTATAATGTTCTGAGATATAAGCAAGTCTTAAATTGGTTTCAAATTTGTTAAAACTGCTGCTCCAGGTCAATAAATTACGGGTATTGTAATCCTGATATTTTGTTTTTGTTGCATTTGGAGATGTCAAAGAAAAGTGACGCTCTCCATCAAAAATTTCGCTGTAAAATTTGATACTGTTATTCTGGTTTATTTTGTATCCAATAGCTGCGTCAAATGTATTGTTGTAATATTGTCCATTAGTATTCCATACTTTCTGACCTATATATTTAAAATCGTTGTCTGAATTGTTTCTGGTAAAGCTAGCATCCACACTCCATTTTTCGGTAGATGCTGTAATACCATAAACTGCACTTAACGTATTAAATTCGCCATAGTAAATCTGAAATTCATTTTTGAATGTATTTGTAAATTTCAAATCATTGTTTAAATGAATCGTACCGCCAATTGCACCACTGCCATATACTACACTTCCTCCGCCTGCTTTAACATCAATAGAATTAAAACCACGTGTAGAGATAGTGTTAAAATCAGCCTGACCAAGTAATTGAGAGTTTATATTTATTCCGTTCCAGACCACAACTGTTTGTTGTGATGTTGTTCCTCTAAATGACGGAGATGAAGTCATTCCTAAACCATTCTCTTTAAAATAAATAACGGTGTTGTAGTTTAAAAGAGAAGTTAATGAAGATTCATTTTTACTGATTATAGAGTCACTTAATCGTTGAATCGATTGTGTATTTGCAAATCTTTTAAGATTTGAATCCGAAACAATAACTTCTTTTAATTTTGTAATAGAGTCATTCTGCGCCCAAATAATCTGGCACAAAAGCAGAAAGGAAAAAATAAATCGTTTTTTTAAAGTCATAATTTCTACACTCTTTTTCCCGAGAGTTCGATATTTGTTAATAAGGCAGGTCTCCTGGCTTGCGTCTTGCTGTTTACCTTCCCATCACGGATGACAGTGGTTTTGTAGATAACAACAAGCATTCTTTAAAAAGAATTAAGCTTACAGTTGCGGGTACAGCTCAAGATTTATGGTTTTAAAATATTTAAAATCAGTTACTTGATTCCCTTTTAATGTGTTTTGATAAATAAAACACAACCTTAATTGCGTGCAAAGATAAAGTTAAAAATATGTAAAAATCAAATTTGTTTTACTTTTTAAAAGAAATTCTAAACAAATGATACTTTAAAAAATTATTTTGATGACTTCTCCAAAATCTACTTTATTTTGAAAAGCATCTTTTAATGGTAATGACGAATGATGACATAAAAAGCTCCTGATAATACCTGCATGAGCGATTATAATAACCGGATGATTTATTTTTTTTGATTTTTTTTCGGATAAGAAATCATTAGCCCTTTCATGCAATTCAACAAAGGATTCTCCATTTGAAACTTTAATATTGACAAAATCTTCCATCCACGGATTGAGCTGTTCTTGCGGAATACTATTCCAGTTTTTCATTTCCCAATCACCAAAGTTCATTTCCATCAGGCGTTTATCTTCCTCATAAGAAATAGTTTTTATATTATTTTGAATGTATTTTGCCAAAGTAACACATCGTTTCAATGGACTCGAAAAAATTATTGCTTTAGAAGGTAGTTGTGAAAGAATGTTTTCGAAAACAGACTCAAAAGGCTCCGCTAAATCCACATCAGATTGTCCGTAGCAAATTCCTTTTTCGCAGGTCGTTTCGGTATGGCGAACTAAATAAATTTCCATATAAAAAGAATGCTTAAATAATAAACCACTTCGCAAACTTGTTGGGTAGCGCCCAGACAATCACCGGTATAGCCGTCAATCCATTTTTGAAAATAACGAGCCAGAAAATAACGGGTTAAGAAAACAGGGATGAGGGCTAAAAGTAGTTTGTATTGAAAATAGGAGAGTGCCAATAAAGGAAGCAGTCCGAAGAAAAAGGAACCGAAAACTTCTTTCCAGCTATGGTTTTTTGCAATGGGCTTGCTTTTACTCGAAGCATCATCGCGCGAATATTGATGTGTAAAAATAATTGAGATTGCAGCCAAGCGACTTAAGGAATGTGCAGAAATAAACAGCAGAAAAACCAAATATTTTTCATTCGAAAAAAGCAAAACAGATTCAGAAAGTAATTTGAATTTCAATAAAAAAAGCAGCACTAAACCAATCGCACCATAAGCGCCAATTGCACTGTCTTTCATAATCATGAGGATTTTTTCTTTAGTCCAACCTCCGCCAAAACCATCGCAGACATCAGCAAAGCCATCTTCGTGAAAGGCGCCTGTTGTGAGTATAGAAGCAATGATTGCTAAAATTACAGCTGTTTCTGTAGAAAGAAAAAGATAAGAAACATAGAAAGCAACAAATGATATGCTTCCCACAATCCAGCCAATTAAAGGGAAATATCGTGTGGCTTTGTTTAAATATTCAGGATCGTGACTGATGTTTTTCGGACATGGAATCCGGGTGTAAAACATTAGACATGTAAAGAAAATATGTAGTTCTTTTTTCATTAAAAGATTTGATTTTTATATTTTAATTGAAATTTGCAATTGCTTTTATTTCCTACTCACTCCCGCACTTTCAAAACTTGCCATTTCATTCAAAAAAGCCTCGGCAGATTTCAGAATAGGAAAAGCAACAGCACAGCCTGTTCCTTCTCCAAGGCGCAAATCTAAATTTAAAATTGGTTTTACCTGCAGATAGTTTAATAATTTTTGATGTGCTTTTTCAGCAGAGCAGTGGCAGAAAACAGCATTTTGCAAAATATCAGGATTTATTTTCGAAGCAATTAAAAAGGCAACACTGCAAATAAAACCATCAACCAAAATAATCATATTGTTCCCGAAAGCTGTTAACATTCCGCTTGTCATTTGTATGATTTCAAAACCTCCAAAGTAAGCGAGCTGCTGCATTAATTCGGCCGGACCAGAATAATTTTCAATCGCTTTTTTAAGAAGATTTTGTTTCTGAATTAATTTTTCGTCAATAACTCCTGTTCCTTTTCCAACACATTCTTCAATCGGAAAACCGGTTAAAACGCTCATCAGAACTGAAGCTGTCGAAGTGTTTCCAATTCCCATTTCGCCAAAACCAATGCAATTAGAACCTGTTTTGGCAATAGTTTCGACAACTGATTTTCCTTTTTCAAAACACAACTGCAATTCGGTTTCACTCATTGCAGGTGCATGCAAAAAAGATTGGGTTCCTTTAGCAATTTTAGCATTGATCAATTTAGCATTGGTTGGAAAATCATAGTTCACACCAGCGTCTACGATTGATAGTTCGATATTATTCTGCTTACAAAAAATATTGATCGCAGCACCGCCTTCCATGAAATTGCCAACCATTTGTCTGGTTACATCCTGCGGATAAGCACTTACACTGTGATTTGCAATTCCGTGATCAGCTGCAAAAACGACAATATTAGGATTGTTTATTTTTGGATTTAAAGTTTTAAAAACTGTACCTAACTGAAAAGCCAAAGTTTCTAAAGTGCCTAAAGCACCAACAGGTTTGGTTTTAGAATCTATTTTTTCCTGTAGCAGTCTGCTGAAATTGGTTTCGTCTTCAGTTTCAGATTGAGGTTTTAAAACAAAATCCGACACATGATTCAGAGCAACACTTTTAATTTCTGTACAATCCGGAGTTTCAGATTTTTGTTTCCAATGCAGTTGCTGTAACATCGGTTGATTATCGTAATTGGTTGCAGGTTTTCCTATGCAGAAATAACCAAGAGGTTCAATGTTTTCGGGTAGGTTAAGTATTTTTTTAAACTGATAATAATTTAAAATCGAAACCCATCCCATCCCATATCCTTGCTCTGTAAGGGAGAGCCAGATATTTTGAGCTGCACAAACCGAACTAAATTTTACTGCCTCATTGCTTCCAACAGTTCCAATTGTAAATTGATTCAGAACCGATCTGTCGTACGCAATGATAAGCCCGATTGGGGCTTCTTCAATCGCTTCCAGTTTCAGGGATTTGTAATGTTCTTTTTGCTCGGGATTATCTGTAAGTTCTTCGGCCTTTTTATTATAATCCAAAAATAAATTTTTAACTGCACTCTTTACTTCTGCAGATTTGATGATATAATATCTTGTAGCATCCGTTAATCCTACAGAAGGTGCCCAATGTCCGGCCTGTAAAGCTTTTTCGATTACTTCATCAGGAACTTCATCGGCGGTAAAATGTCGGGTATCACGGCGTGATTTTAATATATCGTCCAGATTGCTCATTTTCAAAAATCAATTACAATGTCAAAATCAATATTAATTACAATTTCAAAAATCAATTGCAATAATCTTGATGTTTGAATTTATGTAAAGTTAAGGCAGAGCTTTGGAATTTGGAATTTAAAATGTTGGAATTTGTTTGTTAATTGATATTGATTTTTGCCATTGAAATTTGCCTAACCTTTTATTTTAACCGGAATACCTGAAACCATCAAAACCACTTCGTCTGCATTTGAAGCCAGAAACTGATTCATCCAGCCTTGCAGTTCGGTAAATTTTCTGCCAATGTGAGTATCGGCATGAACACCCATTCCAATTTCGTTTGTTACAATAATCAGGTTAGTATTGGGTTGACTGGCTATTTTTTCAAATTCGCTTTTTGCTTCTTCAAGTGATAATGAAACATCATTTTTGGTATCAACAAAAAAATTAGTCAGCCAGAGCGTTACGCAGTCAATCAAAGCTGTTTTGTCTGAAAAGTCAATTTCACTCAAATATTTTTCTTTTTCAATATTGGCCCATCGTTCGTCGCGTTCCTGTTGATGACGGTCAATTCGGTTCTGGAAATCAGCATCCCATTTTCTGGCTGTAGCGACATAAATTGGCGCATTTGAAAGTTGTAAAGCTAAAGTCTGAGCGTAGCTGCTTTTTCCGGAACGTTCACCTCCGGTAATTAAGTAAATCATTATTTAAATTGTTGATTATAAATTGTTAGTTATTAATTAAGAAAGAACTTGCTTAGCCATAACTTGGCTTTTAGTATTTTTAATTATGCTGGTTATTAATTTTAATATTGTAATTGCATTATTGTTAATGTTCCCGAATTCTTTTTCATTTAAATAGTCAGTTGCTTTGAGAAGTTCCAACCAATAAATTGTTTCATTGGCTTCTTTTTGAGCTATTGCAAATTTATGAATAAAATCATTTTTACTTTCAGCGTGCTCTGCTTCTCTTATCATAGCACCAATACTGGTTTCGGATCGCAGGAGCTGTTTGGAGAGAGTGATTTTTTTTTCTCAATGCATAAATATTGATGTAATTTGACTATTCGAATAGCAAAATCAAAACTTTTATCTTTTACAATGTTATTTTTCATTAACAACTAACAATTTATGATTTATAATTAATAAGGGCAATGACGACAGGCATTCCCGCAGCAGGTTCCTCTTTTTAAATGAAACCAGGTTTTAAAAACATAATTGCCATTTTCAATGTAATAATCAATGTCTTCAATTAGTTTTTCAGTTTTTGGTAAGCATATAGCTTTGTTTTTAAGTGCTTTTTTAGGAGTAATAGTTTCTACATAGGCATCAATTTTGTCGATACATGCTTCTTTAAAACATTCTGGACAAAGACAGTCTCCTCCTTCTGAAAGATTAAATATCGGAGGAAAGTCATTGCACCAGCAATTGTTTTCAGGAGAAATATTTCCGCAGCTAAAGGAAGATTCACAGCTTGAACAAACTTTCGTTTTTATATTATTCATAAATATTTAAAAATTGGTTTGTCTAAATTTGTAAGAATAAAGGTAGATAAAAAATAATAATAAATTACGTTACCTTTGTCATTATTGATAAAGACATTATTGGGAAGCAGACAATAATAATGCCATATTTCCTGAAACAATATAACATGCATATGAAACATTTATTTTCTAAATTTATTTTTATTGTCTCATTTTTTATACTGACAGGATGTAAGAAAAATGAAAGCAATCAAATTGTAACTTCTAAAATTCCTAAAAATACTATCGAGTATGCTTCCGGACTTTCTATTGTAAAACACGAAGGATACTCAATTGTGACAGTTTCGAATCCCTGGCCGGAAGCCAATAAAAAGTTTAAATATATTTTAAAAGAAAAAAATGCTGAAGTGCCTGACAGTCTACAGAATTATACAACGATTAAAGTGCCTTTGGAATCAGTTGTGGTGACTTCAACAACCAATATTCCGTTTCTTGAAATGCTCGATGTCGAAAACAAACTGACGGGGTTTCCGCATACAGATTATATTTCTTCTGAAAAAACCAGAGCATTAATAGATAAAGGTGCTGTTAAAAATGTGGGGCAGAACGAAAAATTAAATATGGAACAATTAATAGAATTGTCACCGGATTTGATTGTGACTTTTGGAGTAGACAATAATAATCCAATGTTGGATAATTTGAAAAAAAGTGGCTTAAATGTACTAATTCAGGCTGATTGGATGGAGCAGTCTCCACTTGGCAAAGCAGAATGGATTAAACTTTACGGGGCCTTATTTGGAAAAGAAGACAAAGCAAAAGAATTATTCGATAAAATTGTGACAAGTTATGATCAGGCAAAAAAATTAGTAGCCGGAAAACCTGTAGCTTCTACTGTTTTGTACGGTTCAATGTATGAAGATGTATGGTATGTGGCAAAAGGAAACAGCTGGGTTGCCAAATTTATGAAAGATGCTCAGTCTAATTATTTATGGTCAGATTTAGAAGGCACCGGAAGCCAGGGCTTGTCATTTGAAAAAGTTTTAGACAAAGCCCAAACCGCAAACTTCTGGATTGTTTCAGGATCCTTTAAAACTTTAGACGAATTACAAAAAGCAAATCCGCATTATAATGAATTTGATGCTTTTAAAAACGAATCAGTTTATTGTTTAGAAAGTAAGTTTGGAGCCACAGGCGGAACTATTTATTATGAATTATCACCAAGCAGGCCTGATTTGGTTCTGAAAGATTATATTAAAATTTTTCATCCGGATTTATTGCCGGGTTATGAGTTTACTTTTGCAACTAAACTGAACTAAATTGCCGAACAGAAAAAGAAATACGATTTTATTTAGCATTTTAGCTTTAGGACTTCTTCTGATGTTTTTTGCGAGTATTAGTTTGGGTTCGGTGAATATTCCGTTTAAAGATGTTTATGCAAGTTTAACGGGAGGTGAGGCTAGTAAATCGACTTGGGAATATATCATTATTAACTATCGTTTGCCAAAAGCCATTACCGCCATTTTAGTTGGAACGGGACTTTCAATAAGCGGTTTGCTGATGCAGACTTTGTTTAGAAATCCGCTTGCAGGACCTTATGTTTTAGGATTAAGTTCAGGTGCAAGTTTGGGCGTAGCTTTTGTGATTCTGGGGGCAGGCTTTTTGCCGTCCTTTTTGAAAATAATTGCATTATCATCATACGGAATTGTTTTGGCTTCGACTTTAGGAAGCACACTCGTTTTACTCCTGGTTTTGTTAGTTTCACAGCGATTACGGGATACAATGGCAATTTTGATCGTTGGATTAATGTTTGGAAGCTTTACAACGGCAATCGTAAGTGTTTTGACCTATTTTAGTACTGCTGAACAGCTTCAGAAATTTACTTTTTGGTCCTTAGGAAATCTTGGAAACCTTTCATGGAAATCAATCATTGTTTTAGCTATTAGTGTGTCTTTTGGCTTAGTTTTAAGTGCATGCAGTATCAAGCCTTTGAACGCTTTGCTACTGGGAGAAAATTATGCAAAAAGTATGGGGCTGAATTTCAAGAAAGCCAGATTAATAATCATTTTTGCGACCAGTATTCTAGCCGGAAGTATCACCGCTTTTGCAGGTCCGATTGCTTTTATTGGCCTTGCAGTTCCACATATTGCAAAACTGACTTTCCAAACCAGTAATCATATGATTTTGTTTTGGAGTACTTTGCTTTTTGGAGCTATTATCGTGCTATTCTGTGATATAGTTTCTCAAATGCCCGGTTTTGATGTGACGCTTCCAATAAATGCTATTACGTCTATAATTGGGGCACCGGTTGTGATTTGGTTATTGGTACGAAAAAGGAATTTCAAGTAATTAGTTTAAATCAATGGCAAAAATGAACACAATCCTCTCCACTTCAAATTTAAGTATTGGCTACAAAACCAAGAAAGTTGCTGTGACTATTGCTCAGGATTTAAATTTGACTTTTGATTCAGGAAAACTCATTGCTTTAATTGGAGCCAACGGAGTAGGAAAGTCGACATTGCTGAGAACGATTACAGGAATTCAGCCAGCATTAGAAGGAAGTGTCTCTCTAAATGATAAAAATATAAACACCTACAAACCATTAGATTTAGCACAAAGCTTAAGTTTGGTTTTAACTGAAAAATTGCCTCCAAGCAATCTTTCGGTATTTGAATTGGTTGCCTTGGGCCGCCAGCCTTATACCAATTGGGTAGGAACTTTAACAGAAATCGATATTGAGAAAGTAAGTCAGGCAATGCAGTTGACACAAATTGAACATTTAGCTGCAAAAAGGCATTTTGAAATAAGCGATGGTCAATTGCAAAAAGTTTTAATCGCAAGAGCTCTGGCACAGGACACTCCTTTAATTATTCTGGACGAACCCACAACGCATCTCGATTTACTGCATAAAGTTTCACTATTCAAATTGCTGAAAAAGCTAACACAGGAAACTCAAAAATGCATTTTATTTTCAACGCACGACATTGATCTGGCTATTCAGCTCAGCGACGAAATGATTATCATGACTCCGGAAATGGTAGTTCAGGACGAACCTTGTAATTTAATTTCAAAAGGATGTTTCTCTGCTTTATTTAAAGACGAACATATTGTTTTTGATGCTGAGAAAGGGAAGTTTATTGTGACTTAATTTTGGATATTTTCCAATCCTTTATTTTCCAATCTATAGTATAGAAAATCCCAACCAACACTAATAAAATAAAAACCTTCATTAAAATCTCCAAAAATATATTGGAAGGATAGATAAATAAAGAAGATTTTATTCGCCACGAACTTGGCAGATAATCACGATTAAAAAGACTGTAAAAAGAGATTATATTTTCTATTGTTAGAATAAATATGAAACTGAAAAGCAATCTTAAAAAAACATTTCTTCTTATTTTCTTAAACCTAAGCAACTGTGTCATCAAGATCCAGACCAAAGGTTCGATCCAGAATGTTACCCAATATTTTCCAAAAATCAACTCATAATAAGAAAACCGTCCTTCCTGATCAGAACTATTGAGATTTATAAAAATTTCGACAACTAAAAGCACTGCATAAATTATTCCCGTAAAAACAATAAAACGCGAAACTTCTTCGTCCAGATTTTTTAAAAATGCTTTTTTGCTAAAAATTGAAACAATAAAAAACAGCAAAGTAAAAATGCTGAAAGCAAAAAATAAATCAGTAAGAAAGAGTTTTAATTCGAATATCATTTTCTGTTTCTATTAGAAGCTATTCCCGCTCTCCGCTGTATCTTTTATTTTTTTAAAGGAAAAAAATAAAAGGATGCCGCTTCGATCTGGGCTAGGGCAATTGTTTTCAAAAGGAATTAATATTTTCAAATTTAAAGAAAAAGATAGCTCTAAATCTTTCCGGCTTTTTCATTCTCAAAACGGCCTCGCTGTATATAAAGACAATGTTTTAATTCGCTGCTGTCAATGCTTAAAGAAGCAATATCAAATTTCATTACTTGTCCAGAATCTTTAATAAAGTAAACAAAATAGTGATCACTTCCTTCATCAGTGTATACACTCTCGACTCTTTCATTTTCAATATTGTCCCAGCTTTCTAACATGTCATCTTGGTATTGAATCCCTTTAGCATTAATCCTAAACTGAATTTCGTTTATTCGCTTTATAGATTCTGTTAAATAAGGAATTTGAAATAAAAATATACCCGCTGTCAAAAGTGCGACCCAAAATTTATTATCTACAAAATAATAAATTGAAACTCCCATTAGTGCCGTCATAATTACTATTCTAAGGAGAATATTCATTCGAGTGAAATAAATCTTAGTTTCTTTAGAATAGCTGAGGTTATTTAAATCAATAATGGGTCTCATAATTATTTCTTCAAAGCAATTTGTCTTTTAGCTTCGCCCACTACAAAAGCAACAGAATTGGCAATATTAAAACTTCGTATTAATTTTGACATCGGGATAGTCAAATGATTTTCGAATCTTGCCATAAACTCCTTACTCAAACCAACACTTTCTTTACCAAAAACCAGCCAGTCACCATCCTGAAATTCATTTTCGAGATACGATTTATCAGAATGTGAACTCATTAAAAACACACGCGATTGATCCGGAATCTGTGCTATCCATTCTTCAGCATTTTGATATTCGGTTACGTCAAGGTGAACCCAATAATCCAAGCCGGAACGTTTTAGGTTTTTATCATTAATTACAAATCCAAACGGATGAATTAAATGCAGTCTGCTTTCTGTGCCTACACACAAGCGGCCAATATTTCCGGTATTGTTTGGTATTTCCGGTTCTACGAGAACAACGTTTAGCATCTTTTTGAGTTATAAGTTATGAGTTATAAGTTATGAGTTATAAGTTATGAGTTATGAGTTTTTTGGAATTATCTAATGGACTAATTGTCACATTATCTAATTCTCAAATTGATCTACCTCTCGGACTTCTCCGGCTTTTAAGCCTTGCAAATATACATTTCCTATCCGAACTCGTACAAGCCTTAAAGTCGGAAAACCAACTGCTGCTGTCATTTTTCGAACCTGACGAAATTTTCCTTCATTAACCGTTATCGAAGCCCATGAGGTTGGACCATGACGTTCGTCCCTGATCTTTTTGGCTCTTGGACCAAAATCAGGAATTTCGGTAACGATAAAAGCGGTACAGGGTTTTGTTTTGTATTTTAATCCTTCAAAACCAATTTCTACACCTTGCTGCAATTGTTCAATTGCTTCGGGAGTTATAATTCCGTCAACCTGAACGTAATATTCTTTGTCAACTTTTTTGCTTCTTATCTGTTCGCTGACTTTTCCGTCTGTAGTAAGCAAAAGCAAACCTTCAGAATCTTCATCGAGCCTTCCTATTGCCATTGTCCCTTCCGGAAAATCATGCAATTCACCTAAAAGCTTTTTCTTCCTTTTTAATTCATAAATAAATTGGCTGAGGTAGCCATAAGGTTTAAAAAGAATAAAGTGTCTGTGCATTTTTAATTTTTTGCAAAGATAGTTTGTTTCATCTTCATTAAAAATAATCGTATAATAAACTAAAGGCAATGTTAAACCATTTAGTTTTAAAATTTAGAATTCGTAATATTATAATAGTAATTTTAAATAATAATGATATGAAAACTAATAATTTAGGTTCAAAAAAGATAAATGGAGTACAAAAAAATATAGACGAATCGAAAGGAAAAAATATTTCGCACGACGGCAAATCTGAGGATGCAAATTTAAAAAAAGAAGTTGTTACGGATGTGCAGGGAAATAAACAAATAGTAGAAAGGGCAAGGAATGAAAACAAAGAGATTCAGAAAATTGAGAATGCAACTTCAAATAATCCAAATTCAAGTCGTGGAGTAGAAACTGAAGAAGAGGCAAAAAAGACTGTCGAAAACAAAGACCGGAATTCGGATATAACGCCAAACCGCTATCCAAATTCAAATCCGGACAACCATGAAGATCGCGGAAACATGAAATTGGATGAGGAAGAAAATTGATTACGGATTTTTTTGTTAGTTGATGTAATTATATTGTCAAATAACATATCATTAGCAATTACAGTTAATTTTATTGTAAACTCAGTTTTTATATTTTCTGTCCATTAATATGTTTGTAACTTGTATATACAAATTTAAATTTATTAAAAATGGCACTTTTAGAAAACAAAGTGGCTTTTGTATCAGGAGGAGGTTCAGGAATTGGACGTGCTGTAGCAGAAGCCTACGCTCGTGAGGGAGCAAAAGTAGTAATTTCGGATATAAATGCTGAGCACGGTGACGAAACCGTAAAAGCTATAAAAGATGCAGGAGGAGAAGCTTTTTTTATTAAAGGAGATTCTTCGAGCGCAAGTGATAATAAAAGAATGGTTGAAACAGTGGTTGAAAAATATGGCAGTCTGGATATAGCCTGCAACAATGCGGGTACGGGTGGACCGGCAAAACCTACAGGTCAATATGAACCGGAAGAATGGGACAAAGTAATTGCATTGAACTTAAATGGTGTTTTTTATGCTTGCCGATATCAGCTGGAACAAATGGAAAAAAACGGTGGCGGAAGTATTGTAAATATTGCCTCTATTCATGGGCAGGTTGCTGCTCCAAACAGTCCTGCTTACACAGCTTCAAAACATGCGGTTGTGGGATTAAGTAAAAACATCGCAGTTGAATATGCTCAAAAAAATATTCGTTGTAATGCTGTTGGACCCGGTTATATTGAAACGGCTTTGCTGAAGAACAATTTAGACAAAAGCGCCATGGATGCAGTAGCTGCAAAAGCGCCTATGAATCGTTTAGGAACTTCAGAGGAAATTGCTGAATTAGTTGTTTTCCTAAGTTCTGAAAAAGCTTCTTATACAACGGGAAGTTACATTATTGCAGATGGCGGTTACACTTCAGTTTAGGTTTTTTTTGAAATATATTATTAGGCTGTCTGTTTTTCAGATGGCCTTTTTTGTGCTCTTTTGTTAAAAAGGAATAGCGTAAAAAATGTAAATTTAGCTGTTTAATTGTTGTTTTGTTAAAAATATTAAATAGAAGTTTCTTGAAAAGAGTGTTTTGTTGTGAAATGTTTATAAGTTTAGTGTGTTTAAGTTTATGGTTTTATAATATTCTCTTAACTTTAAAGGGTATAAATTTATTGTCTTAAAAATTTATTTTAAAGCTTATGAAAAACATTTACTTCTTCAGGCATCTAATGGTTTTTTTATGTCTGTTCGGCTTGTCAGCTAATCTGACTGCACAGACAATGCCAGACCCGGTAGGATCATTACCATACACGGAAACTTTTATCGGCCTATCAGCGAGTTCTATAGTTTATCCATCTGGATTTCAGGGATGGAACGCAGCATCTGCTCCAGGATCTGTTTTTAATACAAGTGCGACACTTGCAGGAGACAAACCACTAACAGCGAGTAGTTCTGCAAGTACCACCAGTGGAAATATTCATAATTATAATGGCAAAATTGGTTTCCTGAATAATAGCAGTTCAGATTTAACAATTGGTTTTGCATTTAATGCAACAGGACAGTCTGCAATAATGGTACAATATGATGCCATGACAATCCGTAATCCTTATGACGGAGGGAGCAATATCCGTATTAATGAAATGGTTCTGCAATACAGGGTAGGTACTACTGCGCCTTTTACATCATTATTAGAAACTGTCTATAGAAATAATACGACTACACAAACTGGTTCGGGAGTTGTTACACCACAAAATCCACAAACTATAAAAGTAACTTTGCCTGCAGCATGTAATAACCAGCCTGTAGTGCAAATCAGATGGATTTCAAGACAAGTATCAGGCAGCGGGTCCCGACCATCTTTTGCAATTGATAATTTTGATATGAGGAGTGATGTATATGCTCCGGTTAATATTACTGATTATCCAAAAATAAATAATATCCTGGGGGAAAGTTTTGATTTTGTCAATAAAATAAATGAAATTGGTAAAACGTATTATGTTTTGTTGCCTGGAGGAAGCACAGAACCATCAGTTGCTCAGGTAAAAGCCGGTCAGGATGCATCCGGAGCTGTTGCTTTACAGTCAGGTTATTTAGATATTACAGATTTCTCTCAGGAATATTTGAAAAGTTTTACAGGATTAAATTTGAATACAATTTACGCTGTTTTTTCAGTTTCTGAGGATCTTTATGGAAATATTCAGTCCGTTGTAAATAAGGTAGATGTTACAACTTCTAGTGTAGTTACTCCATCTTTGTCAACTTCAGTTTCTTCTCTTGATTTAGGTTTTTCCGAAGCCAATTACAGCTCTGAAAGCTTAAGTTACCAAATTCAGGGATCAAGCCTTACTGCTGATGTAACAGTTACAGCACCGGCCAATTTTACTATTTCTAAAGATAATAACACATTTGGTTCTTCTTTAATATATGCTGTATCAGATTTTGCTTCAAATACTACACCAACAGTTTATGTTCGGTTTACACCAACTTCTGTATCTGGTTTTTCAGGATCGATAGTACATGAATCAGCCGGAGCAGCGGTAAAAAACATCACTTTATCAGGTGTTGGAATCAATCCTTATGTTCAGGGATTTAATGATGTAAATGTATTAACCAATAGCGGCTGGAAACAATATAATGCAGCTGGTAACTTAAATGCATGGGGACATACAACGACTGTAAGAAATGTAAATTCAGGAAGCGGTGCTGTACTTATAAACGGATATTCTGATACAGGTGCGAGCAAAGACTGGTTGATTTCGCCGAGATTGCGTTTGAATAATTTTAGTCAATTTGCATTGCTGTCTTTTTCTTCACGTAAATTTTATGCAGGTCCGGAGTTAAAATTAATGGTTTCGACAGATTATGATGGTAAAAGTAATCCTGAAACAGCAACCTGGACCCCGTTAAACGGTAAATTCCCAACAGTAACCGGAATTTATACTGCTTCAAAATACATTGATTTAAGCGGGTTTAAAACCAATAATACTTATTTAGCCTGGGTTTATGAAACTACAGCAGGAGGATCTAATTTTGCTGCAGAATGGTCATTGGATGATGTAGCAATTACTGATGAGGCAGGTTATGTGGATGCAAATCCTGTTTTAGATTTTGGTGATGTAAATGTAAATGCGGTATCAGTAATTCAGTCTTTTATTTTCAACGCAGAAGGTTATGGCGATATTACACTTACTGCTCCTGCAGATTATAAATTGTCTTCAGATAATGTTTCATTTCAGTCCAGTATTGTTGTTGATGCTACTGAAGCGGCAAACAATAAAACGATTTATGTACAATTTTCTCCTACGGTAAAGCAATTAACTATTTCCGGAAGTTTAACAGTCACTGGCACTTCGTTGAATAAACAAATTGGATCATTTACAGGTTCTTCACTTCCAAAAGCAGATACTTTTGATGTCGTAACCTATAACTTAGAATTTTTTGGTACTGATGTGAAAGGTACTGATAATGTAGAATTTGGCCCAACAGATGATGCCCTGCAGATTGATAATGTAGCGAAAGTAATGAATAAACTAAATGCTGATGTTTATGTAGTTCAGGAAGTATCTGATGATCCGTCTTTGGATCTTTTGATTCAGAAACTAAATATTAACGGCAAAACATTTGACAAAACAATTTCGACATCATGGTCGTATTCATTTAATGCTCCTGACCCGAATTTTCCTCCTCAAAAATTAGTGGTACTTTATAATACACAAACAACAACTGTAAAAAAGACTCGTGTAATGTTCAAAGAATTGTATGATGATGTGCGTGCTAATACAGTAACTTTATCTGGTTATCCGGGCGGAAATGATGATAGTTTTTTCTCTTCAGGACGTTTGCCGTATCTGGTTCAAATAGAAACTAATATTGGCGGAGTTACAAAAGAGATTAACCTGATTGACCTTCATGCCCGTGCGAATAGCGGAACAGATATAGGGAGATATAATATGCGTAAATATGATGCTCAATTTTTGAAAGACAGTCTGGATGTTCATTATCCAAACTCTAATTTGATAATTTTGGGAGATTTTAATGATGATGTAAAAGCGTCTGTTATTACTCCAAATCCTTCATCTTACGAATCGTTTGTTAATGATACCAGTAATTATAATGCGCTAACTTTGGGAATCAGTCAGGCAGGTGCCTATAGCTTTTTAAGCTCTGGAGGATTTCTTGATCATATTGTTATTTCAAATGAGTTAGCAGATGAATATATTCCCAATTCAATCGCTGTTTATGATCCGCGTGTGGATATTGCTAACTATACAACCACAACTTCAGATCATGGTCCGGTAATTGCCCGCTTTGAACTGAGTGCAGATAATCTGGGAACAATTGATTTTGAAACTAATAAAGCATTTGCCGTAAAAACATTTCCTAATCCGGCAACAGATGTGATAAATGTTGTTGTAAAAAGCAATACAGAAAAAAAATTAAAATTAAGATTGTATGATAGCAATGGACGTTTAACAGGGAATCCTGTTGACGTTAGAGCAAATGAGGATATAAATACTACAGCGGTTCCTGTAAATTATTTACAAAGTGGATTTTATATTTATACTTTGACTGAAAATAACAAAGTTGTGTTTAAAGGAAAGATTATAAAAAAGTAGAACAGAAAATAATCAATTACTCAAAAGGCAGTTCAAATCCGAACTGCCTTTTTTGATTCTTTTAAAAAGTACTTATTGAACATCAAATATTTTTTTTATTCTTGAAACAAAAGATTGGTTTTCTGATATTTCTAAAAAATAATCCAACTGCCACTGTTGTGTTTTTTGAGCCTGTTTACTTGTTGTAGTATCCCATGGCGGATAAACTCTCGTAGCTCTTTTGCCTTCTTTGGTTGCTGTAGAAAAAATCCCTTTTTCTAGCAAAACAGCTTTGGGAAAAATAAATTGCCCAAAACTATTTTCTTTTCGCACACTAATAATTACAAAATCTATTGTGTCCGAAAAGTCAAAGGGTTCAATGGTTCCTGATATATTACGTTTCCATAAAGTGACAAATTGCCCCGTCTTTGTTGGCGTAATTTTAGCTTCTCTATAGCAGATTGTCTTTTTATTAATCTCAAAACGATAAGCACTATATTCAGCACTTTCTGCTTCTGGTTGAGGTTGTGTACATTCTAAATTGCAATAATCGTAAACCAGTTCTTTAACTAAAATTAAATCATCTGGAAATGTCTTCAGATTAATCCAACTGTCCGGAATTTTCATAATTTAATATCTTGATTTAAAACGAAACATTCAAACCAAAATTAAATGCCCACTGAAATTGATTAAAAGTTTGTTTGGTTAATGGATTGATGTAGTAATTCATACCAGGCTGAACAAAAACATTTGTTTTTTTGTATAAACGATATTGTAAAGTACTGCTTAGTAAAGTTCCGTAAACAAAGTCACTGGCATTTAAATTATCACCTATTGAATCTCCGTTTAAGGTCACATTGTTTGAAATTAATTTCCCTACAAAACCACCCGTATTTAGACTTAAACTGGTTTTACTTTTGCTAAAAATCGCATAAGAAACTTCAAGGGGCATCTCAATATATTTTAAACTCTGTTCGATATTCCCATTTTCTGAATTATCACTTTTTAAAGCGTTTTGAGTATTTTTTGAAACAAAAACATAGCTGGAGTTGGTTGTTATCTTTGGCGCAACTACTGCAGAACTCTGAATTAAATAGTCGCTTATTGCAGGATATGAAGCTGTTTCAGATGTTTGGTAATAAGAAACATTAGCGATACTTTGACCTAATTCGTTAATTTTTAAACCAGAACTTACAGCCCATTTTTTATTGAGTTTGTAATTTGTCTTTACTCCGTATGCGTTCGTTTGTTTGGATTCGTTAACATTTCCTAAAGTCTTTTGCTTACCGTAATTTTGAGAATTTGCAACTCCTGCAAAAACGTCCAATGACCATTTTTCAGAATTAGGAATAGATTTACTTTCTTTGTCTTTTTCAGTTTTAACCTCTACAATTCCCTTTTCTAAATTTTGTAATTCTACTAATTGAAGTGAATCCACTTTGGTTAACGAATTCGTATATTCAGAATTTTTCTTTTGATTATTTTCAGCAAGAATTATTTTTGTTGTTAGGGCTTCGTTTGAAACTTCTTTTGTTGTATTTTGTTTGTTTTCTGAAATTAAATTAGAAGAGTTTAAAACAGTAACAGCATTGTTTTTTGAAGCTAATTTTTCTTCAAAAATAGAGTTTGGTACTTGATTGTTTGAAAAAGAATTGAAAAAAATTTGCTTTCCTGCTGTGAATGTTTTTTCAGCTACCGCCTGATTCTCATTTCTTTTTTCAGCTTGTAAAGCCTGATTGTTTGAAGAAGAATTGAATGAATTTTGTTTTCCTGCTGTGAATGTTTTTTCAGCTACCGCCTGATTCTCATTTCTTTTTTCAGCTTGTAAAGCCTGATTGTTTGAAAAAGAATTGAACGAATTTTGTTTTCCTGTTGTAAATGTTTTTTCAGCTACAGCCTGATTTTTATTTCTTTTTTCAGCTTGTAAAGCTTCATTATTTGAAGAAGAATTGAACGAGTTTTGTTTTCCTGCTGTGAATGTTTTTTCAGCCACAGCCTGATTTTTATTTCTTTTTTCAGCTTGTAAACCTTCATTATTTGAAGAAGAATTGAAAGAGTTTTGTTTTCCTGATGTAAATGTTTTTTCAGCTACAGCCTGACTTTCATTTCTTTTTTCAGCTTGTAAAGCCTGATTGTTTGAAGAAGAATTGAACGAATTTTGTTTTCCTGCTGTGAATGTTTTTTCAGCTACCGCCTGATTTTCATTTCTTTTTTCAGCTTGTAAAGCCTGATTATTTGAAGAAGAATTGAACGAATTTTGTTTTCCTGCTGTAAATGTTTTTTCGGCTACAGCCTGATTTGTATTTTTTGTTGTATTGTTTGATTCCTGGTCAGAAATACCGGAATTGATTTTATTCCTGAAATTTTTAGGAGTAATTGTTGTTCTATATGGATTGTTGTTTTGAGGATTATTAGATTCTTTTACTGTATTTTCTAAAGATGAATTTTCAACAACATCAGCCTTTTTTTCTGCATTATTTTCTTCAGTGCTTATTATTTTGTTACTCTCTGCGTTTTGTTTGTTTTCGTCAAGAACAACAGATTCTTTATTTGTTGTTCCAATTCCTGAATCAGAATTAAAACGTAAAACAGAAGGAAGCAATAACCCTAGTAAAAGGCATGCAGCAGCAGACCACCAAAGAATTGCTCTTTTTTTCTTTTTAGGTTTATCAAGTTCTTCTTCAATTTTATTCCATAATTCGGGTGGTGGGACACTCGAAAAATCTTCCATTGATGAAAAAATATCTTCTATTTTCTGCTTTTTCATGCTGTTTTAAAATTTTTAATACTCAAAATTCGTTTTTGTAAAATTCGTTTGGCCCTGTTTAAATTTGATTTAGAAGTACCTTCTGAAATTTTGAGTTGTTCTGCAATCTCTCTATGTTTCATTTTTTCAAAAACATATAAGTTAAAAACCATGCGATACTGATCAGGTAAGTCCCGGATATATTCGAGTAATTTTTCTTGTGCTATCGGAATAATTTCTAATTCCTCTTCTTCTATAAAATCGGTATCAGGATCAAAAACATCCAAAAAGAAACTTTCTTTTTTTTTCTTATTTAATGTTTCGATTAGTTTATTGATAAAAATTCGTTTTAACCAACCTTCAAAACTGCCTTCAAATTTGTACTGATGGATTTTTTGAAAAACAATTATAAAGGCTTCCTGAAAAACATCTTTAGCATCGTCTTCATTTTTCATATACTTTAAGCAAATACCATATAAAACAGGTGAGAACAACTGATAAATTTTCAGTTGTCCTGCTCTGTCATTCTGTATGCATTGTTTAATGTATATGTCTAAATCGTCTTTCAAAAAGAGGGGTTGTTTGGTTTAGGCAAAAATAACTTTTTTTAGACTCTTAACCTATTTTTTATAGATAGTACGTGTGCCTTCAGAGTCATTACTTATGATTGTTAAGTTTTGATTATCAAGGTTTTCTATAATGTATGTTTTGCCTTCAAAAGAGATCAGATCCTTTTCTGACTGGTCAAAAAAACTGATCCCTTTTTTGATTTCATACGTACTGTTGCGAATCTCAACATCATCTTTGTAAGTGATGATTTTTCCATCATTGGTAAAAACTATTTTTTTATTGAATCCTATTGTTTTAGGAGTAGAAACATATGGATTATTTTCTCCGCCAATCGTTTTTTTCCAGACCCAGGTATCAATAATGGGATTGGTTTTAGTTGTGTTAACTTCAAATGAATAAGCAGTTGTAAAAATGATAAGTACAATAAAAAGGAATAGTTTTTTTGTCATGATTTGTTTAAATTTTTAAGAGTACAATTTTGTCTTTAATTGCCTTCTTGAAAGCTTTCACTTCTGTACTTTGATCTGCTGTATCAGTGTTGTCGATATAGATTTTTGTTGTACTGGCACCTTGGTGTAATTCAAAATAAACACCACCCTGATTTGCCGGGTCTGGAGATCCGTAGGTTTTGGTTTGGCCTTTTAAGTTTAAGATTTCAGTTGGGACACTTTTCAGGAACAACGTGTATTCACCCCTTTTTATTGTAGCAGTATATTTATATTGTCCAAATTCATAAATTCCGGTAGCTACATTTAGATATTTAAGAATATTGTAATCATTTAGTTGGAAAAAGTCATTAACACTGCCAAAAGTTCCAATTACAATATTGTCTTTGTTTTCTGTAGTTTTGTTAAAATAAATAGGTTTTGTCGTTTTAGGAATCAAAACATAATCAGCAGGATAGGTTGCAGTTGGAGTAGTGGTCTCTCCGCTTTGTGGTCCGTGCTCATAAAAATTAACAACAATCTGGCAATTGTTTTCTACAATCGAAGTGATTTTTATACCGTAACCTGTGGTTGATTTTTGACCAGAATAAAGTCCAATCAAAAAGTTATTAGTGAAATTAATATTTGGATCACTGGCAACAGTACATGAATTAGCATGTTGTGTAAAATACTGATTCAGTTTTTCCTGACTATTTACAATTATAGCTGCAGGATTGGGTAAGGCCTCTTTAATTGTATAGTTGCAGGAAAGAGGAAAGCCGGTAAATGAAACGTTAGTATATGTTCCACACGTATCTTGAGGTAAATCATCATTCAGTGAACACGCACTGAATCCAAAAGCTATAAATAAGCTTAACATTAACTTTTTCATGAATTTTATTATTAGGTTTATATTTAGTAGATGTAATTGTTTTAAAATGGTTGCGTTGAAATTTTTTAGATGACTGAATTGTTTATTTAATTTAGATTAGATACTAATTCGTGAAATATTAATTGTAAAGAATAAGAACTACGTATTATTGCGTACTTTTACTTAAAAATTTACGTGTTTATGTTCGATTTTGTTCCGTTTCTGATGGTTTTCGTTTTGGCTTTATTCCTGGGCATTTACTTAGGGAGAGTTTTATCTTCGGCTAAATTTGAATCAGAGAAAGTAAGTTTGAATGAAAAACTTAATGGAGCAAATTCACAATTACTATTCCAGAGAGAACAATTTTTAAACGAAAAGAACAGTTTTGAAAAACAGCTCCATTTAATCCATTCAGAGAAAGAAAATATTCGAAATGAGAAAGATAGTTTAGCAATTCAGCTCTCAAAAAAAGAAGTTGATTTTGAAAATTTATGGGAACGCCACAAAGAACAAAAAGCAGAAATAACAGCATTGCAGGAAAAATTTACTAAAGAATTCGAAAATTTAGCCAATAAAATCCTCGAAGAAAAATCAGCAAAATTTACTGAGCAGAATTCCGTAAATATGAAAAATATTCTGTTGCCTCTGCAGGATAAAATTCAGGGTTTTGAGCAAAAAGTAGAACAAACTCATAAAGAAAGTATCGATTACCACGCAGCTTTGCGCCAGCAGATTTTAGGCTTGAGCGAAATGAATATTCAGATGAGCAAAGAGACTTTAAATTTGACCAGGGCGCTGAAAGGAGACAGCAAAATGCAGGGAAATTGGGGCGAACTGGTTTTAGAACGTGTTTTGGAAAAATCAGGACTGGAAAAAGGAAGGGAATATGAAGTGCAGCAAAGTTTTACCAATGCCGATGGAAATCGGGTTTTTCCTGATGTAGTCATTAATCTTCCCGACGGAAAAAAAATGATTGTCGACTCAAAAGTGTCGCTAACCGCTTATGAAAAATGGATTAATGAAGAAGAGGAATTTCTTAAAGCAGATCTTTTAAAAGAACATGTCAACTCCATCAAACGGCATGTTGAGCAATTAGGGAGCAAGAATTATCATGATCTGTATCAAATTGAAAGTCCGGATTTTGTTTTGCTTTTTATTCCTATTGAACCCGCTTTTGCCATTGCTTTAAATCAGGATTCTAATTTGTACAATAAAGCTTTTGAGAAAAACATTGTTATTGTAACACCAACTACCTTATTGGCAACTTTACGAACAATCGACAGTATGTGGGCCAACCAGAAGCAACAGGAAAATGCTTTTGAAATTGCACGTCAGGCCGGAGCATTGTATGATAAATTTGAAGGGTTTGTTACGGATTTAGTAAAAATTGGAAACAAAATCAAAGACACCAAAACCGAATATGAAAATGCAATGAATAAACTTGTTGACGGAAAAGGAAACCTGATTGTGAGTGTCGAAAAATTGAAAAAAATGGGTGCCAAAGCAAAAAAATCGCTTCCTGAAAATATTATTGCCAGAGCTGCCAATACTGATGAAAATCAATTATTAAATTAAACTACCACTTAAATAAACAAACCAAAAACAGATTATTAATGACTACAGATTTCAAACCCGTTTCTTCATCAAAAATTAGTATTTCAGAATTAATGCTTCCGTCGCATACCAACTTTAGCGGTAAAATTCACGGAGGATATGTTTTACAATTATTAGATCAGATTGCTTTTGCTTGTGCTTCTAAATTTTGCGGCAATTATTGTGTAACCGCTTCGGTTGATACCGTAAACTTTTTAAAACCTATCGAAGTTGGTGAACTGGTAACAATGAAAGCTTCTGTAAATTATGTAGGTCGCAGCTCGATGATTGTAGGTATTCGTGTTGAGGCAGAGAACATTCAGACCGGGGCTGTCAAACATTGCAATTCATCCTATTTCACGATGGTTGCGAAAGATAAGGAAGGTAAAAGTGTTCAGGTTCCGGGACTAATTTTAACCAATTTGGATGAAGTACGCCGTTTTAGAAAATGTATCAAACAAATTGAAACCAAAAAAGAAATAGAAGAACATGCCAAAGAAGCAAAAGTTAATTCTATCGAAGATTTGGCTAGTTTAGATAAATATAATGTGCTGTTGGAAATTGGATAGTATTTATGATAAACTTTATTTCAGGAAAACCATATTTTCTATTTGCCGTTTTAATTCCTGTATTCCTGCTATTTAGTTTTATAATTCCAAATGAAACTTTAGATGTTAATATTCATGATACTTATTTAGTTATCAGATATTTTGATTTAGGAATCCTGCTGTCATTGTTCTATTTTTCTTGCAATAATATATTTTATTTTGATAAAATTAAATTTTAGTTTAATAAAATGGATTGTAATCACACATACGTTATTCACAATTAAAGGAGTATTTCTTTTAGTGCTGTTTTTTCAAGTGATTAGTATGATAAAACCTGAAGGAATATCGTTTTTTTTGGATCATAATAATTTTTACGAAAGAATGAATTGGGGAATATTTATAACTTCATTTATAATCATCATCACTCAGATTTTATTCTTTATAAATGCAATTTATGCTCTAATAAAAGGCAGAAGATAATAGTAAAAAATTCACAAATATTTAGCATTAAATCCTCAACTCTATCCCTCGAATTTTCGTAACTTTAAGTACATGGTTGTATTACTATGTTTCACGGAGTTACGCCATTCGATTTTTTTAATCTGATTCATTTCAGCTTTTCTTTTTTTAAATAAAACCGAATGACATAATTGTTTAATTGCAGACGATTATGAAAAAAACTATTTTACTTATTCTGCTATTTACTACTTATTCTATTATTGCTCAGGAAAAAATAACTACCAGCAAAGCAATAATAAATTTTGAAGCTTCAGTGCCATTTTTTGAAGAAATAAAAGCGGTAAACAGTTCGGTTTTGATTATTTTGGAGCCCAAAACAAGTACTTTTTTATGTACTGTTATTATGAGAGATTTTCATTTTAAACTAGATTTGATGGAAGAGCATTTCAATGAAAATTATATCGAAAGCAACCGGTACCCTAAAGCTTTTTTTAAAGGAAAAATCGAAAAATTTGATTTAAAAGACATTGATGAAGTTGAAAAAGAATACGTAATTAAAGGTAGATTAATGATTCGCGGAAAATCTAAAGAAATAGTGGTAAAGGCAATGTTAAAAAAAGCCAATGGAGGAATACGAATTATATCAGATTTTCCAATTTCTACTGCTGATTTTGATATTGACATTCCGGAAAGAATAGCTTCAAAAATTGCAAAAATTGCAAAAACTCAATTAAACGGAGTTATTGGAGGTGATGAACAAAATCTACTGACTCTAAAATAAAAATTAATTTTTAAGGCAAACAATTAGAAAGCGCTGTTTTTAAATCTTCATAAAGGAAATGAACACCTGCTTTTTTAATTTTTTCAGATGAAACTCTTTGACCGTTTAGGACGGCAACACTCATTTCTCCTAAAAATAGTTTAAGGATAAATGCAGGGATTTTAGGAAGCCAAATCGAATATCCATACAAATTGGCAAGTGTTTTAGATAATATTGCGTTTGTAGTATTGTCTAAAACAGTTGCATTATAAGCACCATTTATTTGCTCATCCTGAATAGCTTTTAAATAAATGATGCATAAATCTTCAATGTGAATCCAGGGCAAATATTGTTTTCCGGTTCCTAATACTGTTCCAAATCCGATTTTAAAACCCGGTGTAAGTTTTTTTAAAAAACCTTCATTTCTTCCTAATACAATTCCTGTTCTGATTTTTACGGTTCTAATTCCTAAAGATTCAATTTTATCAACAGCATGTTCCCATTTTTGACAAGTTAAGCCTAAAAAATCATTGGCATGAGGGCTGTTTTCCGTACAAATTTCATTAGAAGTTTCAGCTCCGTAAATTCCAACTGCTGAGGCCGAAACAAAACCTTTCAGTAATTTATTGTTTTTTTCTAAAACAGAATATATAAGTTCTATGGGTTGTGTGCGGCTTTCCAGGATGTTTTTTTTGCGTTTGGCAGTCCATCTTTTTTCGACAATTCCTTCCCCGGCTAAATGGATGATGTAATCAGCCTTAAGAATCGCATTTTCATCAATCAAATTGCGCTCTAAATCCCATTTGTAATATTTGATAAAATCAGTGTTATTTCTGTCACTTCTGCTTAAAATAGATACAGAAAAACCATTAGCAATCAGTACATCGGTAAGGTATTTTCCAATAAATCCGGTTCCTCCGGTTAATAAAATATTTTTAGCCATGATAGTTTATAATATATTTAACAGTGCATTCTGTTTAACGATAAGTAAAGATACTTAAACATTGCTTACCTTTAAGGCAAATTCTAAATTTTAAGAAATGGCAACTACAAAAAACAATATTACAAGAGATGACATCGTTTCAAAATACATGAATGAGGTTTTAGAAAAGGGACAAAAACCAAAATCAGTTTATCATTTTGCCAAAGAAAATGATTTTACAGAAGCTGAATTTTATGCTTTTTTTGGAACACTTGAAGGTTTGGAAAAAGAAATTTTCAGATTGTTTTTTGTCAATACTGTTGATCTGTTGCATAAAAACACGGATTATTTAGAATACGACATGAAAAATAAAATGTTGAGTTTTTACTTTACATTTTTCGAAATACTTACAGCCAACAGAAGTTATGTGCTGCAATCCCTAAAAATGGACAGAAATCCGTTGAAAAATTTGGTACAGCTTACCTCACTTAGAGATAGTTTTAAAGAATACGTTTCTGAAATCCTGACTGATGATTATAGACTGGAACTGGAAAAACTTCAAAAATTTCAGGAAAAAGCCATTCAGGAAAGTGCCTGGCTGCAATTGATGCTGACGATAAAGTTCTGGAAAGATGATGAATCTGCGGCTTTTGAAAAAACAGATATTTTTATTGAGAAATCTGTAAATGCTTCCTTCGAATTAATGAATGTAGCGCCAATGAATCACCTAATTGATTTAGGAAAATTTCTGTTCAAAGAAAAAATATACAGCAAACAATGAAAACAATAGATTATATCCCAACGTCAAAAATAGAACGAGCAGGAAAATTGGTGCAGACAGGGGCTAAAATAGGCGTAAACTACGTAAAACATTATGCTGAAAAAATAGTCAATCCAGATTTGACCCGCGATAAACTCAATGAAAATAATGCCGAAGACATTTACGACGGATTAAAAAGCTTAAAAGGAAGTGCCCTTAAAGTTGCCCAGATGCTGAGCATGGACAAAAACTTTCTGCCACAGGCGTATGTAGAAAAATTTTCGTTATCGCAATTTTCTGTTCCGCCACTTTCTGCGCCATTGGTTTTAAAAACATTCAAAAGTAATTTTGGCAAAACGCCTTATGAAATCTTTGATGAATTCAATGCCAATTCTGTAAATGCGGCTAGTATCGGCCAAGTGCATTTGGCTGTTAAAGACGATAAAAAACTAGCTGTAAAAATCCAATATCCGGGTGTTGCCAACAGTATTTCCTCAGATTTGGCTTTGGTCAAACCTATTGCGATCCGAATGTTTAATTTACAGGGAAAAGATTCTGATAAATATTTTAAGGAAGTCGAAGACAAACTGATCGAAGAAACAAATTATCTTCTTGAATTAAAACAAAGCCAGGAAGTTGTAGAAGCCTGCAGTAAAATCGAAAACATACTTTTTCCAAATTATTATCCTGAATATTCATCAGATAAAATAATTACGATGGACTGGATGACCGGAATCCATCTTTCGGAGTTTACGGCTGTAAATGCAAATCAGGAAACGGGCGATAAAATAGGGCAGGCGCTTTGGGATTTCTACATGTACCAGATTCATGTTTTGAGAAAAGTGCATGCCGATCCGCATCCAGGAAATTTTTTGGTTAATGAACAAAATCAGTTAATTGCTCTTGATTTTGGGTGTATGAAAGAAATACCGAATGATTTTTATATTCCGTATTTTGAATTAATCAATAAAAATATCATTACCGATAAAAAACGTTTTAACGAAAAATTATTCGAATTAGAGATTCTTCGTCAGGACGATTCACCTGCTGAAATTGAATATTTTACAGCAATGTTTCATGATTTACTGTCTTTATTTACAAAACCTTTTCAAGAAGAAACTTTCGATTTTGCCGATGAAAAATTCTTCAATGCTATTGCCGAATTAGGAAAACGTTTTTCAGAAGATACCAATCTGAAAAAAATGAACGGAAACCGAGGATCGAAGCATTTTATTTACATGAACCGTACATTTTTCGGGTTGTACAATCTGATGTTTGATTTAAAGGCAAAAATTGTAGTTGAAGAATTTCGAAAATACAAATAACAAAAGAAGAAATGACCGATCTGGAAAAAGACAGAATCATAGAAATGGCATGGGAAGACAGAACAACTTTTGAAGCTATCTTTATGCAATTTGGTTTAAAAGAACAGGAAGTTATCGATTTAATGCGAATCGAAATGAAAGCTTCAAGTTTTAAAATGTGGAGGGAACGTGTTCAGGGAAGGAAAACTAAGCATGAAAAATTGAGGGATTTTAAAGAAGGGCGTTTTAAATGTTCCAGACAAAGAACCATAAGCCATAATAAAATTTCGAAAAGATGAAGTATATTCTAATCATCGGAGGAAGCAAAGGTATTGGAAATGCTGTTTTGCAGCAGCAGTTAGAGCATAACAGTGTTTTTAATATCAGCAGAACCGAACCCGGTTTTACTCATTCAAACCTGAAACATTTTAGTTTAGATGTTTTGAAAGACGAACTTCCTGATATCGAAAATATTGACACCTTGATTTATTGTCCGGGCTCTATTAATTTAAAACCTATCTCAGGTCTGAGCGTTGATGATTTCAGAAATGACTTTGAAATTAATGTGATAGGTGCCGTAAAAGCAATTCAGAAATATCTCCCTGTTTTAAGAAAAGGCAATCAGTCTTCAATCGTTTTGTTCAGCACCGTTGCCGCAAAATTAGGAATGCCTTTTCACGCCAGTATTGCAACTGCAAAAGCAGGTGTGGAAGGTCTGGTAAAATCACTTGGAGCGGAATTGGCTCCCACAATACGTGTCAATGCAATTGCACCCACAATTACCGACACTTCACTTTCAGCTTCTATTTTACGAAACGATCGTATGAAAGAAAATATGATAGAACGCCATCCCATGAAAAGTTATTTAAAACCTGATGAAGTAGCGAACATGGTTGATTTCCTGATTTCAGAAAAAGCAAATTCTATTTCAGGTCAGATTTTCGAAATGGATTATGGCCTGGTGACATTTAAAATCTAACGGCTCATGAAAATTCTCTTAACAGGTGCTACAGGTTACATAGGGAAACGCATTTTGCCTATTTTGGTAACGCATGGACACGAGGTAATTTGCTGTGTAAGGGATAAAAACAGATTTTACATACCGGAAGATTTTCAGGAAAAAACACAGGTTATCGAAGTCGATTTTTTAGATAAGGAAACTTTAATAAATATTCCGACAGATATTGATGCGGCATTTTATCTTATCCATTCGATGTCGGGTTCTGATACCAATTATGACGAATTAGAAAGCATTTCGGCAGCGAATTTTTTAGAAAGGATCAATCAAACCCAGGCACAGCAAATTTTATATTTAAGCGGAATTGTAAATGATAAATCGCTCTCAAAACATCTTTCTTCACGAAAAAATGTCGAAAGTATTTTAGCAAAATCAAAAGTTCCGTTGACCACTTTAAGAGCCGGAATTATAGTAGGTTCCGGAAGTGCTTCTTTCGAAATTATCCGTGATCTGGTCAACAAACTTCCTGTCATGATTACGCCCAAATGGCTCAATACAAAATGCCAGCCGATTGCGATAAAGGATGTTTTGGAATTCCTTTCAAAATCACTTTTAAATCCGCTTACGTATAATCACAGTTTTGATATTGGAGGTCCGGATATTCTAACGTATAAGGAAATGTTACTGGCTTTCGCCGAAGCAAAAAATCTAAAAAGATATATTTTTACCATTCCGGTAATGACACCCAAACTGTCATCATACTGGCTGTATTTTGTAACCTCGACATCTTATAAACTGGCAACAGCCTTAGTTAGCAGCATGAAAGTTGAAGTAATTTGCAGCGATCACCGCATCAATGAACTTTTAGGCGTTCAGCCAATCTGTTACAAAGAAGCACTTTCAAGAGCCTTATTGAAAGTTGATGAAGATAAAGTAGCGTCAAGCTGGAAGGATTCACTCATCAGCGGCAGGTTCAGCCACAGTATTTCTTCACATATAAAAGTGCCTAAAAAAGGCTGTTACATTGACCGGCGAAAAAAAGAAATTCGGGATCGTGAGTATACCATTAATCGAATTTGGTCAATAGGAGGTGAAACCGGCTGGTATTATGGTGATTGGCTCTGGAGTTTGAGAGGTTTTATCGATAAGCTGTTTGGAGGCGTTGGTTCCCGTCGTGGCAGAACCAATAAACATAACATTTATGCCGGCGATGCACTCGATTTTTGGCGTGTACTGTATGCCAATAAAAAAGAAGGAAAACTGATTTTATATGCCGAGATGAAACTGCCCGGCGAAGCATGGCTCGAATTCAAAATCATTCACAATACCTTATATCAGGCAGCGACTTTTAAGCCAAAAGGAATTTTGGGAAAATTATACTGGTATTCCGTATTGCCTTTTCACGGCTTTATCTTCAACGGAATGCTGAATAAATTGATTAAGTAGTTTCAGGAGCTTAATCCAGCTGTACACTGTATCTTTTGTTTGCTCGCGATAGTTATCGGGACCGCCACAAAAGGATGCCGTTCCCATCCGGACTAGGGCTTGAGGTTTCATAAGAGTCATCAACAGAATTGCATCTCATAATTTGTAGATATTTATTTATATATTCGTAAATAAATATTTTATGTAGTTGTCAGACATAGCCACCCAATTTCAGGTAGATAGGTCGGATATTGTGAGACATATATACGAGTTATAGCCAATTTTATGAACGAGACACATAACGACTTTAAAGTAACTGACAGACAAACTTTCATTCAGTTTCTTGACTTATTACGCAAGGATTTTTTGGACAATCCTGAAGACTGGGAAAACAAAAGGTTGCCTGACTTTTTAGAGGCATTAAGTACTTACACAGAAGACATTCAAGGTTATTACGACAACATGAAACTAAATGTAAATGCTGACAAGCCAGAATGGTCAACCTTTGCCGACATTTTTAAAGGAGCAAAAATTTACGAATAAGATGTGGAGCGACAGATATAATTACTATAACATTCAATATAACGAGAACTTTAGTCAGAAACTTGATAAATCAGTTGTGGTTCAGTGTCTATTAGAAACAGAATTCTTTAAGCAGACAAATCACCAATCGTTTACAAACACTGATAAATACCCGTGTGTTAACATCATATTGGCAGAAACTTATAATGGAAATTATTCATCTTCTGACAACGTGAGTCAATTCGTAACTTTGGTTGCAATTGTTTGCTCAAAAGGACAAAATATAGACCAACAAATATATATTGACACATTTAAGCAAATTGCTAATAAACTAAATTGGAAACTATATTTGGAAGAAGACGATGACGGAAATGAAAACATTGAACTATAAAAACTGGCTATAACAGCTACTACAAACGATTTGGGCATTTGACTTAATGGAAAGATGGTTTTGTATTTGGAATGATTTGGCAAATCCGAGAATAGGGCTTAATTTAACTGCAAACCCGCTGTAGTACCAGAACGTTAGTGGAAAGCAAACCTAAAAAACGCAGAAAAACGAAATATGAAAATTAGAATCTTAATAGTTATTATTCTAGTTTTTATTTCTTGTAAAAAGGAAGTAAAAGAAGAATCCGAAAAAGTCCAAAATAAAGGATATAACACGTTAGTAAAAAGAGAAACCAAAGTTAAAAATATTGACACAATAGAAACTTCTAAAAAACACAAAACAAACAAAATTCTGTGTGATTTAGATGGAGATAATTTGAATGAAATAGTTGAAATTGTTAGGAGTACGAAAAACGGAAAAAGCGGTTTGAGAATAATCTTTGGAAACGGAAATAGAACTGATTATTTCGGAATGGGAAATAATATATTAGAACAAGGTTTTGATGAAATTGATTGGGCAGGAATTTTTGAAAAAGCACCGAAAAATGAAATCTATTGGAATAATGTAAATAAAGATGGAGAATTATTATCCGAAGAAGAAATAAAAGAAGTTGATAAAATAAAACTATTAAATGACGGAATATATATGCACGCTAAAGAAAGTTGCGGAGGCGGAATTATATATCTGAAAAATGGAAAATATGAATGGATTCAACAGGAATAAATTGCCAGCCACTAACAGCCACTACAACGGATTTGGGCAATTAGCTTAATGGGAAGTTGGTTCTGTATTTGGGATGTTTTGGCAAATCCGAAAATAGGGCTTAATTTAGTCCCAAACCCGCTGTAGTACCAGAACGTCGGTGGTAATTATAAAAATCTGCAATGACAAGAAACATTATTTTAATAATTCTATTCTTCAATTTTATTTCGTGTAGAAATATTGAAGAAAATAATTTACTGAAATATTCTGAAGAAAACAAATCTTACGAAATAACTAAAACTGAAAAATACTTAAACGAAAAAGATTCATTAATCCGAAAAGAACGCAAATTAGTTAGTGTATATGACTCAAAAGACAGATTAATAAGTACTAATAATAACAGTTTTAATTTCTATAATTCAAAAAACAAATTATCTGAAACAAAATCAGTTTATAGACGAAAGGGAAATGGCATTATTGTAAATATACAGAGAATAAATATTTGTATAATGAAAAAGGAAACTTAATAAAAATTGTTAATCCTGCTGAGAAAGAAAGCATTATTAAAACCTTTGGATATGATGAATTTGGAAATCTTATTTCTGAAGTTGGTTTACGTGAAATTATAAATTATGAATATTCAAATGGAAAAATTGCAAAAAAAACAATACTTGAAAACAACGAAATTTCAGAAATCTCAAAGTATAAATATGACAAATTGAATAGAATAATAACCGAAGATTGGGTTTTTAGTGAAACAAACCAAATGAAAACTTATTATAAATACTATCCAAACAATAAACTTTTTAGTAAAAGAGATAGTAGTTATTCAAAAGTTATAAATCCAAATCAATATGTAGAGTTTCTAAAGGAATATTATTACAACAAAGAAGATTCAATTATCGAAATTAGGGATTTAGGAAGAGTAGCCAGCGAAAAAGATTTTAAGTTACGTGGAAAAACAAAATTTGAATATCTAAAGAAATAACTACCACCAACACACGTAGCTGTTGCGCAACTCTCTTAAAAAAGTAAAATTTCAAGATAAGCATAAAAAACAACCTCGTTTAAACATATTTAAGCGAGGTTTATTTTTGTTTTTAAGTTGTAGTCTTTAAAAATTGAGGCGCTTAAAAACATGTTTTTTAAGTCATAGATAGCCGTTT
>NZ_JASY01000029.1:0-37836 GCF_000735715.2 Flavobacterium chungangense LMG 26729
AGAAATACAGTTCTATTAATCAATTAAAACAGGAAATAATCGAATATATAGACTATTATAACAATGATAGAATAAAACTTAATTTAAAAGGAATGAGCCCGATACAATATCGAGCTCATTATTATCAAATTTAATTATAAATTAGTCCAAAATTTTGGGTGCAGTCTAAATGAGGTGCTTTCAGCGGAGAAAGAGTGATTCGAACTGTAAATCCAAGACTTCTCTTATACTGCAATTCTTAATATTTATACCAGGTTCAAAATCTACTGCGCCACGAATGTGCCACAAATCCCAAATTGAACGTTTATAAGCTGTTAACTTCTTTCAAATAAAGCATATCATTCTTATTATTTCAATTGTTAAATACAAATTTAAATAAAAGAATGATATAGAATTAAATTTCATGAATGAGTTAGCAGGTTGTTGTTTAGAGTAATAATTTCGAATCAAGCAGTATAATAAAAAAAGCGACGCAGAATACCTTCCACGTCGTTTCCATTCATTTCTATTTAATTGATTTAGATACCTTCCACCATCAAACGAGTGTCTGGTAAATTTTTCAATGGCTGTATTTTAACCTCTGGTTCTGCCATTCTCGAAATTGCATTTATTGCAGCTGCAATAGCGCCTTCTTGCCAACCAGGAAGGGAGGAAATTTGATCACCAACAATAAAAAAGTTAGCATTGCTCGCATTTTTTGTTATCGGATCTATAATTCCAGATCCTTGTGCAATAGCGTTAAATTGTTTCGTGGAGTAGTTCGCATCTCCAACGGCTTGCCAATATGCCCAGCCACCTTTGATATTTGGCATATTTTGCCAAGCTATGGCAACGCCTTCTTCCAAGCCTTCGGCAAATTTATTACCGAATTTACTAGCATCATTTCGTGCTTTGGTAAGTCGCTCATCAACGGGTAATTTTCCCCAATCGTGTGCTACTTTATCAAAATTATAAGCGCCTGTGAGCACGCCTTTTTCGTCTTGATACGCCGTAGATGGATACCAAATTTGTTGAATTTCATTGTCTGTCCAAGAGATTCCTCCAAAAATAGGTACAACTCCCACTTCGGATTTTTCAACTGCCATTGTCTTAAGATTTATTGGGCTTCCTTGCCATAAGGATCGATTTGCTTGCCAGCCCACTTTGGAGGTACAGGCTAAAAAACGCGGAACGTATCCGTCTTCTCGCGGTGTATAACCTGGAGCTTGTGTTGGTTCAAATTGTGCCACAAAAACGGCTTCTAATGCATCTTTAAATTCAGGTTCAAGTCCCGATTTTAGGAGATCAGTATCTAGAATGTTTTTCAAAAAAGGCATCGCAAGGTTGCAAACACAATAATCAGCTTCGTAATAGATCGGCTCTTCTGTTCCAACTTGTCCAACCGAAATGATGTACTTCTCTTTAGTTGAGTCCCATTTTATTTTTTTTACAGGACTATTCAAAAGAATGTTTCCTCCCAAAGCTGCCACTTGTTGAGCAAAAGCGTGTTGCACCTGATCCATTCCTCCAACGGGTTGAAATAAAGTAGGTTGCCAAAGAAAATCTGTAGGTTGATAGAATTTTGTGCCTTCCCAAAATTTTGATTCGAGCAATGTATCAAAACTCAAAACATCGGCTACAATTCCAGCCGCAACACCAGGTAAAACTTCATATCCAGCGCGTGTTTTTCCATCCTCGAAGCCAGGTGATCCAGCCGTTGCGCTATAGGTTCCATCTACATCAAGCTCTCCGAAACTGATCATCAAACTTTGTAATTCTTCAACGCGTGTTTTAAGATTACTGTCACTAATTCCCACTTTTGAATTGCGAAGTAATTCTTCCGCATTTTTGTATACCATTTGCGCCAGCCAACCTCTTGTATTATGATCCAAACGACGGTAAACCATAGGATTACCTCCAAAACTTTCGTTCTTTTGAACCAAATTAGATTCAGAGTTCATCACATATATTTCAACGTCTACCGAAAAACGTTTTAAGTAAGAAAGGAGTCGTTTGTGACTGCTTGGAATACGGCCAGGACCTGCATTAAGATAAGGTTCTGAATCTCCCACTGGGCGTTTAAATCGAACAACTTGTGGTTTTCCAGGTTTCGAATCGAACAAATCACTGTTTGCATCTTCGATGAGTGTATCTCCTGTGCGTAAGCTCATGCAGCGTCCTCCCGTTTTATGAGATGCTTCCAGAATGGTTACTTTTGCACCAGACTCTTGAGCGAGTAGTTCATACGCGGTGGTAAGTCCCCCAACACCAGACCCGATGATTATAACTTCCTTTCCTTCTAGTTGATTTGGACTAAGTTTAATCGCTTGATTGGTAATCTTGTCTTGCATTTTTGTTGCTTTAGCCAATGCGGCAAATGCAATTGATCTTGGATTGTTTTTTAAAAATTCCTGACGACTTTTGTACTGTCCCATTTTGTGTAAATTTTATGTTAAAAAATAAAAAATTTGATTTCTATGGTATTCGTATTTTCTTTGGGTTAATCTTGAAAACGCTTTCTAACTCTAGATTTTATTTTCTGAAATGAAATTAATGATTGAAAATAAAAAAAATGAAAAAGATGTCGTTAATGAAGGTTTTTCTGTCGTGAATGGATGTTTTTTTGTTGTGAATAAAATTGATTTATTCCAATAAAATAAATTACTTAAGGTTATTGTATGAATGCGGTTTTATAAAGAAAATTAAAATATTAAAAAGTAAAGCCTACAATTATTTTGTCAGCCTTTTACTTTTTTTAAATTAGATTTAAAAAGATTTCCAGAAGCTTTTGCTAATTGAATCTGCTTCTAAGTAATATCAGTTTCTGTCGCATCTAAAGCTAAGTTTTATCTTTGCCTTTTTTAAATTTTTAAACTGATGAATACGAAAGGTCATTGCTATCCGAAGTCTATTATACTGCAGGCAGTATATTTTGAGCTTAGGTTTACATTAAGCTATCGGGATCTTGAAGAGATCATGAAAATGCGTGGAGTTCATGTTGATCATGCTGCTATTCAGCGCTGGGTTTATAAGTTTACACCTAGTTATTGAGTCAGAGATGAAGAAGAGAAAGGGTAAAGTAGGTACAAGTTAGAGATTGGATGAAACTTATATCAAAGTAAAAGGTATTTGGTGTTATTTATATCGAGCAGATAAATTAGGCAATACAGTAGATTTTCTTTTGAGCAGAAAAAGACAGAGAATGAGTACTCAGTCATTTCTAATTAAAGTAATTAGTAACAACTGCAGATCAAGAGTGATAAACATTGATAAAAACGGTATAAAAGAAAAAACCCTGCAAATCGTTGGATTTGCAGGGTTTACCGCTTTTTTTAGGCTTTTTTGAAAACTTTGTTTTTCCTTAGTTTTCGGGCCTTCGCGGAGAAAGAGGGATTCGAACCCCCGGACCTGTTACAGTCAACAGTTTTCAAGACTGCCGCATTCGACCGCTCTGCCATTTCTCCAGTATACCGCAATCATGCTCTGAATGCGGGTGCAAAGATAAAATGTTTTTTCGATTCTGGAAATTTTTCTGCTACTATTTATCAATAAAATGATTTCTGCTGTGCTTGTCTACTCTTTAAGGATAAGATTTTAATAAAAACCCCTGAACCTTTTTCAAAACCTGAAAAAGGCACGTTTTTCACAACTTTTGTCCTGTTTTTCACAACACTTTTTAAAAACGACCCATCTAAATTTGTTTAGAGTTAGAAACAAATAGTGTATAAAAAGCAAACAGACAAGGGTATGGAGTCAAAAGGAAGTCTTAAAAGTGTTATGGTAGAAATAATCAGTTATCTGTATGTCCTGTTGTTTGTCTACGCGGCAGTCAGCAAAATATTGGATTTCGAAAACTTTCAGGTACAGTTAGGGCAGTCGCCTTTGCTAAGTGCCTTTGCAGTTGGGGTGGCATGGCTCGTTCCGGGTATCGAACTGCTCATTGCAATAGCGTTGATTATTCCAAAGTTCAGGAGTATTGGACTTTTAGCGGCTCTTAGTTTAATGACAATGTTTACGGCCTATATTTTTATCATGCTCCATTTTAGTTCATTTGTCCCGTGCTCCTGTGGTGGAATTCTGGAAAAAATGAGTTGGAATGTACATTTGGCTTTCAACGTAGTATTTGTAATCTTGGCGGTAGTGGCCATAGTCTTAGATTATAAAAAAACAGGTAGGGCGATTTTCTTTCCGGTCAGAAGTATTCCGATAACACTTATCGCCAGTACAGTTATTGTAATTTTTTTATTTCTGTCTTCAGAAGATATAATGCAGCATGAAAATCCTTTTATAAGACGTTATCCGCAACACCCTGTCACCTTTAGAAAAAGCATAGACCTAAAATTCAATTCTTATTATTTTGCAGGATCGTCCGATGATAAAATATATCTGGGCAACTTTACTGACCCTTTGCATCTATTAGAGGTCGATACCATTTTACAGCATCGCAAACAAATAAAAATGAATCTGAATGGTTATAACAAACACTATAAAATGGTGAAAATGGTAGTAAAAGGCGATTGGTTTTATCTCATGGATGGCAGTGCTCCTTTTATTTTAAAGGGCAGCATCAAAGACTGGAAAATTACAAAAGAGTTCAAAGACTGTCCTTACTTTTCCATAGCACAGCCATTAGACCATGACCTTATTGCTTTTAGGGCAAACAGGGGCAGAAAAGCAATACATATTTTGGGAGTTTTCAATTCCAATAGTATTCCTAAAGTGACATACAACCATAAGCTTTTACAGCAACAGATAGATGGCGTTTTTGATACAGATGGCATACTCTTAAGTGATGAAAAACAAAAAAAGATGGTTTATCTCTATTATTATCGGAATGAGTTTATAGTAGCAGATAAAAAAGCAAACCTGCTATCTCGTGGAAAAACGATCGATACCATTTCAAAAGCACAAATAAAAATAGCCTTTCTGAAAGACAGAGGGGAAAGAAAAATGTCGGCACCGCCACTTATTGTAAACGAATCCGCAGTAATGTGTCAAAATCTGCTTTTTGTCCAGTCTAAAATACCCGGGCGTTTTGAACCCGAAAAATTATGGAAGCAGGCAGAGATCATTGATGTTTATGACATAAACAGGAAGGCGTACTTAATGAGTTTTGCAATCTATAAAAACCGGGACAAAAAACTGCAATATTTTTATGTCACTCCTACTCATTTGTATGCATTGATAAGCAATGAACTTTTTGCATACGATTTAAAACAAATAATAAAGAAAGAAATGAAAGACCGCTGACTAAAATCAGATAGTAAGATATACTGGCCGGTATCAGGAAAAAGATCGAACACCTGTAGAAAAAAGTAGATCGGAGTTTAATTTAATAGGTATTAGTATGAAAACTGTATTTTTAAAAAAAATGATGCCCCTTGCTGTTTTTGCATTGGGAATCGCAGGAGCCTTTGTAACGACTTCAATGCAAAGCGCATCAAAAGAGTATGCACCTCAAATCGGGTATTTACTGGATGCAAATAATGAGTGTAGTGATGTGGAAGTAACCTGTAGCGATATCCCGAAACAGGTGTGTCAGCAACATGTAACATCCGGTCCTCAGGCTTTTGCTAAAGACGAGGATGGTAATTGTAATGTGGTTACCTACCGTCCATAAAACAAATCAGTAACATTTACAAAAAAGGCAATGCAGTTCCCAATCAGGAACTGCATTGTTTTTAATATATTACTTCACTCCTTCAGGAATCCATTCTGCAGAATGGTCATCTTTAAGATAATAATCAAACCACTGCCGGATACGTTCGGTTAAATCGGCATGTTGAACCGGGTCGCTGAGCACATGCCCGCCATTAGGATAGAGCAGCATGATATTTTTTTTGCCCAGTCGGCGCAGTGCCAGATAATATTCAATACTTTGGTGCGGATCTACCTGTTCGTCCATTTTTCCTGACCAGAGCAGCAGGGGAGTTGAAACATGCTGGACATGGTCAATTGGCGAGCTCTGTTCATAGAGCAATGGCGCTTCAAAAGGTGTTTTGCCCATTCTCCATTGTTGTGTCTGAAAACGCCACATATCAGGTTTACCGTTATTTCGGTTTACAGTGAGATAAAAGCTTTTTAAGTCTGTTATGCCTCCACCCGCAACAGCGGCAGCAAAAAGTGGGGTTTGGGTAATAATAAACGAAGTTTCATAGCCACCGAACGAATGCCCGGTAAGCCCAATTTTATGCTCGTCAACAAGACCAAGCGAAATCACCTGTCGTGTAGCGGCAACAACACAATCAACAGTAGAAGGACCCACATTTTGGTCTTCATGAACAATATCAGGCAGCAGTACAAAATAGCCTTGTGCGGTATAATCGGTGATATTGAAACCTATCCCGTTTGTAGCACCGGGATTGGTATAATAATGCAGTTCTTTGGATAGTATTTCATAAATGCTGACAATCATCGGATACTTTTTCTGCGGGTCATAATTTGCCGGATAATGCAATACGCCTTTTAGTTTTTCCTTTTTAGAATTCTGATAATGGATCAGTTCAGACCTGCCCCAGTAATAATTTTTTTGTTGGGTGTTGCTTTCAGTCAAAACCTTTGGAGACATAGCGGTTTTTATAAACAAAATACGCGGAGACAAATCAAACCGCTGTTCCCTGCAAAACAGGATGTTTTGAATATGGCCATAATAAAGCTGATCCATATAGCTGTCCTGATAAATAATTTTGCGGATACCCCCAGCAGTATTCCACTTAAAATACCCCGTTTTGCCATCATCTCCTTCGGCTCTTAAATACAACCCTTTCTTCAGGTCAAAATTTGGAATGATTCTCCCATCATACACAAAAGTTGGTGAAACAGTATTTAAAACAGGCGCAATCCTGAATTTGATTTTCGACTCCCTTCCGCGGGTCAGCCTCCTAAAATGACTTCCGTCAGGAGCAAAAGCCCAAAGGTCATATTGATCGTAAAGTAAAATTTCATGATCTCCTTTGCTCCAGCCCGGATTTCCGCATACAGCATCAGGTGCCAGGGTTTCTTCTTTGGCAGTAAATTTTGCGCCAGTTGTAGCAGTGATATTCTTATGGCTGCCGGAGGTTATATTATAAATCCACCAGTTATCGTCTTTAAAGTAAGCAATATATTTTCCCTGTGTAGAAGGGATAAGGGAAAACGGATGAGAAGATTGTTTCTTTAGAAAGATCTTTTTCTCCATCGTCTCAAGGTTCAGAAGATAATAATCCCGGGGAGCGTCCTGTTCATATTGAGGCTCATAGTCTTTTGGGTTTGATAAAATAGCATAATCCTGTCCGCCGGTCAGCATGATTTTCGGTAAGGCAGTACTGGTTACCGGAGCGCAAACGCCTGTTAAGGGTTTCCATAAAGCTATTCGGATGCGTTTTTCAGGGTCGCCGCCTCTGTGTTCCTGTGGATAAATCCATTTATCATTGGCGTTCCATACCTCCACCACAGGATTTGTTTTTTGTGGAAAGGGATCGCTTTGTTTTTTGATGCCAAAGAAAATACGTTGAAGATCGTCCGATATCACAAGTTTAAAAAAAGAATGCGGAACAAGTTCAGTCTGAACAGGAAAACCCTGTTGTTTGACCGGATCAAGAGTATACAGTTTTTGGGTTTCCAAAATATAATAATACAGCAAATTTCGGGATGATGTAGGGGACAAGGCAAAACACCCAAATGACTTTCCGTCCTTTTGCCAGGCAAAACGATTAAAGACATTTTCAGAATCCCGGACTAAATAATGTTCTGTTCGAAGTTGGTTTAAATCGATTAACAGTAGATCGTTTTTATCGTTGGTCTTGATGCCGCAGACAAGATGAGTACCATTAGGGCTTAAAGAAAAATGCTCCACATCAGCAATTTGTTTTACAGTCTTTCCAAAAGGAGTTTTAATCAGCAGTCGCTTCGATGCAGTATACAACAGTAATAAATCGCTTGCTTCGCTGTACACATATTGGCTAATGCCTTCAAAAGTGTCAGATGCTCCGGTTTTTAAATTTCGAAGATGCACAACTCCTTTGGCAAGGCAGATAAAAACCTGTTTAGTGGTAAAAACACCATGCTCCCCAAAAGGAAAAGCATACCTTTTATTTTCAGGGACAGAACGGATAAACAATGTATCATTCCCGTTAGCATAACTTATTTTATAGCTGGTCCATTGCGCATCAGGCGAAACCTTATCAATCCGCAGTTCTCCCCATAAAGGATAGTCAGCAGGGGGTAAGGATTTTTTTTGCACCACCTGTCCCAGCAAGGGACAGGTCACTAATGGCAAAATAAATAATAAAACTAGCATTGCGAATACACGCAATATTGTAAACCTTCTGGTATATTTTTGAATAGTATAGAAATACATAAAAATCTTTTTTAATAACCTGAGTTTTGCGGACGCAGTTTAGGATTCGCATTAAGTTCGGTCTGCGGAATCGGAAACAGCCTGTCGGTACTGTTCCATCCAGGTTTTACCCCAGAGAGTGCCTGATCAAGCTGGTTAAAACGTTTGAGATCAAAAAAGCGATGTCCGTATTCAGTAAAAAACTCCCATCTTCTTTCCTGCAGGATAGCCGTTAAAAGTTCTTCTTTACTTTCGGTAGTAGTATCCAACAGTCCGGCACGAAATCTGATTTTGTTAAGATCTTCTTTAGCGCCAATCAAATCGCCCTGTTGCGCTCTGGCTTCGGCTCGGATCAGGTACTGCTCGGCAAGACGAAAAACAATCGAATACTCCTTAGATGCCGTACTCGTAGTACGCTCCTTATATTTATAGGCATGATACCACGTCGAAGTACCTTTGACCGCTTTAATCCAGTTAATTTTGCGTTTGTCAGTAGCCGAAAAAGAATGCACCAGCGCAGGCGTTAACGAGGTAAGGGAAGGAGGTCCTGAAACAAAAATAAAAGTCGCTCCTTCTTTCGTGTTTTGCGCCGCCGTAGCCGACTGCAGTTGCCAGATGGTTTCTTTTGAACCTAACAGAAAAACCTCTTCCGTTTTCTCCGTTAAAGAATACAAACTGTTTTCGTTAATCAGTGCAGAAGCCTCATTGGCAGCTTCTGCAAACGAACCATGATACAAATACACCCTTGCGAGCAAAGCCCGTACCGCAAGTTTATTTGGGCGTATTCTTTGTGTACTGGTATAGGTGTCAGGCAACAGCAAACTGGCTTTTTCCAGATCGGTTATAAGTTGTTCATAAACCTGATCGCTCGGCATCCGGCTAACGACACTGTTGGTTTTATAATCCGTTTGCGTAATATACGGAATATCGCCATACAGGTTCACCAGATAAAAATGCAGCAGGGCACGAATAAAAAGCGCCTCACCCTGCAGCAGTTTTTTGTTTTCGTCTGTGAGGTTCACACTGTTAGCGGTACCTTCAAGGATTGCATTAGCGGCATAAATCTGATTGTAAGTCGTATTCCAGTAATCGCTTATATTCGAATTGGAAGCCAGAAGAATAGTATTGTAAAAATTATAAGTAGCATTGTTGGCATTTCCGTAGCAGATCAGTTCATCGGTATAATTGCCCAGCTGATTGGACAACCCGGTACTGATGCCGGTCAGTAATCCTCTGTCTCTCATTTTGGCATAAATATCCGTCAGGGCAGCTGTGGCAGTGGCATTGTTTTCAAAAACGCTTACACTGGTCAGTTGGCTTTTTGGCAGTTGTACCTCAACAAACGAGTCGCAGCCGCTCAATCCAGTGAATAAAAAAGACAGTCCAATAAAATTTCTGTATAATCGTAGTGTTTTCATAATGGTGCTTTAAAAAGTGAGTTGAATCCCGGCAGTAATAACCTTAAGCGGTGGCAGGTAACCGTAACTGCTAAATTCGGGGTCACCGTCAGGATATTTCGTAAAAGTCAGCAGGTTCTGTCCCTGCAGCATGATTTTGCATAAAGTCGCTTTAGTGTCCAAAGGCAGTTCATACGACAGGGCAATATTCTTTAGTCTGATGTACGAGGCATCAGTTATAAAAGCAGTACTCTGAAAATACAGGTAATCGGCTGTAATAGCGGCATTATTCACATTGGTGGTATACACCTGATAAGCGCTCTGGTCGCCCGGCTGTTGCCAGCTGTCTGTCATTCGGGCAGGCTGGTTCGACATTTGTCCGGCAAAGCCCAAGGGGTAGAGCGTATTTTTTTGTTTGACAAACTGAAACAGAAAATCAAGTTTCCAGTTTTTATAGCTCAGTTGATTCTGAAACCCGCCATAATATTCCGGGTTCAGGTCAGTTATTACCTGTTTGTCTTCAGGAGTAGAGATCAGCCCGTCATGGTTCAGGTCAGTAAAATCATAAAGACCCGTTTGAGGGTTGATGCCCTTGTATTGATACCGCAGTTCAATATTCAGCGGTTCACCTATGCGGTATTGCTGGCTGTAGGTAGAACTTTCCAGTCCCGGAAACTTTAGAAGCGTATTACGCGCAAACGTGAGGTTAAGACTGCTCGTCCAGTTAAACAGTTTGCGGTTAAAATTCACGGTACGCAGGGTAAATTCGAATCCGGTATTCTCCACTGTAGCATTCAGGTTAGAGTTCAATACTGTAAATCCGGTAGTACCCGGTAGCGGAACCCCGACAAGCTGATTAGACGAACGGTTCTGGTACCAGGCAGCTGTGGTAAAAATCCGGTCTTGAAGAAAACCAAGTTCAAGTGCCATTTCCAGTTTTTTATTGGTTTCCCACCCAAAATTGGCATTAAAAAGCCGTGTAGGCTGTAAGCCTGAAGTATTGCTGTAGTTGGCAGTTGAGGTAGTGTAGGTATCCAAAAATTGGTAATCTCCAATCTGGTCATTTCCGGTAGTACCGTAACTCCCTCGTATCTTGCCAAAACTGAGCCAGCTTAATGAATTCAGAAAGTGTTCCTTTCCAAAAATCCATGCTGCCCCAACGGCCCCGAACGTCGCAAATTGGTTCCCGGGACCAAATCGGCTGGAGCCGTCACGTCGGGCAGTCAGGTTCACGATATAGCGCTCCAGATAGGTATAATTCAGCCTTCCAAAGAACGCCTGATATTTATAGACCGTTTCATCATTCAGTAACACCTTTACGGAGTTGGCAGCAGCAAGATTATAAATCAGGCTGTTCGAACTAAAACCCGTTCCGCTTTGGTAAATCCTGTTAGTCATTTGGTTCTGAAAAGTAGCCCCCAGTAAAGCACCAAGTTTCCCTCCTCCAAGAACAGTATCATAAGCAAGCTGAGGCTCTGCAATCCACGAAGAGCGTTTGGTATTGTTGAAATAAATAGCAGAGGTAGCACTGCTTACATTCGATTCCGGATTAAAAGTAGTCGAGGGCGCTGTTCGGGTTTCCACAGTGCTTAAATCCGTATAGCCAAAACTGCTTTTAACGGTCAGACCTTTCATTAGTTCATAAGACAAAACCGTATTAACAACAAGATCGTTAGTTTTCGATTCAAATTTCGCGTTTAGGTTCCGCAGCGGATTATTCCATGTCCCGTTCTCCCAGTTCAGGCTTCCGTCCGGTTTATAGAGTGCTGGGGCATTGGGCGGTAGGGCACGTGCCTCATTGCTTAAATCAAAAGCTGGCAGGTCATTATTCTGCGCATTATAGCCCGAAGAAAAAGTAAAACGGAATTTATTATTTTCAGAGCGGTGGTTCAGGCTCAGCTGCGCACCGCCTTTTTTATAAAGAAAATCACCGGGAAAAACTGTAGTTTCCTGATGATAATTCCCGCTCAGCAAAAACTGCGTCCGTTGGGATCCGCCCGACAAAGTCCCCTGAACATCCTGAAGCAGCGTAGTACCGCCCAACAGTTCTTTTTGCCAGTCGGTATAGCGGTTTTGGTCCCAGGTGCCGTTGATGTCGTAATCGGTGGCGCCGTAACTCGTGAGTCCGTCATTGACAAAAGCCTGTCTCCGCATGGCAAGATACTGTTCGGTGTGCATCAGGGCCATAAATTTCGTAACCCTGCCCGCTCCGGTAGAGGCGTTGAGCGTAAAAGTCGTTTTACCGGCCTTTCCTTTTTTGGTGGTAATCAGCACCACGCCATTGGCGCCTCTGGAACCATAAATAGCAGTAGCATCAGCATCTTTAAGGACTTCGATACTCTCAATGGCATCAGGGTTGATACTATTCAGCGGACTCGTAACACTCGGGTACGTAGTAGCCGTCTGGTTGTACCCGATAGGGTCAGAAGCATACGGAACCCCGTCTATAATATACAAAGGCGCATTGGCATCGGTTCGCAGGCTGTTTTGTCCTCGTATCTTGATCTCAAATCCGCCTCCGGGCACTCCGGTAGTCTGGGTAATGCTCACACCAGCCATACGCCCCTGCATGGTGGCGAGTACATTAGTAACAGGTTGGGTTTCGATGTCCTTGGCTGTAATACGGGCAATACTTCCGGTACGCTCGCTTTCTTTTACCGAATAATAGCCGGCATTCACACGCACTTCCTGAAGCGTAGTGGTATCAAATTGCAGGACAATAGCAATTTTAGAACGACCTGTAACAGGAATAACAGCCGTTTTAAACCCGATAAAAGAAACCACCAGTGTATCCTGAGCAGAGGCAGCAATACGGTACTGACCGCTATAATCAGTAATAGCAGTACTGTTGGTTTTACCCTTTACAGCTATGGTAACTCCGGGCAGGGGCGTACTGCCATCGGTTACAATACCTTGGATGTGATGTTGTTGAGAAAGATTAGAAATACGCCGGTACGGATTTCCGGCAGAAACAGATGAAAAAGACAACAGCAGGCCCGTTAAAAACAGACAGCAAAGAGCCTTTCCACCCTTGTAGAATGAAAATTTATTCATAATATTGGGTTGGTTAGTGAAACGTTGGTTTTGTTAGCTAAGGTCCTCTACGCTAGTTTGGCGACGAAGTAGAGGGCCATTTTTTTGGCGGATAGCAAACCGCATTAGGTATTATTCTCTCATAGGCAGCAAAAGTTATAAGTTAGTTCTGGCTGCGAAATCTTTAAAAATAAATAGAAGTATTGGCTAAGAATGCTAAGTTGAGTAATAAGCATAAAAAAAGGCGCGGTACTCAGCTTATTGTTTCAAAGGTACTTGGCATACCCACCCACAAATAAGTGAGCCCACGCCATAAGCGTGAGCAATCTACTTATCATCCTGTGGGTTTAAACTGCCAAGTTTTTTGAAACAGGATTCAAAGCGAAAGCTTCAAATATTTTTATATGAAGAATCGCAAATTTATTTTAAATATCAAATATAAGCAACTTTTATTTAACTACAAAATTTCATTTTAACATATTTTTTGTCGTCAAATGAATTTGTCAATTTGAATATGGTTAGATATAAAAATGAAATTGCTCTAAAAACTTTAGGTAAAAGAATAAAGGCTGAAAGGCTAAAGTTAGGACTAGAGATTGAAGATTTAGCTGCAATGACTGGATTCAGTTATAATACTATTTCTAATATTGAAAATGGATATGAAACTTATGTCACGTATTTTATAGAGGTTTGTTTTGCTCTAGGTGTTCATCCAAAGTATATTATGGATGAAGAGTTTAATCTAAAGCCTAGATTTCCCTTACCCGCATCACGATTAGAAAAATCACGATTGACAAATAGAATTAAAGCTTTAATAGATGCTGGCTATTTTAAAAACGAAAGATTAGCAAGTGATGTAACTGAGAAACTTAGTTCAGATCATAATTTAGATTTTGAGTCAAAAAATGTTTCTGTTATATTGGTTAGGTTTGTTAAAAGTACTGTTCTAAAAATAACTAAAGTGGGAAATAGAAATCTTTATAGTAAAAGATAGGAATAAAAATGAATACATATTTCCTTGATAAAGAGGGGGGAGTATTAATTGAGAAAAACGAAAGTTGTAATTATGAAATGGTATGAAATAATTTTTATTATAATAATGATTCCAATAGGATTTTATATTTTCGCTAAAGTATCAGAAACTAGAAAGGGATATAGATATAATGATAGTTGGAGAACAAGAGATAAGAAAAAGAGGCGTTGAGCCTCTTTTTTTATGAATTTAAATTTTTGAAATAAAATCTTTTTTATAAGAAATTTGCTGTTTTTATTTTACAATGAAAATACTATTACTTCAAAATTATTGTAATATTATTTGCTGTTTCTAATAATGAAAAAGAAGTTTACATATGTGTGAGTAAAACAGCAACTAAGTATCATCTTACTGGAGACTGCAAGAGATTAGCTGAATGTACACATCCAATTAAGAAAGTTTCATTGCAGTAAGCTAACAGAACTTGGCTATAAAAATCTTTGGGTTGGGAGAAAGAGGCTCCGCCACCTGTATCTTAAGCTCCAGCAAACACTGGGTGTCATATCATGTCAAAAAAAGCAGGGCACTAATAGGGCACTCTTGAAATTCTGGGGTTTACTAACCTCTGTAAATTTAGGAAAAAAAATCGAGAAATGGCTGGAGAATTTCAAGAAAATAGGATGTGATTTTTAGAGTTTGGAAACAAAATTGTAATGTAGTTTTAAATATTCTTCAAAATACAAAATGCATATAAATAAAATGGTAAGTTTTTAAATGTATATTTCTTTGATGATTATTTGTAAAAGATAATTCTTTTTAAATACTCACTATTATATCGTAAAAAAATAAAAGCAATCTTTTTTTTGAAATATAAATACTGCAATCGTAGATTATTGAATGTATTTCGTCGGATATCCACCACTTTCATCTATAATTCACTATTGTCATAATATTCCGCACAAAATCTTTCAGGTATTTTATTATATTTGATTTTTTTTACAATAAATGTATTAATAAAAAGAAGAGAAATATGCAATGGAGCTTGAAGAATATATTAAAACTGCCGAAGGTCGAGTCAAATATTCATTGGAAAGACTAGGTATATTAAGAATATTATTATCAAGCGGAGTCGATTCTTTTGATTCCAAAAGTGTAAAAAAGGTAACAACTACTTAAAAAAAATAGAATTTTATATTGAGATTTGAAAGCCAAAAGCTCACTCAAGTGCAAAGCTTGTTGTTGTTGTTGTTGTTGTTGTTGTTGTTGTTGTTGTTGTTGTTGTTGTTGTTGTTGTTGTTGTTGTTGTTGTTGTTGTTGAGATTGGTGGTTGGGGAGGAAGTGATTATTTAGAAAAACGAATGACCAAGAAAAACCAAATATGAATAAAATTTTACTTCCTGAATTAAGATTATCCTACTTTGATAAAGTTGGTGTAAAAAACACTATTGAACAAATTATTTTAGAGAAAGCTTATGTAGAATATTTTTTTCAGAATAGTTATCGAGGTTATGTTATTGTTTTAGTTGATGGAACACCTATTTGTATTACATCTAATAAAGATTTTGAATCACCTCATTATGAATTTATTATACTTTCAAATAAAAAACCAACAGATCAGGGCTTTGAAATTGAAGGCGAAATCATATTGAAGAGATGGTTGAAGCACCCTTTGAAAAAAGAATATTCTAATGTTGAAATATTAAAATCCTGGACAAGGAACTTCAATTTTCTAGAGGAAGATAAAGAAGCTAATACAAATGGTCTACGTGAACCTCAAATTGCAGCACTTTATTCAATTTTAAGTCATTTAAAAGTTTCTGACGAAATTGGAACTATTGTGATGCCAACTGGAACAGGGAAAACTGAAACAATGTTGTCTACTTTGATTGCAGGTAAATTAAATAAAATAATTATAACTGTTCCCTCAGATGCATTAAGAACTCAGATTTCTAACAAGTTTTTAAAACTGGGGTTATTAAAACAATTTGGAATCATTAACTCGAGTGTTATTAATCCTAAAGTTGGAATTATCTATCAAAGTTTTAAAAACAACGAAGATTTACTTGAATTTACCGAAAAGTCAAATGTTATTGTAACAACGATGAATATTTTGTCAAATTTTCAACCTAGTGTATTAGCTACTCTAAATTCTTATGTCTCACATGTCTTAATAGATGAAGCACATCATGTCGAAGCAAATTCATGGAAGCGTGTTAGAAGAGCTTTTGACAATAAGAAAATTTTACAGTTTACTGCAACTCCTTTCCGTAATGATCAGAAACGAATAGAAGGGAAAGTAATTTTTAATTTTAGTTTGAAAAAGGCTCAAGAACAAGGTTATTTTAAGCCAATCAATTTTTTACCTATAAGAGAGTACGATCTAAATAAAGGTCACAAATTAATTGCACAAAAGGCAGTTGAAAAGCTTCGGGAAGATCTTGCAAATGGTTATAATCATATTTTAATGGCTAGATGTGTAAAAAAAACAAAAGCCTCAGAAATTTTTAAATACTACGAAGAGTTCGAAGATTTAAAGCCTGTATTGATCCATTCTGAAGTTTCAGGTAAGAATGAAATTTTGCAAAATATAATAAATGGTGAACATAAAATCATAGTTGCAGTGAATATGTTGGGAGAAGGTTTTGATTTACCCCAACTAAAAATTGCAGCGTTTCATGATATTAGAAAAAGTTTGCCAATCACTTTACAATTTGCGGGAAGATTCACAAGAACTTCAATAGATAATGAATTAGGAAATGCAACTTTTATCGCAAATTTAGCAGATTCTGAAACAGAGAATGAATTGAGTGAACTATACGCCCAAGATTCAGATTGGAATTTACTATTATCAAGACTAAGTTCTGATCAGATTGATGAACAAATAGATTTTGATGAATTTATTGATGGTTTTCAACATTTAGACAATTCAAAAATACCTTTTCAAAATATTAAGTTTGCCCTAAGTACTGTCGTTTATAAAAATTTAAATCCAGATAATTCTTTTAATCTATTAGATTTTAAAAAAGGAATTAAGGGTTACGATGAATTAGAGTATAAGTTTGATGATTTTAATCCAGTTGAAAATACAATTGTTATTATTACTGCATCGAAATCTGAAGTTGAATGGGTAAATTATAAAGAAGTTTTTGGTTTAGATTGGAAACTTACAGTACTTTATTACAATGAAGAAAACAATCTTCTTTTCATTCATAGTTCCGACAAATCTAGCTTATATCATGATCTTGCAAAAGCTGTTTTAGGAGATAGGTCTGAATTGATTCATAAATTATTAGTTTACCGTAGCTTCTATGATGTAAATCGTGTATCATTACAAAATGTAGGATTGAAGGAGTTTTTGAATAGAAAAATAAGGTTCACAATGCGTGTAGGAACTGATATTCAAGATGCGCTTTCTTTAGCTGAACAACAAAGAGGCGAAAAAGCATTTGTATTTGGCTCAGGTTATCAAGATGGCGATAAAATTACACTTGGATGTTCTTACAAAGGGAGAATTTGGAGTTATATGAAAGGAGATCTCAAATCTTTCATTAATTGGTGTAATAATTTAGGGAAAAAGCTAATTGACGAGAGCATTGATCCAAATCAAGTTTTACGTGAAACTTTGATTCCAGAGATTATCACTGAAATTCCAAAATTACATCCAACCTATATTGATTGGGATGATAATTTCTATAATTTCCCTGAATCAAAAATAGAAATAACAATCAATGGGATTTTTAACGCTTCTTATTGCTCTATTGAATTAATTAATGATAACAATCAAGGGATTGTTAATTTTCAAGTTGTTTCCCCTAATGGCTCTGCAAAATTCAGAAAGGAATTGTTTGTAGATAGCAATGTTGATGGTAATAATTATCCAAACTTCAGAATTGTTAAGTTAGATACTGCTCAAAGCGAAGTAAAAATTGCATCAAAAACTTTTACTCTTCACGAGTATTTCAATCAATATCCTCCCATTATATGGTTCGCGGATGGATCAGCTCTTCAAGGAAATGAATATATTGAACTAAAGCAACTTATTCAACCATATCCAATGGAAAGGTTGATTGATTGGAGTTGGAATGGAATAGATTTAAGTAAGGAGGCTCAAGGAATTCATCCTTTAAAAACAGATTCGATTCAATATAAAGTTATACAAGATCTTATAGCTCAAGATTTTGATATTGTTTATGATGATGATTACTCGGGAGAAATAGCAGATATAATAACTATAAAAGAACATGAAAATGAAATTAATGTACAGTTTTACCATTTAAAATTTGCAAAAGATGGTCTAGTCAATACTAGAGTTGATAATTTTTATGAAGTATGCGGTCAGGCTCAAAAATCAATTCATTGGAAGCATAAGAGTGGTTTTGAATTCTTTCAACATCTATTAAGAAGGGAAGTTAAAGTTAGAAATGGACATCAACGAAGTAGAATTGAAAAGGGAACTAGAGTTGATCTAGAAAGATTTCTAGCTATTGCAAAAAATAAAAAACCAATGAGTTTTGAGGTATTCATTGTTCAGCCAAGTTTATCCAAACAGAATACTTCAGAATCTATTATGACTTTGCTTGGAGTAACCGCAAATTATTTAAAAGAAGTAGCAGATATCGATTTAAAAGTAATTGTAAACAAATAAAAGTGCTCCATTTAGATTGCTGACAGGGTTTACTGTTGTGGAAAGAATAGGTGCGTTAACATGAAAAACTAAAACTAATGAAAATTTAAATTATGAATAATATAGAGGATCACAATGAATTTAAATTCTTAGCCATCCGTCCCCTGAAAGGTACTTCTGCGGAATTATTAAAGGGTCTGCAAGAGAATTGTATTTATTCTTTTTATAGTGAATATAAATATATTAATAAGGATGGAAAAGAAATATTAGATTCCAAAGATTATAGTGAAATAGAGAGTATAGAACATACTCCAATAGTGCCTACGCATTTATATGGTGAAAACATAAATATTTCTGCAATTGTCGGTCAAAATGGAAGTGGAAAAAGTACCTTGATGGAGTTATTTTATTATGCTATTCTTTTATATAACAAAAAACACATAGACAATGAAAAATTATTAGAAATCGATTTTAATGCAGAGATGATAATTCTTAAAAAGGATGCAATTCAGGTATTAACAATTAGTACAAAATCAAAAAAATCAAAAAAATCAAAAATATACAGAAAAAAAGAAAATATAGATGAAATAGTTTACAAGGAAGATAATTCTATTATTGCAACGTCTTTAAATAAAAGTGTAGACTTTAAGTTTTACTCAAATGTTTTAAACTATTCAATCTATGGTTTAAATTCGAGCTTTATCCCATGGATTGATTTAATTTTCTATAAGAATGATGCTTATCAATTACCTATTGTAATAAATCCATTTAAATCATATGGGAATTATGATATCAACAAAGAATATTTGTTAATGCAATCTAGAGCCGTTTTCTATACTTATGTTCTAGATTTTAAAGAAATTATTGAAGATATATTTATTCATAATATTCATTTTGAAATAAGTATTAATAAAATTTTGAAAATTGATAACAGTAGGCAAACCTTTGATATATTACAGCAATTTTTAGAATTAAATGCTAGTAAAACGGTTTATGATAATTTACTTTTTAAAGATATTAATAGCGATAATTTGATAGCACTCAACTCAATGAGAGAGTTTCTGCAAGATGGCTCTAGTGAATGGAAAGGAGAATATTCCATAGTGCTTTATAATAAAGATTTATTAAATATAAATCTTTACAAAACATTTACTTATTTGTACATTTTTAAGAAGATATATAAAATATCCAAAACCTACAAAAAATATAAAAAATACCATTTTTTGTTTTCAGATAAACTCCCTTTTGATTTCCAATTTAACGATTTAAGATCTAACGTTCAGCTAAATGTAATCAATACACTTTCTGATATAAAAAATAAAGAAATAGTGTATGAAGTAATAATGGTAAATTTAGATTTAGTCCTTAAAAAAAATGGTGATTTAACTGAGGATGATTTATTTTTCATCAAGGAATTGTTTATGGAGTATTATCAAGTAAGGCATGATGTAACTAATAATATTACTAGACATTTATCTAAAGTTCATTACGATGCTGATATTCAAAATACTATTAACACTATAACCGAATTAATTAAAAAATTGTTTAATGGTAAACAATTTAGACAATATTTATTTAATCATTATATTAACGAATTAAAGCGTGATGAAAGTCACATTACTTTTAAACTGAAACAAGCAATTAACTATTTCAAATTTGATTTATTTAGTAGCATTGAGCTTAATAATAGCAGTATAGATGTAGGCAGTATAATCAAATTAGATATTAATAAAAAGTATTTTAAAGGTAGAAAACAAATCGAGGACATACCTCTGGCAGTATTTAATCATGTAATAGAGGTGGTTAAAACGAAAGAGAAAGATGAAGATAAAAGGAGTAAATTAGTAGCTAATGAGGAGCTTAAACCTTATCCATACACCTCATTAAGTTCTGGCGAACAACATTTGATAAATTCTATTCTAACAATAGCATATCATAATTATAATCTGCTCTCTGTAGAAAATGATTCTGACCTTATAAAGTACAACAATATCAATTTAGTTTTTGACGAATTAGAATTATATTTACATCCCGAATACCAAAGAGTTTATATTAATAACCTAATAAATGTTTTAAATAAGATTCAAGAGATCACGAATCAAAACAATATTTATTACAATATATTAATGGTAACCCATTCCCCTTTCATTCTATCCGATATTCCTTCTCAAAACATTTTAAAATTAAAAGATGGTAAGCCTGTTCCCAATGATAGTGTAAATTCATTTGCGGCAAATATATATGATTTATTAAAAGATGAGTTCTTTTTAGAAAATGGAGCGATCGGTGCTTATGTCTCGAAAAAAATAAAATCAATTTTAAAGAAGAAAGTTGTAGAGCAAGAAGATCTTGAAGTTATCAATTTAATTGGTGACCCATTTCTAAAAGGAGTCATCAACAAGCAAATTGAAAATAAAGTTTCTACTGAGATATTAAATAAAGAGATTATGAGATTGCAAGAAATTTTAACCAACCGCTCTTAAAATGATACAAATCAAGGAATATAATTTAGGCAGTATAGAATCGGAGTTGGATGAAGATATTAAAGATATAGACAATCAGATAAAGTCAGATTTAAAAAAAATTTCTAGAATAAAAACTATTGAATCTTTTTTCAAAGATTTAGAACCAATAATTAATATTGAAGATGATTCTTCTTTTATAAAAGCTCCAAGAAATAAGATTGAACAACTGAAACAGATAGATACATCTATTATTATCAATGATTTAAGATCCTTTAATACAAAATTCAAATCATTAGCTCTACACTTGAAGAAAAAGAAAAAGTATAAGAAATGTACTTTAAATGATATATTAGAATTTATTTTTGGCTATCATTTAGAAAGTAGAACTCAAACTTTAAAAAAAGTTTTACGTACAATAGACCTTCAAAATTGTGTATATTGTCTAGCTCAGTATACTACTTCTTATGGTCTTGATAAGAAAAAAATCTATGTCAAAGGTAATTTAGATCATATTTATCCTAAAAGTTTAAATGCTTTGGTTAGTTTGAGTATTAATAATTTAGTGCCCGTTTGTGGACATTGTAATCAAAGAAAATCAGACGCACCTCTAGCAGATTTTAATTTTAATCCATTCGATTCCAGTATAATTCCAATTTTTAAATTTGAAGATGTTCTAGAAATCAATATAGGACAAGTTAATTTTAAAAATTTGACTGATTTGAAAATTGAAAATGTTAATTCTACATTAGAAAGTAGATTAGAATTGACATCATTATATAAAGAATACAAATCACCAATTGAAAATCTATTAGAAAGATATAAAAAATTCAATTCTTCCTCTTACGAAGCACATATTCAAAAATTACTAGGTAGAGGGATATCTGCTGATTTAGAATATTTTATTTCCGAAACACCTTATACAGAAGAAAATCTGCAAAATATACCTTTACATAAATTTAAGAGTGACTTCTATAAAGAGTTAGAGGGCTATAAAAAAAGTGGCAAAATAAAATTTTCTTGATATGAAATAAACTTGATATTGTAGGTATCAAAATGGAAGTTGTTTATATGACTATGAACCCCCGCTACCGCACGAATCCTTTCGTGTGGGCCTTTGAAACCGCACTCACTCGTTTTCTGAAATTTTTTATGAAACGCTGTGCATCTTCAACTTTGCACATTTTTTTAATGTTGTTGTAAATCCAAAACCTCTTAAAGTCTCCCGACTTTAAATAACTGTTTTGCATAATTTGGTTTTATTGAATAGGGTAGAGGCAACTAAATATTCTTCTGGTGGTTTGTAATTTTTTTGGTTATTTTTGAGAAAATATAAAACGAAATAGAGTTGCGCCAATCTACCTTAAAATGGGTGAATATGAGAATGTTTGTTTCGCATATAGACAAGTTGTAAGAAATTACAAAGCTACCTGTAGTATCCAGAATGGGGATTCATTACGCGAACAATACCTTCGTTTATCAATCCTAATTTTAAAGCGTTATGAATACGTAAAAATGAAGGAATTTCTAAAAGACCTTTTGTTCCTTTTATTACTGTGTTTCTACAATGCTCAATAAGTATATCTTTATCATACCCAAAAGGAAATTGTTGAGGGTCAAAATCTCTTGGAAAAATACCGATCAGCAGATTTCTTCTTAATTCTAAAATATTCAAAATAGTACAAATCAACCAATTATCTAATTCTTTTAATTGCTCAACGTCGTTAATTAATGGATAAAAGCTCATAATCCCTTTAAACGAAAGCACTTTGTAAGTTCCATTCATATATTTTTTAAGGGTAATTTCAGTCAAATTACCATACAAATACCTCCGAACTTCCATCAATGCCGATAAAAAATTCTTATCCATTCCCAAAACAGGCAAATTAGATAACGGGGTTGGACTCTGCTTCAATGGCTGAATTAACTTATTATATAACAAGTAAGCTATGTGCGACTTAATATGATCTATTGATTTATCCTTAATAGAAACTTTATCAGTAGAAATCTTATAGCCCAAAAATTCAATAAACTCTTTTGAATTAAAAAATTCTGACGGCATTCCTGTTTTCTTTAAAAGAGAAATCCCATCCGATTTTGTGTAGTTAATATTGATTTTGGCTTCCTTAGAAAAATCAGAAATAATATCGAAAGCTTTGGAAATTTTCGAGTATTCCTTGGACCAAATTATAGTATCGTCTGCATACCGTGCGAATCGAATTCCTTCATCTTCTAATCGTCGGTCAAGTTTCCAACACACAACATTGGCTAGAAAAAGAGAGATAGAGGTTCCTAATGGAATTCCCTTTTTTCTATCACTCAGAAAAGCTTTTATAATATGGAGCTCACTTTCGCTAACTAAAAACCCATTGTTAGAAAGCTGTTCGAATAAGTATTCGTGATTTATTGAGCCAAAAAAATCTGAAAAATCAAACTCTGCCACAAAAATGCGTGGAACTGACATTATTTCTTGACTAATATCTTGAATAGCAAAATGAATGTTACGGTCATTTCGATAAGCGTAAGTTAAAGAACTAAATCGATGTTTATTTTTCGAAAGGAGATTTTTATATGTTCGGTAAGATACTGCCGAATCTTGAATTTGATATATACTAATTTCTCTAGTACCGCCATTAGGCTTCGGGATTTTTTTTACAAAAGGTGGATTCGGTATATACTTTTTTGAAACAATGCTTTTTGATACTGATTTTGCTATCTGCTTTCTACGTTTCAGAACATAAAATGGATTGAATTTTTTATCTTTCATCCATTCCTCTGGAAATTTCATTTTTTTTAACGGGAAATTAACATAATTAAGACTGTTTCTCTCGTACCATAAATGCAAATTATTATGGTAATCTTCAAACCTTTTCTTTAGTTGCTCCGCTTGCTTTTGTATGTCACCAAACAATATATTTTCCATAAAATAAGTTTTAAAACAAAAAGTCCCGTAAACCTAAATCTACGGGACTTCCCACGGAGTCCACAAGTAAAAATAAATTCTAACTTATCACATTTTTTTACAAACCTGTGAACCTTTTCTATCAAATCAAGCTAGCTCGATTTTTCAAGACTGTAGTGGAGTCCGTTAATTCCATAAGAATCTAAGACAAATATATAAGAAAAAGCAACTTCTTACAACAGCCAATAAGCATAATTGATTGATTAGTTTTTCCTGAAACATTTTCTTCACGAAAATATTTATCTTCACAGGAACAAAACGATTCACTTTCACCAGCTCCCCCGCTATTCGAAGTGTTCCCGATGAAACGCTGTGCAAACGTCTTCGACTTTGCAAGTTTTTTTTAATGTTCTTGTAAAATCAAAATTCCTTGCAGTCTCCCGACTTTAAATAACTGTTTTGTATAATTTGGTTTTATTGAATAGGGTAGAGGCAACTAATATTCTTTTGATCGTTTGTAATCTTTTTTGGCTATTTTTGATTAGATATAAAATGAAATGGATTTTGCAATCGACATCAACTTTGATTAATATTATGAAAATTGAAATTTATAAAATTATTCCCTTTGCGTTTTCATTGATCGCAATTACTATTTCAATTGCTACAATTTTTTTTACAAGACAAAATTTAAAAAGGCAATTACGATTAGGTAAGCTTGAAGAAATTCTTGAGATACTTCAATTCTTGGATTCTTATTATAGAGGCTTATTCATGCTTTTTAAAGACACTGAAGAAAAAACTGAGCATATTCAAAACCAAAAAAAAATGCCCGCATATTTGGAAGAATTGTCAAAGAATAAAGAAAGTTTTACAGAAATTTTCGACATGAAAACTTTGATAAATAAAGTTTCAAGACTAAATGTTTTATCCAAAGCATATTTGCCAAACAAAAAAAATCTAAAAAGCAAAGCGCTCACGATTGCGGATGTATATTTTGCAATGTATTATCATGTGAAATCTGATGGAAATTTGCGTACAAAAAAGACATATACAATAATTCCAAAACCTATAGAAATGAAGTGTATTATTTCTGAATTAGAAGATCAAATAATTTTTGAAATGAAGTTAGGATATAAAAATATCGGTGGTAACGAACATTACAAATACTATAAAAATCAGTTTCAGAGAGATTTGTCTAATGCGGTCTCACTTGAAAAGGAAAAAAGAGAAAAAGAAAATTCGATTTCCGCTCTTTGATAGTTCCTAATAAAAAGCTAAGGGACTTTTCTGGCTTTGCACATTTTATACTTATGTAAATTAAAAAACTTAGTAGATTTGTTTCTCAATATTCAATTGAAAAAATAGCCGCAAAATAAAATCTATGCAAATTCCACAATCTCAATACCTGCCAATAGATAAACTGGCGTCAGTATTTTCAAGCACCTCTGCTACTTACAAATTTTATTGGTTTTTAGCAATACTTGAAGTGGTTGAAGAAGGAGGTATACATATTGCGAAAAGAAATATTTTCTCGCGGATGATAAGTAATTCCTGGTATACAGTAAATTATTTTCATATTTCTTTTGGTAAGCAGGATTTGATTCAGGATGCAGTTAGGGCACTTATAAAAATTGAAAACCTTCAGATAAACGAAAACAGAAATACAATAAATGCTGTTTTAGAGAATTCTGTTAATACAGAAACAATCAGGATATTAAAGCATTTCGATAAAAATGTGCCGCATTGGTTTATTTCGTCCTGGTTTTCAGGAAATCGAAATGAAATTTATGCCCTTTCTCAAAATTTTGAACACGGTTGTCTATATCGTTTAGAAAAAGATTTTATAGAAATTAATCCGCTCTGGGTTTCTTATTTACAAACAAATTCAAAAATACTAAAAGACTTTTGTTATTGGAATTTGTCACTTTTCCTTAAAAAAAGAAATCCAAATGTACCGGATATCCCAAACAAGATCAGTAAAGCAATTACGAGAAATTCCTTAATCAAACAAACCAACGAGTACTGGAAATTAGTATTTAATGAACTGGGTGCAGTAGATTGTATTTTTACCAACAAGAAATTAATCTTTGAAGAAAAACAATACGCTTTGGATCATTTCGTCCCACACGCATTTGTTTCCCATGATTTAATATGGAATTTAATTCCAATACACAAAACATTCAATTCTTCAAAAGGAGACAGATTACCATCAATCCAAATGCATTTCGATAAGTTTTTTAATCTCCAAAAAACGGCTTACGAAATAGTAAAAAGCCACAACACCAAAAATAAATACTTAGAAGAATATCTAACCATCTTTCCCGATTTAGACAACACTACCGGATTTGATTACTTAAGATTCAGGGAAACGATTCAGCCTTTGATAACGATTGCCAGTAATAATGGATTTTCGTTTATGAGAGAGTAATTGATAGTGTTAGGTATTAACTTTTATACTTGATTTTTTTTTAGATATAAAATGTAATGTATTTAAAAACAGGTATATATGCTTGGTTTATTGTGTTTTTTTATGGTTATTTTTGAAAAATATAAAACAGCGAAATAAAATTGAATAGATCCAGTTTAATCGAGGTGAATATACGGATGTTTGTTTCGTGTATATACAAATTATGCGTAATTATTGTGCAGAATCAAGAATTCAAAAATTAAACTATATCATTAATAAATTAATTTTTTAAATAAAATAATCATGGACAAACCAGAGTATTTGCCTACAGATGTTGTAGAGTCTTTTGTTCCATCAAACGAACAGAAGTTGAAATTTGAACAAATATTAAATAAAGCTCAATCTTTTGATTTAAGACCAATTGTACAGAGGTATATGAATAAACGAGGTGTAACTCGTGCTAGGGCAATTGAAATTGTAGATGAAATGTTAATATATTTGAGTTTATGTGCAACTGAACCAAATGAGCAATGGACAATTACTGGAGAGGTTGATGAAATGTGGCACACATTTATACTCTTTACTGAGCGGTATGAAAAATTTTGTAAAGAAATTGCTGGAAGTTTTATTCATCATTACCCAAGCGAAGATAATTTATCAGAGGAGCAAAATGACTCAGAAATTACCATAACTATAAATCCTGAAAAGTTAAATTTATCGGAAAATAACGACAATATAACAGACTTAAAAAATTTGTTGACAACAAATGATAATTTCTCTAAATTATACAAAGGTAATCCTGCTATAGTATGTAAACCAATCAACAACCCAACAGATAAAAATGATAGTATGGTTTCTTACGGAAATACTTTGAAGAAATATCTTGGATATCTTGGAACACCTCCTAAGAAAGGTATATGGCCTTCGCCAGGTGTTTTAGGCAAACCTGATGCCCCAAGACCTTGCGATGGTGGATCTGGTTCTGGGCCTATTTGTGACTGTAAAATTAGAACCGACCCAAGTCCTCCAAAAAAATAATTCACCAGGCTGGCGCGAGTGTCACACTCGTGCGCACAAGCTAAATCAATAAAAGTTTTTAAGGTTAAGAAGATAGAACAGCAAAATATGCCCCAGGCTCTCCAAAGTGATCTTATGAAAATGATGATCGAAAGTCTCTGACTTCACACATTTTTATTGCTTATAATATAAGATACTGAGGAATCTTTTTTCATACTTTTTTGAAATTAAAAAACAGGTACATATACTCTATTTGAATATCTATTTAAAAACTAATTTGCCGCTTGATAATGCAATTATGGAAAACCGTAAAAGAAGTCAGATAAAACTTCATATGTTTGTTTGAAGATTAAATTATCATTTAATAAGTTGTAATGCAATAATACTGATAATGAAACTGATATGATTGGTAGCTATTTTTAAACATCAAATTTGCATTATTAGTTTCAAACATTTTTCACGGAAATGATTTCTTCTAAATAATAAAAGAAATTATAGATCTTTCAGCTTAAAAAATTCCTTTTAATGTTTAATTTAAAAACTGTAATAACAAGTAAGTAATTTAATGAGATATATTCCAAACCTAATCCCAGAAGAATCAAAAGTTTTAAAAGATTACTTTAAAGGAAGCGTTTACCATAAAAAAAAATCCGGTTCACTTCAGCCTTTTTTTCGATGGATTGGTGGTGCAATTTTTATACTTTTTGCATTAGCATATTTAAAACACCCACTACTTACAATTCTTTTTGGTTTTATCGGATTTATAATTATTCCTCCAGGTCATAGTTGGATTGAAAAAAAGTTTAGATTTAGCTTTACTACAAAAATAAAATCTATTTTAGGTTGTGGGATTTTTTTATTCTCTGTTCCTATTCTTGGGCATTATGATACTGTCGACAAACTAGAAGCACAGCAACTAAAGTTAAAAAAAGATAAAGAAGAAAAGGTTCGGTTGGAGACGCAACGCAGAGAACAAATTAGAAATGATAGTTTGGTTTTTTACCTTGATGCAAGTTCTAAATTAGCCGATAATCATAAAACGAGCGAAGCCTTAAAGAAGCTTGAAAAAGCAAATTCATTTGCAAAATTACCATCAGATATTGACAAAATAGCAATTGAGAAAAACAAAATTGCTTCAATTAAGACTTTTGATCTTGTTAAATCAAAAAATTACAAATTAGCTTTACCAGCACTAAATGAACTAATTTCAAAGGAAGGTAATAACCCAAATTTATTTTATAACAGAGCAATTTGTTACAGTAAAACCGGTAAAATTAAAGAGGCTGTTTATGATTGTAAAACAGCGATGGAACTAGGGGATAAAAACGCCGAAAAGTTATACAACAAAATAAATCCAATAAAAAAGCGAATAGCTTATTATGTAACTCGTTGTTGTGATGGCACAACATCCAGCGCAACAGGAAGAGGTGCATGTTCACATCACGGAGGTGTTTGTAATTGGAGTGAACCAGTTTATGAAGAATATAGAAAATACGAATAAAGATATGAGTCAGACTATTTTTCAGAATGTACCTCTTGTAAATACAAGTTTTTTTCAAAAACTGTTCAAACAATTGCCAACAGAAAATGGAGTAATTGAATTGAATAATTTATTAGCAACATATCCAATAAAAGAAATTTCTAAACAACATGTTTCTGATATAGAAGAACGCTATAAAATTAGTCTGGAAAATGAATTCAGACTCAATTTAGAAGAATTTTATGCTGTATATTTAAATTTTTGTTTGTCAAATAAATCTCTTGATGAAGAAAATCTTGAAAATCTATATCACTTAAAAATTATACTTTCTCTTAATGACCAAACAATAGAAAAATTAAATCATAAAGTTGGGGAAATAATTTACAAAAAGTACTTTGAAAAATTTATACTTATAGCTCATGGTATATTGACAAAAAAAGAGGAAGATTTTTTAGAAAAAATCGAAAAGGATTTAAAACTGCCAAAATCGTTAGTTGAGAGTATTACTTCTGAAATAAGTACTAATTATATTCAAAAATACGTTGAAAAACTGATTAACAATTTAATTCTGTCTCCAGAAGATGAGAGAGTAATTAAAAGTATTGGAAATAACTTAAATATAAATCTGGAAAAATCATTTAGTGATCAAATAAAGCGACAGTTAAAACAGCTTAAATCCTATTGGGCTTTAGAAAAGTTATCTCTTACTACCTTTGAGCCAAATATAGTCATACAAAAATCAGAACATTGCTATTTTAAAATCGCTTCCGTTAACTGGTATGAATTAAGAAGTGTTAGACAAAAGCCATCTTACTACAATACGAATAGTAGAATTCTAAAAGAGTTTTATTTAAATACAGGCACTTACAAATCTATGAATCATAGTAATGATTATATGAAGTTTGTGGATAAAGGAAGTATATATTTGACAAACAAAAGAATCATTTTTGTTGGAAATACCAAAAACTTAAATATAAGATTTGAAAAAATCCTGAGACTAACTCCAAAATCAGATGGCATCGAAATAGACAAAGAAACAGGAAAAGTAGCTGTAATTCAGCTTCCGGATAAAGTTGATGAATTTGCTTTGATTTTAGATAGATTGATAAAGGACCGGCATATTTAAATATCATTAGAAAGTTGTTTCCAAGCTGGCACTAGTGTCACGCTCGTGAAACAAAAAAAAATGCTGATTTTTATAGATTTAAAGGTATCAGCATTTAAATGGCTTCCTTTACTTGTAATCTTTTTAGTTAATTTTGAAATAGTATAAAATGATACAAAGATGCGGTTATACAAACAATTCTGTGTAGATTGTCGCCATTTTTTAGCGCATATAAATAAATTGTGTGTCATTCTAAAACCAACAGCACAAAATCAAATATAGTAATAAATAAACTATGGCAGACTTTAAAGGAGAAAAGCTAGTAAAAACATTAGCGACAAAAAAAGTTTATGATTATGTTGACACTGAAAAAGGGATTAATCAAATTTCGAGAGAAATATTTTTGAATAAAGACCAAATAGTTCACTATCCAAGAGGTTTTGAAGGCGGTAATAAATATAAGACAATTAAAAGGTTTACTTATAACGGCTTCAAAGGAAAACTTCCAGTCGGAGTTTTCAAATCAGAAAATTATGGTTGGGGTTTTACAAAACCATTATATCCATTTACTGATTATATTAACGATAATTACGATTTCGCTGAAGTTATTATTGAAAAAGGGGGAAAAGTCCAAATGGACTTAAAAAACAAAAAAATGTATTTGAATGAAACGAGTTTAGATGTATTGCAAAACTCGTTTAAAAGCATCTTTAAAAAAAATAGAGCAGAAGTTGATTTTGTTTTACAGATAAATCTTCATAAGATTTTCCCATCAACAATTGCGCAACCAACAAAAACATACATATCCGATGCTTTAGCGAATTCATTAGCTTCTTGGGGAAACAATATAGATGAGTTTTCGATTGCTGACAAAAATGCAATTAAAGATTTATTTGATAAACTTTCAATTGGAACAGATTTCTTAACTAGTGAAGCATTAGCTAAAACAAAAGAGTTAGTTGACACAAAGTACATTCAAGCGACTTTAAAAAAGTTTAAGGAATTAATGGTATTAAGAACTGATGGTGAAAGTTTAGAAAAACAATGGCAAGTATTTTTAAAAGACAATAGTTGGATTTTCTCATCAATATTTGCACAGCCAGTTATTTTATTTCAAAGAGAAGCATATGTTGGAGGAAAAACAATTGATAACCATAATGGCAAATTCAATGATTTTTTAATTAAAAATAGTTTAAGCGACAATGTTTCTTTTTTAGAATTAAAAACTCATAAAACAAAATTACTAGAGAAAATTGCATATCGTGGTGACGATGTCTTCAGTACTACGAAAGATTTAACAGGTTGTATTGTTCAAGTGCTTAATCAACGTGACAATTTTCAGAAAGAATTTTATGCCACTAAAGGAAAAAGTAAAGGAAAAGGAAATTTTGAGACTTTTAATTCTAAATGTGTAGTACTCATTGGCTCGACAAAAGACCTGGACGAAAATCAAAAATATTCTTTTGAACTTTTTCGTAGCAACAGTAGAGATGTTGAAATAATAACTTTTGACGAACTTCAAACAAAAATAGAAAGTTTGCAAAAAGTGATGACGACTAAATAAATTGAAAAAAAATAAGCACACAACAGCAGTTTGATAAAATGGCGCGTTCAGTGCTAAATTCAATAACAGTTCTTTGATTGAACTTTTTTGCAAAACCGAACATTTGTCCTTCGATTTCCGCCCCTTGCCAAGTTGCAGCCGTTAATTGCGATTAAAAAAAACGAAATGAAAGAGAATCTACATTTACTAATTACTTACCCTGAAAATTTCCCAGAAGAACTAATCGAAAAAGACATTTCTGAACTTGATTTAAAGAATCTAAATATTCAAATTGAAAAGCAACAAAATGATTTATACTCTGCAATGGAATGGATGGTACCAACCTTCCTTGCAACATATATTTTGAAGCCATATTTTGATTCTTTTCTTGCCGAAGCAGGAAAAGATAATTATCAAACTCTTAAAGTGTTTTGTAAAAAAATGTTAGCTAAAGGTAAAGATATAGAAGCTCACTTAGTTCCTGCAACACTATCGACAGAAAAGCTGTCAAAAACTTACAGCCAGTCATTAGCAGTATCAATTTTAGTAGAAACGAAGACAAAAAGGCAAATTAAAATGTTGTTTGATAATAATTTAGGATTATATGAATGGGAAAATGCTATGGAAGAATTTTCGAATTTGATAACTGAACATTACGAAAATTATCCCAATGACAAGCTTTCAAATGCTATAAAGGATTTATCTCCGAAACAATATTATACAATATATGTAAAAATAAATCCAATAACTAAAGTTTTAGAATTTCACGATGACCATACGTTAATTTCCGAAAGTAGAATGTAAACCGCAAATAACATCTGCTTAAACAGATTTGGGCAATAGGCTTAATGGGAAGTTGGCTTTGTTTTGTGATGATTTTATTCTAAAATACGTTTCATTACCAGAGCGTTATCTGCCAGGCAAAGACAATGGTCAGGATGAAATATTCAATACCAATAAAACATAAAAGCAAATATGATATTGACAATTAGCATCATTTCGATTTTAGTGATCTTTTTTTTTTTTTGTAATACGAAGATCGTTAGAAAAGAAAAAATATCAGGCCCCCGCTCTCCGAAGTGTTCCTAATGAAACGCTGTGCAAATGTCTTTGACTTTGCACAATTTTTTTAATGTTCTTGTAAATTCAAAACCTCTTAAAGTCTCCCGACTTTAAATAACTGTTTTATACAATTTGGTTTTATTCAATAGGGCAGAGGCAACCAAATATTCTTTAGTATTTTGTAATCTTTTTGATTATTTTTGAAAATATATAAACGAAACAAACGTTCGTTTATACACCCAATTTCGGGTAGATTGGCGCTATTTTGTAGAGTATATAAATAATTTAGCAGCAACAGTACCACAACGAATACTTCAATGAAATGAAAAAACTACTTTTAACATTTTTAATCAGTTTAACGTTTGCTTGCTCAAAAAAAAACAACAACGAAGTGAACGCAATTTCAATAACAATAAAAAAAGATGAGTCAATAAATCTTAACCCAATAGGAAATCCAATAATTGTAACTTTAAAAAATGATTCAAACAAAATTTCTCCTATTTGGATAATGAGTTGTGACTATAACAAAAATTTCATTACTGATAATAAAGACATAGATTTCCCAGCAATTGAATGCGACAAGAATATTCCAAAACTTTACAATTTAAAACCTTTAGAGGAAAAAGAAATTAAACTATATGTAATATCTAGTATTGGTTTATCAAAGCAAAAATTCAAGATTGGTTTTCTAATGAATAAAGAATTTTCTACTATCGAAAAATATCAAAATGAAATAAGCAATAAAGAAAACATAAAAATCATTTGGAGCAATCAACTGTCAATATAAATGCAGCTGCTAACAGTGGTTTTTTGAAATTAGGGCTTAAGGGCAAAATTAAACGTAATTTTATATATTTGACTTCCGTGATAATGGAAAGATTTTGGGATATATAAACCCTAACTTCATAAAGCTACGGCACGTTACCGGAAATTATTCGAGAAAATAGAGAATTTAATAAAAAAATAAGAAAATGACAGAAAAGGAAAATTTTTTACGTGTAGTTAAAAATATGTACGATACTATAAAACCATTAACATATTTAGATGATTTTAGCAAAATTGATAAACTAAAAGAATTAAATCGTTGGACTACTGAATTTTTAAATCAAACTGAAAATATAGAGAAAATGTTAGAATCATACATTATGTTAGGATTAATTAATTCAAATGATAAGAATGAATTGATTGAAAGCATTAAAGAAATTAATGGAGAATATCTTAAAAACTAAAAAAAACCGCTCTCCGAAGTGTTCTTATAAAATGCTGTGCAAATGTCCCCTCTCCCGCACGAATCCTTTCGTCTGGGCTTTTGAATCTAGATTTTCCACTCTCCGCATTTGTTCCTAATGAAAGCTACATTGCTGTGCGAATGTCTCAGACTTCGCACTTTTTTTTAATGTTCTTATAAATTCAGAACCTCTCAAAGTCTCCTCAGCTCCCCAGCTCCCCGAAGTGTTACATTCTTTATTGAGTAACTAAATATTCTTTGATGCTTTGTAATCTTTTTTGGTTATTTTTGAAAGTATATAAACGTAACAAACATTCGTATATAAACCCAATTTAGGGTAGATTATCGGCTACTTTGTAGCGCATATAAAAAAGTTACCAGTAATTATAAAAAACAGATTATGGGTTTAGATATTTCAGTAAATTTTGATAATCAAGAAAATATTTACTTGCTTGATGAGTTTGAAAAAATTCAAGAAGTAGCAAATTTAAGTAGGACATTTTGTAATTTCATGTGCAGAAAAGAGGTAGTTGAAGATTGTAGACCCGAACTTGACCAAATAGGTGAATTAACGGGTGTAAACATTACTTTTCTTTACAATATGCAGGAATATGCTGAAGAATGGGAAATTGAAGAAATGCTTGAATTTGAAGACGATGAAGATGAAAAAGAGAACCTAAGACAATCAATGCTGAAGAAAAATGCTGAAGTTGGAAATAACATTTCAGAAGTAAAAAATAACCTAATATTATTAATCGAAAAACTTGGAGAGATTGAAAATTTAGAACAAAAACTTGATAAAACAAGTTATGATACTATAGGAATCGAAAAATATTTCTCAAACTTTCATACTAATACTGGTGATGGATATATTGGTAATAATTTAGGTCAAGATCTTAGAAATCTCCTTAGCCTTCTTAATTTTGGATTGAGCAATGGTTCAAAAACTATTTATTTTAATTACGGTTAAAAATAACTACTGGTAACAGTGATTTGGTGAGGTTGAGAATTTAGTGGTAAAATCACATTCCCCGTTCGATGATCCAGGTATTCAAGCAGATTACACCCTATATCTCGACTCCACTAAAAAAGCAATTGTCTTTTGATGCTGTCCGAAGCAAAGCTTATCATGCAGAAGAAAGAGACAAGTTAATAGTAAAGGCCGTTTTAGAAAAACAGATAAAAAAAATTGATTCTTACTAATGCTTTCAGCTTTTGTCTTCTTCTTTGTCCTTATCTGATTTTCTGACATTGATCGGAAGCCCGATCTTAAAACCAAAGTTTGTATCCAGGTCAGGATGTACATTTAAATCTTCCCTTGCCACAAAAAGAAGTATACTTACCACACTTTTCTTGTCTGAGTTGACATTTATCATTATACCTGTTTCAAAAGGTAGTGTTTCTTTTTTTGCAAGTGCTTCATTTTTGCTGTATCCAAATTTAGCGTAGATTCCGGCAACTTTTGAGGAAACATATAGCTCGGTGGTATATTTCTGAAGAAATCCATAAGTGTAGGCTACCCCATTTTCTGTATAATAACCTGTTTTTTTCTTTTCCTCAACCATAGTTCCTCCACCTATAATTTCAGGATTAGTGTTATAGATGAAATCCTTTTTCTTAAAATCTTCAAAATTAGATCCCCTTCCAAAATTACCCAGTAACCTGAACATTACAAAGGTGCCGGATTTCCATCTGGTTATATGGTTAAGGCTGGCCTTAACGCCATATAAATCACCTTTTGTATCTTTGAAACGGTCATCAAAACTCTGTATATTAACGTCATTATTGTAAATATCCAGGCTTTCTCTTTCATAAAATCCGGAAAGGCCGAAATAAGTGTTGTACTCAACAGTCCATATGTCCTTAAATAATTTGATCTGCCTATCACTGATTGTATCATCAATATTCTGAGCATTGATAAGAGCCTCATCATAATCTTTAAAGAGTTTTTCTAAGTCAAGCCCTTTTGGCGCATTTATTACTGCATCCTGTGTTTTTCCGTTCTCATCCTCTTTTCCTTTTATCGTTGAAATGGTCTCAATCTTTTTTTTGATTTTGTTGATCATATCGTTGTAACCAGCAAACGCTTTTACGGGATCCGGACCCTTATAATAAGTTTTTAGTACTTTAAAAAGTGCAACTGTATCATTTGCCACTGTACCGGCATCACTTAAAAATTTGTTTGATTTGTCATTTTCACTCTGCCTTTCATATTCCCTGCTGAATAGGCGGTGTTTCTTATTCTGTATTGTAGATTGTGGGAATTTAAGGTCTATAATAATCTTATCGAGGATACTGAAAGTATCTGCTGCTTTTTTCTCAGCTCCTGTTCGGTTATGTGATTTATATAGCGGGCCCTGTTGGCTTTTTCGCTTTCATAATCGCCTTGTGCCGCCGGATAATACTTTCCATTTGCAAATGGGAGAGGGGCGAAAAAATTTAAGTCTAAGCTTCCTTTTTTGCTGCCGTCTTTATTGTCAAAAATAAATGCACCATCATCTACGGAAAAAGAACCGTCAACTGTTAAAAGCATATAGTTGGTGCTTATTAAAGCACCGCTTAAGGATAGCTCGGTTTTTTTTTCATTATATTCATATGAAAACCCTTGTTTGGTATTATTATCACCTAGAACCATAAAGTTCAGGTCCTGCATTATATTCTTATGGAATGCGGTTTTGTTAAGCGGATTTTCTAAGGTTTCCGTTTTCGGTGCAGCAGGTTTTTCATCCTGCCCGTATGAATATAGTGCACTTAACAAAACAAGAGAAAGAGTAAAATACTTAAGGACTATAGTTTTCATAATCAGCAGGTTTTTGTTCAAATATAGGAAAGAACGAGTTAAATAAAATAGGTAAAAACACCTGTTTTAATTTATAATAGTTATACCTGCGAGGCACAACTTGGAGCACAACTTTTAAGTTGTGCTTTTTTTATCTTACCCCCGATCTCCGAAGTATTCCTAATGAAACGCTACATTGCTGTGCGAATGTCTATGACTTCGCACATTTTTTTTTAATGTTCTTATAAATTCAAAACCTCTTAAAGTCTCCCGACTTTAAATAACTGTTTTCTATAATTTGGTTTTATTGAATAGGGTAGAGGCAGCCAAATATTCTTTTGATAGTTTGTAATCTTTTTTGGTTATTTTTGAAAATATATAAACGAAACAAACATTCGTATATTCCCAATTTCGGATAGATCATTACTACTTTGTAGCACATCAAATGAGGTTTCGCTCGAAAAAAAGAAAAGAGAAAAACAAAAGTCAGTTTGCACTCTATGAAAAGGTAGAAAATGTGCATAGTTGTAGTCCCGGATTAGCAGTAATAACTTTTAAATAGAAAGTCATGCTGAAGAAAAAGATTAGCTGCTGAAATACCTTCTTGTAGTTCCACAACGTTAGATACAATTTAAAAATTACAAATATCAAAATTAGAGAATGAAATCAGATGTCAAACTTATCGAAACAATTCTTGATGGAATTTATTATGAAATGACTGGTGAATTAAGAGCAAATGAAAAGGGTTTTAATCAAGCTGATATTTTTGTTGATCTTTATTTCAAGGAAAACTTTGCGGAAATTATTTTTAACTCATTAAAAAATGATACAGATTTAGCAAAGATTGCAGCTCTTCTTGATATTCTTGTTTGGTCAACTCCTGACAATGGTACAAAACTTGAAAAATTAATATACGATTGGATAATTTCAGATAATAAAATTAAAGTTCAAATAATACTTTTAAGACAAGATTCATTTCCTCGATCTGAAAGGGTCGAAAACATTAAAGTCTTAGAAAATGTCAAACAAATTTTTCCGGAATTAACGGAACTTTGTAACTATCATATTGACGAATTCGACTATCAAAAAAAAACAGGTCTAAGACGACTAGAATTGCTTCACCACATTCGTGAGAATAGAAAGATATAAGGAAACCTGCTCATCTCTTCTAAGTGTTTCTTCATAAAATTGAACAAAATCCCAAGCTCTCCGAAGTGTTCTTATAAAATGCCCCGCTCCCGCACGAACCGAAGTTCTCCGAAGTGTTCCTAATGAAAAGCTACATTGCTGTGCGAATATCTCTGACTTCGCACATTTTTTTAATGTTATTGTAAAATCAAAACCGCTTAAAGTCTCTCGACTTTAAATCTGTTTTTGTGTGCATATCAAAAAAGCATCACTTCTTTTTAACCGTTATAAAAACAGGTAAAAGTACGTATTGTTAAGACTTTTTTTAGTCATACTTTTCCGCCATTGAGAATCGGTTAATTCACTAAAGTGGGTTTTCATTTATCTTTATTTTTTCGCA
>NZ_JASY01000030.1:0-31106 GCF_000735715.2 Flavobacterium chungangense LMG 26729
GTTAGAAAATCAGCATAAATCTTATCAGGGACAACCCTTATTATCAACGAGTAAGATATAAAACCTTTTGTTGAATTCTTATTCGCAAACTTGCTGTGTCTTAAAATAAAACTAATTTAAATTAAAAAAAAAGATTTATTAACTTGTTTATGTCATAGTAATCAGGGCTAGGGCTTTAGGTTTCATAATAATATTTAGCATAAAAAAAGGATAGTAAAAACCATCCTTATATTCTATTCTATATTTAATTTTTGATTATTTTTTAATAATTTCCTCTAAAACAGCTTTGTTTTCGTAGTTGGTCACTTTAAGAATAATCTCTTGGTTTTTAATAGTTTTTCCTTCAATGATGTATAATTTTCCTTTGTTGTGAGGAATATTACTCTGATCAAAATCTACATCACCAAACTGCAGTGTGTTTTTAATATCAGCAGTATCTACCCATTTTTCGTTCAGCGTTTGAATTGCTTTTTCAGAATATTGAAATGGTTTTGTTCTGAGACTATTCAAAACTCTGGCATTCGGAAAGTAGTTGCAGCGAGTATCTTTTCCACTAAAAACGAGTGCTACAAAAAAGCACCCCATAACTAAACCAATCAAATAATAAGCAAAACGGTGTACGAACTTCATGAATTAAATTTTTTGCAAAGGTAAGCTAAAGTTATTTTAGAAAACAAGTAAATTGATATCGTTATCAGGTAAATCAAACCATTCTCCAATAGCTTTGTTAGTCAGGATTCCGTGATAAAGATAAATCCCGTTTTTTAAACCTTTGTTACATCTGATTGCACTTTCCAAACCACCATCTTCGGCTATCTGTAATAAATAAGGGGTGATTATATTGCTTATAGAAAGAGAAGCAGTTTTAGAATATCTTGAAGGAATATTTGGTACACAATAATGCAGGACATTGCTTTTTATAAATGTAGGTTTTTCATGAGTAGTAACCTCAGAGGTTTCAAAACAGCCTCCCATATCAATACTGACGTCGACAATTACAGCTCCTTTTTTCATGTGTTCTACCATAGTTTCAGTAACGATAATCGGACAACGTTCTTTTCCCCGCATGGCACCTATGGCGACATCACAACGTCTTAAAGCTTTTAGTAATGCTTTTTGCTGAATTGTAGAAGTAAAAATACGCTGATTTAAATTGTTTTGTAAACGACGTAATTTAGTAATTGAATTATCAAAAACTTTTACATTGGCACCTAACCCAATAGCTGTTTTTGCGGCAAATTCGCCAACAGTTCCGGCTCCTAAAATAACAACATCAGTAGGAGGTACACCGGTAATGTTTCCGAATAAAAGTCCTTTTCCAAATTCGTCGGTAATCATCAGTTCAGCTGCGATAAGTATGGAGGCTGTTCCGGCAATTTCGCTTAATGATTTTACGGCAGGATAGGACCCGTCTTCATCTTTAATATATTCAAAAGCAAGTGCGGTAATTTTTTTTTGGGACAAAGCTTCAAAATAAGCTTTCTTTTTTGTTTTTAGCTGAATAGCAGATATGATTGTCGTTTCAGGATTAATCATTTTAATTTCTGCCAAAGTAGGCGGTTCCACTTTGAGTAATAATGGACAGCCAAAAACTTTTTTAGTATCTTTTGTAACTTCTGCTCCTGCATCACTATACTCCTTATCAGAATAACTGGAACTTTCTCCGGCTCCTGATTCAATCATGACACGATGTCCGGCGTATGTTAATGAATTTACGGCATCCGGGGTTAGACAAATACGACGTTCCTGATAGCTTGTTTCTTTAGGGATCCCTATGAAAAGTTCTCTTTTATGGCGGCCAACTTCAAGCTTTTCTTCTTGTGGCAGCAATTGCTGTTTCGTAAATGGAGTAAGAGTTATTGACATGGGGTGTAAAAATAATTAAGAGTACAAATTACGTAAAAAGTTTTAAAATCAATATGAAATTCTACGAATACTATTTTAGTCTAAGATATTATTTTTTGCATTTTTATATCAGCTCTTTCATAGAGGCCTTTTTCAAGGGGGATTTCAGTAAATCCAAATTTTTCATATAAATGAATTGCCGGAAGTAAAATTCGGTTGGAATATAAAATTAGATTCTCAATACCTTTTTCTTTAGCAACAGCAATTGAATGTTTTAAAAGTATATTTCCTATTCCGAGATCTTGTGCCTGATCAGAAACAGCCATTTTGCTCAATTCAAAAGTTGCGTTATCAACTTTTATTAAAGAAACTGTTCCCAGAATCTCATTTTTGTATTTTGCATAAAAAATCATTCCGCCTTTATCAATAATTTCTTCTTGTGGATTTGAAAGCGTTAATTCATCTTTTTCCTCAATTCTGAAATATTTTGTAAGCCAGGCAATGTTTAAAATTTTAATATGATCTTTTAGATCAGGAGAAAAAGGAATTATTTCTACGGTATCTGAAGTTTTCATTTTAAATATATTAAACCAATTTTAAACTTCTTTTTCCATCGTTAACTAACTCAATAGTAATAACAGAATGTTCTTCCGGAATTAAACCTGCAATTTTTTCAGACCATTCAATAAAACACCAGTTTCCTGAATATAAATAGTCGTCAACGCCCATATCAAGAGCTTCAGTTTCTTTGTTTAACCTGTAAAAATCAAAATGATAAACGATTTGATTGTCAGAAGTATAATATTCGTTGACTAAGGAGAAAGTCGGACTGCTGGTTGCGTCTTCAACTCCTAAAGTTTTGCATAATTGTTTAATAAGAGTAGTTTTTCCAACGCCCATTTCTCCGTTAAAAAGGATTATTTTTTTTGGATTTTGAGCAATAATTTTTTCTGCTACTTCCTGAATCTGATCTAATGAAAAAACGATATTCATTGGTTTATTTCTTTAATTTAAATCAGTCCCGGAATGTAATTATAAAACCGGGACTAAAATTGTTTATTTTGGATTGAATACCAAAAACGGAATAATCATTTCTTCAAGCGAAATTCCGCCATGTTGGTAGGTGTTTTTGTAATAACTCACATAGTGATTGTAGTTGTTTACATAAGCTAAAAACAAATCATTTTTTGCAAAAATAAACGAACTGCTCATGTTTATGGCGGGCAAACCAATGGTTTTAGGTTCTTTTACCACATAAACGTCTTTTTGCTCGTAGGTTAAACTACGGCCTGTTTTGTAACGCAAATTTAAGCTTGTGTTTTTGTCTCCAACTACTTTTGAAGGGTTTTTTACGTTTATGGTTCCGTGATCTGTTGTCAGGATTAATTTGAAACCTAAAAGCTGTGCCTGCTGAATGATTTCCAGCAAAGGCGAATTTTTAAACCAGCTCAAAGTTAGTGAACGATAGGCTTTATCGTCTGAAGCTAATTCTTTTACAACCTCCATTTCGGTTTTGGCATGAGATAACATGTCAACAAAATTATAGACTACTGTTACCAGATCGTTACCTTTCAAAGCTTTGAAATTTTCTGCCAGCTTTTTCCCCCCGGAATAATTAGTAATTTTAAAATAATCTTCCTTAATATTTAACCCCAGGCGTTTCAATTGAGCACTTAAAAATTCCGCTTCATAAAGGTTTTTTCCACCGTCTTCGACATCATTTTTCCAATATTCAGGAAACTGTTTTTCCATTTCCACAGGCAGTAAACCTGAGAAAATAGCATTTCTTGCATATTGTGTGGCTGTTGGAAGTATAGAAAAATAAGGAACTTCTTTTTCTAATTTATAATAATTAGATACTACGGTTTCAAAAGATTTCCACTGGTCATAACGTAGATTATCAATAACAACAAACAAAATAGGTTTGTCTTTCTTTTTAATTTCAGGAACAACCAATTCCTTGAATAAATTATGTGACTGAATAGGTTTGTCTGCTTTTGGAGCAAACCAGTCTTCGTAATTTCGTTCGATATATTTTCCAAACTGTGAGTTGGCTTCGACTTTTTGTGATTCCAAAATTTCGATCATGGCCTGATCGTTGATGTTTTCTAATTCTAATTCCCAGAAAATTAACTTTTTGTATAATTCAATCCAATCTTCAAAAGAATTGACCATGGCTAATTCCATTGAAATTTTTCTAAATTCTTTCTGGTAATCTAAAGTTGTTTTTTCAGAAATCAATCTGGAATGATCCAGATTTTTCTTTAAGCTCAACAGAATTTGATTAGGATTTACGGGTTTTATCAGATAATCGGCAATTTTAGAACCAATCGCTTCTTCCATGATATATTCCTCTTCACTCTTGGTAATCATAATCATAGGAATGGCTGATTTTTTTTCTTTCATTTCAGAAAGAGTTTCTAAACCACTCATTCCAGGCATATTTTCATCTAAAAAAACAATGTCGAAATTTTCTTCTTCAAAAAGACCAATGGCATCCAGCCCATTGTTACAGGTTGTAACTGAATAGTTTTTTTTCTCCAGAAATAATATATGAGGTTTTAAAAGATCGATTTCATCATCGACCCAAAGTATTTTTATCTTATCCATAATTGACTTTAATTTTACTGCAATTTAAAAGTCTAGAACTTAAAAACTATTAAAAATAGTATAAAATTAAAGGTTCAGTTGTAATTATTGCGTTTGAAAACAAGAGAGGGGAAAACTATCCGTGAATTGTTTCACCTTTGCCATAATTCGTAATAATAGATTCTTCAAATGCCAACCATTCTCTCCAGCGTTTTTCAACATCAATTCCAACGCCGTATTTTCTTGCGTATGTGATGAAAGTAGTATAATGTCCTGCTTCGCTTTCCATTAATTCTCTGTAAAAAACAGCTAATTCTTCATCCTGAATATTTTCTGACAACACTTTAAAACGTTCACAACTTCTGGCTTCAATCATAGCTGAAAACAACAATCTTTCAACTAAACCTGAAACACGACTGCCGTCACCGCTTTTTTTCATGTATAAGTAAAGTTCGTTTACATAATCATCTTTGCGCTCACGGCCAAGTTTTAATCCTCTTTTGATAATAATATTATGAACCTGCTCGAAATGATCAATTTCTTCTTTGGCTAAAGCCAATAAATCTTTAACTAAATCCTGATGCTCAGAATTATTAGTTATAATTGTAATTGCATTTGTCGCGGCTTTTTGTTCGCACCACGCATGGTCAGTCAGGATTTCTTCGATATTTTTTTCAACAATATTTACCCATCTTGGGTCAGTTGGCAATTGTAATCTTAATACGCCCATCTTTTTAGTCTTAAGGTTAGAAAGTCATAAAGTTGTAAAGTCAAAATAAAACAAAAGCCGAAGATCAAAACTTAAATAGAAATTTACATTCCATTAAAGACTTTCGACCTTCGACTTTAAGACTTTATGACTAAATATTAGTAAACGAAGATTGGTCTTTCGCTCATCATTTCGTCCACTTCATTAGCAACTTCTTCGATAACAGCTTCATTTGTGTGATCTGCCAACACTTTATCAATTAATGCGACAATAGTTTCCATGTCAGCCTCAACCAAACCACGAGTAGTGATAGCAGCTGTACCAACACGAATTCCAGAAGTTACAAACGGTGATTTATCATCGAAAGGAACCATGTTTTTATTTACAGTAATTTCGGCTTTTACTAATGCATTTTCAGCATCTTTTCCTGAGATATTTTTATTTCTTAAGTCAATCAGCATCATGTGGTTATCAGTCCCGCCGGAGATAATGTTGTATCCTCTTTTTACGAAAGCATCTGCCATTGCATTTGCATTTTTTTGCAATTGCATCGCATATGTAAAGAATTCATCTTTTAACGCTTCACCAAAAGCAACCGCTTTAGCAGCGATAATGTGCATTAAAGGTCCGCCTTGATTTCCAGGGAAAACAGCTAAATCTAATAATGACGACATCATTCTGATTTCTCCTTTTGGAGTAGTTAAACCCATAGGATTTGGAAAATCTTTCCCCATCAAAATCAAACCTCCGCGTGGTCCGCGTAGTGTTTTATGAGTTGTTGTAGAAACGATATGACAATGTGGAATTGGGTCATTCAATAAACCTTTTGCAATAAGACCCGCAGGGTGAGAAATATCAGCAAATAAGATTGCTCCAACGCTGTCAGCAATTTGTCTGAAACGTGCAAAATCCATATCGCGAGAGTAAGCAGAAGCTCCTGCGATGATTAATTTTGGCTGTTCTTTAGTTGCAATTTCCTGAATTTTATCATAATCCAATCTTCCAGTTTCCTTATCTACACCATAAAAAACCGGATTGTAAACACGTCCTGAAAAGTTTACAGGAGAACCGTGAGTAAGGTGACCACCATGTGATAAATCGAAGCCTAATATTTTGTCACCTGGCTGTAAACAAGCATGAAAAACAGAAGCATTTGCCTGAGAACCTGAGTGAGGCTGTACGTTAGCATATTCAGCTCCAAATAATTCCTTTGCTCTGTCAATAGCAATTTGCTCAATAACGTCAACTACTTCACAACCGCCGTAGTATCTTTTGCCAGGATATCCCTCTGCATATTTATTAGTTAAAACAGAACCAGCTGCTTCCATTACTTCATCACTTACGAAGTTTTCTGAAGCAATAAGTTCTAATCCGTGAATTTGTCTGTCTTGTTCCTCTAGTATAAGGTCAAAAATTTGTTCGTCGCGTTGCATTTTTTCGTTTTTCGTTAATTTCCTGCAAAAATACAAAAAAACGTTTGTGATACTGTTAGATTATGATATATTTGACATAGAATTTTTCAACAAATAATTAACATTCACATGCCAATAACCGCCAACGATACCAAAAGAAAATCATGGTTAGAAGTACCAGAGAATAGTGATTTTCCTATTCAGAATATCCCTTTCGGTGTATTTCTTACCAAAGAAAATGTCGTTACAGTAGGAACCAGAATTGGCGATTTCGCTATAGATTTAGGAGCTTTACAACAATTGAACTATTTTTCAGGGATAGAATTGACTGATGATATGTTTATGCAGGACACGCTTAATGATTTTATTTCTGATGGAAAAAAAACATGGCGTTTAGTTCGCAATCGCATCGCTGATATTTTCGATGCAGAAAACCCACAACTTCGGGATTCAACAAAAGACAGAGATATTGTTATTTTCAAGATTGATGATGTAGAAATGCAATTACCGGTATTGATAGGTGATTATACCGATTTTTATTCCAGTAAAGAGCATGCTACCAATGTTGGTAAAATGTTTCGTGATCCAGAAAATGCATTATTACCAAACTGGCTTCACATTCCGGTAGGATATCATGGTAGAAGTTCTACGATCGTTCCCTCAGGGATTCCTGTACACAGACCAATGGGGCAAACTCTGCCGGCTGGTGAGAAATACCCGGTTTTTGGTCCTTCACGATTAGTGGATTTTGAATTAGAAACCGCTTTTATTACTACTGATGTGAATGTTATGGGCGAAAATATTTCGACTTACGAAGCAGAAGATTATATTTTCGGAATGGTTTTACTGAATGACTGGAGTGCACGAGATATTCAAAAATGGGAATATGTACCACTTGGGCCTTTTTTAGCTAAAAACTTTGCCACATCAATTTCTCCGTGGATTGTAACCATGGATGCTTTAGAGCCTTTCAGAACTAAAGGACCGAAACAGGATCCAACCCCGCTTCCTTATTTACAAACAAAAGGGAAAAAAGCATTTGATATTCATCTGGAAGTTGCGATTAAACCAGAAGATCAAGAAGAAACTATTGTTTCCAGATCTAATTTTAAATATTTATACTGGTCAATGACTCAGCAATTGGCACATCATACTTCAAACGGATGTCGTGTAAATTCAGGTGACATGATGGGTTCAGGGACTATTTCAGGGCCAACTTCTGATAGTTTTGGCTCGATGTTAGAATTGACATGGGGAGGGAAAAATCCTTTAAAATTAAAAGACGGAAGCGAACGTAAATTCATTGAAGATAATGATACGGTTATTATGAGAGGATTCTGTGAAAATGCTGAAGTTCGAATTGGTTTTGGAGAAGTTGCTAGTCAGCTTCTGCCACCATTCATCAGACAATGAAGAACAGATAAATTATCTGAAAGAATATAAAATGAAAAACCTTGGTTATCGCCAAGGTTTTTTTGTACTATTATTTCATGCTTGAATTTCGCAAAAAAAACTTTGCGATTTGTGCCTTTTTAGAGAGAAAAATTATTCAGGAATCTGCTGGCTCAAACAATGTAGTGTACCGAATCCCCAGATGAAATCGATACAGTTAATTCCAATTACTTCACGATCGGGGAAACACTCTGCTAAAATATTTAAAGCTACACGGTCATTACTGTCATTGAAAGTCGGAACTAAAACACAGTTATTCAGAATTAAAAAATTAGCATAACTTGCTGGCAATCTTAGATCTTCAAAATCTACTCTTTTTGGCATTGGTAACACCACAATAACTGGAGATTTTCCGTTTTCTAATTTTGAGTTTTGAAGACGTTTTAAATTATCCTGCAAAGGTTTGTAATTCGAATCATTTTTATCTGTTTCAACAATTGTAACAATTGTATCTTCATTTACAAATCGGCATAAATCATCTATGTGTCCGTGAGTATCGTCTCCTTCAATTCCGTCTCCTAACCAAATTACATTCGTTACTCCAAGATATTCTTTAAAAACTGTTTCATAATCTTCTTTGGTGAAACCTGCATTCCGAACCTGAATATTAGGATGCATCAGGCATTCTTCAGAAGTTAGTAAAGTGCCTTTTCCGTTAACATCAATTGCGCCTCCTTCAACAATTACAGGTTTTCCTTTATATAGTACCTGCGTCAAAGGAACGTTAATAAAATCAGCTATTTTGCCAGGAACAAACTTGTCTAGCTGATAGTTTTTATATTTTGCCCAACCATTAAAATTGAAGTTTAAAGCCTCTCTTTTTGAACCATTTTTTACAATAATTGGCCCGGAATCACGCATCCAGCTTCTGTTTGTTTTGTGAATGATAAAAGAAATATTAGCAATGTTAACACGTGCTCTTTCTAACATTTCGGCAACTTTTTCTTTTAATTTTTCATCGGCTACGACCAAGAATACAGTTTCATAGGTTGCTACCTTTTTAATGAATTCAATAAATGCCCACTGAACTGCTTCATATTTTCCCGGCCAATCATTTCCATTATGAGGAAAACATAATACGATTCCTTGTTGTTTCTCCCATTCTGCAGGAAATCTTCTATTATTTGCTGTCATAAAAAGTTTCTAATTAAAGACTGCAAAGATAAGCATTCATTAGGATTTATAAAAAAAAAGAGTAGTACTGTTATAAAAATAAATAAGAATTCAGTAGATAATTTTATTGAATGGGAGAGAGGTTAAAAATGGAATATTTCTAATTATTTTAAAAAAAAAGTAAAATTTTATTAAATAATTCTTACAAAATAGAGATAATATATGGAAATTATATAAAATTCAAATGCGTGCATAGAACAGCTTTTGATTACTCTTGGTATAAGTTTGTTGTGAGTTTACAATAAAAACAACCTAATAAAACATAAATTTTTAAAACACGTAGATATTATGAAAAAGAAATTAACTTCCTTAACATTTTTAGTGCTGTCATTTGTAGCAAGCGCACAAAATGTAACTACTCCTTCAAACGAACCGTCTATTGATGAGTCCGCTTATAATAAATGGTCTATAGAATTAAATGGTGGTTTAAATAAACCGGCAAGAACAATGACAGCGGGCTATTATACCCAAGTTTTTAATTCTCTTCATGCTGATTTGGGTGTAAGGTATATGTTTAATCCAAAATTTGGTCTAAAATTAGATTTTGGGTATGATAAATTTTATGAAGGAGACAACTCTCTTAAATTCGATAGCAAGTATTTGAGAACTAGTTTACAAGGTGTTGTAAATCTTAGCAGAGCCCTGAACTTTGAGACCTGGACAAATACCATTGGGATATTGGTTCATGGTGGATTTGGTGCTTCTCAAATTACAAGTAAAACTGGTTTTGACGATGAAGATTATATGGTTAATGGAATTTTGGGTTTAACAGGTCAGGTGAAATTAAGTAATAGAGTTGTATTGACAGGTGATTTAACAGGAATTGTTAATGCTCAACAGAATTGGAATTTTGATGGAATGGAGAAAGTTCAAACTGGTGCTTTTGACGGTGTTTTGATAAATGCTTCCGTAGGTTTGACAGTGTATTTAGGTAAAAATCAAAAACATGCTGACTGGGTTGGAGAAGTGGATAAATATGATAAATTAGAACGAAGAGTTGAATTGATTGAAAGTAGTCTTCTAGATACTGATAAGGATGGTGTAGCTGATTTGTATGATTTAGAGCCAAATTCTATTGCTGGTGTTGCTGTAAATACAAAAGGACAATCAATCGATAATAACCAAAATGGAGTTCCGGATGAATTAGAAAGTTACTTAGAAAAAACGTATGGTCAAAAAAGCGATAAAATTGCTACAAATAGTACAGTTGAGCAACTAATTAACGATGGATATGTAAATGTATACTTTGAGTTTAACTCTTCTAAACCAACAAATGCATCTTTATCTGGTATTGACTTCCTAGTTAAATATTTGAAAAATAATCCGGATAAAACTGCAGATGTAGTAGGGTATGCTGACGAAATTGGAAGTTCAAGTTATAATATTGAATTGTCAAGAAAAAGAGCTGAAGCTGTTAAGCAAGTGGCAATAAATGCAGGAATTGATGCTTCAAGATTAAATGTGATTGCTAACGGAGAAGATACTTCAGTCAATAAAAACTCAAAAGAAGCACGTCAAATTGTGCGAAGAGTTTCTTTTCAGGTGAAATAAATATTTTAAAAAATATACTAAAAAGGCTGTTTCAGATATCTGAAACAGCCTTTTTTAATTTATAAAAACAACTGATTTAGTCGATTGCTCTTTTTGTAATATCGCCAAAAGCATCAATTCTTCTGTCTCTAAAAAATGGCCAGTTCTGACGTACATTTTCCTGTAAATCCAAATCTACTTCGGCAATTAAAATTTCTTCCTGATCATGTGAAGCCTGCGCTAAAATTTCGCCCTGAGGACCTGCAATAAATGATGCTCCCCAAAACTGAATTCCTTCAGTTCCTTCAATATATTGTTCTAGACCAATTCGGTTTGCTGCAGCAACGAAAACACCATTTGCAACAGCATGTCCTTTCATAACATTCATCCAGGCGCCATATTGATTTTCTCCGTATTGTTCTTTTTCTTTTGGATGCCATCCGATTGCTGTAGGGTAGAATAATACTTCTGCACCTTTTAAAGCTGTAATACGGGCTGCTTCAGGATACCATTGATCCCAGCAGATAAGCGTTCCTATAGTTCCTTTTTTAGTTTCGATTGCCTGAAAACCTAAATCACCCGGAGTGAAATAGAATTTTTCATAAAAGTGCGGATCATCAGGAATATGCATTTTGCGGTATAAACCGGCTTCAGTTCCATCAGTATCAATAATGTAGGCACTATTATGGTAAATTCCTGCCATTCTTTTTTCGAAGAAAGGAACAATTATAACAACTCCTAATTCTTTTGCTAATTCACTAAAAGCAATAAATGATGTACTGTAAAGTGGTTCTGCCAATGCAAAATTATCTACATCTTCGCTTTGACAAAAATAGTGACTGCTATATAATTCAGGAAGCAGGATAACTTCTGCACCTTTACCTGCAGCATCTTTCACCCAGCTAATGCATTTTTTAAGATTATTTTCGGCAACGTCATTAAGGTTTAACTGAATAACGGCTATTTTATATTTTCTTTTCGGCATGACATAAAATTTAGAGTGCAAAAATAGTAATTTTTTAAGCGAAAGGCAAAGGCTGTTCATTGTTCCTGTTAAAACTTCATTTCATGATTATATATAAAAAAAAAACACCTGTACTGATATACCGGTGTTTTAGTGATTGAAAACTGTTCTTAAAGTATTTATTGTTTTTTGATTAAGCTTACATTTCCGTAATTCGAGTTTACGGTGACTTTATTTTGGCCTTTTCTTTTGTTATAACCACTTATTTTTTTTGAAGCAGATTTGTTTTCGGTTAAGGAAATATCTAAAGAATTGTCTTTTTTAATATTTCCGTATTTGGTGTTTATATTAAAATCAAATGTATAATTGGTGTCATACCCCAGATATATATCAGAGTAACCGGAATTAATATTAATGTTATTGGCTTTTTCCGTTATGTTTCCAATATTTATTTTGCTGTAATTGGCATCAATATTTATATTGTTTGAAATTTCGGCAACATTGATTGTTAGATAATTACCGGACCCTGAAAGTGAGTTTATTTTCTGAAATTTAAAACTTCCGTAATTACAGTCATATTTAACGTTTTGACCATCAGAAATAACTAAATCTGTATAATTTGTATCTAAAATCAGATTTCCTGAGTCATTTATTTTTAAACCTGAATAGCGTGCTTCAATTATTCCGTTTTTAATATAATCAATAGCTGAGTTTTGGCAATATTCTATCTGAATGCGATTACTTTGTCCGTTTAATTTCCCAAGCGTAACTTTTCCATATTTACAGGAAATATCAGTATTTGACTCCAAAGCAAGAGCAGTAATATTGCCATATTTATTATTTAATTTTACTGTTCCGCTTTTTGGTATTTTAATTACATAATTGATTTCGAAGCTGTTGCTGCTTCCTTTGCCTTTTAAGGACGAGTTTCCAATTTTGGTAATTGCAGTAACCATCGATTTTAGAGCAGTAATATCAACATCAATGCTTTTTAGCTTTTCGTTAACCCAATTTTCGTTTCCACCGGTAACTTTTATAGTAATATCAAGGTCAATTTTATCTTCATCCCAAGTCGATACAGAGATGTTCCCATATTTGTTGTCGATATCGATTCCCGCGTTCGAATTAACGATATAGGTTTTTTTAATACTTTTTTGCTTTGAGATAAAAGTATCATCATTTGAAAATCCTAAAAAAGGAATTAAAATGAATAAAATCAGTATGTTATAGTGTTTCTTCATGAGTAGAGTTTTTTAAGTTTTCATTTTCTTCAATTCGCTGCAAAACCGTTTGTAAAAAAGATATTCGGGTTTGTAAGTTGCTGATCATGGCATAAATGATTTGTTTGTTTTCGCCGTTTTTCTGAACCTCTTTTATAATTTTTTCATAATCAGCATCAAAAACTTTCATTTGCTTTAAAGCATCATTTATAATTTGTTCATTCTCCGGAGAGCTTTTTTCTTGTAGTTTAACTAATTCATTTTCAATTAAAATACTAAAAATAGAATCTGTTTGTTTGGTCTCTTTTGATGCAAATTTAAATTCCTTAGGTTTTTCATTGTTGTTGTAAAAAACAGATAGACCCAATAATAGAACTATTGAAGCAGCAATCGCCCAAACCGAATAATTCTTTTTCTTAGGCTGTTTTTTGTTCAGTTTATTTAAGAAATTCAATTGATGATTTGTTTTCATTTCCTCTACATCCCATTGGTTTTCAAATTTTTTAAATAATTCGTCTAAATTGTCATTTTCCTTTTTCATATGTCTTCTTCTAATTTTTTTCGTAAACTTTCCTTAGCCCTGCTTAATGTAGTTCTGCAGTTAGGATAACTTATATTTAAGATTTCGCTAATTTCTTCCTGATCATAACCTTCAATGTAAAAGAGCGTCAACACCATTCGGTAATTATCTTTTAAGCCTGATATGGAATCGATTACCTGTTTTACCTTAAGTGAATTCAAATCGATATTGCCAGAAAGAATAGTGTCGTTTTCTTCAATTTTATAAAGTGTTTTGTTTAGGTCTTCCATCTGAAAAGCATTATTCTTTTTATAAAAATCAATGCTGTAATTCACAATGATTTTTTTAAGCCAGGCTCCAAATGCAACTTCCTGTTTATAATCGTTAATTTTGGTAAAAGCTCTCAAAAAGCCTTCCTGCATGACGTCTTGTGCAAAATGTTCGTCTTTTACAATTCTGTAAGCGACATTATACATTGCCTTACAGTAACGATTGTAAATTTCGAATTGTGCTTTTTGATTGTTTTCTTTACAAAGTTTGATTAACTCTTCGATATTTTGATTGGTTGTATTCAAGTAATGATTGCTGGTTTCTTATAAGGACTTCGCTTTTTTCGGTTTGTTACACTTTTGATAAAAATAATTGTATTTTTTTTGAAATGCCTGTTATACTTATATAAAATAGTTTTGGACATTAAAATTTCAATTGCAATGTCTTTGTTTTTGGCATAATGATTGTCTATTTTTATGGCCTAACTTTCAAAGATAATTTTTAGCCTGATTTTATTAAAACACAGCTTTCGTAGTTAGTATTTGAGATTAGAACAAACCTTTTAATGACAAAACGACTTATATATTATTATGTCAAACCATAAAATACTTACTATTGACAATCTGTCACTTCAGGAATTTGACTCGGAGGCAGAATTAATTCCATTATTAACTCCCGAAGATGAAGAGGAAATGAACAATGAAGAGCTTCCACTTTCCTTACCCATTTTACCTTTACGTAATACTGTTTTATTTCCCGGAGTTGTGATTCCAATTTCGGCTGGAAGGGATAAATCAATAAAATTAATCAACGATGCCAATGCCGGTGAAAAAATCATTGGTGTAGTTTCGCAAATTAATGAAGAAGATGAAGATCCTTCTAAAGATGATATTCATAAAATAGGAACAGTAGCCAGGATTCTGCGTGTTTTGAAAATGCCGGACGGAAATGTTACTGTAATTCTGCAAGGAAAAAAACGTTTTGAAATAGAGGAGGTAGTTTCTGAGGAGCCTTATATTACAGCAACTATTAAAGAAGTTAACGAAGAACGTCCTGCAGAGAACGACACTGAATTTACTGCCATTTTAGATTCTGTAAAAGAATTGGCGATTCAGATTATTAAGGAAAGTCCAAACATTCCATCAGAAGCAACTTTCGCAATCAAAAATATTGAAAGCCAATCGTTTTTGATCAATTTTGTTTCTTCTAATATGAATTTGTCGGTAAAAGAAAAACAAGATCTTTTATCGATAAATGGATTGAAAGAGCGTGCTTTAGAAACGTTGCGTTATATGAATATTGAGCTTCAGAAATTAGAGCTTAAAAATGACATTCAGTCAAAAGTTCGTTTTGATTTAGATCAGCAACAACGTGAGTATTTCCTTCATCAGCAAATGAAAACCATTCAGGAAGAATTGGGAGGTGTTTCGCAGGAAGAAGAAATGGACGAAATGGGACAGAAAGCGAAAACCAAAAAATGGGACGAAAAAACGCAGAAACATTTCGAAAAAGAGTTGTCAAAAATGCGCAGAATGAATCCGCAATCGCCTGATTTTGGAATTCAGCGTAACTATTTAGAGTTGTTTTTGGAATTGCCGTGGGGTGAATACTCTAAAGATAAATTTGATTTAAAATTTGCTCAGAAAGTTTTAGATAAAGATCATTTTGGACTTGAAGAAGTTAAGAAAAGGATGATTGAACATTTGGCGGTGCTGAAACTTCGTAACGATATGAAATCTCCAATTATTTGTTTAACAGGGCCTCCGGGTGTTGGTAAAACATCTATTGGACGTTCTGTTGCCGAAGCTCTTGGACGTGAATATGTACGTATTTCTTTAGGAGGTTTGCGTGATGAAGCAGAAATTCGCGGACATAGAAAAACGTATATTGGAGCCATGCCAGGACGAATTATTCAGAGTTTGAAAAAAGCCGGAACTTCAAATCCTGTTTTTATTTTAGATGAAATTGATAAATTATCAAACGGAAATAGTGGTGATCCTTCTTCAGCTTTATTAGAAGTTTTAGATCCTGAGCAAAACAGTGCTTTTTATGATAATTTCCTTGAAATGGGGTATGATTTATCTAAAGTAATGTTCATTGCAACATCAAATAATATGGCTGCTATTCAGCCAGCTTTGCGTGACAGGATGGAAGTAATCAAAATGTCAGGTTATACAATTGAAGAAAAGGTAGAAATTGCAAAACGACACCTTTTTCCAAAACAATTAGAAGCTCACGGATTAACGGCTAAAGATTTGATAATTGGCAAAAAACAATTAGAAAAAATGGTTGAAGGTTATACACGCGAATCCGGTGTCCGTAATTTAGAAACTAAAATTGCTCAGGTAATTCGTAACGCTGCAAAAGCAGTTGCGATGGAAGAGGAGTACAACAAAAAAGTTACTGACGAGGATATTGTAAAAGTTTTAGGTGTTCCAAGATTGGAGCGTGATAAATATGAAAATAATGATGTTGCCGGAGTAGTTACAGGTCTTGCCTGGACGAGTGTCGGTGGCGATATTTTGTTTATAGAATCGTTGATTTCTGAAGGAAAAGGAGCCTTGAGCATTACAGGAAATCTTGGTACTGTAATGAAAGAATCGGCTACGATTGCTTTAGAATATATTAAAGCAAATGCTAAAAAGCTAGGACTTGATTCAACTTTGTTTCAAAAATACAATATTCACCTGCATGTTCCTGAAGGTGCTACACCAAAAGACGGACCAAGTGCCGGTATTGCAATGCTGACTTCTTTGGTTTCTTTATTGACTCAAAAGAAAGTGAAGAAAAGTTTAGCCATGACAGGCGAAATTACCCTTCGAGGAAAAGTTTTACCAGTTGGCGGCATTAAAGAAAAAATCTTAGCTGCAAAAAGAGCTGGTATTAAAGAAATCATCTTATGTCACGAAAATAAATCTGATATTGATGAAATCAAAGCAGAATATTTAGAAGGTCTGAGTTTTCATTATGTGAAAGAAATGAGTGAAGTTCTGGCTCTTGCATTGACAGATCAAAATGTAAAGAATGCAAAACAATTGAAATAAAATATTTTTTATTATTTTAAAAAAGCATTTTTGCATGCTGAAATATAAATTCCAAATTTCAATCTGAATTTTCAGTTTTGGAGTTTGGAATTTTGAATTAGAAGAAAATGAAAGTAGTTCCTCAGCTTTTATACCACCATAAAAATGTTAGAAAAATTATGGTTAACGGTTTGTCTTGTATCATTCATAAAACCATGGATACGATAGATTTGAATACAGACCATTATGTTTCTTCACATGTTTTGTCTGTAGTTTTAAAAGGAACCCTTAATATTGAAACGTATTACGAGGAAGAAAGGTTTTGTGTTAATCAGAATCAATTGGTTTTTATACCAAAAGGAAGGTATATGATTTCGGATGTTCTGCCTGAAAATGGAGAATTCGAGGCTGTTTTTTATTTTTTTGAAGAAAACATTATCAATGAATTTTTGACAAAAATTAATCCGGTCAAAACTTTAGGACCAACCCCTTCCTTGCTTTTGGAATATGCCGAAAATATTAGAATTTTTACAGAATCAATATTGAAAGTATATACAGAGAAAGCAAATAAGGAAGTTGTAAAACTTAAACTTTTAGAATTATTATATTTAATTTATCATTCACCACAACAGAATCATTTAATTCAAATTTTACTTTCCTTAAATACCAGAAAAAAAAGGAATCTCGAAGGATTAATGCTCGAAAATTTTGATAAACCTCTATCTGTTGAGGATTATGCATTTTTAGCAGGAAGAAGTATTTCTTCATTTAACAGGGATTTTCAAAGAAAATTTGAAATACCTCCTAAAAAGTGGATTATTCAGAAACGCCTTGAAAAAGCTGTTGAACTTTTGACCGATACAAATTTAAACATTGCGCAAATTTCGTTAGAAGTGGGTTACGAAAATGTCTCTTATTTTATCAATTTGTTTGGGAAACAGTTTGGTGTTTCTCCGAAACAGTTTCTTTTAAAAAAAAGAGCTGATAAACTTTTGAATCAATATTGATACTTTTGAGAAAAATCTAAATTTTACTTTTTCCTGTCGTTTTATTTTTGAAGAGAATTTAAAAATATTAAAATGAGTAAAGTAAAAGTTAGTCAGACATCAGAAGCGATTGTAAATCTTGATGCCGATAAAGTTTGGAAAAAATTAATTGATTTTGGAGCAACAGAAAAATTTGTACCAGATCTTATTGAAAAAGTAATTTTAGAAGGAAATGGGGTAGGTGCTCTCAGGACAATTTATATAAAAGGCGGAGGTGAGATCTTAGAAAGGCTAACATCAATTAATCGAAATAAATTAGAAATGAAATTTATTATTTTATCGACACCAATGCCTGTGTATAATTATGAAGGTATCTTTCAAATCGATCCTAAAGATGGTGATAAATGTAGTGTGAAGTTCGAATCTATATATGAAGTTGCAATTCAGGAGAGAGAAGAAATTAATACAGTAATTAAAAATTTTCAGGAAACCTTCTTATCAAATTTAGATAAATAGTTATGGTGAAAAATCTAAATTCCGATCTGTAAACCACAGTATCGGAATTTGTTTTTTTATTGCTTCTTTTTTTCTAAAACAGCAAGACCAAACCTAATTTTATCATATCCCATTTTTTCTTCAAAATGGTCAAAATAAGGTTTTAAAGCATTTGGATTTTCAAGTTCAGTCCTGGCTTTTTCTAATTGTAAGACTTCTTCATCCGAAATAAATTGGCTGACATCAATATCAACTCCGTCTAAATATAATTTAGCCAGATGAGAAATAACTGTCGAGAGGCCTAATTTTCTTGTTTTCGCAATTTCTTCTACAGAATTTCCGTTTTCAAACATTTCTAAGGTTGTTTTATAAGTAGCGCTTTCCTTTTTTACTTTAGTATTTGAAACTTTACTCTTTTGAAATTCAATAATCGCATTTATAAATTCAGAACCATATTTTTCGAGTTTTGTTTTTCCAACACCATCAATTGCCAGAAATTCTTCATCACTCATTGGTCGTAAAGTTTCCATTTGCCTTAAAGCTGCATCACTGAAAATGACATACGCAGGAACTTCATCTTGCTTGGCAATTTCATAACGCAATTTTCTGAGGGTTTCAAAAAGTGAGTTTGTGGCAGGTTTCGGTTTAGTTTTTGCTTCCTTAATTTCGTTTTTATCGATTACTTTTTTAACAACCGTCGTTAATTTTACCTTTTCGCCTTCAAACAATACTTTTTTGGCAAAAGGAGTCAGTAAAATTTTGTTGTGCTGATGAAAAGCAATTTCGCAATATCCTAAATTAATTAACTGAATTAGATATTGATTCCAGTCATACCAGGAAATGTCAGCACCAATTCCATAGGTTTTTAATTCCTGATAATTTTTTTCGTAGATATATGCATTTTTTGAACCTCTTAAAAAATCAACAATTACAGCTAAAGGCTCAGATTCTTTTAAACGCGTAATTGCAGATAATGCCTTTTGTGCCAAAATTGTTCCGTCGAAAAATGTTGGCGGATCTTTGCAGATATCACAATTGCCACAATTTTCAGTAACCAATTCCCCAAAATAAGAAAGTAGAATTTTCCTTCTGCAGCTCAATGCATCGGCATATTGTTTCATTCGGTCTAATTTTGCCAGCTGTACATCAGAGTTCAAACCTTCTGAAGCAAATTTTTGTAGTTGAATTACATCGGCATAACTTTCAAACAAAACAGTTTCTGCCGGTAATCCATCACGACCTGCCCGGCCAATTTCCTGATAATAACCTTCAATGTTTTTTGGTAAATTATAATGAATGACCCAACGTACATTCGATTTGTCAATCCCCATTCCAAAAGCAATCGTAGCACAGACTACCTGACAGTCATCATTTATAAATTCATCCTGTGTTTTAGCGCGAACAGTATTATCCAGTCCGGCATGATATGCTTTTGCAGTGATACCGCTTTTTTGAAGCTTGTGTGCAAGTTCTTCAGTAGTTTTCCTGCTTAGACAATAAATGATACCTGATTCATTCGGTTTGTTTTCTACAAAATCAATAATTTGTTTGACACGGTCAAGTGCCGGACGAACTTCGAGGCTCAAATTTTTTCTATCGAAAGAAGCAATAAAAGTCTTTGAGTTTTTTAAATTTAATTGCTTTGTAATATCGGTACGTGTTGCTTTGTCTGCTGTTGCGGTCAAAGCAAGAATAGGAGTAGAGGGGAAGCGGTTTTTTAAATATCCCAGATTAGTATAAGCCGGTCGAAAATCATGTCCCCATGACGAAATACAATGTGCTTCATCAATTGCAATTAGGCTGATTGTTAGTTCGTTAAATACAATGTCCAGGTAAGACAAACTTTCCGGAGCGATGTAAACAAGTTTAAAATTATTCGATTTTAAATTCTCAATATAAAATTGCTGTTCATCACTTGATTGACTGCTATTGATATAACAAGCAGAAATTCCGTTGGTTTTTAAGCTATCAACCTGATCCTTCATCAAAGCGATTAATGGAGAAATAACAATAGTAATTCCCGGCAAAATTAAAGCAGGTAACTGAAAACATATAGATTTTCCTCCTCCTGTTGGCATTATAGCCAGTGTATCCTGACCTGAAAGAATCGTATTTATTATATTTTCCTGATTTGGTCTGAACTTTTCAAAACCGAAATTTTCTTTTAGTTTGGCATGTAATATTTCTGAATTCATTTGGCTTATATTTTTTTCAAAGATATAATAAAATATAATATTTTTCTTATAATAAAAAATATTTCATTTTAGTTTATAAAAAAAAGGAACCCTGATTTAGAGTTCCTTTAATTTATTTAAATATGAATTAATCTTCATCGTCTTCATCATCATCTTCATCACTGATGTCGTCTTTGTCCTCATCATCATCGTCATCATCGTCACCACCATCTGTATCAGGTTTGTCCTGGTTATCATCATCATCGTCATCATCACTATCATCATCAAGATCAATTCCTTTTACAGGTTCGATTGTATCAACATCAAGATCTATATCGTCATCTTCATCATAATTTTCAATTCTGTCAGCAAGTTTTGTACTAATTTTTACTAAATAAATAGTGTCTTCAGTACGAACTTCAACAGCTTCGATCAATTCGTTTTTAGCATTTCTAAAACGGATAACATCCGAATCATCATAACCGTCAGGAAATTTTTCTACCAAAAGGTTTAAAATTTCGTTGGTAAGTTTGGCGTAGTCTACTATAACTCTTTTCATAAATATCCTATAAATCTAATAAGTAAGCAAAAATTAATGGGGCAACAATTGTTGCATCCGACTCAATAATAAATTTAGGGGTTTTAATATCTAATTTACCCCAAGTGATTTTCTCGTTTGGAACAGCTCCGGAATAGGATCCGTAACTGGTTGTTGAATCTGAAATCTGGCAGAAATAACTCCAAAATGGAACATCATGCATTTCCATATCCTGATACAGCATTGGTACCACACAAATAGGAAAATCTCCTGCAATACCACCGCCAATTTGAAAAAATCCGATTCCGTTTTCACTGTTTTTGGTATACCAGTCAGCGAGGAATGTCATGTATTCTATACCGGATTTCATGGTTGAAGCTTTTAACTCTCCTTTAATTACGTATGATGCAAAAATATTACCCATTGTACTATCTTCCCATCCCGGAACAATAATAGGTAAATTTTTCTCAGCAGCTGCATACATCCAGCTGTCCTTTAAATCAATTTCGTAATATTCTTCCAAAACACCGGATAACAACATTTTATACATGAATTCATGTGGAAAATAACGTTCTCCTTTATCATCAGCATCTTTCCAGATTTTGTAAATGTGTTTTTGTAAACGACGGAAAGCTTCATGCTCAGGAATACAGGTGTCGGTAACACGATTCAGTCCTCTTTCAAGTAAGGCCCATTCGTCTTCCGGGGTTAAATCACGATAGTTTGGCACTCTTTCATAATGAGAGTGTGCTACTAAATTCATGATGTCTTCTTCTAAGTTAGCTCCGGTACATGAAATAATCTGAACTTTGTCCTGTCTTATTATTTCGGCAAAAATTTTGCCAATTTCTGCTGTACTCATTGCGCCAGCCATACTTACCAACATTTTAGCTCCACTTGCCAATTGCTGTTCGTATGCTTTTGCAGCATCAACCAGGGCAGCAGAGTTAAAGTGCAAATAATGTTTTTCAATAAACTGACTGATTGGTCCTTTCATTTGTTGTTTGTTTTTTTTTGTTTTTTTGTTTTTTGAATTAAAAGTTACCTTTTTGTGATACTGCAAATTAATAATTTTAAAGTTATTACCTTTTAATTTGCAGATTTTTTTTATGCTTTTTTAGTATAACCTAAAATTTTTAAAACATCGTCAGAAGTTTGTTGTTCTGAGAAAACTTCAGTGGCTAAAATTCCGTTTTCGTCACGATCGATTAAAATATGTTTCGGCTGTGGAATCAAGCAGTGGTGTAAACCTCCGTAGCCTCCAATAGTTTCCTGATACGCTCCCGTATTAAAGAAACCAATATACAATGGTTTTTCTTTGTTGTATTTAGGCAAATAAATCGCGTTCATATTTTGTTCAGAGTTGTAATAGTCATCACTATCGCAAGTCAATCCGCCTAATAAAACCCGTTCGTAAGTATCATTCCAACGGTTCACCGCCAGCATGATAAAACGCTTGTTTATAGCCCATGTGTCAGGTAAAGTGGTAATGAAAGACGAATCAATCATATTCCATTTTTCCCTGTCATTTTGTTGTTTTTGATATAAAATCTGGTAAATGGCACCGCCGCTTTCACCTACAGTGAATGATCCGAATTCAGTAAAAATATTCGGAACATCAACTTCAGCTTCATCACAGGCAATTTTAATCTGATTGATAATTTCATCAATCATATATTGGTAATCATATTCAAATGCAAGTGAATTTTTAATAGGGAAACCACCTCCAATGTTCAGGCCATCAAGACTAGGACATTCCTTTTTAAGTGCAATGTATACTTTGATACATTTTACCAATTCGTTCCAGTAATAAGCTGTATCATTTATTCCGGTATTGATGAAAAAGTGAAGCATTTTAAGCTCTAACTTATCATTTTCCTGAATTTGTTTTTTGTAAAAAGAAACTATGTTTTTGTATCCGATACCTAATCTTGAAGTATAAAACTCAAATTTTGGTTCTTCCTCAGCAGCAATACGGATTCCGATTTTGAATTTTCCTTTGATTTCTGCCTGAAGTAAATCTAATTCTTCATAATTATCGATAATCGGAATAGTATTTTTATGTCCGTTATTGATTAATCTAGCGATGTTGGTAATGTATTCGTCTCTTTTGAAACCATTACAAATAACATAAGTGCTTTTGTTGATTTTACCATTTTCAAGCAAATTTTCTACAATGTTGATGTCAAAAGCAGATGATGTTTCAACATGAATATTGTTTTTGAAAGCCTCATTCATAATGTATTCAAAATGAGAGCTTTTTGTACAATAACAGTAGTAATACTTTGCTTCGTATTTGTTCTTTTCCATTGATTTTCTGAACCAGGCTTTTGCCTTGTTGATATTTTCAGAAATCTGTGGTAAGTAGGTAAATTTTAATGGAGTACCATATTGCTCAACCAATTTCATCAAATCAATATTATGAAATTGTAAGTTGTCTTTGTTTAATTTGAACTCTTCTTGAGGGAAATAATAGGTTTGATTGATTAGGTCAGAATATTTTGTATTCATTTAGCTTTCAATTTAGAATGTATTTTTAATTTAGTAAACGTCTCTAAATCTTAAATTCAAACCCTGATATTGGCAAATACAATTTCCAGTTTTTCGTGTTCTGCCTTTGAACATAAAAAAACGTCTAAACAAAACGGACTTTTACTATTATAAAGACGGTTCAATATTCTTAATAAAGAACTATTGAGACGGTTTCTATAAGAACTAAAATGTCTTTGTTTATTGTTTGTTTTCATTGTGGCAAATGTAAAAAATAATATATACCTAATGCAATGCTTTTTATTAAAAAAATGTTTAAGACTTATAATCCTGAAACGCGTCCAGAATCAATTTATTTTCAACTGATTGATTAATTTTTATTTTCCCGATCCCTTCAATCAATGCAAATTGAATCAGACCATACTCGTTTTTTTTGTCGTGAACGAGTAATTCTAATATTGGATCGATGTCGTTTTCTTCAAATTGGACATCATCATAAATGCCTTTGATAGCAGTTTTGATTTCAGCATATTCTTCAGGTGAAATAAGGTCTTTATGTAAGGAAATGTAGCTTTCCAAAATCATTCCGACTGCAATAGCCTCACCATGTAATAAGGTTGTTTTAGCCTCGCTTTCTAAAAAGTAACTTTCGATAGCGTGGCCTAGAGTATGTCCGAAATTCAATGCTTTACGAATGTTTTTTTCCGTTGGGTCCTGAATTACAATATCATTTTTAATTTCAACCGAGCGGTAAATCAGTTCATCAAAGTCTGCATAGTCAATAGATTGTAAATTTAAAAACTGTCTCCAATACGCAACATCATAAATTAAACCGTGTTTCAGCATTTCGGCAAGACCGGAACGCATTTCGCTTTGTGGTAAAGTTTCTAAATATTGCGTATCGATCAAAACCATTTGCGGCACATTGATTACACCAATTTGGTTTTTAAGATTTCCTAAATCAACACCGGTTTTTCCTCCTACAGAAGCATCTACCATGGATAATAGAGTTGTCGGAATATTGATAAAATCTACTCCACGCTTAAATGTAGAAGCTACAAAGCCTCCCAAATCAGTAACAACTCCTCCACCCAGATTAATTACCAATGACTTTCTATCGGCTCCTAATTCAGTAAGTACATTCCAGATTTGAATACAGGTTTCTATATTTTTATTTGCTTCCCCAGATTCGAATTCTATAATTTCAATAGTTAAATCGGTTTCTAATAAAGGCAAAAATTTAGGTAAACAATGCTCATTTGTTTTATCATCAACTATAATAAAAACATTTGAATATTTAGTTTCCTTTAAGTGATTGTTTAAGGCTTCGTATGCATTTTGGTTAAAATGTACTAAATAATTATTTGCTTGAATAGATTGCATAATTCTTCGGTTAATTGAATCGGCAAAATAAGGCATTTTTAACTAAATAATATTCAAATCCCGATTCTAATTTGTTTTAAAAATAAGTTTTTATAATCGTTAAAAATAAATTTATTTGATCAAATTATAAGTTATTTAACCCTCATTAAGTTCTAATTCCTTCTTATACCAATTTTAATCTGACTCTTCATCTGATTATTTAATGTTATGAATTTTTAAAAATATCGTCCTTTTGTTAAATAATATTCAAAACACTCTTTATCTTTGCCCAAAAACTAAATTTAATGGAAAAAATATTCGACAACACTCAGGTTGCATTTTCGTTAAAAAGCGATACAGAACTTGACAGGGCTTATTTTCTTTTTAAAATGATTGACAGCGAACCTTTGGTAAGGATTGGTACAGTTGTTACCAATTTTGCCATAAAGGCACATCTTCCTGTTGAAGGGCTTATTCGTGCCACTGTATTTGACCATTTTTGTGGTGGTATTAATGAAGACGATTGTATTACAGTTGTTGACAAAATGTTTACCAAAGGCGTTTCGTCTGTTTTGGATTATTCTGTTGAAGGAAAAGAAGAGGAAGAGCAGTTTAATGCTGCACTGGAAATGACTTTAAAAACTATTGAATTCGCCAAAGAACGTCTGGCAATTCCGTTTGCAGTTTTTAAACCAACTGGTTTGGGACGTTTTGAATTGTATGAGAAATTAGGAGAAAAACAAGTTTTAACCCCATCAGAACAAGAAGAATGGAGTAGAGTTGTAGCCCGTTTTGATCATGTTTGCAGTGAAGCACATAAGAAAGATGTGGCATTACTAATTGATGGAGAGGAAAGCTGGATGCAGGATGCCGCCGATGATCTGGTAACTGAGATGATGCGCAAATACAATAAAGAAAAAGCCATAGTTTTTAATACTTTACAAATGTATCGTTGGGATCGTTTGGATTATCTGAAAAGGCTTCATGAAATTGCTAAAAAAGAAGGTTTCTTTATTGGAATGAAATTAGTTCGCGGCGCTTATATGGAGAAAGAGAATAAAAGAGCAGAAGAAAAAGGATATATTTCCCCAATATGTGTTTCTAAAGAAGCGACTGATCAGAATTATGATGCTGCTGTACTTTATATGCTGGATCATTTGAACACGATGTCAATTTTTGCAGGAACCCACAATGAATTGAGTTCATATAAATTGATGGAAATGATGGAACAAAAAGCAATTGCCAAAAATGATAACAGAATCTGGTTTGGGCAATTATACGGAATGAGCGATAACATCAGTTATAATCTTGCAGAAAATGGATATAATGTTGCAAAATATTTGCCTTTCGGACCTGTAAAAGACGTGATGCCGTACCTGATTCGCCGTGCAGAAGAAAATACCTCTGTGGCCGGTCAAACAAGTCGCGAATTGTCTATGATTAAAGCAGAACGTAAAAGAAGAAAAGGGAAATAAAAATTTTCAATATACTACTATCTTAAACAAAACCGTCTCATAACCTGAGGCGGTTTTGTTTTGAGTTTATTTTTTTTCATAACATTCACTTAAAAAATAAAAACAAAGAGTTAATCATAAAGTAACTATTACATTAAGTACAAAATTTTGCTGTTAAATAGATTTGTACCAAATTAAAATTTACCAATATGATAAAATCTTTACTGTTAAATCCACACAACGCTACAATCAATTTTAAGTCAGAATTATTTAATCTCAAAACAGGATTATTATCAATTATGGCAATATTAGGTTTTAGTCAAAATAATGTGGCTCAGACTGTAGATCTTTCGACTTATGTCAGAGTAGGACGATACGATTTGCCGGAGCCAACAAGAACCGCGCATCCGGTGAATAATTTACTGGCTCAGGAAGCTTCAGGAGTAACTTACAACTGGGATACCAATACGCTTTTTATTGTGGGAGATGGAACTACCTCTGTTACTCAGGTATCACTAACAGGACAACTAATCGATACCATGACACTGGCTCAGGGAAGCAGCCCACAGGGAACCGATTTTTATGACTCTGAAGGGATTACTTATATTGGTAACGGTCAGTTTGTAATGACTGAAGAGCGTGACAGACAAGTCGTTTTGTTTACGTATGTTGCAGGAACAACGCTTGCCAGAAGTAATACAAAAACGGTAAAATTAGGAACATTCGTTAATAATACAGGAACAGAGGGACTTTCTTATGATCCGCTTACGAATGGTTATATTGTTTTAAAAGAGATATCTCCAATGGGAATTTTCCAGACAGGAATTGATTTTGATGCCGGAACAGCAACTAATGGTTCGCCTACAACAGATAACTCTGTTAATCTTTTCGATCCTGCATTGCTAGGTTTTTCAGATGTTGCTGATGTTTTTGCTTTATCTAATTTGCCGGCACTAAATGGTCAGTCTTTGTATAACAATTTATTGGTATTGAGCCAGGAAAATGCCAAAGTAGTAAATATAGACCGAAATGGAGTAATTTCAAGTACTTTAACTATCGTGTCAGATCCGGGAAATCCTTTAGATGCTGCTAATCAGCAACACGAGGGAATGACTATGGATCGTAATGGTAATTTATATATTGTCAACGAAAATGGAGGTGGGGATATCGATCACCCGCAGCTTTGGGTGTATGCTCCTTCGGCTTTGCCAAATCAGGCACCTACAGCTGTTGCTTTGGCAAATACAATAAATTCAGTTTTAGAGAATACAACCACTACACCGGCAGTTAAAATTTCTGATATTTTGGTTACAGATGATGGATTAGGGACAAACACCTTATCATTATCAGGTGCAGATGCAGGTTCTTTTCAAATCATTGGTTCAACTTTATATATCAAAGCAGGAACGGTATTGGATTATGAAAACAAAACGAGTTACAGTGTGACTATAAATGTAGATGATACTACTGTTGGCTCAACCCCTGATACTTCAGTTAATTTTACATTGTCAATTACAGATGTGACGAATGAAGTAGCACCAATTGCGGCAGTAAGTATTACAGAAGTAGCGCCCTGGTCCAGCAGCGTTGACTCAATTAAAGCCGATTGGTTTGAAGTAACAAACAACGGAACTACCGATCTGGATATTACAGGATGGAAAGTAGACGATGATTCTAAGACATTTTCTTCAGCTTTAACTTTAAATGGAATCACCACTATTAAGGCTGGAGAATCTGTAATTTTCTTAGAAACAACTGCTGCAAATAATGCAACTGTTATCGCTAACTTTAAATCGACCTGGTTTGGAAGCAATGTACCGGCAGGTTTACAAGTTGGAAGTTATACTGGCGGTTCAATAGGTCTAAGTTCAGGAGGTGATCAGGTAAACTTATTTGATGCGAGTGGAAATCTAAAAGCGAATGTCATTTTTGGAACATCAACAACCAATATAACATTTAATAATGCAGCCAGTCTTAACAACACTACAATTTCAACATTGAGTCAGATTGGTGTTAACGATGGTTTTGCAGCTAAAAATGATGCGAATCAAATTGGTTCTCCTGGAACTACAGGAAAATTATTTATCTCTGAAGTGGCTCCATGGTCAAGCGGAGATAGTCCTGTAGGAGCTGACTGGTTTGAAATTACAAATACTAAAGCAGTAGCGGTTGATATTACAGGCTGGAAAGTTGATGATAATTCACAGTCGCCTGCAGCTGCCGTTACATTAAACGGAATTACCAGTATTGCACCAGGAGAATCTGTAATCTTTATTGAGACTAGTGATTTAGCCGGAAAAACTACGGCATTTTTAAGTAACTGGTTTGGAGCAAATCCTCCGGCAGGCTTAAAAATCGGAAATTACACAGGATCAGGTATTGGTTTAAGCGGAAGTGGAGATCAGGTAAATTTATATAATGGAGTAAGCAGTACTCCTGTAACTTCTGTATTGTTCGGGGCTTCATCTACAGGAACTTTTAGAACATTTGATAATACTGACGGACTTACTACAATAACTACACCGATTACGCAATTAAGCGCAGTAGGTACCAATGGAGCGTTTGTTGCTGCTAACAGCAGTACTGAAATTGGTTCTCCGGGTGTTTTTGTTAAAACAAGCCCTAATTTAGGTATTGAGAATCCTTCAGAAATAAATACTTTTAAAGTAGTGGCTTATCCGGTTCCTTACAGTTCAGTTTTCCAGTTAGATTTAGGAATACTTAGTAATGATAGCGTTGTAATAAATGTATATGACATGAACGGAAAACAGGTAGATGCTTTTGAGTTTAATAATGCTGATGAAGCGCAAAGCCAAAGAATAGGAAATGATTACGCAACTGGTGTTTACAATGTTGTTGTAATTCAGGGAGGAAACAGAAAAACAATCCGTGTGATTAAGAAATAATATTAGAATATTTTCTAAAAGAAGAAGCCGTTTCAAAATAACTTGAAACGGCTTCTTTAATTTTATAATTCTTGATCTTTTAAGAAAAAACAACTGTTTTATTGCTGTAAACCATTGTTTTACGTTCGGCATGCAATTTTATGGCTCTTGCCAGAACAATACGTTCCAAATCACGACCTTTCATTATAAAATCTTCTACCGAATGGATATGTGAAACACGTGCAATGTCCTGTTCAATAATTGGGCCTTCATCTAACTCTTCTGTTACGTAATGGCTCGTTGCACCAATAATTTTCACTCCTCTTTTAAATGCTGAATGATACGGTTTTGCACCAGGAAAAGCAGGTAAAAAAGAGTGATGGATGTTTATAATCTTATTTTCGTAAAGCGAAATCAATCCAGGCGTAATAATTTGCATATAACGTGCCAGAACAATAAAATTAATTTGATATCTTTTTAATAATTCGATTTGCTTAGCTTCACCTTCTTCCTTATTGTCTTTTGTAAAAGGAACACAATGAAACGGAATATCAAAGCGCTCTGCTATAGAACGCAGATCATTGTGATTACTGATGATTAATGGAATTTCAACATTCAACTCACCCGCACTGTATCTTCCTAAAATATCAAATAAACAATGATCATATTTAGATACAAACAAAGCCATTTTAGGCTTTTGCTCCTGATTATACAAGTCCCAGGACATATCAAAATCAGTGGCAATGGTCTGGTTAAAATCATCTTTTAGATTTTCAATTGTAATGTGATGATTGGTTAATTCACATTCTAATCGCATAAAAAATACATTTTGTTCTGTATCAACATGCTGATCGATATAAGTAATGTTTCCTTCAACTTTAGCGATAAAAGTAGTCACTGCTGCAATAATTCCTTTTTGGTCTTTACAGTGAATCAGAATGGTGATTTTTTGCATTATAATTTTTTGGTTAATCGGTTATTTGCTTATTTGTTATCCTGCATAGCAAAAACACTTTTTAACAACGGAGTTGTTCTTGCACTGATATTATTTCGGATTTCTTTTTCTTCTACGGCAATCATTTTAAAAACGCCTGCCAAAGCCTGGTTCGTAGTGTAATCAGTTAAATCAGGATTTACTTTTTTTACCAGCGGAATAGTGTTGTATTTGTTAATAATTTTTGTCCAGATAACATCAGCACCCACTTTTTCAAATGAACTTTTAATTACAGGATTAAATTTTGCGTACAAAGGAGTTGTGGTGCTTCCTTGTAAATAACTTGTTGCAGCACTGTCATTTCCTAACAAAATGTTTTTAGCATCAGTAAAAGACATGTTTTTAACAGCTGAGACAAATATTGGCGTTGCTTCCTTTACGGCATCTTCAGCCGCACGGTTCAATACTTTTATTCCTTCATCTGCAAGAGAACCAAGTCCCACTTTTCTCAAAGTTGCATCTACTTTTTGAAGCTCTGCAGGCATAAGTATTTTTACCGCTTCATTTTTATAGAAACCATCGACAGCAGTCAATTTGCTTACCTGTTGCGTTATTCCTTTATTTAAAGCTTCTTTTAGACCAGCAGAGATATCAACACCCAGATTTGGAATTTGTGAAGATAATTGTGGTAACTGATTTAGTGTTTGTTGTACCTGTGCACAGGAGTTAAGAGAAAATGCCAATGCCAGAAGTATAATCTTTTTCATTAAAATGGGGTTTTTATAAGTTTCAAAAATACTACTTATTCAAAAACAAAGCCACAATTTTATTTCAGGAGCACAAACATTTTGTTTCATAATTAACTTTTGTCCTGCTGTCCGCTAAATTCCGCACAGAAAAAGTGCGGGATACCGCTTCCATCCTTTAGATTTGTTAGGAAGATTTAAAGTAATTTTAATCAACAACCAAACTGACAAAGTGAACCTTCTCTTCTATCAAAGTTTGCTACTTATGCCCTGATTAGGACTTTGTCAGTTTTATTGAATAAGCTTCAGAATAGTAATTAAGGATTTAATGCCTA
>NZ_JASY01000031.1:0-24606 GCF_000735715.2 Flavobacterium chungangense LMG 26729
TGGACAGCAATGTCCGTGCGGGTTCAAGTCCCGCTCTGAGTACTGAAACTCCAATTGGCTATGGCTGATTGGAGTTTTTTTGCTTAATGGAATTACTTGCTTAAAAACTGAAGCTTCCCGGTGTCCCTTACTGCGCTAGGGATGCAAGGGGCATCCTTTTGTGGGACTCCCTTTTTCTTTTTAACCAAAACTTTCTTCCGCAAAAGATACAGCGGACAGCACATACCTCAGGGAACGCCATAATTGTACTTTAGGATAAATACTTTTGGGGGTATATTTATGATCTTATTTAATCAAAGTAAAATAAAATATCGTATTTAAATTATTTAATCCTTCACAATTATGATGACTAAATTATGTTTTAATAGTTGTCTTTAAGTTTTTTAAATAAAAAAACCTGCAAACTTACGCATGCAGGTTAATAAATGTAATTATAATTTAAAATCCTATTTAATCAAATCAAAACTTCTTTTCACAAAAGCTGTAAGTTCTTCTCCTTTTAATAAGTTTTGAGATAATTTTGCAAGGTCTAAAGCTTGCTTAACCAAATTTTCCTGAGTTGACTTATCTTCGGTATTTAAAATATTAGAAGCCAAATCAGAATTAGTGTTTACCACTAAATTATACATTTCTGGCATATTACCCATTCCGAACATTCCGCCGCCACCCGACTGGCTCATTTCTTTCATTCTACGCATAAATTCTGGCTGCGTGATAATAAATGGGGCAGCCTGACTGTCCATAGCTTCTAATTGAACAGAATATGCTTTTGGTATGTAAGCTTCTAATGAAGTTTTTAGTGTTTCTTTTTCTTCATCAGATAATTTAGAAATTGTATTCTCATCCTTTTTGATTAAGTTGTCAATATGATCAGAATCTACGCGTACGAAAGTCAAATCCTTATTATCACCTTCTATTTTTTGAATTAAATGAGAGATAATTGGAGAATCTAAAAGCAATACTTCATATCCTTTTGTTTTTGCAGTTTCGATATAAGAGTGTTGTGCATCCTTATTTCCAGCATATAAAATAACAAGTTTTCCGTCTTTATCAGTTTGGTTTTCTTTTAGTTTCTCTTTTAATTCTTCAAGAGTAAAATAAGTATCATCTACAGTTGGATACAATACAAATCTCCCAGCCTTTTCGTAGAACTTATCTTCAGAAAGCATTCCGTACTCTAAAACAATTTTAATATCGTTCCATTTTGCTTCAAAATCTGAACGATTTTCATTAAATAATGCTTTTAATTTATCAGCTACTTTACGTGTAATATAGTTTGAAATTTTCTTTACTGCACCGTCAGCTTGTAATCCTGAGCGAGAAACATTTAATGGAATATCCGGAGAATCTATAACTCCTTTAAGCATTGTCAAAAATTCAGGTACAATTCCTTCAACATTGTCGGTAACGTACACCTGATTTTGGTACAATTGGATTTTATCTTTCTGAATTTGCATATCAGAACCTAATTTAGGAAAGTATAAAATTCCGGTTAGGTTAAATGGATAATCTACATTTAAATGAATGTTAAACAATGGCTCCTCAAATTGCATTGGATACAATTCTCTGTAGAAGTTTTTGTAATCATCATCAGATAATTCAGAAGGTTGTTTAGTCCACGCTGGGTTCGGATTATTAATTATATTGTCAGTTTCAACTGTTTCATTTACATAATCTTCAGGGGCATCTTCAGGTTTAGGAAGTGTTTCGGTTTTTGTTCCAAATTTAATCGGAATAGGCATGAACTTGTTGTATTTATTCAATAAACCGTGGATTTTTGAATCTTCTAAAAATTCATGGGAATCTTCTGCAATATGTAAAATAATCTCCGTACCGCGTGAAGTTTTGTCAGCCGGTTCTAAAGTAAATTCGGGACTTCCGTCACATGTCCAGTGGGCTGCAGGTTCATCTTTATATGATTTTGTGATGATTTCTACTTTCTCAGCTACCATAAAAGCCGAATAAAAACCAAGACCAAAGTGTCCGATAATTCCAGAATCTTTTGCTGAATCTTTGTATTTATCCAGAAATTCTTCTGCTCCTGAAAAAGCAACCTGATTGATGTATTTTTCAACTTCATCAGCAGTCATACCTAAACCTTGATCGATAATGTGGATTTTTTTACCTTCTTTATCCACTTTAATTTCAATAATTGGATCTCCGTATTCTACTTTAGCTTCACCAATGCTTATAAGGTGTTTTAATTTTAAAGTAGCGTCTGTTCCGTTTGATACTAATTCACGTAAGAAAATCTCGTGATCGCTGTATAAGAATTTTTTGATTAAGGGAAAGATGTTTTCTACAGAAACATTAATTTTACCTGTTGTCATATTTTTTTATTTTTTTAGTTTAATAAGATGATTATCACTTATTCAAATAGAATACCAATTATTTTTGAGTGACAAAATGTCTTATGTGTTAATTTTGAAAGAAAATAATCTGATTTTGGAAGAGAATATAGTTGCATGAATTGTATCTTTGTTTACAATAATTGTTAAATGTGTAAGTAATAACTTAAATAATTCTACAAAATGAAGAAATTTGTTTTCATTTGCATGATGTCCACGATCTTATTTGCGTGTAAATCAGCTTCATCAACTGCAACTTCAACAGAAGGAACAGAAATTTCAAAAAAACTTGACAGACCAACTCAAGTAGCCATTAAAGGAAATTGGATACTTACAAATGTTTCCTATGCGGGATCTGATTATATTAAAGTTAATTCTTTTGATCTTGCAGATTCAAAATGTTTCATAGGTAGTACCTGGAATTTTATTTCTAATAATAATAAAGGCACCATGACATTGAATGCTTCAAGCTGTACGGCATTTACTTCTCCAATTGTCTGGAGTATTAACAATCAGGGACTTTTTGTATTAAAAATTGTTGATCCGGGTACAAAATCAAAAAATGTCAGATCAGGATATTTGCTTAAAGTAGCAGGATTAACTGATAATTCATTTCAGTTAATTGACAATATCAATGTTGGTGGACAAACGAAAGATGTAACTTACCAATTTCAAAGAGCTAATTAATATTAAAAAAAATAAACATGAAAAAAATAACAGCATTAAGTTTAAGTAGTTTACTAGTATTAGTTAGTTTATTTGCAAGCTGCGATTCAGTAAAAAATGCTAATAATACTCAAAAGGGTGCCGGAATTGGTGCAGTTGCCGGAGGAGTAATTGGAGCGGTATTAGGAAATAATTTAGGTAAAGGCGGAAACGCTGCCTTGGGAGCTGCAATTGGAGCTGCTGTAGGAGGTGGAACTGGTGCCCTTATTGGAAACAAAATGGACAAGCAAGCACGTGAAATTGATCAGGCTTTACCAGGTGCAGAAGTAGAAAGAGTTGGTGAAGGAATTCACTTAACACTTAATGAAAATGCTGTTCGTTTTGATACAAACAAATCAACATTAACTTCTCAGGCTAAAGCAAATTTAGATAAATTAGTTCCTGTTTTTAATGATTATGGAGATACTAATATCGAGATTTTTGGATATACTGATAACACAGGTAAACCCGAATATAATTTAACGCTTTCGGGACAAAGAGCTGCATCTGTACAAGCATATTTGGTTTCAAAAGGGTTGAAATCAAGTAGATTTAAAACGTCAGGTTTAGGAATTGCTGACCCAATTGCCAGTAATGATACTGCTGAAGGAAGATCTCAAAACCGCCGTGTTGAATTTGCTATTACTGCAAATGACAAAATGGTAAATGATGCTAAAGCACAAGCTGGAAAATAATTAAATTACAATAAAATTTATTAAAAGCTGTTTCTTATTTGAAGCAGCTTTTTTTTGCCTTTCGAAATTAAACATTGTAAATTTGAACTTTCAATTAGAACACATGCTTGACATCCAAAATATCTCATTTTCGTATACCGAAAAACCGGTTATAAAAAATATTTCTTTTACTATTAACAAAGGCGAAAACATAGCCATTATTGGCGAAAGCGGCTGTGGAAAAAGTACACTTCTTAAATTGATGTACGGGTTGTTTGATTTAGATGAAGGCCAGATTTTTTACGAACAAAAACCTGTTTTGGGACCAAAATATAATTTGATTCCCGGAATGCCTTATATGAAATATTTGGCACAGGACTTTGATCTATCACCTTATGAAACAGTCGCTGAAAACGTTGGAAAGTTTCTTTCGAATGGTTTTGCTAATATGAAAAAACTTCGTGTTCAGGAGCTATTGGAAATGGTTGAAATGGAGCAATTTTCTAATGTGAAAGCTAAATTTTTAAGTGGGGGGCAACAACAGAGAGTTGCTTTGGTACGTGTCCTGGCTTTAGAACCAGAAGTTATTTTGCTTGATGAACCTTTTAGTCAGATTGATGCTTTTCGTAAAAATGCTTTACGCCGGAATTTATTCAGATATTTAAAACAGAAAAAAATAACCTGTATTATTGCGACTCATGATAGCACAGATGCATTGTCTTTTGCAGATGCAGCGATTGTAATGCGTAACGGAGAGATTGTCACGAAGGGAAATCCAGCTGAAATTTATAAAAATCCATCTTCGAAATATATTGCTTCTCTTTTTGGAGAAGTTAATGAAATCCCTACTCATTTATTGCAGCTTTCCGAAGATGAAAATGGAAAATCATTAGTGTATCCACATCAATTAATTATGGTGGAACACTCTGATTTAGAAGTTAAAATTAGAAGGACTTATTTCAGAGGAAATCACTATTTAATTGAAACTGTTTACAAAAGACAATTAATATTTTTTGAAAATGAATTTGATTTGCCTTTAGAAATTACAATTTTTTTAGGCCTTAATTCTTAACGGAATAATACATCGTGAATATCTTCTGTTTTGTCAAAAACGCTTTTTGCAAAAGGACATAGCGGAATAATTTTCAAATTATTTGTTCTGGCATATTCTACAGCTGCCATGAGTAATTTTTTACCAACACCTTTTCCGTTAAATTCTTCATTTACTTCAGTATGGTCAATGATGAATTTTGCATCACCAGCCCAGGTATAGGTCATTTTTCCGGCTTGTTTTCCGTCTTCGATAGCTTCAAAAAAAACTTTTCTTGTATCGTTTATTTGTTGAATTTTCATGATATAATTTAGATTAATGTCGTTTTAATTTCGATTGTGTTTGTTAGCGTTTTATGAATCGGACAGCTATTTGCAATTGTTTCTAATCTTTGTTTTTGTGCTTCGTCAACTTCACCAGTTACTTCAATTTTTCTGATGAACGAAGTTACATTTCGTTCTGAATCTCTTTCAAAATCAATTTTGATATTTATTTCTGAAACATTCCATTGTTTGCGGTTGATGTACATTCGTAAAGTAATCAAAGTGCAGGAAGCCAATGATGAAGCCAAAAGTTCAGTTGGATTTAAACCTAAATTTTTACCTCCTAATTGTTGTGGTTCGTCAGAAATTAAAATATTTCCACTTCCAGAAATGATTTCTGTGCGGTACAAACGTGTGTCTATTTTTGCTGATACTGTATCCATAATTATTTAATTCTTGGTTCGGGTAATGGTACAAATTCGGTTTCGCCCGGAACTTTTGGGAAAGTTTGTGCTGTCCAGTCTTGTTTGGCTTTTTCGATAAGATTTTTATCTGATGAAACAAAATTCCAAAAGATGAAATGTTCTTCCGGGAAAGGTTGTCCTCCAAAAATGTAAACGGTTGAATTAGCTTCAATTTCAAACTCACAAAGCGTACTGTCGCTTGTAATTAAAATTTGTTTTGGATCGTAAACGTGTTCGCCGCTTTTAATGCTTCCTTCTAAAATATATAAACCGCTTTCACCAAATAAATCTTTTCCAATATTGATTTTTTTAGCTTCTTTGCTTTTAATTTCAATAAAATACAACGGGCTGTAAACAGGAACCGGAGATTTTTTCCCGAAAGCTTCTCCTGCAATCAGTTTATATGAAACGCCATTTTCTTCCCAAGCCGGAATATCCTGTGCTTCAACATGTGTAAAATTCGGATCCATTTGTTCCAACTCTTTCGGAAGTGCTACCCAAATCTGCAATCCGTGAAGCATTTTGTCAGAATGTCTTAAATATTCAGGAGTTCTTTCAGAATGTACGATTCCTTTTCCTGCGGTCATCCAATTAACCGCCCCTGGTTTTATTTCTAATTCTGTTCCCAAACTGTCGCGGTGCATAATACTTCCTTCAAACAAAAAAGTAAGTGTAGAAAGCCCGATATGAGGATGTGGCGGAACATCCATATTTTGATATTGATTTAAATGTGCAGGCCCCATATGATCGATAAATACAAATGGTCCAACAGCTCTTTTTTCACGGAAAGGCAATAATCTGCCTACCATAAAATTGCCGATGTTAGCAGCACGTTCTTCGATAATTAAACTAATATTTGACATGGTTATTTTATTTGAAAACAAAATTACAGCAAGGATGTGAGTCTGTAACTTAATTTAGATTAAGAAAAAGTTTTTTGGGTTTACATTATAAAAGTAAGAAATAAAAAAGAAGCACAAGTTTTAATTAATCAATTCAAATTCCAAAGCTTCGCTCTCGGTTCCATTAATGATAATCGATAATTGATGAACTCCGGTATGAAAAACACGAGTTGTTATTAACTTAAATGACTGGTTTCTTTCAATCTTTGTGAGCTGGTTTGGTGAGTAAATTTTCTCGCTGATTTTGAATACTTTTTTTGCCAGATGACCTTTTGCCTTTTTATAATGAACAGCATATTCTAAACGAATTGTTTTTGGTTCGTCATTTTTATTATTTAAGTAAAAATAAAATTGCAGATAATCTCCAATTTTTATGGTCGGCGTTTTGATTTCGAAAGAAGAAAGTTCAATATTTATGCTGTCTAAACCATAATGACTTAAAATTTCAGGATTCCCCTGTTTCAATAAAGTTCGACATCCGTGTTTGATTATTCCATCTGTTTCTCTACTATGATTTTTCCATCTTGAAGCGATTTCAAGTACAACTTCAGGATTATCTTTTGCAATATCATTGATATTATTGGCAACGCTTCTGCGAACGTACTCTGAAGGATCATTTTTAAGATTTTCTAAAATCGGAAGAATAGAAGAAGGATCTTTTTTCAAAAACGGGATCGCCATTGCCCAAGGTAATCTTGGCCGTGAACCTTCACTCGCTAATCGGCGGACATGATGATTTTCATGTAAAGACCATTTTGTCATTTCATCAATCATTTTTTCTTTATACTTTGATATAAATGGTCGAACGGCAAACTCGCAGCTTATAAATTGTGTTATTGAAACAAAAGCTTTCGTCGAAGTTTCAAAATCCTTTAAACCATATATTTCGATATAATCGGCAAAAAATATAAAAGCCAGATTGCTGTCTGAAAAATTATTTTTTTTAAGGTTTTCGATTATTTTTTCAATTAAAGAAACAGCTTGAGAAAAATTTTCAGGCATAAACTGATGCAAAACCACTGTAGTATGTTTCATTCGGTCTTTCCATTCTTTCTCAACAAAATTACCTTCATAAATTGTCTCAATAAATTTTTGTTTATTGAATGATGGATGTACTTCGGCGACTGCCTGACTAAATTTTTTGTAAAAAGAAACGGAGTATATATCCTTAATTAATCCCATAAATTTTGATTGAATGAGTTTCAAAGATATTTAATGTTCTTTGAATTCACAGAGTGTTTAGAAATTAAGTTCCAGCTTTATTTTTGTATCTTAATTGTTAATTTACAATTTTTAAAATTAAACCGAAACTTTTAAATCCATAAAATATATCCTAATTTAGCAGTTCATAAAATTTATAAAGATGATCAGCGAAGTACAATTTCATGCCGAATTACAACTAATGATTGCCAACGCTATACGAGAAGATGTTGGTACAGGAGATTACAGTTCGCTTGCCTGTATTCCTCATATTGCGCATGGACAAGCTAAATTATTAGTGAAAGACCAGGGAATTATTGCTGGCGTTGCATTAGCTAAAATGATTTTTGAATATGTTGATCCAAAATTAAATATAAAGACTTTTATTGAAGATGGAACCCATGTCGAATATGGTGAAGTTGTTTTTGAAGTTTCAGGTAGCTCACAATCTATTTTAAAATCTGAAAGAGTGGTTTTAAATACAATGCAGCGAATGTCTGCCATTGCAACAAAAACCAATGAATATGTAAAGCTTTTGGAGGGAACGGGGGCTAAAATATTAGATACCCGTAAAACAACACCCAATTTCAGAATTGCTGAAAAATGGGCTGTAAAAATAGGAGGAGGAGAAAATCATCGCTACGCATTGTATGATATGGTGATGCTGAAAGACAATCATATTGACTTTGCCGGCGGAATTACGCTTGCAATAAGTAAAACCAAAGAATATCTGAAATCCAATAATTTAAATTTAAAAATTATTGTTGAAGCAAGAAATTTAGATGAGATTCGTGAGATTTTACTAAGTGATGGAGTTCATAGAATCCTAATTGATAATTTTAATTACGAAGATACAAAAACGGCTGTGGCATTGATTGGGGATAAATGCCAAACAGAGTCTTCTGGAAATATAAGTGAAAAAACGATTCGCGAATATGGACTTTGTGGGGTGAATTATATTTCGTCTGGAGCCTTAACGCATTCAATTTATAATATGGATTTGAGTTTAAAAGCGTTTTAAAAGAAGTAATGCGTTACAAGTTAGATGACCAAAATATTCTAAAATAGAAACTCTAAAATCTAAAATCATTTATATGTCGCAAGAGATAGGAAATCGGCTTGAAAAAGTACCAGTCGTACGTTTATTAGTTCGTTTTTTAAAGAACATAAAATTGCCGTGGCTAGAAGGTTTTTCGTTATATGATTTGCTGGAAATGTATATTTTGGGTATACTTGAAGGCGCTTTTTCATATCATGCGAGTGCGGTATCTTTTAGCTTTTTCATGGCTTTATTTCCTTTTGCATTGTTTATTTTAAATTTAATTCCGTTTATTCCTATAGATAATTTTCAACAGGATTTTTTGCTTTTTGTCCAGCAGAGTGTACCACCCAATACTTACGATGCCATCAGTAAAATTATCAGTGACATATTAAATAATAGTCATTCAGGGTTGCTGTCTTCAGGGTTTTTACTTTCTATTGTTTTAATGGCAAATGGTATTAACGGAATTTTGAGTGGTTTTGAATCTTCAAAACATGTTTTTGATAAAAGAGGTTTTTTTCATCAATATTTAGTAGCGTTGGCAATTTCACTTGTAATGACTGTCATACTATTTGTAACGGTGGCTACTATAGTTGTTTTTGAGGTTTTTATCCAGAAAACAATAATTCAGGATGTATTGAGTGATCGTATTCCTTTAATTATTTTAGGGCGTTACCTGTTTGTTATTTTGATGATTTTGATAACGTCTTCAATATTATTGCGTTATGGTACAAAACAATATAATAAAGTGCCTTTTATCAGCATTGGATCTGTTTTTACGACGGTATTAATTGTTATATCTTCGTTCTTTTTTGGGATTTGGGTTATAAAATTTTCAAAATACAATGAACTTTATGGTTCTATTGGGACATTATTAATTCTAATGTTTTACATTTGGATAAACTGTATGATACTGCTTTTAGGTTTTGAACTTAACGCAACTATCAGGAAATTGAGACAAAAAACAAATAGATTATGAAAAATTGGATTTTAACTTTTGGTGTTTTTTTTCTAACATTAAGTACTATTCAGGCGCAAAGTGTTGTTGGGAAATGGAAAACGATTGATGATGAAACTGGTGAAGTAAAATCAATAGTAGAGATTTACGAAAAATCAGGAAAAATCTATGGTAGAGTTGCAGAAATATTACGTGCTAATCATACAAAAGATGTATGTACAAAATGTGATGGTGCAGAAAAAAACAAACCAATTTTAGGCATGGTAATCATCAACGGACTTAAAAAAGACGGGGCTGAGTATAATGGAGGGACAATCCTGGATCCAACAAATGGAAAAAAATACAAATGTTATATTGAATTAGAGTCGGCTGATAAACTAAAACTTCGAGGTTATGTCGGAATTTCTATTGTGGGAAGAACACAATATTGGACAAGGGTGAAAAAATAATTTTTTAGATAAAATGCGAAAATTAGCATCATTAATTTTATTCCTTATAATCCTGTCAAAAAGTTTTGGGCAATCTAAGGATTCTGCATTACAAATAAGTCATCTTACAGGTGACTTTTATGTTTATAAAACTTTTCATGATTATAAAGGGTCATTAATTTCTGCCAATGCAATGTATCTTGTTACAAAAAAAGGCGTTATTTTGTTCGATGCACCTTGGGATCAAACACAGTTTCAGCCTTTGCTGGACATCATAAAAGCAAAACATAATAAAGAAGTTATTATGTGTTTTGCTACACATTCTCATGATGACAGAGCTGGAGCTTTAGGTTTTTATAGAAAAAAAGGAATTAAAACATATACTATAAAACTAACGGATCAAATTCTTAAAAAGGAAAGCAAAGAAAGAGCTGAATTTATAATTCCAAATGATACTGTGTTTACTGTTGGGGATCATACTTTTCAGGTTTATTATCCTGGAAAAGGACATGCTCCAGACAATATTGTAGTTTGGTTTGATAAAGAAAAACTGCTTTATGGAGGATGTTTTGTAAAAAGCGCAGCAGCAAAAGATTTGGGTTATTTAGGAGATGCTGATGTTAAGGAATGGGAGAAATCAATCAAAAGGGTGCAAACTAAATTTAAGAATCCCATCTATATTATTACAGGTCATGAAGATTGGGCAGATATAGAATCACTAAGGCATACTTTGAAAATGGTACAAAAATACAATACTGTACAAACTTCGGGTAAAAAATAATTCACCAATTTTAAAATAATTACATGTTTTTTGTAGAAGTTGTTTTGCCTCTTTCTTTAACCAAAACCTTGACCTATCGTGTTTCTGAGGCTGAATTCTATTTTATTAAAAAAGGAATGCGCGTTGCAGTACCTATTAAAAGCAAGATTTATACGGCGCTTGTTTTAGATGTTCATGAAAATGCTCCGACTTTATATGAAGCAAAAGAAATTCATCAGATATTAGATGAAAAACCTATTGCAACAGAAACTCAGATTAAACATTGGCTTTGGATTGCTAATTATTATATGTGCGGTATTGGTGATGTTTATCGTGGAGCGTTTCCCAGCGGATTGCTACTGGAAAGTGAAACTATTATTTCGTATAAAATAGATGCAATTGTGAATCAAAATGAACTCACAGACGAAGAATTTTTGATTTATGAAGCCTTGCAGCAACAGAGTTCTTTGAAGGTTCAGGAAATTATTTTGATTTTAAACAAAAAGAATATTTTTCCGATTCTTCAAAAGTTAATGGACAAAGATATTATTGTTTTAGAAGAAGAAATAAAAGAAAATTACAAGCCAAAATTGATTCGATACGTAAAACTACACTCCAAATACGAATCAGATAGTGGTTTAAATGAATTATTAGAAGTATTGAAAAACGCCAATAAGCAGAAAGAAATTGTTTTGGCTTATTTTCAAATTACAGCTTCAGAAAAAAAACCGATTACAGTTAAGAAATTGGTTGAAGCTTCAAATTCGACTTCGGCAGTTGTAAAAGCATTAATTGAAAAAGAAATTTTTGAAGAATATTATCTTCAACATGATCGTGTTGCTTTTGAAGGAAGAGCTTCGGAGAAAAAATTGTTGTTAAGTGCTGCACAGGAAACTGCTTTTGCAGAAATTAAAAATATTTTTTTAGAAAAAGAAGTTTGTCTGCTTCATGGTGTTACATCCAGTGGCAAAACAGAGATATATATAAAGTTAATTGAAGAATATTTAAAAACGGGCAGACAAGTTTTATATTTATTACCTGAAATTGCGCTTACAACACAGTTGGTTTCTCGTTTGCGCCTCCATTTTGGAGATAAAGTTGCGGTTTTTCATTCTAAATACAGTAACAATGAGAGAGTAGAAGTTTGGAAACAAACACTTGAAAATTCAGATAAAGCACAAATTGTAATAGGGGCAAGGTCAGCTTTGTTTTTGCCTTTTAATGATCTCGGTTTGTTGATTGTTGATGAAGAACATGAACAGACTTTTAAGCAAACAGATCCGGCACCAAGATATCACGCGCGGGATTCTGCAATTGTTTTAGCTAATTTGCATAGTGCCAAAGTGCTTTTGGGATCTGCAACTCCAAGTATTGAGACTTATTTTAATACTCAAATTGAAAAATTCGGTTTAGTTACCATTACGGAACGTTATAATAATGTTAGAATGCCGGAAGTTCTTTTGGTGGATTTAAAAGACAAGCATTTTAGGAAAAGAATGACGGGTCATTTTAGTGATCTTTTAATTGAGGAAATTGCAGAAGCTTTGTCTTTGGGCGAACAGGTGATTTTGTTTCAAAACAGAAGGGGGTATTCTCCTATAATTGAGTGTTTGACTTGTGGTCATGTTCCGCATTGTCAGCAATGCGATGTGAGTTTGACTTTTCATAAACATAAAAATCAATTAAGATGTCATTATTGTGGGTACTCCATTGCAAAACCAACACACTGCCATAGTTGTTCGAGTATTGATTTGACTACAAAAGGTTTTGGTACAGAACAAATCGAGCAGGAATTGGTTTCTCTTTTTCCGAAAGCCAAAACAGGAAGGATGGATCAGGATACAACTCGTGGAAAATTTGGTTTTGAAAAAATCATAGATACTTTTAAAAATAGAGAAATAGATATTTTGGTCGGTACCCAAATGCTGGCTAAAGGATTGGATTTTGATAATGTTAGTCTGGTCGGAATTATGAATGCTGATAATATGTTACATCATCCTGATTTCAGGGCTTTTGAACGCAGTTTTCAGATGATGACACAGGTTGCAGGAAGAGCAGGAAGATCTGAAAAACAAGGAAAAGTTGTGATTCAAACCTATAATCCAAACCATAATACAATACAGCAGGTTACAAACAACAACTATTTAGGTATGTATAAGGAGCAATTATATGATCGTCAGATTTATAAGTATCCTCCTTATTTTAGAATTATAAAATTAACTTTAAAGCATCGTGATTTTGATAAATTGAAAGAAGGATCGATGTGGATGTATAAGGTTTTGAGCCAAAATTTAAATATGCCGGTTTTAGGGCCTGAAGAGCCTGCAATTAACAGAATCAGGAATGAATATATTAGAACCATTTTAATTAAGATCCCACAAAATTTGCCATTAGCGGGGACAAAAAAAACTATTCAGAAAATGTTAAATAGTTTTGAAGCAGTACCTCAATACAGGACTATAAAGTTAGCTGTAAATGTCGACTTTTATTAAATTTGTTTATGTTGATAATGCTCTGACTAAATCTTCCTTTTTGTTTCGGCTAAGTGGAATTTTAGTAATACCAATTTCTGCAAATTTGCTATTAAAGCGTTCGACTTTATCAATATTAATAATGTAAGATTTGTGAACACGAATAAATTTTTCTTTTGATAAATCATTTTCAAATGATTTCATTGTTGAAAGTACTAAATTACTGTCGTCCTCAGTGACAACTCTTACGTAATCTCCAAAAGCTTCAATCCATTTGATTTTTGCTGTAAAAATTTTTAGTTTTTTTAAGTTGCTTTTGATGAAAATATGTTCTCCTTCTTCTTCCTTGACTTCTTTTTTAAGTATATGCATGTCAATTGCTCTTTTTACAGAAGCATTAAAACGATCAACGGCTATAGGTTTCTGAAGGTAGTCTGTGGCATCATAATCAAAAGCTTTTAAAGCATATTCAGCTTTAGAAGTAATAAATATAATTTGTGGTTTAGATTTTAAACCATCAAGAAAATCAAATCCGTTAATAACAGGCATTTCAATATCTAAAAATATTAAATCGATATTATTTAAAGAGATACAACTTTTAGCTTCGATTGCATTTGAAAAGTCTCCGACCAGGTGTAAACCAGGATGATTATTGGCTAATTTTGCAATAATTGCCCTCTGTATAGAACTATCATCTACAACAACACAGTTTAGTTTCATAAGAGTTTAAATTTAATGTATTCAGGATTTCAATAGTAAATGTATTGTTTTTTTGGAAAAAAAACTAAGATGGAAGCCTATTTTTTGCATTTCAACGAATAAAAGAAAAAAAATGTTGGTTATTAAAATATAATGGTTACTTTTGCACCCAATTTTAACAAATAAATATTGTATTTATGAATCATTATGAAACTGTTTTCATTTTAAATCCCGTTTTATCTGAAGTTCAGGTAAAGGAAACAGTAACGAAATTTGAAGAATTTCTTACTAGTAGAGGAGCTGAAATGGTATCGAAAGAGGATTGGGGGCTGAAAAAAATGGCTTACGAAATCCAAAACAAAAAAAGTGGTTTTTATCACTTATTCGAATTCAAAGTAGCTGGAGAAGTTCTAATTGCTTTTGAAACTGAATTCAGACGTGACGAAAGAGTTATGCGTTTCCTTACTGTAAGTTTGGATAAACATGCTATTTCTTGGGCTGAAAGAAGAAGAGCTAAACTTAAATCTACAAAAGCTTAATTATCATGGCAACATTACAACAATCTGCTTCAGGAAAAAAAGACGGGGATATCAGATATCTAACGCCTTTAAACATAGAAACTAACAAAACTAAAAAGTATTGTCGTTTCAAAAAATCAGGAATCAAATATATCGATTATAAAGATGCTGATTTCTTATTGAAATTCGTTAATGAGCAAGGTAAAATTCTTCCTCGTCGTTTAACAGGAACTTCATTAAAATATCAAAGAAAAGTGTCTGTAGCTGTAAAAAGAGCTCGTCATTTAGCTTTAATGCCATACGTGGCCGATTTATTAAAATAGTATTAAAAACAAAGTTGTTGGTTTCCACTCAAAAAGGAACCTAACTTCTAACTTATAAGGACAACAACATGGAAATTATTTTAAAACAAGACGTTCAAAACGTAGGATTTAAAGATGATGTAGTATCTGTAAAGCCTGGTTATGGTCGTAACTTTTTGATTCCTCAAGGTTTTGCTACATTAGCAACTCCTTCTGCTAAAAAAGTTTTAGCTGAAAACCTAAAACAAAGAGCACATAAAGAAGCTAAAGTTGTTGCTGATGCTAAAGCATTAGCTGAAACATTAAAAGCTCTTGAAATTAAACTTTCTGCAAAAGCAGGTGGAGAAAAACTTTTTGGTTCTATCACAAACATCGACATTGCTGAAGCTTTAGAAAAATCAGGTAACGCTATTGATAGAAAATTTATCACAAGCGGTATTGTAAAACGTACTGGAAAATATTCTGCAAGCATCCGTTTACACAGAGATGTTATTGTTGATTTACCATACGAAATTATTGCTGAAAAGTAATAGTTTTTAGTTAAGATAAAAAAAATCCCGATGCGAGTCGGGATTTTTTTGTTTAATAAAGTAATAATAAAAGTTAAGGCTATTTGTCATTGGTATTGCTTATAGCTTGAGATTTAAAATATTTATAATGAAATATACAAGATTAACAAAAGAACAATTTGAAGAATTACATGCGGAGTTTGCCAGCTTTTTAGCTACACAAGCTATTGATAAAGCGGAGTGGGATGAACTTAAAATTAATAAACCTGAAGTTGCTGAACAGGAATTGGATGTTTTTTCGGATTTAATTTGGGAAGGTGTTTTGTCCAGAGCTGAATTTCTGGAACATTTTTCTAAAAATCACATATTTTTATTTCAATGTTTTGATACTTATGTTGAGTCTATTGTTTTAAAATCTTTAGTTTCTGAAACTGATTTTCTGACAAGAGAAGGTTTGCAATGGTTAAGCGATAATATGTTTACAGATGCTATTGAAATGAAAACGGGAAAGAAAGTTTTTACTGAAGATCGAAATTCATCTGTTTTCGAATTGATCCAACAGGGTGCTTTTTTAAGTAATGGGCAATTGTTTACTCAGATTAATACTATTATTAAGGGATAATCGAGTAAAAGCTCTTTTTTAAAAGTTAAATAACTGATTGTTAATTTTTTAATTTATTTGAAGTTATTTAACTTTTGTTTAATTATTTAGGTATTTTTTATACCCGTATTTCTACGTGTTTTTTATTAATTGTTTAGATTTTTAACTTTCATTTTTCTACAAATGACAATTTCTTTAAAACATTTTTTTTCTTTTTATTTGTAGGTTTAAACCTTGTTTTTAATTAAAATACTAGGTATTTAGTGTTTTTATTGTGATATTCACACTTATTTTTTCTTTTTTCTTACGGCTATATTTTACTGTTATTAAGCTGTTTCTTACCGTCTTATTTTTTGTCTTTTAAAAAAAATAAGAATTTTATAGTTGTTTTGTATTTTATTTTTTTATAATTTTAGATTGTTAAGATTAAACAAAACGTTTTTGCTTTTAAACCGTTGGTTCTTAATTTATCATTTAAATTTAAAAAAAAGCATTTTTAGTTTTATTGCAATTAGTACAGATAGTTTTACTTAATTGATTTGCTTATGGAATTAATATTTACTTTCTTCATTCAGTTTGTGTGTAGTATTATGATTGTATTATTTATAAGTTTATCACTTATTAAGTTTATAGATCTGTCAAACTTTATATACAAGTTTAAGTATTATATCAGTAATTTATTTTTAATTCCTCACCCAGTCTAAGTATTTTTTGTTGCTAAATATATTAAGGATGTTGTATTCAATTTTCAATTTTGATTTTTATAGAAGAATAATCAACTTACTATAAAATTTTAAATTAAATATTTAAAATAGAATTCTTAGTCCAAATTATCCCCAAACAAATCACTCCTCTTGGAAGTTTGATTCAGTTCAGTCTTCTACAAAAAAATGAGACGTTTTATTTTAATCAATAAAATGCTCATACACATTATGATTTTTTCAAAATGTAGTTAAGTATCTGTTTGTAAAGATTCTGACTCGAATTTAATTAACTGATTTTTAATTTTTTAAATGTATAAGACTTCTGTCTTAATGCAACAGGCTTTTTATTGTCCATTTTCTAATCTTCCAAATTATGAAAAAAAAATTACAAATGATTAATCCCAACTTCCAGAGGGGATTATTTGGGGCATTGTTTTTTTTGCTCTTATTTTCAAGTTCTTTTGCTCAAAATGTATGTAGACCAACTTCACAGACAAATAGTACAGGTGGTTTTTTATGTGTAGGGATGAGCGTGACAGATCCAAATGATGCATTTGATACAAGTATGAGTACTTTTGCTACAATAAGCAATGTACTTGGTTTAGCTTGTTTTGCACAAGAGACATTAACTTTTAATCAAACTGCGAAGGCTGGAGATCAAATTGTAATTTATTTTGGAACAGGTGGTGGCTTGTTGAATCTAAGCCTTTTATCAAATGTGACCATCCAGGCAAAGCTTTCGGGAGCAGATGTTGCTGCCCCAGTTCCATTAAATAATGGATTATTAAATCTTGAATTATTACCCGGAAATCAAATAGCTGTAATACGATATACATTGCCGGGAGATACAAACCAGGCCAGAATTCAGGTAGGCGGACTTCTTAGTGCATTGGTAAATTTAAGAGTATATGATGTGAGGCTGGATTTTGCAAAGCCAACTGTTACTAATGGTTTGACACAGACTGTTTGTTCAGGTAGTTCTTTAAATTTATCAGCTACACCTGTATCAGGGACTACTCTGGAATGGTTTAGTTCGACAACTTCTACAACTCCGTTGATATCAGGAAATAATTACACAACCCCAAATTTAACCGCTGATACAATTTATTATTTAGGAGTTACGAGAGCTGCAGGTTGTGAAGGCAGTGAACGCGTTCCTGTACAAATTAATGTATCTAATCCTGTTGCGCCAGTGATAAGTGCTTCAGGAACTTCTATATGTTCTTCAGGAGCAACACAGCAAACTACATTATCTGTAATAAATCCAATACCGGGAACCACTTATAATTGGTATAATGTAGCATCAAACGGGGTTTCTTTAGCTTCGGGAAATACTTATTCACCAACAGTTCCCCAAGGGACTACAAGTTTTTATGTTGGGGCTGTGATAGGAAGCTGTTTGAGTCCGGCAAGAACTCAGGTTGACGTAATTTCGACTGCTATACCTTCTGTTCCAACGGTTTTAACTCAAAGTGTAACCATTCAGTCTGGTCAAAACGCTACTTTGAATGCTACTACTTCTGAAGCAGGTGTTACGCTTAATTGGTATGATGTTGCCAGTGGCGGATCTGCAATAGCAATTAATTCACCAACATTTACTACACCAGTTTTGACTGCTTCAAAAACATATTATGTTGAAAGTCAAAGTGCAACTGGAAATTGTGTTAGTGCAAGAGTTCCGGTAGTGGTTAATGTTCAGCCAGCAGCTTTGGGAGGTTGCTTAGAAGCAAATAGTCAGCAAACAAATCAAAATGGGTTGTGCTTATTGTGTGGTGTAACAAATCCAAATAATTCTGTTGACGGAAATTCTGCAACAGCGACAAGACTTACAGTTCCTGTTGGTTTAATAAACGGATGGATTCAGCAAACACTACAATTCAATAATCCGGGAAGAGCAGGAGATATTGTTGATGTTGAATTAGAATTACCAGGCGGACTAGCAGACGTTGCTCTTTTAGGTGTCGTTAGTTTGGCAACTTACAATGGAGCAACTTATAATAATGACAGAGTTTTAATTAATAATTCTCTGGTAACGTTGCAATTATTATCCGGAAATCGTTTTAAAGCAAGTGTAGAGGCTGGAGCAGCTTTTGATCGTGTTGAGATTCGATTAGGAGGCTTGGCAGCAGTATTGACAAGTTTAGATATATATCAGGCAACTTACAGATATAAAACCCCAACGGGTTTAGCTAATCGAACTATTTGTAGTGGACAAACTACAACTATAGTTGCTAATATTGGAGTTGGTGAAATCATTAATTGGTTTGATGTAGCTTCTGGAGGAACTTCCTTGGCAAGCACCACTTCTTATACAACTCCTGCTTTGACGGTTCCAACTACTTATTATGTAGAAATAACCAGAAATGGCTGTATCAATAGCGAGCGATTTCCTGTGTTGATATCAATTGATAATCCTATAGCTCCTGTTATAAGTGCAGCGGGTACAACAATTTGTAGTGGTCAGACTACTACATTAAATATTCAGGGACCTGTTGGAGGTACTATCTACAGATGGTATGATGCAGCTTCAGTAGGAAATTTAGTGTTTACCGGTGCTTCTTTTACAACACCAAATTTAACTGCTGATACGAATTATTTCGTTGAGGCGGTAATTGGAAGCTGTTTGAGTGCTACACGTACGCCGGTTACTGTAACGGTTAATCCATTACCAGCAGTACCAATTGCGGCATCATCAAATGTCGTTATTCAGTCAGGACAGAGTGTAGCTTTGCAGGTCTCAAGTCCCGATTCTAATGTTACATTTGACTGGTATGATGTACCGACTAATGGAATTGCTCTGGCAACAGGAACCAATACCTACACTACCCCAGCTTTAACATTAAATAAGACATATTATGTTACAGCCAGAGGTATAACATCAGGTTGTATAAGCAGTGCAAGAACTGCTATTAATGTTTTGATAAATAATTCGGCAAGTAGTTGTTTGCAGGCGAATGCACAAGTTACAACTTTAGATCCGGGCTTACTATGTGTTTTATGTAGTTTCAGCAATCCCGGAGGATCTGTTGATACGAATGTAAATACATTTACAAGACTTTCTACAGTTGCAGGGATAGCTGGTGCTTATGTTGAACAAGTCGTGACTTTTCCAACAACTGGCCAGGCAGGAGACATTATAGATGTTGAATTAGAATTACCTGGAGGATTAGCTGATGTGTCATTATTAGGCGGAGTTAGTTTGGCAACCTATAATGGAGTAACTTATAACAATGACAGACACTTTCTTACTGATAATTTGTTGAGCTTACAGTTGTTATCGGGAGATAGATTTAAAGCTAGTTTTATAGCAACAGCAGCATTTAATAAAGTTGAAATTCGATTAGGAGGATTAGTTACTTTATTAACAAACTTAGATATTTATGGAGCTTCATATAGATTTAAAGATGCTGTAATTACTGGTGCAACGTCCCCAATTTGTAGTGGACAAACAGCTAATTTAGCGGCCAGTTCAAGTGTAGCCGGAGAAACATTTAAATGGTACGATGCTGCAAGTGCAGGAACAGAGCTTTCTCCTATAGCAACATATACGACACCGGCTTTAACAGCAACAACAACTTATTATTTAGAGGCAACACGTGACGGAACTTGCGTAAACAGTGTTCGCCAACCAGTTACGGTAACAGTGTCACCATTTGCAACTGCTGCAGATGTGACAATTAATACTCCATTAGAGGCATCTTGTGCCGGAAGTGTGGTATTATCTCCAACATCAGCTTTAGTTGGAGCTCAATTTAAATATTATACAGATCAAAATAAAGCACAGGAAATTATAACCGGCTCAACAGTTGTTGCACAGCCAGGAGTAACTTTCTCTAAAAACCCAACAACAGGGGCATTAACAATTAATGGTCTGAGTTCAGCTGTGCCATCTTACAATTATTATGTGTCTGTCGTTAATGCAGTTACTTGCGAAAATGCTATAAATACGCTGAAACAAGTAACGGTTAATTCTCCTTCAGTTACACCTTTAACGGTAATAGGTACTACTTTAGAAGGTTGTGGAACTGTAAATTTAGCTAATGCTATAACAGGTTTTGATACAACCGGAAATACAACTTATATTTTTTATGACCCTTCAGACAATATTTTACCTGCAGCAGCTGCAGCTAATATAAATACAAGTGGTGTTTACTCAATTCAGGCTCAAGGTAACGGTGTTACATGTCCATCCGGAAAGTTACCGGTAACTGTTTCTGTTAACCCGTTACCAAGTTTGGTTGTTGCAACACCTTTCTTATCAGTAAATGCGGGAACCAATGTTCTTTTGAATGCTACATCAAACGGAACATTAGCATGGTTTGACCCTCAGGGAAATGCTTTGACAGGACCGGTATTTACAACAGGAGTTTTAAATACTCCGGGAGTTTATACTTATACAGTAGTGGCTACAAGTGCTCTTAATTGTTCAACTTCAGCAACAATAACCATCAATGTTATAGATCCAAATAGTTGTCAATTATTAACAGAAAGAGTGTATGCTACAGGGCAAACTTTCGGTTCAATAGTAACAGGTGGAGTAGCTAATCCAACCAATGCCATTGACGGAAATACGCAAACTTATTCTACAATAACAACAGGCGTAGGTCTTTTAGGAGTAGGTACTACCTGGCAGAATTTGACCTGGCCAGCTAACATAGCAAAAGGAACACCGGTTACTGTTAAGCTGGGAGCTGAATACAGTCTATTGGCTGTTGCGCAAGGTTTATCGGTAATTGGAACTAAAAGCGGAGTTGATATTGGAACAATGCTACCTGTTTCAGGATCAATATTGGATTTATTACCGGGAGAAAAATCATATGAGTTTACTTTTGTGCCGGCAAATTCATCCGGCCCACAAGATTATGACGGAATTAGAGTAATATCCGGGGCACTTTTAAGTGTTATTCAAAACACAAAAGTGTTCGATGCTTATTACACGAAAAAAGTTTCAACAATAACCTGTACTCCGGGTGATATTCAGGATGTATTTTATGGAGCGACAGATTTAGGACTGCCAATAGGAGCTTTAACTTCGACAGTTGGAGTGAGCGATGCATGGAATGTAGCAGATAATGATGTTTCTACATTTGCAACAATGTATAGTGGAGCAGGAGTTCTGGCTGCAGCTGATTTAACGGTTACATTTAAAACGCCATCAATTGTAAGCGATACTTTAAGGCTTGTAGTTTCTAAACCTGGGACTCTTTTAGATGTTAATTTATTGACCGGATTTAGTATTCAGCGTTATCTGGGAAATGTTGCCGTTGGTGCTCCAATTCAAAGCAATAGTACCTTATTAAGTATTAGATTATTACCGGGAAATACAATGTCAATGGTACTTGTTTCTTCACTACCAGAAGCATATGACCGTGTAAGAATCCGTTTTGGCGGTGTTGCAGGAGTTTTAGATTTTCTTAGAGTTCATACGGTTGAACGAGTGGCAAATACGAAAGTAATTGGAAGCGATCCTGATAACAAAATAACGGTTTGTCCGGGAACAGATGTTACACTTCAGATTCCAACAGAAGCTTGTTCAAATTATATATGGTACGATTCACCAACAGGTGGTTCAGTTGTTGCTAATGGAATTACTTTCACAGTTCCTGCTACATTAGCAGCCGGAATTTATAAATATTACGTACAGCCGGTAAGATATGGTTGTGAAGCTTTATCAAGAGGAGAAGTTACTATTGAAGTCAGAGCTTCAAGTCCTGAAAGTGCTTTAACAAACATTACTCTTAATGGAGGAGTAGATACTTCAATTTGTTCTCCAACAGGAACAGTGACTTTAAATACAAGTCTAAGCGGAACTCCATTATTAACAAATCCTATTTATTATTGGTATAATTTTGACGGAACAACTAATCAGTTGATTGCAGGAGAAACAACTTCTCAGTTAATTAGAAATGGATTGACTCCCGGGACTTACACTTACTTTGTAGGAGTTAGTTCAGATGAGTTTTGTGAAACTGCAGAAGCAGACAGAAAACAAATTACTTTTACAATATTACCTCCTTCAGTTCAAAACGATATTTTAGTTGATGATACAGCAGTTTGCCATAATGTTTCGGCAACCTTAACACCTACAAGTATATTATCAACTCCTGTATTTTCATGGTATTTTGATGCGAATAAAACACAACCTATAGCAAATGGAACTGTAAGTGGCGTAACTTATGCCATAAGTTCTACAGGAGTTTTAACAGTAACAGGTTTAACACGAGCTGTGAGTCCGGTTACATATTATGTTGGAGTTTCAAGTGATACAACTTGTGAAAATATTGCAGGTACACTTCAAACAGCAACTGTAATAATAAATGATCCGGATACACCTACAACTACAGACACAACACAAGATTTTTGTTTGGTGAATGCACCGACTGTTGCCAATATTCAGGTAAACGAATCGAATGTTGTTTGGTATGACTCATTAACCAGTACAACAGCAATAGCACCAACAACTGCTTTAGTCAACGGCATTTATTATGGGGCTATTTTAGACCCTGTAACAAGTTGCGAAAGTTCAGTTCGTTTACAGGTTACTGTTACCATCAACGACCCGGGTACACCAACTACTACAGATACTACACAGGATTTCTGTTTAGTGAATGCATCAACAGTTGCCAATATTCAGGTAAACGAATCGAATGTTGTTTGGTATAATTCATTGACCAGTACCACAGCTATTGCACCAACAACAGCCTTGGCCAACGGTATTTATTTCGGAGCTATTTTAGACCCTGTAACAAGTTGTGAAAGTGCCGTACGTTTGCAGGTTACTATTACGATCAATGATCCGGGCACACCGACTACTACGGATAATACACAGGATTTTTGTTTGGCGAATGCACCAACGGTTGCCAATATTCAGGTTAATGAAGCAAATGTAGTTTGGTATAATTCATTGACAAGTACAACAGCTATTGCACCAACAACCGCTTTAACCAACGGAATTTATTATGGGGCTATTTTAGACCCTGTAACAGGTTGTGAAAGCGCTGTCAGATTACAGGTTACTATTACCATCAACGACCCGGGTACACCAACTACTACGGATAATACTCAGGATTTTTGTTTGGTAAATGCACCAACAGTTGCCAATATTCAGGTAAACGAATCGAATGTTGTTTGGTATAATTCATTGACCAGTACAACAGCTATTGCACCAACAACAGCTTTGGCTAACGGTATTTATTTCGGAGCGATTTTAGACCCTGTAACAGGTTGTGAAAGTGCTGTAAGATTACAAGTTACTATTACCATCAACGACCCGGGTACACCAACTACTACGGATAATACTCAGGATTTTTGTTTGGTAAATGCACCAACAGTTGCCAATATTCAGGTAAACGACTGTCAAAGTTCAGTTCGTTTACAGGTTGCTGTTACGATAAATGATCCAGGGACACCGACTACTACAGATAATACACAGGATTTTTGTTTGGTGAATGCACCAACGGTTGCCAATATTCAGGTAAATGAAGCCAATGTGGTTTGGTATAATTCATTGACAAGCAGAACTGCTATTGCACCAACAACAGCCTTGGCCAACGGTATTTATTACGGAGCTATTTTAGACCCTGTAACAGGTTGTGAAAGTTCTGTCCGTTTGCAGGTTACTATTACGATCAATGATCCGGGCACACCAACTACTACGGATAATACTCAGGATTTTTGTTTGGTAAATGCACCAACAGTTGCCAATATTCAGGTAAACGAGGCTAATGTTGTTTGGTATAATTCATTGACCAGTACAACAATAATTGCACCTACAACAGCTTTAGCAAATGGTATTTATTATGGAGCTATTTTAGACCCTGTAACGGGTTGTGAAAGTGCTGTAAGATTACAGGTTACTATAACTGTTACTGATCCATTAACTCCAACCACTACCGATAATACACAGGATTTCTGTTTGGTAAATGCACCAACTGTTGCCAATATTCAGGTAAACGAAGCAAACGTTGTTTGGTATAATTCATTGACCAGTACAACATCAATTGCACC
>NZ_JASY01000032.1:0-20737 GCF_000735715.2 Flavobacterium chungangense LMG 26729
AATAATGGAGCTTACACGACCAATGCCCAAAGCAGTGAAGAAATCGAAGAAATGGTCAAACTGCAAACTGCAGGTAGCGACGCCAATAGTGTGTATTACAGCGGAACCTCTTATTTTCCGTTAGGACTTGGACAGGTTTTCAGCATCGTAAACCAAACTGTAGAGCACGAACTGATTGTGACAGAAGTATCACATATTTCACAGGTACACGGAAATTACTCCTGTAATTTCAAAGCCATTCCGGCAGATGTTGCCGCACCACATTATACAGACGTACATCTATTTGCGAAAGCAGAAACACAGCCAGCCAAAGTAAAAGATAACAACGATCCGGAAGGATTGGGACGTGTAAAAGTACAGTTTAACTGGGCAGGCGGAAACAATTCAAGTGAGTGGCTACGAATGATACAGCCACATTCAGGTTCAGGAAAAGGATTTTACTTTATTCCGGAAATTGGTGAAGAGGTTTTAGTAGGCTTTGAAGGGAGCAATGCACAGAATCCGTATGTTTTAGGAACGCAGTATAATGGAAGTGCTACCAGCGGTTATGCAGACGGTCAGAATAATGTAAAGGCGATTCACACGCGTTCAGGAATCAAATTTATTTTGAACGACGGTGAAGGAAGTATTTTGATTGAAGATCCGAGTGGTAATACCTGGAAAATGGATGGTCAGGGAAATATTGATGTGAATGCGCCAAAGAATTTTTCTGTGAATGCTACTGATATTAATTTGTCAGCAAGTAAAAATATTAGTGTGAACGCCGGAATGAATATTTCTGAAAGTGCAGGCGGTGACAAAACTACTACTGTCGGCTTGATGCATTCCTTATCAATTGGAGTGGATTATATGGTTAATGTGACAGGACAATTATTTGAAATGGTTACAGGCGAAAGAAAGTCTCAGGCAAAGAAGGCTGTAAACAATCACGAAAGCCACGAAATGAATGTTGAAAAAGATAAAAATATTCATTCAGAAGGAGAGTTCAAAATTAATTCAACTGAAAAATCTAACATGTTTTAATTATGACAATCTACAGATCATCAGGAAAGAACACAGAAATTTACGAGGAATACGAATTGTACACCAGAGAATATACGGAAAATGTAGGTGGTAAATCTACTTTCACAGCTAAGGGCGGAACAACATATGGTAATAAACCAGAAACTGCAAAACCTTTGGGAATAACAAATTTGTATGTAAAAGTCAGATTAAATGATAATTACAATGGAGAATTTGGTTTTGATTGGATCGATGTAAATCCAGAAACAAAAGAGATAGAGAAAATACAAGATGTTCCTTTTTCAGAGGTGGAATACTTTTATAAAAAAGGAGCAACTCCAACAGATTTAGGAGATATTGTAGCAACAAGTACAGATCCAATAGGAGCAAAACATGCAATTCAGGATCATTATAATTTCAATCCTATAAGTAAGCACGTAGATATTCCTTATGTTTTGATTAAATGTGATCAGGAAATAACATTAAGTGCCGAAATCATCCTTTGGCAAGGCGAAATAAAAGATGATGTAATTACTATAACCGGAGATGAATTTTATGAATTTGACATCATTGGCGGAGAGAAAGAAGGTAAGACTGCCAAGATAAAATTAACTAAGGCAGGAAAGATTGATTTCAAAGTAAAATGTTTAGAAGAAGGAAGTGAGAAAAAATACGAATTTAAACATAGTAATCCAGTTACAGGTTCTCACTCCGTGGGAGGTTTAATAATGATGGAAAACAACGAACTGAAATTGAAATTCAGGGTAATTGCTTTAGTTTCATCAGATGGTAATCCAAATGAGAAAGCGAAGGCTTTGTTTAAAAAATTTAAGGATAATAAAATTTTTGATTATTTAAATAAAAATTCACTTAATCAAGCAGGGTACAAGGTTGAAATAGAAAATTATGACGAAATGGATAATTCAGATGTTGATGATTATTTGTACGCTTTTAATAAAGAAGATTGGAAAACAAAGCAGTTGTTTAAAGAACAGTACAATAAAAAATATTGGGATAAAGTTCTAAAACCTGATGGATCATATGAATTAGAACCCGATGGTAAACATTACAAAATGGTTTTAACTGATAATCCCCCAAAACCAATAGATATATTAACAGAAGATGAGATAGATTATAAAACTATTGAAGCATACAAAACAAAACTTATAAGTAAATCAAAAACGTATAATGGCGGATTATTAATCTTGTCAGATTATGAATCTCCAAGTCAAACAGTTGCTTTTAGTAGAACTACTCCTCTAGACCATTACGCTTTACTGATTTATTCTAATGGGATAGAAAAGCAAGAGAATTATGCTCACGAAATTGGACATATGTTAGGTTTACCGCACTCTTTCTATATGGATAAGGAAAAAGAAGCTTATAATAATGCTAGAGAAAATGTTTTAGGGAATGGATTGCCTGAAAAGAATCCTAATGGAACGAATAATGTAAAATATAGAGCAGGGATTAATAGGAATATTCAAAAAGTAAAAGACGAAGCGAAAAATAGTAATCTATCAGATATTTATCGACCAACTTCTGTGACAGCAATAAAAAATGATATAATAAAATATCTTAATAATTTTAATAAAATATATTCAATTAAAGTGAATAAAGAAAAAACAGATAAAAAACACATAGAAACAACTTATGTTAATTATCGTGATAATGATAAAATTAATCAAACTCAAACAAAAGGAGAGTATCTTAGTATTTACAATAAAAACATTAAGAGGTGGAACGATTATATTGACGAAAACGAAAAGGCTATAGTAGAAGTTAATAAGTATAAAGGGAATAAATTTGAAACAATTAAAACTAATATGAATTTTATAAGACCTGATTATATAATACTTTTAGAAGAAACTAAAAAGTATTATCTAAACATTATAAGTCAAACTCATTCAAATTACATAATATTTAAAAAATCTTCAACTAAAAATATGATGGATTATGAAAATGAAAAAATGAGATTCTTACATAATCAAGTAAAAATAATGCGTGATGACATGCAAAATTATTAGAGATTAATTTTTGCATATCAATTTAACAATAAATATAAATGAAAAAGATTTTGATACCTTTTATTGTAGTTTTTACAATATGTATTTCCTGCACAACAGTTAATTTTCCAAAACATCCGAAATGGCTTTGTAGTAAAAAATACGGTTGCAAAAATCACCCTCATCCAATGATTGAAGAAAAAAGGATGCTTATTGATCGCTTATTTAACAATTCTGAAGATAATTATATATATAGAGATTTTCCAAATGAAGACTCTATTCGCGGATATTATTCCTATTATGAAGATGAATTTAATGAAGGAGGACAACGTGTTGGCAAAATAATAGACGGTTATAAAGAAGGTAAATGGCTAAGTGGCAATGCAGATTTGGATTCATTAGGCAATGTATATGCAAAAGGAAGTATATGGAGAGAGGAATATTTTAAAAAGGGATTGCGAGATAGTGTTTTTAAACAATATGATGGTAATGGAAAGATAATATATGAAACAACATTTAAAATGGGTACAGGTTTATGGAAAGAGTTTCATAGTAATGGTAAGCTTTATTTTGAAATATACACCAAAGACGGCTATTTTACTGATACTTTAAAGTTGTATAATAAAAATGGAGAACTAGCTGAGAAACGGTTGTATAAAAAAGATTCTTTAATATTTAAAGAAAGTATGATTATTGATTCTTTTCCTACTGATAATAAGTGAAATTTATACAAAAAGGATTCGCTTGTGTACAGTGAAAGATAATTCTAAATATTGAAAATCAGTATATAATGATTTTTTTTTAAATCATCTAATAAAATAATGAGATTATAAAAATTATTAAGACGTGCAAATATAAATGAAAAACCCCCTTATACCTTTTGTATTAATTTTTGTGATATGTATTTCATGTACAACTGTCAATTTTCCAAAACATCCTCAGTGGCTTTGTAGTAAGAAATATGCTTGTTTAAAGCATCCTAGATATGAAGAACCAATTAAAAGTGAATTTGTTGGATTTTATGATAGTTCCATAAATGATAAAGTGTATGAAGATTTTCCTTATGAAGATACAACTTTTGATAATGTAGAATACAGAAATTCCATTAGAGAAGGAAAAATTATTAATGGTTTTAAAGAAGGTCTTTGGCAATCGGCAATTGTTAAATATGATACTATTACAAAAACGAAAGAAGTAGAAAGATTATTTACAAAGGAATACTTCAAGCATGGCCTAAGAGATAGTATTTTTAAACAATATGATATAAATGGTAAAATAATTTATGAAACAATGTTTAAAATGGGAACTGGTTTATGGAAAGAGTTTCATGCTAACGGTAAAACTTATTTTGAGGCGTATACACAAGACGGTTATTTTACAGATACTTTAAAATTATATAATAGAGAAGGTGTAAATTTTGAAAAGCGATTTTATCAAAAAGATACATTAGTTTACTATGTAGGAAACGATAATTGGTGTTTAAAATACAGATATAAACCTGATAATGATACTTATTTAGAAGTTGATTCCTATAATCAAAAGGATTTAAAGCAAGGGACTTTTAGAAATACATTTCGTTACAAAACCAAAGAAGAATTTGAAGACGATTACTTTGCAAGAAATACGTTAAAAAGATAAGATAGAAGTCTAAAATTTTTATTTGTTGATAATTTACTCAACTTATACTTTAGATAAAAAAAATCTAAGCCTTTAACTTTAAAATAATGAGAAATGATAATAATAAATAAACTGTTTTTAATACTACTTATCAGCACTCATGTCGCTGTGTTTTCTCAAGGTGCCGTTCCTTTATTTAAACTGTCGATGAATAGTGATATCATTGTAGAGAGTTCAGATTTCAGTTCTATTGAAAAGCCTTATACAGAATATTATAGTGAGAATACTATTGCATTTAAGTCCATTAATCATATATTAAAGAATCATTATAATGACAAAATTATTAATCAAAGTTATAAACTCAACACAAAAGGCGAAGATTACTATGATTTAAATGAGGGGGGATGTATAGCAAATGCTTACAATCTAGATCCTCATACCAAATATTATAATATTTATTTTATAAAAAAAATAGAAAAAACATATTATATTATAGGGCAATTGAGGGATGTTACTCAAAATTGTTTTTTATTTATTTCCGAAAATATTAAAAAACTAAATGAAATTGAAAAGATAAAAAATGATAATAAAAAATATGTCAAAACAGTAGACTGGTATATAGAATTGATGAATAATGATTGCCAGTATAAAATAGAAAATATTTTTACTGTAGGGTTTATCAATTATTACAAATCCAAAGGTGTGATTAAAGAAGAAATAATATTGCAGGAAAATCAGAAGATAAAAGCAAAAGAATCTTTTTTGCAGGGGAATGAAAATTTATACGAATTAATAAAAAAAGATTTCCCTGAAGAAACAGACCAATATTACTTATCTCAATTGTATAAAATAAAGAATATAGCGGATAAGTCCTATTCTGATTATTATGATTTTCAAAGCAAAGCAAATATTTTTTTAGAGCAAAAAGAAGATCTTAAAATAAAATTCATAAATGAAACCTTGACTTCTGACTTGGCGGATTACACAAAAAATGATGCAATAGATCTTATTTTAGAGTTTATAGAAACAAACATTAAAAAGAAATAATTGTAATATAGAAGTTTGTAATGTTACGAAGATACTCGTTTAAAGGGAGTGTCTCACTAACTGGGTAATTAAAAGACAATGGGGTTTTAAATCCCCATTATTTTTTAATTGATTTTTTGGAATCAGTTATTTTCAATTTAAAACTATTTTTACTCTACCAATTCAAACTCAGATTTTAGTTTAATAGCTGCTGATGAGGTGCCAATCATAACTTCAAAATCGCCCGGTTCAGCAATCCATTCGAGTTTATTGTTGTAGAAAGAAAGCTTTTCTTTGTCGATTATAAATTCTATAGTTTTAGATTCTCCTGCATTTAATTTGACCTTCCGGAAATCTTTCAATTCTAAAACTGGACGCACTACAGAACCAAATTTATCCTGTAAATATAGTTGAACGACTTCTTCTCCAGTTACTTTTCCAACATTTGATAATTGGAAGGAAACTTTGATGGTTTCAGTATGTTTTATTTTTTTGGAGGACAATTTTAAATCTTTATAACTGAATTGGGTATAACTCAAGCCATATCCAAAAGGAAATTTAGGCGAATTTTTCAGGTCAATGTAAGATGAAACATATCCTTTGGCATCTTCATTAGCGGGAGGCCTTCCGGTACTGAAATGATTGTAATAAATTGGTATTTGCCCTATTTCTCTCGGAAAAGTCATAGGCAATTTACCAGAAGGATTGTAATCGCCAAATACAACATCTGCGATGGCATTTCCGGCTTCAGTACCCAGCCACCAGGTGTATAAAATAGCCGGAACATGATATTCAGTCCAATTGAAAATAAGAGGTCTTCCTGCATTTATCAAAACAACAACGGGTTTTCCTGTGGCCATAACGGCTTTTACCAAATCTTCCTGAACACCCGGTAAATGAATGTCACTACGGCTTTTGGCTTCTCCGCTCATATCGTGTCTTTCTCCAATACTCAGGATGACAACATCTGCCTGTTTTGATGTTGCAACCGCTTCGGCAAAACCGTCTTTATTGTCTCCTTCAACCTCACAGCCTTTTGCATACAATAATTTAGTGTTTTTGCCTACTTTATTCTGCAAGCCGTCCCATTGCGAAACTATCCATTTATTATAATCAATATCGGGTAAATCAACAGCCCAAAAACCCATATTGGCTTTGTATTCTTTAACCATTGGCCCAATAAAAGCAATGGTTTTAAGGTTTTTAGAAAGAGGTAGGGTTTGGTTTTCATTTTTTAGTAAAACGATGCTTTTTTTAGCCACTTCAAAAGCTGTTTTTCGGTTTTCAGGATTGTTTAATTCTTTTTCTGCTCTTTTTTCGTCAGAATACCGGTAAGGATCATCAAATAATCCTAATTCAAATTTTTTACGAAGAATTCTCTTTACAGCATCATCAATCAAATCAATAGAAACTTTACCTTCTTTTACCAATTCGGTCAAATTATAGCGATAGGCATTACTTTCCATATCCATGTCGCTTCCGGCTGTAATGGCTGAAAAGGCGGCAGATTTCAGGTCTTTTGAATAGCCGTGTGCGACCATTTCGCCAATAGAACCCCAGTCTGAAACAACAAATCCCTGAAAATTCCATTTTCCTTTTAAAATATCTCTTTGCAAATGCACGTTTCCGGTAGCCGGAATTCCATTTAAATCATTAAAGGAGTTCATAAAAGTCGCTGCACCGGCATCCAGAGCGGCTTTAAAAGGAGGAAGATACGTTTCCCACAACATTCTTTCGCTCATATCAACAGAATTGTAATCTCTTCCGCCAATTGCAGCACCGTATGCTGCAAAGTGTTTTACACAGGCCATAACCGAATTCAGATCGCCTAATTTATTGCCCTGAAACCCTTTTACTCTTGCATAGGCAATTTTAGAACCCAAATAAGTGTCTTCTCCGGCACCTTCCATCACGCGGCCCCAACGAGGATCACGGCCAATATCAACCATGGGTGCAAATGTCCAGTGAATCCCGTTTGCCGATGCTTCAGTTGCGGCCACTCTGGCGGCTAGTTCAATAACATCTAAATCCCAGCTGGCAGCTTCTGCCAATGGGATAGGGAAGGTGGTTTTGTATCCGTGAATAACATCCTGGCCAAATAACAGCGGAATTTTAAGACGCGACTTCATGGCCAGTTCCTGATATTGTCGGGTATATTTTGTTCCGATAACATTTAGCATAGATCCTACCAAACCGGCTTTGATTTCGGCCTGTTTATTAGGATTTATGGTAATAGGACCTGTTGCAGAATTATCTCCGGTATATTGATTAAGCTGACCTATTTTTTCCTCAAGGGTCATTTTTTTCAATAACGAGCTTACTTTTTGGTCTATGGTCTCTTGCTGCGCCGTTGCAAATAAGGAAATCAGCAACAGAGTAATTGCGGCTACTTTCTTCATAGTTTAATTTTCGAATGATTTATTTCAAAGCAAAATCTTTTTTAAGATTTGAAACCTGAATGGTAAAAGTTCCTTTTTCAGAAATCCATTTTAAATCTTCGTTTACAAACTGCAAGTCTTTTTGATTCAGTGTGAATTTTACTGTTTTAGTTTCATTTGGCTCTAAACTAATTTTTTCAAATCTTTTTAAAGCTTTAAATTCGGGTGTAATACTTGCGAAATTGTCTGATAAATACAATAAAACAGATTCTTTTCCGGCCTTTTTACCTGAATTTGTCACTTCTACAGAAACATTAATTTCTTCATTAGAATTAATTTCAGACTTATCAATTTTTAAATTTAAATAGGTAAAAGTGGTATAGGATAATCCTGTTCCAAATTCATATTGAGGCAAATAGCTTTTTTCATACTTAGCATCATCATTTTGTTCACCTTCAGAGATGCTTTCGGTATATTTTCGGTTGTATTTTTCTAATGAATTTGGATATCTTGGATAATTGTAAGGTAATCTTCCACTTGGATTTACATCTCCGTAAATAATATCTGCCAATGCTCTGGCTCCCTCGTTTCCTGGAAGATAACACTGAATTACGGCATTCATTTTATCTTCGAAATCACTGATTAATCTTGGTCTTCCTTCGTTTAAAACCAAAATAATCGGTTTGTTTAATTTTGATAAGGCTAAAGCTAATTTGATTTGAGAGCTGCTCATAAAAATATTGCTGATATCGCCAGGAGTTTCGGTGTAGTTTTTCTCACCTAAACAAAGCACTATTTTAGAAGCATTTTTGGCTAAATCAACTGCTTTTTGAATTTCTGCCTCATTTTTAATTTCTAAATCAGCTCCGGGAGTATAAAGTACGTTCTCTTTTCCAATTTTATTTTGAAAAGCTTCCAAAATGGTAAATTTATCAACAGCATACGTATCTGATTTGTCTCCTTGCCAGGTATACGACCAGCCGCCGTTTAAGTATTTCATACTGTTTGCAGTTGCTCCGGTAACCAGAATTTTTTCATTTTTGTTTAAAGGCAGAACAGCATTATTGTTTTTCAGTAATGTAATAGATTCAGCGGCTGTTTTATAAGCTTCCTGAATGTGTTCCGGAGATCCGAATTTTGGATAGTCTTTTAAATTGGCCACCGTGTTCTGGAATAAATTCAATTCGAACTTCATTCTTAAAATTCGGGTAACCGCATCATCAATTCTGGACATCGGAACTTCTCCTTTTTGAACTAAGTCTATCAAATCTGTATAAAAAGAAAATTCTTCAGGAACCATGCTCATATCAATTCCGGCCATAATTGCTATTCTTACAGCATCACGTTTGGTTTGAGCAACTTTATGTCTTGTATTAAGGTAAATAATGTCTTTCCAGTCTGTAATTACAACACCTGAAAAACCCAATTCATTTTTTAAAATATCAGTAATTAAATGTTTGCTGGCATGAACAGGAGTTCCATTAATTTCGCCTGAACTTACCATTACACTTTTGGCTCCGGCTTTTATGGCAGCTTCATAAATCGTTAAATCATATTGTCTTAATAAGCGTTCCGGAATGATGCTTGGTGTTCTGTCTTTTCCTGTATAGGTACTTCCGTAACCGATATAATGTTTCATACAGGAAGCTACACTGTATTTTGAGCCTACATTTTTTCCTTCAAATCCATCGACTAATGCAACTGCCATTTTTGAAGATAAATAAGCATCTTCTCCAAAAGACTCCCACATTCTGGACCAGGCTGGATTTCTTGGAAAATCCAAATCGGGAGAAAAAATCCATGGAATTGAGGAAGCTCTGGTTTCGTAAGCTGAAATTTCGGCACCTCGTTTTACCAACTCTGTATTAAATGTTGCAGCAAGTCCTATTTGTTGTGGAAATAAAGTGGCTCCTGTTGTATAACTCGCACCGTGAATGGCATCAATACCGTATAAAATCGGAATTTTTAGTCTTGTTTTATTGGTTTCATTGGCGATGGCGGTTAAGGTTTCCTGCCATCTTTGTATTGTTGGTGCTCCTGGATTAGGAACATTTAAAATAGAACCAATATGATAATCCTGAATTCCCTGCTTTAATTTTGCAGGATCAAAATACCCCGGTTTTTTAGGGTCTTCAAAAAGAGTAACCGTAATTTGGGTCATTTGGCCCACTTTTTCTTCGAGGGTCATTTTTGAAAGCAGCTCCGAAATTTTTGCATCAATTTCTGATTTTTTATTTCCCTGGCTCCATGTAACACTGCAAATTGAGAAAGCAAATAGCAGCAAAATAGTATTTTTCATTTTGTAATTTTAAGATTTGGAACAGTCCATTTTGTGATTTACTGTTCAAATTAATTTTAGTCCTGAAACACTTTTATTGTACAAGATATGATTTTGTAAGATAAAAACTTAATACACTAATGTTTGTATAGCGTGTGCAGGAATTTTGACTTGTGTTTTTTGAGAGGCTATAATAAGGTTGTAACTAATTTCATTATCTGTTTGATTCATTACAATCGTTGCAATTGTACCATCAGCGTTAAGAAATGAAGTGCTTAATAAACTGCTTCTGCTAACGGCTGAACTTATACGAACGGCGTTTAAACGAATAAATTTTGAAAAATGACCAATGTAATAATAGGAGGGAGTGTAAATTAATTCTCCCGTTGCAGTATCAGCATGAATGGGCGCGAAACAAAAATTCCCCACATGATTCGGCCCACCCTTCTGATCTAAGAGGATGTTCCAGTCGGTCCATCCGTTTGTTCCGTTATTAAAATCATTGATCATTGCAGTGCCATATCTTTCTGCATTTGGCCAAAATTGATATTTTGTATCATCAAATCGTTCGACACATCCTTCTGTAAAGAGCAGCCCTTTGTCAGGATAGGCTTCATGCACTTTTCGCACATTATGAAACATGGGTAATCCACCTGACCAGGTTTCGTACCAGTGAAAACCCATTCCCCAAATGTATTTTGCGGCCTCAGGATCAGAGTAAATCACATTGGCTCTCTGGTTCATCAGATCACGGTTATGATCCCATATTATGATTTTTTTATTCCCAAGATTTTCTTTTTTTAGGGTTGGACCCAAATAATTTTTTATAAAATCTCTTTCTGCTTCGGCAGTATAAATGCAGGATTCCCAGGTTTGCACTGCCATTGGTTCATTTTGTGTTGAGGTTCCCCAAATTGGAATTCCTTCTTTTTCGTATGCTTTTATAAATTTCGTATAAAAATTAGCCCATGTCTGATAATATTCTGGCAATAAAGTTCCTCCCCTAAGTACATCGTTATTACTTTTCATAAAAGCGTTTGGAGACCACGGAGCCACATAAGTGGTTAATTTTCCGCCAGCCGTCTGAATGGCTTGTTTGATTAACGGAATGCGGAATTGCCTGTCGTGATCGATAGAAAAAGTCTTTAAATCTTTATCGCCTTCTTTGATATAAGAATAGCTTTCACTGCTAAAATCAGAGCTTTGAATGGTTGTTCTTAGCAATGAATAGCCTATGCCTTTTTGTTTGTCGTAGTAGGCATTTAAGAATTCGGTTTGTTTTTCTTTTGAAAGTTTTGCGAATACCTCGGCACTTGCATCAGTTATGGCACCTCCGATTCCGATAAAGTTTTGAAATTTTTTTGAGGGTTCCACAAAAATGGAAGTTTCAGTTTCTAAAGGCTGTTTAGAGGCAGAGAAAACTAAATTATCAGTAGCAGTTAATTTTAAATTAGATTTTTCGGCAGTAGTATAAACCGTGATTTTTTTATTAGTTGTAGTGAATTTTTGTTCCTGTTTTGGGCTCTTCAATTGTGAAAATACAGTTGAAGAAAAACATAAACAAGTAATAATAACGCCAATTTTTTTCATTGAATATGTTTTAAATAATGTAAGATTTAGGTATAAAAAGATTTTCAGGATTCTAAAAGGATTAAAAAATAGCCCATAATCAAAAAAGAATATGGGCTATTCTAACAACCAAACTTAACTTAAAACTTAACTTAAAATGATTCACAGTTATGAATACATTTCATGTCTTTTGTATAAAAACGTGCTTGTTACGCACGGCTAATTTAGAAATCAGTTCCTTTAGTTACCCCAACCAGGATTTGGTGTCATTTTTGGGTTGTTAAGAACCTCTGCGGCCGGAATTGGATATAATTTGTGTTTCTCTACAAAGTTTCCGTTCTTTTTAAATCCTTGATTTTTAAGAACAGCTGCAGCATCACCCCAACGAATTAAATCCAGAAACCTGAAACCTTCAAATGCCAGTTCTAGTCTTCTTTCAGTTTTAATTGCATCAAGAGTTACGGTTTTAACCGGTAAATCTACTCTGTCACGTACAGCTGTAAAATAACTCTGTGCGTCTGTAGTATTTCCTGCTAAAAGATTTGCTTCTGCAGCCATCAGCAAAACATCAGCATATCTGATTAATCTAACATTGGTTCCATAATTCAATTCGGCAACAGGAGTACCGGTTTCGGCAGTTAATGAGCCATATTTAAGTCTGAAATAACCATCCATTCCCCATACCGGAGGCGCTTGTGTCCAGTCCAGATCCTTGTCTACTACCCAGTCTCCGCCGAATTTTGATCTAAGATCTGCAACTGATAATATGGATGCATTTTTTCTGACTAGATCTCCTTCATCATCAAAAGCTTCTGCCATTTCAGATGTAGGGTAGTTGAACCCCCAACCCGCATTAAGTCCGGAGGTACCTGATTTGAAATAATCGCTTCGCGGTCCCATTAACTGCCAGTTTACGTTGTTCTCCATTGCGCGGTTTCCTCCCCATTGAAAATTTCCCCAATCATAGCCTGCGGTAGTAACATATCCAATTTCAAATAAAGATTCTAAACCATATTCAGATGTTTTTAAAAATATTTTTGAATAATCTGGTGCAAGATCATATTCATTAGACGTGATTACATCATTGAATGCCACAGCTGATTCCGGATACTTTTTTTGATACAAATATGCTTTTCCATTTATAGCCTGTGCAGTACCTTTTGACATTCTAAAACGCATTTCTGCAGCATATTCACTCTTTTTAGGCAGGATCGGAATAGCTTCACTCAGATCTTTGTGTATTTGGGCATAAATTTGTTCCGGTGTTGATTTTTCCATCGCAAAGTTACCTGCTTTAGGCACTTCAAGTCTTAATGGCACACCGCCCCACATTGAAACTAATTCAAAATAAAAATAAGCTCTCAGTGCTTTTGCTTCAGCTATCAATTGTATTTTTTTTGGGGTATCACCAGTTGCAATATTAATGATGGTATTTGCTCTCATTATTCCAAAATACATAGCTTTAAAGCAATGCTCAATAGGTTTGTTTTCGGCTGTAAATGAATAATCATCTAATTGCTGATAAGGTGGCTGATCTCCATCTGAGCCTCCTCCTGCATGAGTTTCATCAGCAGGAAATGATTTTACAACATACATTGAGTTCCAGTCTGCAGCATAGGCCCATTGCAAAACATCATAACAGGCAAATACTCCTTCTTGTAATTCTTGTTCCGTTTTATAGTAATCTTCTTCTTTTATAAGACCATAAACCGGTTTATCTAAGAAATCATCTTGATTGCAGGAGATTAGCATCAGAACTAAACCCGCAATAAACGTTAATTTATAAACTATTTTTTTCATCATTATTTATTTGTGAGTTCGAATTAAAATGTAACAGATAGTCCAGTCATGATACGGGCAGCATTTGGATACAAACCTCTGTCAATACCTTGTGAATTGTTTGAAAAACTTCCAACTTCAGGATCAATACCTTTGTATTTCGTAAAGGTGAAATAATCATCAAGTGAAACGTAAAGTCTTAGACTGCTCACTTTTATCTGGCTTAATAATTCTGAACTGAAATTATATCCTAATTGTATTTGTTTGATTTTTACAAAAGAAGCGTCCTGTACCATTAAGTCACTTGAATAAATGATTGGGTCGCTGTAAGAGGCTTTTGGAAAACTGTTAGTACTTCCTTCTCCGGTCCATCTGTCAGTATAAAAGAATGACGGACGGTTAGAAAAAGGGTTGTCAACTCTGGCTAAAGCCATATAGTTTTCTCCGCCAAAAGCACCTTGTACAAAAAATTTAAGATCAAATCCTTTGTATTCAAAGTCAATAGTCGTAGCAACTATTAAATCATGGTGAGGATCTCCAATGTAAGTTTTGTCCTGATCTGTAATATCACCATCACCATTACTATCAACAACTACAGGCTGACCTGGTGTAGGATTCCATGAAGTAACATTTCCTAAAGCGGTTTTGTAAGCGTCAATTTGTGCCTGATTTTGGAATATACCATCTGTTTTGTATCCTCTGAAATACCAAACCGGTTTCCCAAGTTCAAAAGAAGTTACAGTTCCTAATACAGGAATGATTGCTCCGTCAACTCTTGTAAGCATTGGGTTTAAATAGGTAACTTCGTTTTTAATCGTGGTCAGGTTAAGGTTTATCCCGTATTTTAACTTATGCTCTGATTCTCTCCATCCTGCTTCAATTTCAAAACCTTTATTAGTCACATCACCTGCATTTGCAAATGGAGCAGCATAACCAGTAGATAAAGGAGGAGAAGAAGGAGTTAATAAATCTCGGGTTATTTTTTTGTAATAATCAAGGCCTAATGTTAATCTGTTATTAAAAGCTCTTACATCAATACCTAAATCGGTTTGTTCTGTCGTTTCCCAGGTTATATCCTCATTTGGCAATATTTTAAGCTCGCCAACTGTTTGATAATTTCCTAATGCATCCGGATATTTCAAACCGTCTTTTGTAATCAAAGCCTGCCATTGTCCAGCCGAAATATTAGAGGTTGAACCGTTTTCTCCCCAGGAAGCTCTTAATTTTACGTAATTGACAGCCTCAAGTTTCCAAAAAGGTTCATTAGACATTACCCAACCTGCAGAAACCGCAGGAAAATAACCCGCACGTTTATCAGGTGCAAAAAGAGAAGAGTTGTCGTTTCTTAAAGAAGCCTGAAATAGATATTTATTATCATAGGAATACGTAATACGTCCAAAATAAGATAACATAGATGACGGAGTTCTGTTTCCGGCTATAGTTCCGGTTACAGGGGTTTCTCCTACGGTTGCCCAAATATCCCCTTCTTTAATCATACCCGCTGTACGGCTGTCTAAATAACTTTTTTCTGAATCCTGAGCTGACATACCTGCCATAAAGGAGAATTCATGTTTGTTAATCGTTTTGCTGTAAGTGGCAAAGTTTTCAAACAACCAGGTTTTAAAGATACTTTGATTGTAAGTTTTGTTATTTGTTGTATTTTCTTTATTAGTATTCCACCAATATTTTTGAGTCCAGTCGTTATAGTTGTTATACGCTTGTTCAATACCATAACGTGTTGTAAAAACAAAACCTTCAAAAGGTTTGATGTTAGCGTAAACATTCCCAATAATTTTAGTTTCCTGAGTCAAACCGTGATCCAGTGCAATTTGTCCAATTGGATTGGCAATTTCTCCAACAATGTAATTTGAAAGACCGTAATATTCGCCATTAGCATTTCTCGGCACAGCTTTTCCATCAGCTATTGCATCCTGAACATGTTGTGGCAGCACAGTCCCATTTGGATAATAAACAGGTGTCAAAGGATCCATCAGCATGGCGTGATTCATGATACCATTAAAACTGTCATCCTCTGTAAAAGCTTTACGTTTGTTTACTGAAAGGGAGAAATTTTCTCCAACTTCTAAATATTTACTTACTTTATGATTCGAATTGAATCTTACCGTTGTACGCTTAAAATTGGTTTTATCGCCCCCAATAATACCATCTTGTGTGAAAAAGTTTCCTGAAAGTAAAAAAGTAGAGATGTCATTTCCACCTGCAAGCTGTAGTGTATGATGTTGCATTGGTGCTGCATCTTCAGCGGCTTCATCAATCCAGTTTGTTCCTTGTTTGCCTTTCCAGTCAGCTACATTAGGTCTGTTTCCGGCAGGTTTTGTTTCGTCAATCCACTGAACATACTGATCAGCATTCATCATTTCTAATTTTGTTCTTAAAGACTGAAAACCAAACTGATTGCTGTAAGTAACTTTCATCGATCCTGATTTCCCTTTTTTAGTTGTAATCATCACAACCCCGTTACCACCATCAGCTCCATAGATAGCTGCAGATGCGGCATCTTTTAAAATTTCAAGTTTTTCAATATCGTTTGAATCCAGGAAGTCGATATTGCTTGTACGCATTCCGTCAACTACATATATAGGATCAGAGTTACCATTAGAACCCGCTCCACGAATACGAACTTTAGCCCCGGCTCCCGGAGCCCCGGATTGTGCCATTACGGTTACTCCGGCAGCTTGTCCTTGTAAGACTTGTGTAGACAAACCAACTGATAAATTTGCAATTTGTTCTGCTTTTATCGAAGAAATTGCACCTGTTACAACACTTTTCTTTTGTGTTCCATATCCTACTACTACAACTTCATTTAAGTTTTGAGATTCAGGTTTTAATCTAATTTCTATTTTAGTTCTTCCATTTACAACCTCTTCTACTGTATTATATCCTACAAAACTAATTGTTAAAGTTCCATTAGAAGGAACATTAATTTGAAATTTTCCATCAAAGTCAGAAGCAGTTGCCTTGTTTGTGCCTTTAATTAAAACTGTTGCGCCCGGGACGGGCATTCCACTTTCATCATTTATTATTCCGTTTACTGTCACATCCTGAGCGATTGCGACAACTGAAAACAATAAAGATGAAAAACAAAAAATAAGTAACTTTTTTAATTTCATTTTTCTAAAAATTTTGGTTAATTAATTAGTAATTTGATGCAATAGTAGGGTTAAATTTTTATTAATTGTAATTTTTTTTTATTACAAAAACACATCAAACTATTATTTAATACTTTACAAAAACACATCAAAATAATTTTAAATAATTTAAAATCAATAAATTATAATTAATTTTATATTGTTACAATAATGTTAACTTCAGTAAAAAAACACTACATTTATTAAAAATGACTTGTTTAGTTATTAACGGTTTTTCATCATGCCTTTAGATATTTTAATAAGTGTGATAATTACTATTAAAAAGAATGTTTAACATTACTAATAAAAATAGCGTGTAAAAACTATGAAATCCATAAATCATCTTTTTACCAGAATTTTATTTTTTCTGTTTACTTTTAGTGCTTTAGGCCAGGTTAAGGATATTGGGATGCCTAATATTAAAAATTACAAGAGAACAGAATACAAGGGAGGAACTCAAAATTGGAGTATCGATCAGGATAAAAAGGGAAATATTTATTTTGCGAACAACAGTGGTTTAATTCAGTTTGATGGCTCTACATGGCGTAAATATGCTTTGCCAAATAATACCGCAATCAGAAGTTTGAAAATTGATGGTTCCGGAAAAATTTTTGTAGGAGGAAATAATGAATTTGGTTATTTTAAACCAAATGAAAAAGGAGAATTAAAATATTTTTCACTTTCAAAATTAATCAGTAATAAGGATAGTCAGAATATAAATTTAATTTGGAGAATTCATATTTTTAAGGGAGAAGTGATTTTTCAATCTTTTACAAAAGCACTTTTTTATAAAAATAACAAACTGACTGTTTTGAACGCGCCAAGAAAGTTTCAGTTTTCCTTCATGGTAAATAATCGACTTTTTTTTCAGGATAAAGTATTGGGAATTTTAGAATATAAAAACCAAAAATTATATCCGTTAAAGGGAACAACTGCTCTTAATGATAAAGAAATCTGGGCGATGTTTCCATTACCCAATAACAAGATCCTTTTGGCAACTTTAGAAAAAGGCCTCTTTGTGTATGATTATAATGCTGTTAAAGAATGGAATACGGAAGCAAATAGTTTTATAAAAAAGAATACTTCACTTGGCGGCGCAATTATAAAAAACAAGTTTATTATTCTAAATTCGGTTTTAAATGGTATTATAATTTGTGACTTAAACGGAAAGATAATTCAGCATTTGAACCGCCAAAAGGGACTTCAGAATAATACTATATTAACATCCTTTGTTGATCATAAAAATAATATTTGGTTGGGGCTTGATAATGGAATAACCTTTATAAATGAAAATTCTCCTTTTACTTATTTTGATTATAGTTATAATATAGGAACTGTTTATGCATCAGTATTGTATCAAAATAATTTGTATGTAGCAACCAATCAGGGATTGTTTTACCATTCCTGGAATACTTCTTTTACAGATGAACCTTTTAACAGGGTCGAAGGTACAATTGCACAAGCCTGGAATATTCAGGTTATAAACAACACTTTGTTATGTTCCAGTAATAGCGGCGCTCTAGTTATAGAACACAATAAGGTTTCAAAAATATTGGACACGAAAGGTTATTTTGGTTTTAAGCAAATACCTAAGCATCCTGAATATGTGATAGGAGAAAGTTACAATGGCTTCTCAATTTTTAAAATTGCATCTCATAATGTTGAATTTATAAATCAGGTTCAGGGTTTTGATGAAACGACTAATACTTTTGAAGTCGAATTAGATAATGATTATTTATGGTTAAAGAAAAACCCATATTTGTATCAGATGGAACTCTCTGATGATTTGAAAAAATTTGAATCTATAAAAAAATACACTCAGATTTCTACAGTTAATAAAGGAATTGGAAGCTTACAATCCATTAATAATAAAATTTATTTCCAGACAAAAAATCACTTTTATAGATTTTCTAAAGATCAGGATGGTTTTTTTGAGGACAGAAAAATGAGTAACCTTTTTAGTAATATTCCGGTAATAAATACATTGATTCAGGATTCTAAAGGGAACTTATGGTATTCTTTTAATGAATCTTTAGGCGTTTTAGAAAAATCAGATAATGGAAAATATGTTAGAAAACAAGCTCCGTTTTCTAATTTAACAGGTAATTTGGTAAATAATTATATAGCTGTAAATACAGTAGATCAGAAGAACATTTTTATAGGATTGACAGATGGGCTGACACATTATGATGCTACAATTTCCAATACATTTATAACAAAGCCAACCGTATTTATTGAAAGTTTCTCTTTTCCGGGCGATACTATAATAACCGGAAACCTGACAGCAAATGAGAAACAGTTTGATTTACCTTACAGTGGCAATCACGTGAAGTTTACATTTTCTTCTCCAACATTCGAAAATCAGGAGAACGTTACTTATTCCTATAAGCTGGAACCTTTTGAAGATACCTGGCGCAACTGGTCTTCTGTTTCTATAAAGGAATATACTAATTTAAGAGAAGGTAATTATACGATGAAATTAAGAGCCAGAAATAGTTTTGGCGTGCTTTCAGAAGTTGATCAGATTAAATTTACCATTTCACCTCCGTGGTACAGACATTTTTTAGCTTATATTTTTTATTTGTTATTGATTTTTGCCGGGACTTATGTGATTTCAAATAGAGTTAAATTAAAAATCAGAAAAAACAAATATTACGAAACTATTGAACAAAGACGATTATACCTTGAAAAAGAATCTAAAATAAGGCATGAACAGCATGAGCTTGAAAAAGAAATTGAGAAATTAAAAAGTGATAAGCTTCAAATTAAAATTTTGGCAAAGGATAAAGAACTTGTAAATAACTCTTTGCAAGTAGTAAAGAAGAACAAGACTTTGAATACCATAATAAGTAAACTGAAAGAAATCGATACCAATATATTAGATGATTCTACTAAATCAGAATTCAATAAACTTCACAAAAGTATTGTAAAAGAAGTCAATACAGACAAAAGCTGGAAAGATCTGGAAAAACACATTAAGAATGTTCATTTTGATTTTTTAAAAAGGTTAAAAGAAAAATATCCCACAATTTCTCCCAGAGAATTGGATTTATCAACTTATCTTTTAATGAATATGTCGACCAAAGAGATTGCCGAAATTATGAATATATCAAATGGAGGAGTTGAATTGGCAAGGTATCGCTTAAGAAAAAAACTCGGCTTAAATAAGAAAGAGAATCTTATTGGCTTTTTAATGAGTATTTAATATTTTAAAAACAAAACCTTATTCATTGTTTAGTTGTTCTTATAATAAGGAAGTATGTTAAATAATTTTCAACATCCAAAATTAATCTGGTTTTGGATGTTTTTTTATGCTTATATTTTCCCTATTCATTTTTTTCGGTCAATCTGTAGTCTCTGTTTTGCTTGCAGTAAAATACATACAAATTATGTGGGATATATATTTTTTAAAGTAATTTTAAATTCTATTTTTACAAAAAAATTCTTACTTAATAATTAATGTAAAAATAGTTATGGGACATTTTTCAGAACAGGTACATATCAGCATAGGGAGCTTTACCCAAAATGTAGTTTATCATAATTTAGAACTGTCCCAAAAGATGGCAGATCACCATCATTTTTCTTTTGTATGGCAATATACAGGCAAAGCGATTATAAATCCGGCAGATCAGGCAAAGGCTTTGCGAACATATCTTGGAGATGAAGTTATCTTTACCTTTAAAAGCCTTACCGGAATCCGGTTGATGAGTAAAGGAATCATACAGAATTATCTTCTATAGATCTTCATGGCAGTGCCGAAGGATTGCATGTAAAAGGTATCAGTCATACTATCGTTCTGGATGATATGAAAAAATCAAGAACCTACCAGCAAAGAGGTATGAATGATATTGTACTGGATATTTTAGCAGAAGGTCCGGGAGAATTCTATGAAAGGGATGCTATAAAATCTACCTATCTTCAGGAGTTCAAATA
>NZ_JASY01000033.1:0-17359 GCF_000735715.2 Flavobacterium chungangense LMG 26729
AAGAAATACAGTTCTATTAATCAATTAAAACAGGAAATAATCGAATATATAGACTATTATAACAATGATAGAATAAAACTTAATTTAAAAGGAATGAGCCCGATACAATATCGAGCTCATTATTATCAAATTTAATTATAAATTAGTCCAAAATTTTGGGTGCAGTCTAAACGGAGTGGCTTTTGATTTAATAGCACTTTAAAGTGTACCAAACTGTTAAAATATAATTCATGTTAGCCTGCAACTGCTAGGTCATCTCAATGGATTTGAAAAATAGTACTCAGAGTATCCTCCCTCCCTGTATCGGCAGTTTCAGTACTAAATACCGAGATTTTAAGTGTCAAATTACCTCCCCGTACTATAAAATTGTGTACTTATACCAACCGATACCATCCGTGTTCCAAGTGAAAACTCTACAGTTTTTCAAATTCTACTGACCAGTGTGTCATTTTGGAACACATATTTACCTAGCCAGAAAAATATTTTTAAAAAAAAAGTGCCAATAAGCTACACTTTTCAAAGTTTGTTAGTATTTATTAAGGAGATGCTTGACTAACCTCCTTGTATGGAGTTCCTGTATCTAACCAATAACGAGATACTAACCAACCTAAGAAATGAAATATGAGAATTTAAAGAAATTTATAATAAGTACAAAAGCAAGCAAAAGCACTATCTACAGATTTTACAAAAAGAATGAAGACCTATTTGCTGAAACCAGCCTAAGAAGCGGAAAGAGAATGTTCCCTGCTGACCATGCCAGATATTTTGACAGCGAAATCATGTTTGATGAGAACAAAGCGTTGCGACAGGAAAACCAATCTATGAGAAATCTCATAGACTGTTTGGCTGATAAACAGAGCCTTCAACATACCTTCTGGCAGATGGACTGGAGTTTCTTCTTTACGGTAGCTTACAAAACAGACCGCAACAAGACAAGCTGTTTTAAGCAGATGCACGGTCTGTATGATTACCTGAACCAAAAACACGGAGCATCAACAGAAATCCGACTGTTCTTTACAACTGAACCGTTCCAAAACCGAAAAGCTTGTCACAATCATTTTGTGGTCTATGTTGATGATAAAAAACTTCATGAGCAGATTGTAACAGATATTCATGACTACTTCAACTACGACAGAACCGATGTAAGTATTTATGACCGATACAAAGCAGGATTGTTCTATATGTCGAAAGAAGGTCTGAGCGGAGAAGATTGGGATTTTATCAGCAACAGCACAAACAGTACAGGCGATGAGAATTAAGCTTAAACTTTCTCAGCTCAAACAGGTGTTGCAGTCACAACCGCTCAAACTGCCAATCAGTTTTAAAAGGGAAGATTTTACCGACCAAGAATTTTCAGAGTTTTCACGATTGATACAATCCAAAGAACGAGGCTAACAACCTCGTTTTTTTGTGCCCCGCTCCCCGAAGTGTTCTTCTGAAAAGCTGCGCATTCTATGATAAAAAACAAATAAAATCATTAAAAATTAAGATGCAAATTTATAGGTGTTGATATAAGGAGTTTCTCTGTTAATGACGGCAAAAACTCTACTTATAAGTTTGCATCTAATATTATTTAATACCAACATTGAATTTTTACCTTCCACTTTTTTCTTGTTATAATATTCCTTCAATTGAGAATCGTATTTCAATGTTGTCATAGCGCACATTTGCAATAATGACTTCATTTTTTTATCTGCCATATGATTTACTCTTGTCCTTCCTTTTATACTTGAACCGGAACTATGTTCAAAAGGAGCAACACCTGAATAACAGGCAAATTGTCTCCAATTTTTAAAAGCTGTAAATCCTTTGGTAGCAATAATAAAATACACGCTTGTTTGTTCACCTAATCCAGGAATTGATCTGATAAGTTCAGCCTGTTTAGTTAATTGATCATTTGCTTTAATGACTTCTTTAATTTTTGATTCGATTTTATGTATTGAATTTTTAATAGATTTGACAAGAGTTTGGTTGATTAGTGATACTTCTTTAAAAATTATTTTATCAGTGAAAGCTTTACTCTCTTTGGTTGCTTGTATAAGCATTAAAGCTTTTACCATTTTTTCTCTTTCAGTGTAAAGCATTTTTAGTTTTTGAATATCTAGGCTTGCAGAAGTGTAAAGTTTTAATTTATCGATGTTTCTATAGCTGTAGAAAGAAATATCTTTAGCATCAGTTTTATCACTTTTCCCTCTTGAGATTCCTTTTGATTTTTTTATTTCAACAGCAGGAACAATCCATAAATCTAAATTAAGTTTCACTAAAACACTTGATAAATGATTAGTGTAAACACCTGTGGTTTCGCAACAAAAAAGGGCACATTTTTTATCAAGTTTTCTATCAAGTTTTTTAATAAAAATCAAAATACTTTTAATATTATTTTCTATGATAAAATGCTCTGATTTAAGGGTTGAAGAATCAAGGATGTTAATATCCAGTTTTGCTTTTGATACATCAATCCCCACATAAAATAAATACTTTTTCATAACTTTGAATTTAGGATGAATAAAATATGTTGAACTTCTTTAGAGCCTTTATTAGACCTGCATGTCATCATTCTATTTGAAGCAATTCAACGGGATTCAAGGAGAAGGCAGAGGACTAATGCGCAGCATAGTGCTTAACTACAAATGTCTAAAGTTCACCTCTGCTTTCCTTTGAATAAAATTAAAGTTTTTTTGTCTAATCCAAAGTAAAGGCATTCTAAACAAATATATTTAAAAAACGTAGACATCTTAAAGTCTCTGACTTTAAAACAAAACTTCTTAATATAAAATTCTATCAAAACGTAAACGGAAAAAAGTCGGAGACTTTTGAGACGTATTGTGCTCAAATATGATGCAAAAAAATTGCGCAAAGTCAGAGACATTTGCGTAGCGTGTTTAAATTTTTGAATGGAGACTTTGCGGAGCGGGGAATTAATAGATTAAATAATAACTTTACATTTTTCTAAGTTAATTATATAATGATGATCAATTTCAAAAAAATACAGGTATTAGTTTTATTTGCTTTCATTTCATACAGCTACGCACAGCAGTTTGTTAGGCCGGATAATAGCCGAATCAATTACACGGGAAGAGTAGATGTTACAGCAGACTCAACTATGTTTTACTGGCCTGGAACTACAGCAGGGATAACCTTTAAAGGGTCGGGCGTTTCAGTAAAAATGAAGTCTTTTAAAGAGAAAGCATTTTTTTACGCCATAATCGACAAAGACGATAAAAAACCTTTTAAGTTTGAAACAGATAATACCCTCAGAACTATAAATATAGCCAGAGATCTTGGTCCGGGTATCCATACATTAGAAATATACAAACTATCAAATTCTACCTCAGTCAATGTATTTTATGGATTTGAACTTTATGGGCAAACAAAATTATTGAAGAACACTGACAATCGTACCAGAAAAATTGAATTCTACGGAAATTCAATTACAGCCGGACATGGTGTAGATGTCCCGGAAGGAGGAAGAGACTCGGGAATGCCCGAAGATTTCAATAATTATTATACCTATGCTGCTCTAACAGCAAGACACTATAATGCTAAACCGTTTATTATTGCCCGCAGCGGGATAGGAATTACGGTAAGCTGGTTTCCTGAAATTATGCCTGAAACATACGATCGTACTGCACCGCTCGATCCTTTAAGTAAATGGGATTTTACAAAGTATACACCGGATATTGTAGTAATTAATCTTTTTCAAAATGATTCCTGGATTGTAAACAGGCCGGAACATGAACAGTTTAAACGAAGATTTGGTACTGAGAAACCATCAGAAGCTTTTATAATTCAATCCTATGCTGATTTTGTTCGTTCAGTTAGAAGTAAATATCCATCGGCGAGTATAATTTGCGCTTTGGGTAATATGGACGCTACCAGGTCTGGTTCCGAATGGCCTGGCTATATCCAAAAAGCCGTTGATCAATTAAACGATAAAAAAATATATACCTTAGTTTTTCCCTATAAAGAAAGAGGAAATCATCCCAATAGAAAAGAACAGGAAGCAATGTCAAAACAGCTAATTGAATTTATTGATCGCAATATAAAATGGTAAAATATTAAACAATCGGCAATCGTACGTTCACGAGCAAAGCACTCGCACCCAATGTCATTAAGTTAAAGATTAAAAATAAAATGATTGCTGATTTTTGATTAACTATTTTTGATTTCAGATGTAAAAAACTCCTAAAATCAACATTCTAATATTTAGTCAAACCAAATCTGAAATCAAAAATCGTTAATACTCAATCTAAAATCTTTTAACTTAATAACATTGCACTCGTGCCAGGTGATTTAATGATTTTAATTTCTAAATTTCGTTGCTGTTTATTTTTTTTTCAACCTTTTAAAATCCTCGATATATAAACCTTTGGCAGTATTTGTAGGGTTGAATGCAGCAAGATTGCCAATCGACAAAGAAGGATTGGTGGTTTTTGCTGTAGTTCGCATGGTTTGGCCTGTAATTAATTCGAGAGCTTTCTTCAAAGAAGGATCTTTTTCGTTTCCAAATTCAACCAGATTTAAAAAAATACTATAAGGATTAATTTCGTAATCAGGTGTGATTTTTGCTGGATTTGCGTCTCTGTCTTTGTTATAATAGGAAAAGGTAATGGGTTGTAATTGCCATTTGTGTTTAGTACTTCGATTGGCATAGGAGATATAATTATAAGCAGGAGAATCGTATAGTGTGTTGGATCCTACAAATTTACCAACAGTTTCTTCGCCTATTGTGACTACGTTAATGTATTTTTTTAGACATTGTATGGTGAGCTCACTGGCAGAAGCGGTTTGAAAACTTACCAGCACATATATTTTTGTCAAAGCAAGGCTGTTTATATTTTCTTCTCTCTGAAAAGTGGGCTCGTTATCAACCAGGTTAAAAATGTTTACTTTTTCGGAAAGATTTTCATAGCCGTCTTCACTATTGTGTTTGTTATTGAAGTCTAAGTAAATATAGGGTTTATTGGTAAAACTGCCATTAATCATTTGCGCCAGAGCAACTGCAGTTTCTAATGAACCGCCTCCATTGTATCTTAAATCTAAAACCAATTCGTTAATTCCATCCGATTTCATTTTAGCGAAAGCAGCATTGAGTTCGTCATTATAATCGGATTTAAAAGCATTAAAAACCAGATAACCAATGTTCTTTGCTCCATATACTTTCTTTTCGTAATAAGCAACAGGGTTTTCGTCAATTTCGGCTTTTGTTACAGTCAGAGTTCCTGCTTTGTCTGTGGTTACCATACTATTGCTTGTAAATTGTACGCTTGCTGCCAGAGTAATTGTGAATTGTGTGTTTTCTAGTTGGTCATAATTACTTGCAGTAAGCTGGCTTCCATTTATTTTTGTAATAACGTCGCCTCTTTTCAATCCCGCCAAAGCTGCTGGCGAGCCAGGGACAGTGTAGTTAATTAAGGCTACCATATTTGTATTGGATGCGTCTTTAGGATAAATTCCATAGCTAAAACCACCTTGTTTTTCGACTTCTGCAATTTTTGAAACCTGCACTATCTCATTACTGTTTTCAATCCAGGAGAATCTATCTATAGTTCCTCTTTGATATAGGAGTGAATAAAAAAGCGCATCGGGAGTTTTTCCGTTAATAAAATTGTTATATGATGCGGTAGAAGCGATTTTGCTGTCGGACAAATTAGCAACGTTGGGTTGCCAGTAGTACCAGGAATTCATAGCTTTCCAGACAAAGTTGTTAATCTCGTCTGGCTGGGTAGTTGTAGTTTCATTAGAATCTGAATCCTTGCTGCAAGCTGTAAAGGCTAATACTATAATTAATGTTTTAACAATATATTTTAATTTCATTGTTTTTCAATCGTTTGATTTAAGTTAAATTTGTAAGTAAAAAACGCTAAAAGTATGAAAAATAGTATTCCAAAAGCCGTCTTTTTATTAATTTCTTTCGGGATTTTTTTTCTTTTTTCCTGCTCCGGACAACTTTTAGAGATTAAAAACCAAACGTATAAAAGTTATAACAGGAATAATGAGAGAGGATATGTAGTTAGTTTTAAATTAAATGACGCTGCCGTTGTTCCTAAATCGGTTGTAATTAATGGTATTGTTCAGAATATATCCAAAGAAAACAAAATTGGAGATACTTACCAGATCAATGTGATTGCACAAACTACCATAATTCATAATTACGAAGTAAAATTAGATAAAAAAGAAAATGGAATTTATTTTGAGAAAAATTCCAATATATTTTTTCAACCTGTAAAATTCAAATTAATCACTGACTAATTAAAAAAGAAGATCATCTAATAGTGAATGTTTTAGACAACAAATCGTTTATTCATTATAATCAATATTAATTGTTGTTTTAAAGTCAGGAGACTATTTTCTGATGAATACATGAATAGGTAGTACAAAGTCGATCCCGAAAGCTTTCGGGATTGCACAGTGTTAGAAAGGAACACTTCGGAGAGACTGGGTAAAGAATTTCTAACATTTGGAAAAAGCAAAAGAGATTTCAATCGAAATCTCTTTTATAACTTATAGTTTTGACAATATTAGTTTAATATTGTTCAGGACAAGTTCCGGCTCTTCAAGTTGAATAAAATGTCCAGATTTTATTGTCGTAATATGTTTAAAATTAGTAATTCCTTCCTTAAGTGATTCCTTAGAGTCGTACCATAATTGTCTATCGGCCGCGTCATGTTCCGCATCTGTTTTCATACTTGTTATGGCAATAACCGGAACGTCAGGCAAATTAGGCAGCGTCGCTGTATATTTAAAATCTTCAATTAATTGCAGTGTTTCTAAAGCTATGCCTGAATTTGCACCATTAGTCATTTTATAATTATTGTAATAGGTGTTTATCTGTTCTTGTGAATAATGATTGTATTTTTCGTGAGAAGCATCAACAAATACTAAGCCTGCAGCTTTTTCAGGATTTTTTATGGCATAATCTCTAATAATCAAACCTCCTAATGAATGTCCTACGAGTACCACTTTTCTGCCATTTGCAAATTGATTTATCACAGTTTCAAGTTCACTTCTTAATTTATTAATAGTTCTGGGTTCAGTATTAAAACCTGATTTTCCATAGCCGGCTCTATCGTATAATAAAACATCAGAATCCAGAAAATTAGATATTGTTATAATTTCTGAGGATTTTCCGGTGCTGTACCAGGAGGTATGATCATTGCCGAGACCTGATTCAAAAACAACCAAATAGTTTGATTTTTTTGATACTGTATATGCCATTAGTTTATGGGGTCCTAAGTCTACAGCAATTCCCGGATATTCCACTTTACGATCATTATTATCGTCTGAGCATGAAATACAACAGAGGACAGAAAAAGTAATTATGAAAATAGATTTTAATCTAAATTTAATGATTTTGTTTAGCTTTAATTTTCGTGTTTCTTTTTTAAAGTTCATAGTAGTATTTTATTTTTTTTAAATAATCTGATACAAATATTAGTATCATTTACCACTTAAAAGTTCTGATTTATCAATCAGGACTACTTTTAAAATAAACTATAATCTACAAATTCATAATTGGTCAAAATTAAATAAACTTAGAGAATTTGTGCTAAAGCGACGTTTTCTTTTTTAAATTCTGATGGAGTTTGATTGGTGTTTTTCTTAAAAGTTGTATAAAAAACTGTTTTAGAATTGAAACCCACTTCAAAAGCAATTCCTATTAAATTCAAATGCTGCATTTTTGGATCCTGAATTAATTTTTTAGCTTCTTCGATCCGGTAACGATTAATAAATTGGTAAAAATTTTCGTTAAAACCTTTATTAATAATGTACGAAAGTTGATGAGATGAAATATTCAATTGTAAAGCCAATTTGAATAAACTCAATTCAGGGTTCAAAAAAGGCTTTTGATTGTTCATTACCTCAATTAAAACTGATTTCATTTCCTGTAAATTGATATCAGAAATTAGTTTTTTCTCATTGCTCTCTACATTGAAATTCTCCAGTATAATTACATCCATTTCTTTTTTTTCTTGTTGATTAAGACTTGGAATTTCTTTTTGTTTTAAAGAATAATAAGCAATAAAAAAAACGCCTATCAGATAAAACAGACTGGCAAAATGATCAAATGAACTATTGGTTTTTGCCAATTTAAAGAAATTGTCCATTAACCAAAGACCTGTTATAATGAGCACACAAACTACTACTTTTTGTAGCCATGCTAAGTTAATTGCAGATACATTTGAAGTGTACAAAAATAAATTCTTTTGATAGAAAGTAATTTCTCTGTAAGCAGCAATGCAATAGAGAATCACCTGTAGGCAAAAAATTAAATTAAAAACAGTTATAATTAAAACAGCATTCTTTTTATCGGCAGCAGTTGGAGCAGGCGCATCAACCAATAGTGAAAGTAAAAGCAAGAGAAAAATTATAAAAGCAAAGGCAAAATGAAAATTATCTTTGATTCGCCATTTTCTATTAGGTTGAATAAAATAAATTACACTAAAATAAAAAACAGGAGCAACTATAAAATCTGTTAAGCCAAGAAAATCATTTATGAGCATTCTTGTTTTCATAAACTCAGTTTTCTCTAATAAATCATTAAACTGAATCAGGAAAATACACAGAATAAAAAAGCCAAACCATCGATTAACCCGACTGTTTAGCTGATTAATATTTGCAAAGATTAAAAATGCCAGTAATAAAGTCGTACCTGCAACAAAAAAGCTGAATAGTTGATCCATTAAAAGGCAATTTTTTAAGCGTGTATGTAAGTTTAAGTATTTTTAAAATGATAAAAATACTAAATATTTGCAGTAATGTTTTTTATTTTCTCATGAACATATAAATAGGCAGTGCAAAGTCAGTCCCGAAAGCTTTTGGGATTGCCAGCGTTAGAAAGGAACACTTTGGGGAACGGGCTAATTTATTGAAAAGCAAATTGTAGTTTAACTCTATTATAGATATTAAACTTCCAATGAAGAGGCATCAGTTAAATTCGCTTTCAATTCTTCAGGTAAATAAGGTCTTCCTCCGGTTGCAGGAATACAAGTTCCTGTAAATACCGCTGAGGCCATTATTTTTCCATTTTTTAGTATTGATTGTTTAAAATGCAGTCTTGGTAATCCCTGAGCATCTGTATATACAGTACAGGTCACATCAAAATTATCGTCTTTTTTGAGGGAGCGTATAAATTTGATCTTATACTCTGATAAAACCATAAATACACCATTTTCTGCCTGTTGAACGAAATCAAAACCTAGAATTTCCCTAATATAATCATGGCGGCATTCCTCCATATAAAATGGGTAATATAAGCCATCCATAATACCTTGTACATCTATATGTTTGTCTACAGCAGTGTAATTTTTTGAGTATTCCATAGTATTGATTATAGAGTTTTAATTTTTATAAAAAACGCAAATATTTTGGAATTATTGCGGTCTAAATTCCCGATCGCCCGGATATGCGCAACGATAGCTTGGAAATTCTTTTCGTTCAATAAACTGTTTCAAAAGTCTTGTCTTCCGATAATGGTAATAATCTCTACCTGTTTATCTCCTTTAATTTGGTAGTAAATAGTATCAACACCACAAATACAATAACGATATCCTTTTTTAATGCGATCTGCAGATGGAAATAAAAAAGGATTTTCCTCTATTTTTTCAAAACAATCATAAAACATATTAAAATAGCTGTCAGCCTGATTAATACCAAACTTACTAACACCATAATAATAGATTCTTTTTAAATCTTCTTTGGCTTCACTACTTAAATAGCAGCTATACATTAGGCAGATCTTTTTTAAATTCGGCTAACATTTCTTCTCTGGTTTGTTTTTTTGCAAATCCGCTTTTTTCTCCCTTATCTATTTTAGCTCTCACAAACTCAAAGTATTCTTCTTGTGAACGAGCCTGCTTGATCAAATAGTTAATAGCTTCACTTTTACTGCTAAACTCTTCTGTATTAACCTGATTTTTCAACCACTCTTCATTCGGGGCAGTTAAGGATATACTTTGGCGTGTCATAATAATACAAATTTTAGATTGGTGTAAATTTACACCAAAACTTTGAAATTAAAAATAGATTTGGATGAAATCGTTTTTTCGAACTTGATTAAGCAACGATAGCGCGGAAATTCTTTCCGTGCCCGTTCCTATATTAATAAAATCTGATGTAAAGGTTTAGTTAAAAACTGGATTTTCTTTTTTATAAATCTGTTAAGATATACTTTGCGGGCACGGATTACAAATCCTCGAGATCGGGTTAACGACAAAAAATACTATCCAATATTTGTGATATTGTTTCTAATTTGTGGTATTTGCTTAATCAACAAAATAATTCACGAAGATTTAATCATCTTTTATTTAGCATTCATTAGTTTAGCTGTTTCTCTATATAAAATTACTACTGTTTCAATTTATGAAATCACTGCCATTTATATTAAAAAGTAACGTACGATTAACTCATTTTGTTTTACTAATGAGTTTTCTAAATTTTGTGTTTTTTCATCTGCCTTTTTTCAACTATGTCTTTAATCATATTGATTATAAAAGTTTGAGCGGCATTGTTTTGATTGTTAGTTTGGTAATCTTGATGCTGGTTTTAAATGCATTTGTTTTTTACCTCATATTTTCGCTCTCTCGTTATCTGGGTAAATTTTTATTGGTCTTATTCTTTATGATCAATGCAGTTGCCGTTTACTTTGTAAATACGTATAGTGTTATAATCGATGAAACGATGATTGGTAACATCCTTAATACCAATTATGAAGAGTCCAGCAGTTTTTTCTCTTTTAAATTGATCTTATATTTGGTTTTTTTGGGCATTCTTCCCAGTATTTATATCATTAAAGCCAATATAATAAATGTTGCCTTAAAGCAATTCCTGAAGCTTTCTTCTCTCACTTTATTATTTATTGCTGTTTTGGTATTTGCCAATGCAGGCAACTGGCTGTGGATCGATAAAAACTCAAAGCAATTGGGAGGCCTTGCAATGCCTTGGTCGTATTCTGTAAATATGTCGCTTTTTTATATTCATAAATACAAGAAAAATGAAAAAGAAATTCTATTGCCAAATGCCGTTATAAAAGACAATCAAAAATCGGTTGTTGTTTTAGTAATTGGAGAATCGGCAAGAAGCCAGAATTTTTCTTTGTATGGATATAAAAAAAATACCAATCCGCTGCTTTCCAAGACAACTAATTTATTTCATTTTAATGCCAATTCCTGCGCTACTTATACAACAGCGGGTGTAAAATGTATATTGGAACATAAAAACTCTGATGATTTATATGAAATCCTTCCCAATTATCTTTATAGAAATAATGTAGAAGTTATCTGGAGAACCACAAACTGGGGAGAACCTCCGGTACATATTGAGAAATATCAAAACAGAGATCTTTTAAAGAAAGATTGTAAAGGTGAAGCATGTAATTATGACGAACTGCTTTTAACAGGATTAAAAGAACAGATTCTGTCAAGTAAGAAAAATAAAATACTTATTATACTGCACACCAGTACAAGCCACGGGCCTACTTACAGCAAAAAATACCCGCCTTCTTTTGAAACTTTTAGCCAGTATGCAACAGCGTTGAACTTGGAAAATGTTCGCAGCAAGAGCTCTTAAATGCTTATGATAATACTATTGTTTACACAGATTATATTTTATCAAAAGTAATTGAAGATTTAAAGGAATTAAAAGAATATAAAAGCGCCATGATTTTTGTTTCGGATCACGGAGAATCTTTAGGCGAAAAAAATCTGTATATGCACGGAGTGCCCATAAGTTTTGCGCCAAAAGAACAGTATGAGATTCCTTTTATAGTTTGGGTTTCTGACAATTCAAAACAGCTAAAAACAAATAAAACAGTATCGCAAAACCATGTGTTTCATAGTGTTTTGAATTTTTTAAACATACAAAGTCCTGTTTATGATGAACAGCTGAATATTTTTAAATAATAGTAGTTTTTGGATCGGAAATTCTTTCCTTGCCTGTTCCTACATATTAATAAAAACTGATATAAAAGTATATAGTTAAAAACTGGATTTTATTAAATCTGTTAAGATATACTTTGCGGGCATGGATTACAAATCTTCGAGATCGGGCAATTAATTTTAGTCTACGCAAAATGATTGCGTACACGTGCAATATTTTTGACATTGAAAATTAATTAAATTTGGAAGTATGGAAGATCAAGAAATAATATTTAAAGGAGAGTGGTTTTTGCCAAATAAAATCGATAATAAAGTAAAAGGCACACTTACTTATAATTCAAGTAAACAATATAGTCTACTTGAATTATTTGGAAGTCTTTATGATTATAAAGATTTTAATAAAATTGATTTTATCTTAGGAAATACATTCGATGGATATGAAATTACTTTACATAAATGCTATATTCGTAATTTGAGGGGTGTTCCGAAAAATCCGGAACAAAAATTGAAAATGATCAATTTAAGCAGACAAGAATCGAGTAGTTACGAAGTAGAGTATATTTTAGAAGGTGCCCACATAAAAAAATACGATGAATTATCGTTTAACGAAATTATATCTGAAATTTTCAATCTTGATGAATGGCTTGGTGTACATGGATTTTCTAATATAAGACCAACTTTTAGACAAGATGATGGTTTTAATATTAGTTTGAATTATAATGAGCCAAATCCTATTGAGTTTAAAATTAATGAGGATCTCGATGGAGCTTTTAGATTTCATACTACAACTTCCACAACTTCTCATTTTCAAAAAGAATATTTCATTAAGCAGACAACATATTTAACATTATTTTCAAAAGCCTCGTTATCTCTTCTTGATTGCATCCAATATTTATTTAAATTTCAAAATTTCTTAATAACTTCTATCTACAAGCCTATTAACTCTTCGAACTTAGAATTAATGTGTGATAAAGTATATAATGATATTAGAGTTAGTGAAACTGAATATATTAAGGCACCGAAAAGGGTTAAATTATATTACCATCAAAGAAATAATAACATAAAAGAAATACCAAGGACTCATTTCCAAATGTTGTTTACTTATGATGATATCAAAGACAAATTTCCAGAAATTATTAGCAATTGGTTTGAAAAATATAAAATACTAAATCCGACCTTTAATTTGATATTTTACCACTTTTATAGAAGTGAGAAGATAATTGATGTTTTCTTTCTGAATTTGGCGCAAGCTGCGGAAAGTTTTCATTATTTATTGAATATAAAAAATAAGCAAAGCAAAATATTACCGAAAGCTGAATTTGAAAGAAGGAGGAATAAGATTAAAGATTCATTAAATGATGATGTTTTATATGATTGGGTTAATTTGCAGTTGAAAAATGATCTAATTTTAGAGATGAGATTAAGAGAACTTGTTGGTAAATATTCATTACCATCGATTTCTCAATTTATTGGGGACGCCGAAATTTTTATAAAACAAGTTAAGCATTCAAGAAACTATTACACCCATTTTGATCCAAAAGGAGAAAAGAACGCATTGACTGGTAGTGACTTAGTAGATTTATACCTAAAATTACAACGAGTATTAATTGCCTCGATTCTTATTGAGATTGGATTTGATAAGCAACTATTAGATCAATTATTCATTAATAAATCTTCAAGAGTTTTTAATTAAATGATCAAAAAGGAAGATGATAGAACAAAAAGTTATTGATGCTGTGCAAATGTCTCTAGGCTTTGCACAATTTTTTTAGTTGTTATAAATTGTAATCGTCTCATGAGTCTCTGTCTCTTTTTCTGTCAGTTCATAAAATATTTAAAATAAGTTAAATCTTATATTTTTAGTGAAGAGATTTAAAAGGAAAGAAGGATACGTAATTAGGGATCAAAAAAATAATTATTTACCAATCAATTTCTCAAGTCTCACCATCATATCATCTTTCTCTTTCAGCATACGCTCAAACAAAGCAATTTTCTCTTCATGAAGTTTTTTGATTTCCTCAATCGGATTGTTATTAAAAACTTCAATTCTGTTATTGAACATTGCATTATCCGAGAAATTACAAGAAATTAAATTCACTGCTTGCTCCTCGTCAAAATTCTGAAAAGCTTCCACAGGAATTTTTAATACAGCTGAAATTTGTTTTAGCAGATTGTCTTCAATTACATCTTTTTGCTCCAACAAAGAAATTTTCTTTTGGTTCCAGTCTTCACCCAGATTATAAGCCAATGCTTCCTGCTTGATGTTAAGCATTTCTCTAAAACGTTTTATGTTTCTTCCCTGATGAATTTTCTGTTCCATAATGAGTGTTAGTTTTCTAAAGGCTCAAAGATAAAGCCATCTGAATTAAAAAGTCTGAATTTCAAAGATAAAAAAATATCTGTAAAATATCCCTTTGTAAGATAGTATATCCAAATCCGGAATAGTTTATCCTTTTGAAAGAGTAGAACTTCGCTGGTGAATTTTAAATCTTCCCGCCATGAAAAAGAATAAAATATACTTTGAAACTAATTTTTGGGCAGCCTATGAAGCAGAAAATCCACTTGAGGCTCTTTACTCTTTTTTTGACTTTGCCCATCTCGATTACTACAAGCAGATGTTGAGTGATGTGGTCATGCATTGCCACAAGAGCAAGATATACAAACAAGACAATCCATGCGAAATTTTTGTTTTCTACACTGCTGTATGCTCTTTTATCAAAGTGTGTTATTGCTTAAAGAGGAAAAGCAGAAAATGGAAAGTGAAAGGTTCGGGCGATTATCAGTCCATAACGCAGCTGGCTTCACTTAGTAAAGAAGAATACGCGAATCCTTTTTTGGTATTTCAAAGCGCATTTGAAGAGAAAACTCCTGAAGAATTTACTTTTTTTCTCTATGAAATTGTCCAGATCTCATTGTCTCCCCATACAGAAGAGCTTGATTATGATCTCGTAACGTGCTATATCCATTTAATCAGAATGCTCGATGCCGGGCAGATTATGGGAGAAAGAGGCATTGAAAAGATTGAAAAAGAAGAAGAAATTATCCCTGTAACCGAATAAAATATCCTCTGGTTATTCAAAACATGACATTATGAAAACTTCAGAAAGGGTACGTTTTTTATCTATTCTTCAAAGCTTCGGCATTTTTATTCTTTAGGAGCCCTTTTTTGAAGTTACAAAGTAAATGGATGTATTTTATCTAAAATTAAATTTCCACGGGGTCAATAATTACCTTGTAAACATTGGTGATTAACATTTTTGTGTAAATAAAAAACTACATCTTATTTTTAAAAAATGTATTTCGACGTTTATTCAAGTAGATTACCGACTAACATAGTTATTATTTTAAGGTTTATTTAGTTTTGTCCAACTCAAACTACTGATTATTAAACTAAAAACTATTCTTAGAACCTATTTTAATTTTATGATACTTGTATAATTAAGCCTCAATCGCTTTCACAAAAATATAATTTGTATGCGATTAGTGCTTTATTCTTCCTTTCAAAAAGCTATCCTTTTCTAAAAAATTATTTTGGATTTTAATTCCCTTGCCAAACCATAAACGCCTATGTATAATTTTACTTTCAAAGTGCTTAATTACTTTAAATTGACTTTTTTTAATGTGTTTCTTATTTTTTACAAAAAAAATGCATTGTCTTTTTGTAACGACAGAATAGTAAACACCAATTTGACAGAAAAATTAAAATCAGTTTTAATTTCAAAAACAACCCTAATTGCTATACTATTATGTTTTGTTGTTTCGGCAAAAGCCCAAACAGGTCCTTCGGATGATTTTGACGGAGATGGTATCGTAAATTCTCAGGATTTGGATGATGATAATGATGGAATTTTGGATACTGATGAGTGTAATAATTTAATTTTATCAGGTAGTTTTGAAAATGTTACTACACCGCTTGATGGAAATAATGTAGGTGCAAATATTGCGCCATGGGTTCTGGGTACAGGTAATCAGGCAAATGTAGTTCGGGTTGATGGACCGGGACCCTATACTTATCCAAGTGGATTTGGACCACAGAGTAGTGCAGATCCTGGCTTAGCAAATGTTAATACGTATCAACGATATTTGGATATAGCAAATGGTGCAAATGATTTTTATCAAACTTTTACAATTACAGGAACAGGAAATACAATATTAACGTTTAGTGGTTTTTTCTCTTCAAGGAACAGGGCGTTTGGAGACTCTAATCCGGCTACAGGTGTAGGATCTATAAGAATTGTAGATGGAACCGGAACCGGAGGGACCGTAAGAGCTACAACTGGAAATATTTCAGTTACAAATAATACTAGCTGGACTTTTATTGAAGGCGTAGTGAGTTTGCCTGCTGGTACTTATTCGTATGTTGTATCAATGGATAATGCTATAAATTTTGATAATGCTAGTTTAACGGGCATGTGTGATACTGATCTTGATACTATTCCAAATAAATTTGATTTAGATTCTGATAACGACGGCTGTTCAGATGCTAACGAGTATTATCATTTAGCTTCTGCCGATGGTAATGATGGAGGTGTTTATGGTGTAGGAACTCCAACGGTTAACAGTACAGGGCTTGTAACCGGACCGGTTGCGGCTTCTTATACAGGAAATTATGCAAATGCAACTGTTGGTGGTGGTGTTTCAAGTGTTTTAAATTCTGCAACACCTGCAGATCAATCTGTACTTGCAGGCGGAAATATAACATTTACAACCACTGTTACAACCTCAGGTTCCGGAACAACAGAGCATCAATGGCAAGTGAGCACAAATAATGGTACTACTTGGACTAACATTACTAATGCAGGTGTTTATTCAGGAGCAACAACTGGTACTTTGACTATTACGGCGGCTACTGCAGCAATGAATAGCTATAAATATAGAGATTTAGTTAAACAAAGTAATTTAGCTTGTGGTCCTACTTCCAGAGTGGCTAATTTGTGTGTTTTAACCACACCAACTTTGACTTCGCCAACTCCAATTTGTTCAGGGAGCGATGCCGTTTTCACGATTACAGGTACAGCAGGAAATGTAGTCACTTACACAGGAGCAGTTTCAGGTACAGCAACAATAGGTTCAGGAGGAACTGTAACCGTAACGACATTAGGAGTTTCACCTAATACTACTTTAAATTTAACTAATGTAAGCAATGGAACATGCAGTCTTGCAATATCCGTTACAAGGACTGTGGTTGTAAACAGCACTGCTGGAGCACCAAACAATACTACTACTACAACTGCTATCTGCGAAAACACGACCAAAGCCTTATCTGCTACTCCGGCTGGAGGAACGTGGTCAGTATTTTCAGGAGGGGGAAGCATTTCGGGTACGACTTATACCCCTGCAAACGTGACAGCAGATACCTCTGTTACGATCCGTTATACGATTGCTGCCAGCGGATCATGTGCCGCTAGAAGTTCTGATGTAACATTTACTGTCAATGCATTTGCAGGCACAGCCAATAATACCACTACAACAACAGCAATTTG
>NZ_JASY01000034.1:0-16065 GCF_000735715.2 Flavobacterium chungangense LMG 26729
CATCTTCTAAGACTAGTTTTTTCAAAATTGTTCTCTTGTGCAACTGAATTAACTGAACGGTTGCTCTCTAAAACATCTTCTACACAACGAACTTTGAAATCATAACTGTATTTAAATTTTCTTCCCATAAAAATGCCCCAAATAGTGTCTAACTTTTTGGGGGCAGTTCAGTTTGGAATGGCTTTTGATTTAATTCAATTAATTAAGTACTAATGAAAAAAAATGATTAATTCTATTTTATCGTAAGTAACTCGAATTTATAGAATTGGATTATTTTTTTGACTAATTGCTCTTAGTATACTTGCGACTCTATCGAAATCAACATAAGTTAAAATTCTGGTTGAATCATTTTTAAGTAATTTTACTGAATCTAAATCATCAAAAAGTGAAGCTTCATGTATTATATCTTCCTCATATGAATCCCATTTTTCAGTTGGAATGATTCTGTAAAAATCATCATCAAAAGTAAGCTCATCACATCCTTCACTTTTTAATTTTTCGATTATTTTGAAAAAAATAATTTCTAATTCTTTAATTTCAATCTTTTTCATAATTAATATATTTATTCAGCCATTTCTTCGAACACTGGTGCTATTCCTAAGTTTAGAGGATTTAATTCATCAATAACTTTCCCCATATCATTATTACCAAAAGTCTTTACTCCAAAATTTTCCACAAAATTAGTTAATGATGAGACAGTTTTTATATATGTATCAGCCCTCTTATTGCCAGTCAAACTTGAAGATGTCGGAGCAACTAATGGTGCAACCATTTTTGTAGAGTTACCACTGCTAGACAATAATTTATTCACTTTAGCTAATTCCCCTTCTTGTTTTTTAATTTGTTTTTCTAATGCAGTTGCCCGTCCTTTAGCCCTTTGTAATAATACTTCTTGAGAAGGATTATCTTGTGTCATTTTTTTTAATGCTTCCTTACTAGAATTGCCAATAGGGTCTTTATTAAAGTCTTTAAGCTTTTGCTTGTGTTCTACTATTAGATTTTTAAGCGATTTTTGAGATTTCAATAATTCTTTTATCTCTGGTTTAATTGCCTTTTTTATTGTTGTTTTACCTACTGCCTTTAAAATTCTTTTGAAAAAATTCTTTATTGGATTTCTACCATCGGGGTCATTATATAATACTGGATTGTTCCATGCAAATGAATAAGGAGACTTGTCAAGTTGTTCTAATTCATCTGTTTCAGGGTCAATTGTCATAAATCTTCCAATTGCAGCATCGTATTGCCTCCAATCCATCGCCGTAACATTCAGTCCTAACTCGTCCTGCAGTTCTTTTCCGTTGTACTTATACTTATTATTAGTAGCTACATAATCATTATACCCTTTATGTTTTAAACCAAAAGGATAATAATTATTTTCTTCAATAATCTCAAGAACGTGAGTTATCGGATTTTGTGCGTAACTGAGTCGTATGTTTCCTAAATGATCTTTGTACTGAAACACATACGAAAGTACATTGTTATCGTTTTTAACATAACCTTCTGCTGTGGGGAAGAACTCTAAAATACTGTTCTTGTACTGATAACCTCCTAAATATTGCGTGGTGGTTGTTACAGTTCCTTCTTTTACAATTTTCTCCAGTTTCTGCCCTGCTGCATTGTAAATATACTCAATTGTGTTTCCGGTGCCAAAAATTATTTTTTTCGGAAGATTAAGATGGTTATAACTAATGCTGGTAATGTTTTTGTTTTTATCGATTATCAAATTACCATTGTCATCATAGCTATAATCATCCCCTGTTTTATTAACATCATTAAAACCACTGGTATTGTTACTGGTGTCGCTTACTTTACTTAATCTGTTGGAATTGGCCGTGTATGTATAGCCCAAATTATCAATTTCTATAGGCTGAATCTGAGGATCGGTATCTCCGTTTCGGACAAGAAGCAGAATGTTTCCATTTTTATCATACGTCAGGCTTTCGTTGTAGGCATTGGTCGTCAGGCTGTTTTTTTCATAAACTGCGTTTTTTAGCCTGTTGAGTTTATCGTATTGGTACCCGTAAGCCCTTTCTGTTGCATCTGCTGCTGTTTTCCAGAAAGTCTCTGAAATATTGCCATTGTACAACCCGTTGACATCTGTGATCCCTGTCTCTGTGGTATTATAATTTATCTTAAAGGCAAACTGGTCCACAGGATCTGTTCCCTGCTGTAAATTATCAATTTTATTGATTCCGGTAAGCCAGCCTCTGATATTATAACTAAAATCAACCTTCTGTAATGGGTTTCCGGTACTATTGCCCACTTTTTTACTTTCTAGCTGTCCTAATGCATCGTATTTATTATCAGCCATAAGCTGCACTGCTCCTCCGTTTATCTGATGGGTATGGGTCAGCAGGCGATCCTGAGCCGAATAGGTAAATTCTTCTCTTACGGTAATTTCGGCAATACCTGATACAGATTTGTGTTTTGTAATTGTATATTGGGCTTTCCCAACAAAATCCAGCTTACTGTCAGTATAAGTATAACCGCCTAAATGATTTTGTGTATAGGTTCTGACTGGTCTGGCTTTATCATCATAAAAAGTGGTACCGGTTTCTCCCACTATTGATGACGGTGTTGTACTAACCCTTGTCCAGCTGCCGGTTGCCAGCGTTTTTGCATTAGCCAAAACCGATTGTCCTTCGATAGCTGTGGGAATTGATGGAGCATTAGGGTACGCATAATTATCATAATAATTTACCGTTAACAATTTAAAACTCGTTGGGGCTATAACATTACTATAATTTACACTTATACCATCAATGGAGCCGGATGTTTGTTTGGTTTCAAATAAAGTGGCTGCTGAATTTTGAGCTACCTGCAAGGTATTTCTTGCTGCAGCATTGCATGTTGTATTATTCCATCCGGTATAAATTGGTCTTCCAAAAACATCATATTTTGTAATGATCCAGCCTACCGCGGTATCCTCTTTAAAAGGTGATATTGCAGGTCCTGTGGCTACCGGCCTGTCGAGTTTGTCATATACAATAAATTCCCATTGTTTGCCGGGAAGTTTTTTCTCGACCAGGCGATTGCGGTTATCATATTTATACTGATAGCATAAACCATCCAACACTTCCTGACTAATTGTTCCTTCTGCCTTTGGAGGAATTACATACGTTAGATTTCCGTAAATATCATAGACATAATAGGTATCATGCTTAGACCCCAAATCATACGTTCTTTTTAAAACTATCTGACCTTCTTTATTTTTAAACTCTACGGTTGAGCCGGAAGTTTCTGCCGGATTTGCACTCGTGTTTTCATCATAAGTAACATTCTTATACAATTGATTTTTGGCATAATTTCCTTCGTCTGTAAAAGCAATTTCATATAAACCTGAACCTGAGTTCCAGCTTGCAGCAGCTTTGTATAATTTTACCTCACTGTCTGTATTGGTTTTATATTCAAATTTGATTTCATGGCCTTCGTCCATTGCCCAGGAAGTTCCTGGGGCAGACTGTTTCAAAACCCGGTTAAGAGGTGAAGCCTCAAACTTTTTTTGAGAAAAAGGATTTGAAGCATTATCATATTCTGGTTTATTATAAAAAGCCGTTACATCGTTTAGGGCTGTTACGACATCTATTTTTAAATAGCCCGTACCTCCATTTGCAACAGCATAGGGCAAATATTCCTTTTCCTGACGTCCAAACGGGTCATATTCTATTGGAGTTACAATATTTTCACCATTACCGCCCTGACCAATGGCTATGGTCTGGACCGGACGTCCCAAACCATCAAAATAAGTTACATTTTGTGTCACCTGATCTTTGGTAAGTGTAGTAAGTTCTGCGGTCTTGACTCCTTTTTTTGGAGCCACTGTATAAATGAAGTTATCATCGCTAAAGGTTTGGGCCTGCAAACCCATACCTGTAAATGATAACAAAATGAATAGTATATATTTTTTCATGTATAGTATTAAAATTTAATAAAGCTTGTTGATCAGCTTATTGACCATGATTTTCTTTGATAATCAAATGTTATTCTATTGCATAATATATCTCTAAGGCTCTGTAGAAGTGGTACAATCTATGGTTATTACTTCTGAACCTGTTTTTGTAAATGTTGGAGAAGTTACAGAACTGCCAGTTCGAATAAGTGTACTATACAATGCACCCCTGACTGAACTTGAAATAATGATACTCTTATAATAAGTACTTGCCGCACTAACCATTACATAAAAAGTATCTCCTGAGGAAAGTGTTCCACTGGAGGTCCCCGAAGTAGATCTCGTTAAATAGCTCGAACCATTTTTGTACATATAGCTGGTCCCTGATTCTCTGCTAAAATTCAAAGTACAGGTATTGGATACCGGAGCAGATGCAGTAGTCATTAATACCGCCGTACTTAAAGCACTATTACCAGAGGCATTGACAGCCTGTATCTGGATACTATAAGCCGTTGAAGCTGTTAATCCGGATAATGAACCCGTGTTGGTAGCCGAGGTGATCCCGGTATCTGTTCCGTTTTTATATATTTTGTAACTGGCAGCACCGGCAACTGCTGTCCAGGAAAAGTTTAGCGAGGCAGCCGTAGCACTGGTAAATGTTAATCCTGTAGGTGCAGCAGGTGTTGGTATACTACAGGTTCCGTTGGTGTTGGCATAAGCCTGACCATCGGTATTAAACCTGGTAAGTCCTTTTGAATCTGCATCTGCTTGTGAAACTGTCGAGGTTTCAACCCCTTGAGCCTGATTATAGGTTACACTTGACCCCACTTCTCCGGATGCGCAGTTGTTTCTTGTAAAAGAGCCGCTTCTGGCAGTACTTTTATACACGGTTCCACTTGCAAAACTAATATCACAATCAATCTGCTGCCCTTTATAATTATAGCAGTATTTCTGAAGGACATTAAGATCTTTGTCCTTTACAAACTGTAATCTTCCAAGAGCATCATATTCGTAGTAAGAAACATTACCTCTTGGGTCGGTTATACTGGTTACTCCTATCAAAGGGTTATAGGTATAAGTAGAGATAAAAGCATTGGGGAATGTAGCCCGAAAAGTGTCTAAAGCATTTCGCAGCAATTGCTCTTTACAGCTCGCTGACACACAATTATCATGATCTGCATCTGAAAGAGACTGTAAATTTGTTATTGTTCCCACCGGAATTAAGCTATAAACTGCATTTTCTATTTTTGCTACAGGCTGTGTTTTGTTATACCCCCAGATGATAGATACAGGCATCCCGTTTTCTAATGTATACTGCAAAATGTTTCCTTTGTCGTCATATTGGTCATAAGTGACTTTTTTGTCTTTTGCACTATCAATTGCATCTGCTCCTTTATTGGCGTACACATATTTTGGAAGCAATAAATTAGCCGTTGAGGCATCTTTTGCGTAAACTATTTTCTGATCAGACAACTTGTTTGTATTGTAACTTCTTACCGCTAAAGGAGTTCCTATCCTGTTTTTACTGATTAGTTCACTAACAAACGGCTCGCTTGACATTTCCGAATCTGTTGGATATAAATATTTGGTTTCGAGCGTTTCGCCTTTTGAATTGACTACTTTTTTGCTTTTGAGCGAAGTAAGATTTAAATCATAATCAAATGTCGTTGACTGAACTATGGAATCATTTGCATAATAATTAATATTTTCTTCTTTTTGCAGCATATAATTTCTGGGCTGATACCTAAACCATGCAGCCTGAAAGTCAAGTAATGGTCTTGGATATTGAAGCATACAATCCCCCATTGCTCCACCCCCTCCATAGATTCTCTTTTCTCTAACAATTTTTGTATTTAGAACATATAAGATTTTATTGTTATCAGGAATACTTGAAAGAAGTAGGTAATCATTCTTTTGTTTTGCTTTTAAATTATTATTTTGATCTTTAACCAGTTTAGCACTTAATAGTCCTATTGCAAAATACTCATGCTCTGCCTGAAGCGAATTTGACATTTCCTGTCCGTAATAATAAAAAATTGTTTTTCCGTTATTTACTGGCTGATTATTGCTGTACGTGCCGGAATCTATTTTTTCAACTGCACTGTAAAGTACGGGACTGCCCCTAAAATTAGACAACGGAAATATACTTGTGAAATTATAAAAATCCCGTCTAATATAATTAGGTGGAGAACATCCCATGTTGTCCTGGATATGGTATCCTGAGTAAAACTGAGGTCGCTGTAGCATAACCCCGGTACTTTTATTTTCCTGAGAATAATTGTAAACTGTTGTAATGCATTCATCGTTAAAGTCACAATTTTTAACCTGTTTCACTCTTATACCCCCAACTGTCTGATTGAAATGATCTGGACGTTGTTTTACCGCTACATCAATCGAGGCTGTAGATCCTATCCCTGAGATCGCTTTGATACGATAGGTTCCCGGATTATTAATTACTTTTTTTTCTGTCCCCGTAAAACTATTGGTTTGTGGAATCCATGTAAGTTCTTTTAACCACGTCTTATTAAAACTAAAAATAGCATTTGCTTCATCATCTCCTTCTTTTAGCAAAAGAACTTTTGTATCTCTTTGCTCCTGATTTTGGGTTATTTCAGGTTGATTGGCAACAAGATATCTAATAATAACTTCTGTTGGTACGGTAGTTACAGTAAATGTTTTCTCATCTGTTATTCCATCATGAGCAGAAGTATTAGCGATTCCCCTAGTGGTAACCGTTCCATCCGATTCATAAGGTAGGTTATAATCTATCGATCTCAAATATGCCATATTAGGCTCATACTCTATTAACGAATATCCTTTTGTCTGGTAGAGTATTTTGGTTAGTGCACCAATTTTAGTACTCGAAAAATCCGGTTTCAAATAGGGGTTATCATCAGGCAAAGTAGTACTGCTATAAGTTGCCAGTCTGCCATTTTTATTATAGTATCCCCATAAATCTTTTTTTACATAATCACTGTCTGCTGTCATTACAGGGTATGGAGTACTCGTATCATATTCCATCTCGTTTATAATCTGTCCATTGAATTTAACTTTCAACAAGTTCGTTCTTTTTCCTGTCCATCCCGAATAAACAAAATCATAACTTTTGACCGCAACATTAGCTTTATTTTTGACTAATAAATTACTTATAACTGCAACTCCTGACTCTGTAGGGTTGTTATTGTATTGCAATTCAATAGTGTAATCATTTGTTGTAATCTTTGTTAATATACTACTATCTACACTACTGTATGTCTTGTGTGTAATTAGTTCGTACCCCTGATTGGCTACATACAAGGTACTGTTTGAGGTTAAAGTCTGGCTTACATTAAGATCAGAAAGATAATTATTGTTACTATATTCAAATGTAATCTTATTGGAAGTTGTCGGAAAATTGATTTCTCTTAGTAAAAAGGATGAGGTATAAATTGATGATTCTGCTCCCACAGATTTACCAGAGCCTTGTAATATATCAAAAATATAATTGGTCCCTTTCTCATCTGTTACGGTGAAACCGTTATATGAATAACCTGTTACTTTATAACTCGAATTTTTCAAAAAAATAGCATTATTATCTTTATCCAGATAAAAACTACAGTTAAGGTTTCCTGCATTTACAATATATTTATCAGGTTCCCCATCAAATATACCATTGCTAAGAGATTCCAAATAATGGTTTATTGTTGTCTTTCCTGATGGAGAAATATAATCATCATATGGCGGAAGTTTATTTACATATTTATATACCCATTCTTTTTGGTATTCACGATTTGTATCATCTAACCCATTAATAGAATGCAGTATTGAACCTCCAATATTAAACGTCCACCCAACTCCGGCATATCCTGGTGCTTCATCCAATAAAAGCCCTGAGTAATTATAGGACAGATTAATAGGCATTGAAAAATCGCCTTCTTTGATTTCAAAAATGGGAATCGTATAGTTCATTCTCCCCGTCGAAATATCTATTGGAATTTCTCCTACTTTGGAAATTGAAGCAGCCTGAGGAGAGGCAACCGTAATATTAGGAATATGAGATTTTAGCGCATCTGCTTCCTGGGATTTTGCGTCTTGAGAATTGATTAATAAAATGATGATATAAAAAATAAGAGCATATTGTTTCATCTGTGTTGTATGTGCGTTTTTGGTGTTTAATTCCCCCATCCTTTAATAACTTTCACTGTTTCTGTTTTTACATTGGTTTTTATCTTTACCAGATAGACTCCCTGGGCATAATTGCCCAAATCAATTGGAACCGTTCTGCCTGAAATTGTAAAATGCTGTAAGTTGCGTCCCATGATATCTATAACAGTGGCTGTCCCTTCTTTAAAATCATGTCCTATTATCACGTTTGTAAACGGTCCCGCCGGGTTGGGAATAGCTTCGATTGTAGCTTTTACTTTCTCTGCTTTAGTCTTATCTTTGAGTTTTACGACCCAAAAATCATTACTGCCAATAGCAGAGTTCTTATCCTTAGAGGAATTGGAATTGGAAGTTCCCGCCATTAAATAGCCTCCGTCACGGGTTTCAAACAATTTTCTTAAAATATCCTCTCCGTTGCTCCCAACTGTTTTGTTCCAGATTTCCTCTCCCTGCCCATCAATTTTCAAAGCGATATAATCATTAATGCCATCCTGTTCTTTTCCAACTCCTGCTTTTTTTGCCATATCATTTAGCAATGACCGTTTTGCTTCTGTTTTTGCATATCCCCCAATTAGATAGCTCTGATCTTCGTTTACCACCATAGAAGTCAAAATATCCACTTTGCCAAAATCATAGGTTTTACTCCAGATAACTCCTCCTTCACGATCCAATTTAAGAACCCAGTAATCTGTTCCATTACTCACAATTCCGCCTAAAGGTGTTAAAGGATTCCTGCTGTTAGAATTTCCCCCTACAATATAGCCTTCCTCTTTGGTCTGATAAATAATATAGGGCTGGTCATCGCCGTCTGCACCATAGGTTTGCTGCCACTCTATAGTTCCGATTTCGTTTATCTTGATTATCCAATAATCACCGGCTCCGCGGCAGCCATCGGTTTTATCTCCTGAAACAGGCGAATTTGAATAACCCGCCAAAATATAACCGTTATCTGATGTTTGCTGTATGCTTCGTAGTAAATCTGCATATTGTCCGCCAAATGTCTTTTGCCATTCAATAACTCCTTCTTTATTTAATTTGACAATCCAATAATCCATATTGCCCCTGCTCTTCTCTGATTTACTAAATAAATCTTCCTTAACAACAGCAGTAGAATTTTCGATTAGTTTATTGCTCGCTATTGGACCAGATGCTGACGAACCGCCTAAAATATACCCCCCGTCTTTGACCTGAAAAGCACACAATACTTCATCCTGACCATTTCCCCCTATTGTTCTTTGCCATTGTTCTTCCCCTCTTGCGTCAAGTTTAATTACCCAAAAATCAGCCAGTCCTTTACAAGGTTCTTTTTTTTGAAAACCCTCAGATGAATTAGAAGTACCTGCCAGTATAAATCCCCCATCACGGGTACCTTTTACACTTTGTAATAAATCAAATCCACTTCCGCCAAAGCTTTTTTGCCAGTCAGGATCCCCTTTTTCATCCATTTTCCAGATCCAGTAATCCAAATCGCCATGATTGTCTTCGGTTTTATTTCCGGTTTTGTCTGACAAAGAACTTCCCGCCAGAATAAAACCATAATCTGCAGTAGGTATGGCGTCAAAAAGATAATCGGCGTGCTTGCCGCCATATGATTTTTCCCAAAGGATGTCCTGAGAATAAGTTAAAGCCGAAATAAGAATAAGAAGGGATAAGTAAAGTTTTTTCATAAGCACTTTTACAGGTAATTGAATCATTTTATTTTCCGCAAATCTAATGAACATATCTGTAAAAATTTTCTGGTTCTTAGTCTTTTGGTTTCTTTTTTTGATACTATAACAAAGAGCAAAAAAACAACCTGCTGAAAACGAATGATTTATAAATTTCATATTTTTAAAATCAGGTATTTATACTTAGGATTTATACCGACAAGCAATATGTGTCCCAAACATCTTTAAAACTTAGAAAATATAGCATGATTGTATGAAATTAAGATGTTTCGGTAAGGAAAACTGGAACATTTACGCCAATTACAATAGTCATAATTGCATTAAAACTATAGATTGCAAGTATATTTAGACTACCATCGATTTTATAGGATTACCAGGATCTCCAACTGAAAAAAAATTGGTATAATTAAAAGCTAAATTTTAAAAAACAGATTTGAATCATAAATTATGGTAACAAACAATTCACAATAATCTTCTAAGAACTGGTTATATATTTCGATGTTCCCCCGCTACAAAGATAAAAGCTTCAGATTTCTCTGAAGCCTTTTTACTTTTAACTACAAAAACTGTGTAAAGTGAGAGATGTTTATCAGCTTTTTAGAAAGAAACTTTTTGAGGAACAGGGAATTTTTACCTAATAAAAAAGACCAGACATTCTTTAAATATCTGATCTTTACAATTTCATCTTTACAAAATTATCTATTTAAAAGATTTAACTATTTTAAGGTACACCCTAGCGTCCGTCAAATTCCCTGCGGTTGTAAAAAGCATCATCATCACTTTTAGATCCGGATCGGGACTCCTCATCAGCATAGTATGATTTTAATACACTTCTTTCGTAGTTCCTGTCAAAATTGTGCTGTATATTATATCTTCCTGTTCTCCTGAAAGTATCATAGGTTATACTGTTGGCCATGACAATCTTTGTGTCTTTATTGATGTTTACAGACCCAATTGGAATAATCAGATGGCTGTCTCCTTCTTTGTACATAAATTCTCTCCCATTGTCATTTACTATCGTATCATGAACCTCATGACGGCTGTCGTCAATTAATTCTTTATCAACTTTCACGTCCAGATATACCACACGCTGCATGTCTTTGTTTACCCATAAATTGTCAATTTTGCCAATAGTCCGATTGTCAGCATCAACGATTTTCCATCCTCTTACATCAGAATAGTTTGAAGCTACCTTATAATCTGTAAGTTCGTCCAGCCTGTATAAATTTTTGTCTTTATTCTCCATGTTCTTTTTAATTTTATCAATTATATCTTCCTGGTTTCAGGCTTACTCTGCAATGGTATCTGTACCCGAAACGTTCTCAATGGTGGTTTCGCTCTGCACCTGATCGTCTCTTAAAAAGACATAATATACCAATCCAGCGATCAAAAGCACTGCAACAATCCATGGCCAGACTGGCCTCTTTTTCTCAATTTTAATTTCTGCCATAACTTTATGTTTTTATTTTATGAATATTTTAACTTTATCATAAAGTTACAAATGAGATGAGCGTGTAAAGTATTTAATTTCAGACAGATGTTATAAAATTCCCAGCAGATAAAAAACCTCAATTATCACTATTAGTTATCAATAAGATTTGTCTTAATATAAATTTTATCTTATTTTTATCATAAGAGTATCGGTAAGAATTGTCAATAGTGAATATTAAACTATTCAAAATTAAAACTATAAATATTGATTTTCCAGACTCTAATTATTGTGCACAGATCTTTTTATAATCAAATAACGGTATGTCTTTATGAATCATAAAAATCTGATATCAATTTTTACCATCTTATTATTTTTGTTGTCTGGTAAAATTCAGGGACAAAGCTTTGATAAGGATAGCTTACTGATTTACAATAAAATGCTTTCAAAAAAACAGATCCATGAGGACCTTAAAATACTCCTTGCCATACGTAAAAAAGTAAATTCGGGATTGTATCAATATCGCTCTAAAAAACAGATAGACAGCATCTACAACACTACTATTAAAAGCATTAAAAAACCTATGAGTGTTATCGATTTTTACAAAATAATACTCCGTCTGACCGATTATGAAGGAAGTGTCCATAACTATACTATTCCTAACCTTGATTTGATAAATTTCCTGAACAGACAAAAATCATTTTTCCCTTATCCTCTTCTCTATATTAACGGACAAATTATTTTTGATGGTCAATCGTCAGATATACCGCCCGGTTCGAGAATAAAAAGTATAAATGGCGTAACTGATGTAGAATTGATGCACTCTTTTTATAAATACTATACTGCAGATGGTCACACTATTACAGAAAAGTTATCGGCTAGTGTAAACAAATCATTTGGGATAAACTATCTGTTGGAATATGGTCTTCATGATGTATTTGTAATAGAATACATCTCCCCAAAATCTGAATCTACTAAAAAAAAGGTGCTTCCTGCGGTAACGCTGCATGAGAGAGAAGCAAACATTAAAAACAGATTTAGTGCCCCAGTTACTAACCTGACAGATTTCAGGAAACAGTCTGCTTATAGTTTTCACATGCTTAATCCTGATACAGGTATATTAAATCTGAGATCTTTTGGCATGGCATCCGGATCAGACGATCCCAAATTTGAACCGTATGTGCAATTTTTGGACAGCGTTTTTAACACACTGGACAAAAACAAGGTTTCTAATCTGATCATTGATGTTAGAAATAATCCCGGAGGCAGTGACCCTAACTTTGAACAGCCTGTAATGTATCTCACAGATCAACCATTCAAAGAAAATGTACAGGCTACTATACTCTTTGACCCCAACTTTTTACCTTACGAAAAATATTTTTGGGGTGTTTCAACATCAGAACGACTGGATAGTGTTTCAAGAAAAATGGGAAAAGAATACCTGAAAGGTGTTTATCCGGTTTTCAAAAATAATATAAGCATACAAAACCCAAAATACAATCCGGTTTATCATCCTAAATCGCCCTTCTTTAAAGGCAAACTCTACCTTTTGATTAATGAAAATGTGGCATCAGCAGCTTCTCATTTTGCTTCTCTGGTAAAAGCTTATGTTCAGAATGTTACCATCGTTGGTGTTGAGACCGTTGGCGGTTACTATCGTCATAATGGACATACGCCACTGGTTTATGAACTTCCGAATTCAAAGATAAAAACACAATTTTCAATTGTAAACCTGGTACAGGATGCACCCAAAAAAGATAATCAGCCAGATGGCCACGGTATTATGCCAGACTACGAAGTATGGCCTTCTTTAGATGATTTTTTCCAACAGAAGGATACGCAAATGGAATTTACTCTTAAACTTATAAAAATGAAATAATCGTAATTTTTTATACTTCCTAAAACCTATAAAAACTCGGAAGAAATCTGGAGTTTTTTTGTTTTCTGAATAAAAATCTTTAGCAATCTTTTTTGCGCTCACAATCGGAGCATTACATCATCATTATCACTTTAGTTAATCATTTCTTAATCCGTTAAGAAAATTATCAGCAGTACTATAAATTCGTCTTATCAACGCGTATGAAATAAGCTCTGTTTAAAAAATTGATTTATACTACACTTTTAAATATTGCAGTTTTTCAGGGAATTGTCTTAGGCTTAATTATTTTAAAGTCTTCCTTGTTCATTAGTAATTCAAATAAATATCTGGCCTATTTACTTTTTACGCTTTCCATTATTTTACTGAATCATATTTTTGAGATTGAAGATGCCTTTTTTTACTTTAAACCCTGCTGTGCGAATTCTCCCGACTTCGTACCCGTTCCTATATGCCACAACAACGTTTTTTGGCAGTTGCATACTCAACGATACCCCTTGAAACACATACAATTATAAGACATTCATGGAAAAAATCGGGAGACTTTTATACTATTTTATGGCTTTCAAGAACTTTTAAAATTGCGCAAAAGTCAGGAGACTTTGCGGGTACGGAAAGAATTTCTGAGCTATCGTTGAATTATTTTTTAAACATTTGTCTATCTAAATGCTTCTTTAAACTATCAGCTTTAATTATATTTTTTTCTACGCCCCAACCATTTCGATACAATTTTTCTAACTCATCTATACATCCAATTTGATTTTGTTCTGCTCCATCATTCAAAAAAAATAAAGCTAATTTTTTTTGATCATCTGATAATAATTTAAAATCTTTTGTTGTACAAAATCTTTTATTAGTAAAAATTGATAGTAAATCCATATAAACATTATGAATCATTTCTTTATTATTATGTTTATAAGACATAATTAATGAATATGAAAGAAACTCATTATAATTACCTTGATTATAATAATATTCTCCTAATAAAACATAGGCATTTCTATTATTGCCTTCAATTACTTTATTTTGGTATTCTTTAAGCTGTTTTTCGCTTAAACCATCGTGGTTTGAGCAACCATGAAAAATCATACCTACTACTAATATTAAACTTATTGCTCTCATCTCTTAAAATCTCCATAGTTATAACCATTACTATATTTCGTCCAAGTTTGAACGGGCTCCCAATTAAATTGTTTAAATAAACGATACTCTACTTTATAATAACGATCGATTGGTTTACAAATTATTGTTAGATTTTTAAACCCATCAGCAACTAACCTATTAGCGAATCCACAACTAAAACATGCTTTTAACTCTAAAGTTATACTTTTCGTCATTCCACTATCAATATAATCTTTCCACAATGGACTTAATTTTGATAATATTGAACTAAACACTTTAGTATTTGTAATTCCATTTATTGATCCATTTGTCCAACCATGCGAATAAAGTTTAACTGTATTTGCGGGTAAATCGGCATCATCATTAGCGTAGTCCCATAAGGCATAATGATCGTCATCATTTTTGTCAAACCAATTGATTTTATTTCCTATTTCAGAATCTTGACTAACAGCAGAACTAGATTCGGTGTCTGCTGTAACAGTCATTTTCATCGTCGCAAAATTCAGTCCACTAACTACAAGACCAGTAACTGCTCCCTGCCAGAAATTACCTCCAGTCAAAGCCGCTCCGGCACCACCTGAAACTGTTCCAAAAGCAATCATACCAGCTCCTGAACTTGCGAAGTTTCCTGCTCCATGATAATTACTATTTGGTCCTCCTCCTCTCCAGGCACTCGCCGCAATACTACTCAAAGCCCCCGAAGCAAAACCACTCCAAAACTTACCTCCTGAAATAGCTGTCATGCCACCCTGAAAAGTTCCATAAGCCACAGCACTAACTGCAGCCCTGAGATAGAAATTCGTAATCGTACTGGCTGCCGTGCCAATCCCAAATGTCACTGCCGAAGTTGCCGCTCCGATAAATGTAGCTTTAGCCAAACCACCAATACTAAAAGGCACATCCGCCAGTAACGCTGTAATAGTGTAAGTTGTAAATGCTATTGCAGCGCCAATTCCTATAGCTGCCAAAATCTCATACGCTTCCCCACTAGGATCCGTATACATCAAAGGATTGTTCAATACATACGAATACCTGTTGTAATTTTGTGTATTCTCAGGCTCCTGTATAAAATTATCCGGCATTAAAAAAGAACGTAAAACAGGATCGTACAAACGACCGTTCATGTGTATCAGCCCTACTTCGGCCAGATGTTCGTGGCTGGTATAACCACGATCCAGCATCATCAGGGCTGCCCCTGTACCGTTTGTAGGCAGAGTGATTGCCACACCATTTTTCTGCAATTTGGCCAGATTCCCCCACGCATCAAACTGGCGTCTTTCTACTGCTGTACCTGTGTTGTCTGAAATAGCGATAATGCTTCCCAGATAATCCCTGTGAAGATAATATTTTTTGTCTGTAATGGCACCTGTAGCAACCGTTTTTGTTTTTTCTGTATACAGAGGCGCTCCGTAGGCATCTCCTCCTACGTAAGTTCTTATTGTAACTTCTGTCGGGGTTCTTATAATCTCTACCGTCCCGTCGTCTGTATAATTTTTGGTTTTGGTATACACGCCTTCTGCTCCGGGAGTTGGGATCTGATAGCCAAACTTCATGGCCTGTCTTGACAGATGGGAGTTATACGTAAATGTCGTACTGCCCTTATCGCTTTCGTTTATCGATATTGGACTTTTAAACATATTGTAGCTCACCAATTGTTTTGGCAGATTGTTGTAATAGGCCTCACCCTCTGTTGTCAGTTCTATTTCCTTCTTCTGGTAAATACCGGTATTGAAATTACCGTTGTAGGTTACTGCACCCAGTTTGTTGTTATTGGTAATCCTTCCCCTGTCGTCATAGGTATTCGAATCGACAATACCTGTCAACGGGTTGGTCCAGTTGGTTAGTCGGTCAAGAGCATCATACGTAAAAGTTTCTGATGTTCCCAATGCCACATTCTGGCGGCTGCTCAATGTTCCTTTTATGGCATTAAAACTATAGG
>NZ_JASY01000035.1:0-14661 GCF_000735715.2 Flavobacterium chungangense LMG 26729
GGATTGGTAAAAGTTACATTTGGCGTACTTCCTCCCTGACAAACCGAAGCAGTTCCGCTTATTGAAGCTGTTACCGTAGGACGAACCGTTACGGTAGCTGAACCTGTTAAAGATGCAGAACACGTTGGTGCTGCTTGGTATACTGCACTAACCAGATTATAAACAAATGTACCAGCAGTTCCCGTTGGGGCTGATACTGTTGCTGTAGTACTTGCTCCCACGTTTACAGTTGCACTTGTCCCTCCATTAATATTATAAGTAACCGTTATGACTTCACTAAGCGGATTGGTAAAAGTTACATTTGGCGTACTACCTCCCTGACAAACCGAAGCAGTTCCGCTTATTGAAGCTGTTACCGTAGGACGAACTCCAGATGTTCCTGTTGGTGCTGCTACTGTTGCTGTGGTATTTGCTCCCACATTTACTGTGGCGCTTGTTCCGCCATTGATATTATAGGTTACCGTTATGGCACGGTTAAGTGGGTTAGTAAAAATGATATTTGGAGCGCTTCCGCCCTGACAAACTGTTGCAGTGCCACTGATTGTTGCAGTGGCTGTTGCATTTACTATAACACTATATGTTGCTGTAGCTGGTGTTACACAAGGTCCATTTGATACCGTCATAGTTAGAATAACAGTATTACCTATATCTCCCGTAGCAGGCGTATACGTGGGTGTTAATGTTGTTTCATTACTTAATGAACCAGCACCGTTATGTGTCCATGCGATTGTTCCATTCGATGAACTTGCGCCACTTACTGTTGCTGTTCCCGTCTGACATATCGTCTGACTGCCTCCTGCAGTAGCTGTTGGGCTAGCAATCGTAATTCTTACTCTTCCTGCACCTCCTGCACCACCGATATGGTCTGTAGCATCTGTAAGAAATGCACCTCCGCCTCCACCACCTGGAGCAACACCCGCATTTCCATCATTCTCATTTGTAGTTCTCTGTGCCCCACCAAGACCTTCAGGGCTAGTAGTATTTGCACCATTCCCTCCAGCTCCACCAATTGTTGTAGTTCCATTTGCGCCATTTGAACCTGGAGATTTTGTTATAAGCGTACCATTAGTAATAGTACTCGCACTAGATCCCGTTCCTCCACTAACAGTTGTATTATTAGGTGCAGAACCACCCGCACCACCTTCAGCATATATTGTACTTGTCGACCCAAACCAAGAAGGATTTCCCTGTGCTCCGGCTGCCGCTGTACCAGGTCTCACTGCTCCAACAGTTACAGTGTAACTTCCAGCACTAACTGGAATTGTCCCCATTATATAAGCTCCTCCAGCACCTCCTCCTCCACCTTTTACATTAGTGGCAGATGACCCTCCTCCAGCACCACCGCCGCCCCAACATTCAACCTGTAAACTGGTAACTCCAGCAGGAACAGTAAAAGAACCTGATGTGTTATAAATAGTAGATAACCCTGTCGAAACTGTTACTGATGGTGTAGTTGCTGTACAACCAGGCGCAACACTACTGGTAAAGGTAAATGTAGCACTTCCGGTCGCTACCCCCGTTACAAGACCTGCATTATTTACTGTTGCAACCAAATCATTACTACTAGTCCATATACCACCAGTTGTTGGAGACAAAGTTGTTGTAGATCCTGCACAAATATAATTATTGCCGGTAATACTTACTGTAGGACTTTGATTAATCCTAATTGTTACCTCATCTGTAGAAGCTGTACAAGGCGAATTAGAAATTGTCCATCTCAATATATAACTTGTTCCTACTGTCCCCGTAAATGTACTAGTCGGACTTGTTGGAGTTGTAACTGTACCACCAGTACCACTAACAATAGACCATATACCTGTTCCAGATGTAGGAGTATTAGCAGCTAATGTTACTGAAGTTAATCCACATGTTGCCAAACCTATTTGGTCTGCTCCAGCATTTGAAACTGTTGGTACTGAATTAATCAACACACTACCAATCATTGTTTTACAATTCGCAGATCCAACTATAGCTACTACTGTATAAGTACCCGCTGTAGATTGAGTACCTAAACTAATAGCAGCTCCTGTTCCTGCATAAACACTCCCAACGTTTGTTCCGTTACGCTGTAATTGATAACTAACTCCTACTTGAGAATTATTAAGACCCATTGCAGTATTAGTTCCTGCACATCCATTAGATCCAGTCATAACAAAATCTGTTGGATCACTTGCAGTAAGTTTAACATCATCAATAAACCAGTCATCTCCTCCTGTTGTAGTTAGACAATTTCCAGACCCAATAAGACTATTTGAAGATGATGCCACAAACTCAAGATCAGCAGTTGTTCCTCCAGTCCATGATGGAATTGTAAGTACTATTGTTCCTTGACCCAAAGCACTTTCAGGTATAGGCGGTTTAGGTAAAGTACTTCCTCCTACAGTTAAGGATAATCCTGTTAATGGTGTGTAACTTGCACCATTAAAAGTAACTATATTAGCATTTGTAATGGTAGTATTATTTGTTGGATTTGTAATTCTCATATAAGTCGTACCGCCAATTTTAACATCAAGAGTACCGCTTGTACCACAATTCATCCTATCGGCATTTTGACCTTTAAATTTAAAAGTAAGCGTCAATGTATTACCTAATAAACTAGTTACATTTTGTTTTAGAGATATATTACTTGCACCGTCTACTTCAATATAAGCCTCATTACCATAACGATACCAACCTGTAAGAACAGTTTGAAATGACCAATTAGCAGCATCAGCAGAACTATTAAATTCTCCTCCCTTAACAACATTACAGCCTGATTGTCCAAAACTCATTTGAAACACAAAAAAAGCAAAACAAAAACATATGGTTTTACTTAAAGATTTATTGAGAGTTGAAAAAGGCTTATAAAACAGATAAATAACGAACAAAAGTAATTTTTGAATCATACAGTAGGTGGTATTTATTTTAGATTTGTTTGGGACGTCGATTGCAATTATTAATAATTTATAATGGTTAAAATGTCAAAAAATCATCATAAAAAAGTTGCATAATAAAGGACAAAAATAAGTCTTCTGCAATTTCTTTATATGTGAAAAAATTTAAATTCGATTAAAAACATATTTATCCGATGTATTGCCATTTGGGATTGCAAAAAAAACAATTTAAAATGTAAAATCCTACTTATGTTTTCGGCATATTACGTAAAATTTGGCTTAATTTTTCTTAAAATCACACTTGAATAAACAATAACTATCTTAAAATCAAATAAATAATTAAAAAAAATCCGGTAGAAATCTACCGGATTTTTTTTAATAAAACTAAACTAATTACTTACCTAAATATAATTTTTCGTGTTTCAATATGATCATTTTCCAAAAATATTTTGACCAACAAAACCTGCTCTGCACTATTTAACTGTATGATTAAAAATTGATTGCTGTTTATTTTATCTTTTTTATAAATTGATTTACCTGAAATATCATATACAAAAACTGCATTAATGGTATCTTTTACTGAACTGATTGTGATGACTTTATTTTTGACCGCTACATTTAGTCCATTCTTGGATAATTCAAAATCGCCTGTACCCCAATTACTATTCGTATATCTTAAAACAAAACGATCATTGAAAGTTCCAATTTCTGTAGAAAAAGTATAATCTGCTATTCTCAAATCGTGGATTGTCTGAATTAATTTATCTTCAAGATATATTGCCTGATTTGCCAAAACTCCATCTGCCTGATTGATACCAATTGTAAAATTACCTGCAATTGTAGTTTTATATCCCAAAGGAACACTATCCCTATTGTCAAAGGGCAGAGCACGTCCCTGTATCACCAGATTATTATCATCATTGATGCTGTAAAAATCTACATATACATTACCATCAAAGCTAATGCCATCAAATTGATCTTCATAAGTATTGGTTGCCCCTTCAATATAGCCAACTAATGTTTGTTTATAGGCACCTCCGGCATTACTCAAATCCAGCCATAAACGATTTTTTTCCAGTCCTGCAGCTTTTCCAGGCTTAAAAAACTGATTATTATTTCCGGGAACACGCATACCGTTTGTAAATGCAATTGTCCCTTGTCCTTTTGCAGTTGCAAAAAATGATTGCCCTGCGGCAATTTTACCGGTAGGTTTTTTACCCAAATCAAGAGATGGATTATTATTATGTAGCGGATCACTTATTGCAGATACTCCTCCGGTTGCATTATAAGAAGCATAATCATTTGCTGTATAAACAAATTTATTTCCAATTGATGCAATTGCTGTATTGTGCGTCCAGAAATATAGGGTGCCTTGTAATATTGTATTATTGGCTAATAAAAATAAATCTGCATCTAAAGCCGAAGGATAAGGATTACCAATTAAAAAATTATGGGTTGAAGAAACTGCTGTTATTTCCTCTCCAAATATATTTCCATTATTTGGAACTCCTGTAAACTGAACCTGCTGAGAATAAGGAAAAACTACATTTTCTCCATTTGGCCAAAGTTTCGCTTTAGGTGTTCTGATACCATATCCTTTTCCAACTGTCATGTTAGAAGTTGGTACTTCCGTTTTCCATTTATTCAATGTAGAATTATAGGACAAATATTTATCCAATAACGTATTGGGTGAAAGCACATTAAGAACCTGAGTAGGAATTGGAGATGACCACAAGGTAAAATCAAAATTTTTCATAGGCTGAGAAATTCTCTTGTAGATTATATTTCCCGTATTACTTATGTCATTTGTTTGTACCAGACTCGCATTGTTTTCAAAAGTTAATGTCCCCCCTGTTGTTGTAACCGCATTGGTAATAGTAAAAGTATGACCTGAGTTTACTGTAACTGCAACACCTGAATTTACTGTACAGGTACAGCCACTTAAATCTCCAGTTGAACTATAAGTGCTTGCAAAAACAACATAATCATTAATCGTTGGCGGGCCTGGTGTCCACGAACCATTCCATGTTGCTGTTGTAATCACTAAAGGATTGATCACAATATTAGACGAATAAGCTGAAAAACAAGCATCTGTTTTAACAGCAATATTATATGTGTTATTTGGTGCAAGATCTGATATGGTTACACTTGTTCCGCTTCCTGAATAAGTTTGACCAGTTGAGAATTGTAATGTCCAGTCGCCTGCAGGAAGACCGCTTAACATAACACTCCCAAGTGGCTTAGCACATGTAGCCTGTGTAATTGCGCCTACAACAGGAGCTGTAGGACCTATATTTATTAATATCGAAGTAGTATTGGATGAAGTAATCATCATACCGCAAGAAGCATTTGCTGAACGCAATCTGTAATAATAAGTAGTGCCTGAAGTCAATCCTGTAACAGCATAACTTGTTACATTGCCTACATTTAAACCATTATAACCTGTAACCATTGCTGTAAAACCAGAATCTGTAGCTACATCTAAATAATATGCATTAGCCCCAACAACCGCATTCCAATTGGCAGTAAAACTATTACATGATAAAATGGCAGCGGCTGTCGCAACTGGAGTTTTAACTTGCAAAGTTTGATATTGAATAACATTAGAACTTGCACTCACACCACAACTGGTATTTCTGCGAACCCTGTAATATATAGCTCCCGGAGGAACATTTGTAATAGCATAAGTTGTTACCAGCCCGACGTTCAAATTATTGTAACCTGAAACAAAAGTTGTAAAAGCGGCATCTGTAGCCACATCCAATACATAACTTGTACTTCCTCCTACTGCATTCCAATTTGCATTAATCGTAGTAGTACAATTAGCTCCTGTACCGGCAGTTGCCGTCACCTCAGGCGCAGAACCTACTGTAAACGTTTTCGCATTTGGACTACTTACTCCTGTAAGCGCTACTGTTACTCTGTAATCACCAGGTGTCAGACCTGTTATATTTTTTGAAATTGCGATAACGGTACTGCTTCCTACCTTTTGCCAGGCATATGTATATGGATCAACCCATTCAGGAGAATTAACAAATGTGCCATTATAACCAGCAGGAATAGATGTCAAAGTTGTCCCTGCACCATCATAATAGTTATATCCGGCAATTAATCCTGTTTCAAACCCTGAATAGACAGTAGGACCAAAAGCAAGGCTTTGGATTCGTGATGCGGAAAGAGCCGTGCTGTAAAATGCGGTTTTTAAAATACTGCCTGTAAAAGTTTCTCCATTTGTATTACCAAAAACACGACTTCCAATTTTGGTAGTAAAGGCTGATGATCCATAATTTACTGTATTCACTACACCACCAGTAACAGGAACACTGACCCCATCAATATAAATTTTTACAGTCGCACCATCACCCGTTACTGAAACGTGGTGCCATGCCTCATTTCCTAATGAAGCCGGAGTAAATGAAGCGGTTACTGGACCTGTGGCCGGACTCCAGAATTCTAAAGTTGAAGAAGATGCAAGACCAAACTCCAATGCATCATTCTGACCAAATAAACTCATTCTGCCTGTTATATCAGATGCTTTGAATTTTATCCAGCCTCCCATAGTAAACGCACTCCTTGCTGAAAGCATACTACTTCCTAAATCAATATAATCATTATCAGCCGCTACAAATTTTACACTATTGTTCATGTTAGTTACTGTTATAGAGCCATCGTTTGCGCTACTGCATGAAGCTACACCAATAGTACCAACAGGCTGGGGTAACAAAGGAAAAATTGTCATCTCAGTCGTTGCGCTTGTACATCCTGCTACACTATAGGTTATGGTATATGTACCTCCTAAACTTGAAGTTAGATTCACTTCTCCTGTAGCTGTACTTACAAAACTCAATCCTGGTGGAGTTGCTGAATATGTACCGCCTGTTACACCTGTTTGTGTGACTCCAACATTACCGGTTGCTATAAATGCATTACCTGGATAAGAAATTGAAGGCGGTTGTGAAAATTTATATACCTGTCCTGTCGCAGGTTTTGCTCCAAGGGTAAATATAAAAGAACTTGATGTCGTGGTTGGACTTGCACTCACATCATTAAGAAGCAAATACTTTCCATTTGCATCATATATACCTATTGTGGCAGATGGAAATCTCAATGCTCCGGCACCCTGTTTATAAATGTATTCTATATTATTACTTTTCTCATATAACCATATCTGAAAAGAAATCGCATCATTTGCTCCATTATAATCCCATTTCTGTTTGGAAAATTCAATCTTAAAAATTCTGTTTGGGGCGGTACCCGAAGTTACATATTTTGGAACTACGGTAAGTTCAATATCATCCCATAATGCAAATAATGCCGGCTTTATAATGTTTGCATTGGCTATATTATTGGTGTAATTTTGAGCTGCTGTTGGATTAGGCGATGCAAATGTGATCCACCCATTACTGGAAACCCTTATATTCGAATAAAAAGCTCCTGCAAAATTAAAAGTAAATGGTAAAGCAACCGAACTCGAAAGTACATCATCTGAACTTGCCGCTAAACCCGGCACATCTGTAGTAGACAATAAATTATCGTATGTTCTCGAACTTGCCGAAAAACAATAGTTATTTGCTTCTAACCCTACTGCAGCCGGAGGAGTAAATCTATAAATTTGTCCTGTAGCGGGTTTAGCACTGATATTGGTTGTGAAAACATCTGATTGTGCCAAAGGAGTTCCGGTAGAATTATTTAATGTCAAATATTTACTGGCTGCATCATATATTCCTATTGACGCACCCCCGGCAGCATTATTTACAGCAACGGCTCCCTGATTGTATAAAAATTCAACAACATTTGTTGTTTCAAATAACCATACCTGAAACGAAATTACATCTCCAGCTGCTCCATTATCCCAACTTTGTTGTATCCACTCTACCTTGAACCTTCTGTGCGGCGCAATACCGGTTGTTATATATCTTGGCTTGACCGTACACTTTAAATCATCCCATAAAGGAAACAAAATTGGTTTCCTGGTTTCTGCATTAGCCTGAGTATTAGCATTAGAATCAGTAGCCGCTGCTGAAAAGGAAAGAAAACCATTAGAGGAAACCCTGATTGAAGTGTAAGCTACACCAGCAAATGTAAAGGTAAAAGGCAAAGTCACAGCATTTGAAATGGCATTATCATCAGTTGCATTTAATGAAGTATCAGTAACACCGGGAACACCTGTAAGAGGAATATAACTTCCCTGAACGGCGGTAAAAGAATAATTACTTGCTGATTGCCCATACGAGTATACAAAAATTAAAAAGAGGCCTAGTAAAGTGTATATCTTTTTCATTTTAATTCAATATTTAGGTTAAGATTTTTCTGTATAGTAAAAACTGTTCTAAATCCGATTAGGGGATTTTAAAATTCTGAAAACATATTGAAATTTAGATCTAAAATATTGACAATCAGAAACATTCTTTAACTTAAATAAATTAAAGATTGCCTCAAAAAAATTAAATTTGAGTTCAATGATATCGACTATTTTTTGCAAGAAGTGTTTGCCCTTTTTATAAAATTTAAGAAGGCATAAAAAAATCCTATAGCTTTCGCTATGGATTTTTAATTCATTTTATAAATTTTTATTGCAATATTGCTTTTTTAGTAATGGATTGACCATTTTCTAAAAGCACTTTCAATAATAAAATTTGTTGGGCAGAAGGTAAATTCTGAATTACAAACTGTGTATTTCCAATGTTTTCCTGATTTGATAATTGTTTTCCAAAAATATCATAAACAAAGATTTTGTCAATATTTTCGACATTCGAATTTATTGTAATTATCTCATTCTTAACTCCAATTGAAATTTTTGTCTTTACATCTTCAAAATCCTCAGTGGCTAATGTATTATTAGTATTGGTATATCTTAACACAAATCTATCGTTAAAAACACCTGTTTTTGTAGTAAAAGTATATCCCTGTTCTCTTAGATTACGAATTGTTTTAGTGAGTTTGTCCTCTAAATAGACAGGCTGATTGACAAGGACACCATCTGCCTGTCCTATAGCAATAGTAAATTCGCCTGCTATGTTTGTACTAAATCCCAAAGGCACTACATCAGATTCCTTAAAAGGTAAAGCACGCCCCTGGATAACGAGATTTCTGCTCAGATTGATACTGTAAAAATCGATAAAAGCATGCCCATTAATAGACACTCCGTCAAAATCGCTGTCATACCCATCAGTTGCTCCCTGAATATAACCAATTAGCAGCTGCTTAAATGCTCCTCCTGTATTAGTCATATTAAGCCATAGACGATGTCGTTCAAACGCATTTGATTTTGACGTTTTTTCTGATTCAAAAGACTGGTTGTTATTTCCCGAAACCCCCATTGCATTATTAAACACACTACTTTTTGATTGTCCAAATGAGCACATAAAAATCATAAACATGCCCGCTGCAATAAACATCTTTTTCATCTTAATTTGAGATTAAGTTAATACTTCGGATTTAACAAAAAAAAGAACATAACGTTTTTTAATTTTATAAAAGAACAGTATTAAGTTAACATTATATTTTCAAAAAATAGATAAAAAGCAAATAAAATCGATTAAATACAAAACAGAAACTTAATTTAAGTTTTTTCATTAAACAACTGTGAAATTATTTTGAAGTTGTAATAATCTTTTTAGTTATAATGTGATTATTCATTAATACAATTTTAGCTAATAAAACCTCATCCTTAAATTTGAGATTGCTTATAATTACCTCGGGTGCAGAAATTGCTGAATCATTATAAATTAACCTTCCCAAAACATCATAAATAAATACTTTATTAATGTTTTCTTTTGCAGAATGAAGCCTTATGTTTTTATTATCAATCCAAACCAAAACATTATTATCCGATTCAAAATCATCAATACCTAACGTTTTATTAGTATATCTTAGAACAAATCTATTGTTAAAAATACCTGTTTTGGTTTTAAACGTATAATCACTTTCTCTTAGATCATTAATTGTATTTGTTAGCTTGTCTTCAAGATAAACAGGCTGATTACCCAGCTTTCCATCAGCCTGACCTATAGAAATAGTAAATTCTCCTTCTATGATTGTTGAATATCCTAGCGGGACTAGATCAGAATCTGTAAAAGGCAGGGCACGTCCCTGAATAACGAGATTACTACCTAAGTTGATACTGTAAAAATCAATAAACAGATTTGCATTTAAAGATACTCCATCAAAATCGCTGTCAAATCCATTCGTGGCTCCCTGAATATAACCAATTAGCAGCTGCTTGAAAGCTCCGCCTGTATTAGTCATATTAAGCCATAGACGATGTCGTTCAAACGCATTTGATTTTGAGGACTTGGCTGGTTTAAAAAAATGATGATTATCCCCAGAAATTCTCATCTCATTATTAAATACAACAGATCCATTATTAGTAGCCTTGGCAAAGAAAGATTGTCCTGCAGCTATTTTACCATTTGGAACACTCCCTCCTGAAGCAGCAGGTAATGTCATTGTACCGCCTATTCCATTATAAGAAGCATAATCAGCAGATGAATATTTTCCTCCATTTAGAGAAATATCAGTATTATGAGTCCAGAAATAAATAATACCCTCCAGAATAGCACTGTTGTTAGGATTTTCAAACAAAAAAGCATCTGCATCAATTGCAGAAGGATAGGGATTACCTATTAAATAAGTAATTCCAGCCACTACTGCACCTCCCGAAATATTACCATTATTAGGAACACCTATAAACTGAACGGGTTGTGAATAAGGAAAAACTACATTCTCACCATTTGGCCAAAGTTTGGCTTTTGGAGTTCTTATCCCATATCCTTTTCCGGGAATCATTACTGTAGTTATTGGTGGTTCGGTTTTCCATCCGGTTGCTGTATAAGAAAGATATTTATCTGATAAGGTATTTGGAGATAAATTAAACAATGTCTGTCCTGTTACAGGTGATGCCCAACATGTAAAATCAAAATTTTTCATTGGTTTAGATATTCGCTTGTATATAATATTACCTGTATTAGCAACATTAGCTATTTGTACTAAACTGGCATTATTTTCAAAAGTCAATGTCCCTCCATTGTTAACAATTGCTTTGTTTATAGTTAATGTATCATCACTACTTATTACAACATTAATTCCTGAATTTACCACACAAGTGCAACCATTAATATTTTCTAATCCTCCCCCTGTTGTAGTGTAATTTGAAGCAAAAATCAAATTTTGATTGATTGTAGGACTTCCGTTTGACCACCCGGTGTTAGTATAGGAATTGGTAACAAGATTGTTGACAATTACACTTGCAGAAGAAGTCGATATACAGCTTCCCACATATTCAACAGTAAATGCATAATTTCCTGGAATAAGATTCGAGACGTTATAGGTAGTTCCTGTACCGGTATATGTTGTTGATACTGTACCTATTTGTTTAATTATCCAGGTAACTGAGGCTGGTAATCCGCTTAAAGTTACACTGCCTGTAGATGTAACACATGTAGGTTCGGTAACTGTTCCAGGTATTGGCTCAGAAGGCTTTGGTACAATAGTAAGCTGTATAAGCTGAGTAACTGAACAATTAACATTCTGAATGGTCATTACCCCCGAATAAGTATTAGCAGCTACACCAGCCGGAATCTCTATTGTATTTAGATTTCCTCCGCCCGAAGAAAAAGCAAATGCAGTAACACCCTGGTTTACTAACCCAGCAGTATTTGCAGCGGCATTCCATATGATACTATAATTAAGGGGTGTGTTAGTTGTTGCACTGTAAGGTAATGTAGCAGTTTGAACGCCCGTATTAAAACAAATATTATCCAGTGTTCCAGTTGTAGCAATAGTAGGTAAAGGATTTACTGTTACAGTTGTAGTTGCAGAATTCACAGCATCGCAAACTCCATTTTTAACAATTGCCCTAAACTGTGTAGTTTGTGTTAATGTCCCTGAAGTATAAGTATTAATTGTATTAGCAATAGGTGTCCAGGAAGAAAAAGGGGCTACCGAAGATTCCCAGCCTGTAATCGTTCCTGTGTAGTCAGACAAAGTCAATAAACCACTTGTATTACCACTACAAATTGCTGCAGGGGTATCAATTGTGCCTCCAACACTTAGAGCATTAATCGTAATTTGTATAGGTTGCGTTACTGAACAATTAGCATTTAAAATAGTCATGTTACCTGAATAAGTATTGGCCGGTACTCCTGCCGGAATGACAATCGTATTCAAATTTCCTCCACCAGAAGAAAATCCAAATGCAGTACCCCCCTGGTTTACCAATCCGGCTGTATTGGCTGCTGCATTCCATGTAATACTATAATTAATCGGCGTATTCGTTGTTGCTGTGTAAGGTAATGTAGCAGTTTGAGCGCCCACATTGTAACAAATAGTATTGGCTATTCCTGTTGTAGCAATTGTGGGTGAAGGATTTACAGTGACAGTTGTAGCAGCAGAATTTAAAGCATCACAAACGCCATTTTTAACAACTGCTCTAAACTGAGTTGTTTGAGTTAATGCATCAGATGTGAAAGTGTTAGTCGTAGCTGTCAGTATATCTGTCCACGTAGAAAAAGGACTTACAGCATATTGCCATTTTACTACAGATCCCGTATGACCAGATAATGTCAATAAACCACTTGTATTACCACTACAAATTGCTGCAGGGGTATCAATTGTGCCTCCAATACTTGCGGCATAAACGTTGATTGTTACGGTATTAAATGTACTTGTTGTATTAGTACAAGCTTCTGAAGTAAGATTGGTGACGGTTATGGTACTTGTACCTGCTATATTTAATCCAACTGCTGTAAAGGTTCCTGTTCCGGTTCCTCCGGTAACAGACATTGTGGCTGTTAACCCGGCTGCATTAGGATTAGTACGACTGTAAGTCACCACATAGTCTCCGTTGGGCAAAGATGCTCCACCTGTTAATCTTACTAATGTGGTTGTCCCTGCTGTTAAACATAAATCGTCTGCAGTAGTTGCTGATGTTAGTCCATAAGTTGGACAGGTATAAACAACATTTAGCTTCCCATTCCCTCCATTTCCTCCTTTTCTTGTTGCACCAAGCGATAATAAAGATGCGGCACCACTACCACCTCCTCCTGGCGTTGCACCATCTTTTCCATCGCCAACCGCTAATACACCATCTGCACCTGCTCCACCACCAGAAACTCCAGCAGTCCCACCAGTTGCATTATTAGTATTACCTCCGTTAGCAGTTGTACCCGCTCCACCACCTCCACCACCGGAGTTTATAGAAACAACACTTAAAAGAGCAGCTGTTGCCCCGTTTCCTCCTGAATATTTTATACCAGTTCCTGAAGCTGCCCCTCCGGCTCCTCCGGCTCCTAGAGTAGGATTACCAAATTTACCTCCAGCTCCTCCATTTGCAACCACAGTTGAAAAAAAAGTTTGCTCACCATCAGCACCATTATTTGCTCCACTAAAGCCAGTTCCTCCATCTCCCACTTTATAATTTAGAGTACTTGCAGGAGTTACAGTTAATGCAATAACTTTACTATAAGCTCCACCTCCGCCTCCGCCTCCTGCCCAAAGAGAAGCCAGTGTCGAAGTAACACCTCCGCCTCCGCCTCCGGCACCCCAACATTCTACACTCAATGAAGTAACCCCTGCAGGTACTTTAAAAGTACCTGCAGTTGTAGATGGTGGCGAAAAAGTGATTTGAGACCACGTAAAAGAATAAACAAAAAATAACAGAAAAGGTAGTTTTAGTCTCATAACAATAGAGTTTAAAGATTAAAAAAATCAATTAATTCTTAGAAATATTTATGAGTGGTATTGAAAAAGAAAATACTGCCAGAACTTTGGGGTTTGTCTGGAACAGCTACTTTTTCTCAAAAAAAACATATTTACTAAACAACTGAATTTAAGTTGCTTATAATGGGGGTATTTCAAATGTATAAAAAAAAACAATTCAAAATGTTAAATTTTCCTACTTTTTAATTGTCAGAGAAAAGTTTTATCACAATTATATTAAATCAGTTACTTTTGTTTTCAGTTAAATTATATTTCATTTTTAAATATGACCATCAAAGAAGCATTACAAAAACTAGAACATTTTTGTGCTTATCAGGACCGCTGTCATGATGAAGTAGTTACAAAACTCCATTCTTTGAAAATGTCTTCAGACGAAACAGACATTATTATCGTAAAACTCATTGAAGATAATTTTTTAAACGAAACACGCTTTGCGTGTAGCTTTGCGCGCGGTAAACATCGAATCAAAAATTGGGGAAAAATTAGAATTGTAAATGAATTAAAAATCAGACACATATCTACAACAAATATTAATCTGGCTTTAAAAGAAATCACACCAGACGAATACGAAGCAACATTTAATCAGGTTTCTGAGAGATTTTGGGAAAATTTAACCGAAACTAATTCTTTAAAAAGACGAAAAAAATTTTGCGATTATATGCTTAGAAGAGGATATGAGAGCAATTTAGTTTATGATAAAATGAAAGAACTTGAACTATTGTAAGGTTATTTACTGACTGATATTTTCCTGCTCTAATCAATATCAAAAAAAATCCGATAACTTTCGCTATCGGATTTTTAATTTTACTACTCTGTTATCTTAATTAAAGACTACCTTTTTTGTAGTCTGGTAACCATTGTCCAAAACTACCTTTACCAATAAAACCTGTTGGGCAAATGGCAAATTCTCAATAAGCAACTGCAGATTATTTACATCCTCTTTCACATACAATTGTTTGCCTGAAAGATCATAGATAAATACCTTATCTATGTTTTCTGATGTTGAATTTACACTAACTGTTTTGTTGGCAATCTTAACCCAAACTGCATCATCTGCCACTTCAAAATC
>NZ_JASY01000036.1:0-12515 GCF_000735715.2 Flavobacterium chungangense LMG 26729
CAGTCTTGGCGCCTGATTTTTCTCTTTTAATTACCGTTTGAAATCCTATTTCCGCTAATATTCTTCTGGAAAACCATACCCTAGCCCCGATGGGAGGGAAAATCCTTTTGTTTTGGGGTTCAAAACAAAAGATTTGGAAGGACAGCGGGAAATAGCTCCTAAACTTGAATCCAAAACTTTTTCAAATTGCTGCTCACTATCGCTAGATCTCAAATTCCAAAACTCCAAAGGCTTCGAATTCGATCAGTCCAACAAAAAGCACCCTCATATATTGTAGTATCGTTTTTTTACCTAAGTTATATATACATAAAAACAAACCCGCCACGTTAAGACAACTTGTCGGATCCAAAACAAGCATTCGATATACCACGACGCTATATTACTTCAAACAACCTATGCAAAACCCATAGGGTTTGCCAAATTAAGACACCTTAATAATGTACAATAGAAAAGCAATACATATATAATAAGTAAACTTGTACATATATATTGTATGTGTTTTTGTAATCATGTATATTTGCACTCACAAAATTACAAACAATGATCAAGATTACTTTACCCGATGGGTCAATTAGAGAGTTCGCATCAGACGTAACTCCAATGGAGGTCGCTAAAAACATTAGCGAAGGTTTTGCTAGAAACGTTATTTCAGCATCTTTTAATGGTACAACTATTGAAACCGAAACCCCATTGACGACCGACGGTAATCTTATACTATATACTTGGAACGATGCTGAAGGGAAAAAAGCTTTCTGGCATTCTACTTCGCACGTAATGGCGCAAGCCCTGGAAGAATTGTATCCTGGAATTAAATTAACTCTTGGACCTGCAATTGCAAACGGTTTCTATTACGATGTTGATTTTGAAGATCAGAAAATCGTAGAAGCTGACTTTAAAAAGATTGAAGATCGTGTTCTTGAGATTTCAAGAGAAAAACATGAGTTTAAAATGCGTCCGGTTAGTAAAGCCGACGCTTTAGAAATGTATAAAGATAACGTTTACAAGACTGAATTGATTTCGAATCTTGAAGATGGAACTATTACTTTTTGTGATCACGCTACTTTTACTGATTTATGTCGTGGTGGCCATATTCCGAATACTGGTATTATAAAAGCTTTTAAAATCATGAGCGTTGCCGGTGCTTACTGGAGAGGTGATGAAAAGAACAAACAATTAACTCGTGTTTATGGAACATCCTTCCCTAAACAAAAAGATTTAACTGAATATCTTGAACTTCTTGAAGAAGCAAAACGTCGTGATCACCGTAAATTAGGTAAAGAACTTGAATTGTTTGCTTTCTCTCAAAAAGTTGGACAAGGTTTACCTCTATGGTTACCAAAAGGAGCTGCACTTAGAGAGCGTTTGGAACAATTTTTAAAAAGAGCACAAAAGAAAGCAGGATACGAGCAAGTTGTGAGTCCGCATATTGGCCAAAAAGAATTATATGTTACTTCTGGTCACTATGCTAAATATGGTGCAGATAGTTTTCAACCTATTCATACTCCAGCAGAAGGTGAAGAATTTTTATTGAAACCAATGAACTGTCCTCACCACTGTGAAATCTATAACGTAAGACCTTGGTCGTACAAAGATTTACCAAAGCGTTATGCTGAATTTGGTACTGTATATAGATATGAACAATCTGGAGAATTGCATGGTTTAACTCGTGTTAGAGGATTTACTCAAGATGATGCACATATTTTTTGTACTCCAGAGCAATTGGATGAAGAGTTTAAAAAAGTAATTGATCTTGTATTATATGTATTTGGTTCGTTAGGTTTTGAAAATTTTACTGCTCAAATTTCGTTGAGAGATCAGGAAAATAGAGAAAAATATATTGGTACTGATGAAAATTGGGAAAAAGCTGAAAATGCAATTATCAATGCTGCTGCAGACAAAGGTTTAAATACTGTAGTTGAATATGGTGAAGCTGCATTTTACGGTCCAAAATTGGATTTTATGGTTAAAGATGCATTGGGAAGACAATGGCAATTAGGAACAATTCAGGTAGATTATAACTTACCTGAGCGTTTTGACTTGACTTATAAAGGTGCTGATAACGAATTACACAGACCAGTTATGATTCACAGAGCTCCTTTCGGCTCTATGGAACGTTTTATTGCTATCTTACTGGAACATACAGCTGGAAATTTCCCTCTTTGGCTAATGCCTGAGCAAGCTATAATCTTGTCTTTGAGCGAGAAATACGAAATATATGCTAAAAAAGTTTTAGATTTGCTAGAAAATCACGAAATTCGCGCCCTAATTGACAACCGAAACGAGACAATAGGCAAGAAAATTAGAGATGCAGAAATGCAGAAAACACCATTTATGCTGATTGTAGGAGAAGAGGAGGAGAAAAATAACACTATTTCTATTCGTCGACACGGACAAGAAGGAAAAGGGAATATTACAGTTACAATAGACGAATTTGTCAGAATTGTAAACGAAGAAATAAATAAAACATTAAAAGTTTTTAAAGTTTAACTTAAATTATAAAGTCATAGCAATAAGAAGCAACAGAGGTTTTCAACCTCGCGTAGAAAAAAAAGATGCACACAGAATAAATAACAATATTCGTGGTGTACAAGAAGTAAGACTAGTAGGTGAAAACATCGAGCCTGGTGTATTTAAACTAGCAGAGGCATTACGTTTAGCTGACCAATTTGAATTGGATCTAGTTGAGATTTCGCCAAATGCTGAACCGCCGGTTTGTAAAATCATGGATTACAAGAAATTTGTTTACGAACAAAAGAAACGTGACAAGGTATTAAAAGCTAAATCGTCTCAAGTTGTAGTAAAAGAAATTAGATTTGGTCCTCAGACTGATGAGCATGATTACGAGTTTAAAAGAAAGAATGCTGAGAAGTTCCTTAAAGAAGGGGCTAAATTAAAAGCTTTTGTATTCTTTAAAGGACGTTCTATTATCTACAAAGATCAAGGACAAATTTTATTATTACGTCTTGCTACAGATCTTGAAGAACACGGAAAAGTTGAGGCAATGCCTGTTTTGGAAGGAAAGAGAATGATCATGTTCATTGCTCCGAAGAAAAAGAAATAAGTCTTAAAGTCGAAAGTCTTAAAGTTGAAAGTCATAAACTGACTTTTGACTTTTGACATTTAAACTTTCAGGCCAAGATATAAGTAAGTAAGAATAAATTAAAACACTAGGAAAAATGCCTAAAATGAAAACAAAATCTAGCGCCAAGAAACGTTTCAAAGTTACTGGTTCTGGAAAGATTAAAAGAAAGCATGCTTTTAAAAGTCACATCCTGACTAAAAAATCTAAAAAACGTAAATTAGCTTTGACACACTCAGCGCTAGTTCACCAAACAGATATGAAAAGCATTAAACAACAATTAAGAATTATCTAATAATAAGAGTCAAAAGTTAGAAAGTCATAAAGTTTAAAAGTCAGTTACTGACTTAGACGTTTGGCCTTAAAACATTAGACTAAAGATATTCTTTAGGTTAAAAAATATTTATATAACCTTGGAGTATGGCTTTTAAGTTCCTTTGATTCAATTCAGGACGCCTGCTACAAAAATACATTAAAATTATGCCAAGATCGGTAAATTCAGTTGCTAAAAGAGCAAGAAGAAAAAAAATAATGAAGCAAGCCAAAGGTTTCTTTGGCAGACGTAAAAACGTTTGGACAGTTGCTAAGAATGCAGTAGAGAAAGCAATGTGCTACGCTTACCGCGATAGAAAACAAAACAAAAGAAATTTCCGTGCTTTATGGATTCAACGTATCAACGCTGGAGCCAGATTAGAAGGAATGTCTTATTCTCAATTCATGGGAAAAGTTAAAGCTAACGGAATCGAATTGAACCGTAAAGTTCTTGCAGATTTAGCTATGAACCACCCAGAAGCTTTCAAAGCTATTCTTAATAAAGTAAAATAAACGTTTATCAACTCAATTTAAGATTACTTACTTATCATAAAAAACCCAGTCAAATGACTGGGTTTTTGCTTTCTAATTGTTTATCAGAATAGAAACTAGATTTATTACATTTATATTAAATCAATTACAATCAAATGCATTCAGTACTTTTAGAACATATTCAAAAATTTATCTCCTTAGAATCTCATGAGATTGATATTTTAGAATCGAGTTTGGATATTACCAAAATCAAAAAGAAACAACATGTTTTACAAGAAGGTCAAGTCTGCAACACTATACATTTTATTACAAAAGGCTGTTTTAGACAATATATTATTAATAATAAAGGAACAGAACAAACACTTCAATTTGGAGTCGAGAGTTGGTGGATTACCGATTATCTAAGTTTTCATAATCATACACCGTCTCACTTTTATATTCAGGCTGTAGAAAATTCTGAAATCATTGCAATTGAAAAACAAGTCTTGGAATCATTATTAATTCAGATTCCAAAGCTAGAACGCTATTTTAGAATCATTTCACAAAAAACATTTGGAGCTGCCCAAATGCGTATCAAATTCCTTTTTACAATGTCGGCGGAAGAAAGATATAACCATTTCAAAAACCAACAACCAGATTTCGTACAGCGAGTTCCTCAATATATGCTTGCCTCCTACTTAGATTTTTCAGCAGAATTTATGAGTAAAATAAGAGCTGGGAAGATATAAATGCATTTCTTGAAGTAGTTCAAGATTTACAAAATATGATTGACTGACCTTTGTTTCAACTTTAAAAACAAGTAAAATGAAACCAAGAATCGTTATCCCAACAGTTTCTCCAGATGCTTATCAAGCCCTTATGAATTTAGAAAGTTATATTTCTAAAACATCATTGACTCCAACGCATAAAGAACTCATCAAAATTCGTGCTTCACAAATAAACGGATGTGCTTTTTGTATTAACATGCATACTGCAGATGCCAGGAAATATGGCGAAACCGAACAACGCATTTATCTTATAAGTGCATGGCGCGAAGCGGACATTTATACAGAAGAAGAAAAAGCAATTTTGGCTTTGACCGAAGAAGTAACTTTAATCAGTAATCATGTTTCTGAAGAAACATATCAAAATGCAGCCCGTTTATTTGATGAAAAATATTTAGCAGAAATTATCCTGGCTATTATTACAATCAATTCATGGAATAGATTTGCTATCACAACAGGATTAAGAGCAGTCTAATTCTTAATGAAAACAAAAAAAGGCTTTTTCATAAATTGAAAAAGCCTTTATATTTCTTACACTAGATATAACGAGAGCAAATAATTATGTTTTTAATTTTTTCTTTTTTGCAGCCGGAAACAAAACGTTATTTAAAATCAATCGATAGCCAGGAGAATTTGGATGCAAATCCAAAACTGTTGGGGGATCACCTACCTGATGCTGATAATCTTCGGGATCGTGTCCTCCAAAAAAAGTAAACATTCCTTTTCCTTTTTCTCCATGAATATAGCGTGCTTCACCATTAAGTTCACATGCTCCCATAATTAAAACATTAGATTTGATCAATGCTGAATCAAATGAAGTAGTCTGCCCCATAAATCCTTTTACCAATTGTGTATGATTTTGACAAAGCATACTTGGTATTGGATCCCATTTTGCAGAGTATTCCATTAAAGTGAAATAATCTTTATCAGGTGTTATTCTACGTTTTGTAGTCATATCAATATCTGAAAATTCATATTGTTCCGGTCTTCGTTCAAGTGTAAAATCTTTAAAGGCAAAAGAATTTCCATAGTTCAATTTTGATTGATAATTCGGTTCACTTGCATCTCCATCAAACATTGCTTCACAGATATCAACCCCATCTGCTGTTAAAGAAATATCAAAACTATCCGTTGCAGAACACATTGCAAACATAAAACCTCCTCCAACAACAAAGTCTCTGATTTTTTTAGCTACGGCTCCTTTTTCCTGTGAAACTTTTGAATAGCCTAACTTACTAGCCAAAGCTTCTGAATCCTTTTTTTGTTCAATATACCAAGGCGTATTTTTGTAAGCTGAATAAAACTTGCCATATTGACCGGTAAAATCTTCATGATGCAAATGCAGCCAGTCGTAAAGTAACAACTGATCGCTTAAAACCTCTTCATCATAAATTGGTGTAAAGGGAATTTCGGCATATGTTAAAACTAATGTTACAGCATCATCCCAAGGTTGTTTGCCTTTTGGAGTATAAACTGCAATTTTAGGAGCTTTTTCCAAAATAACTGATTCCATATTTTGAGAGGGACTCGAAATTTCATCTAAAATTGACGCTTCTTCACTATCAGAAATAATTTCAAAACTTACTCCACGAATTTTACACTCTTTACGAATTTCATCTGCGTCCGGTAATAAAAATGAACCACCACGATAGTTTAGTAACCAACTCGCCTTGTAATCCTTACTCAAACACCAATAAGTAATACCATAAGCTTTAAGATGATTTTGTTGTGTAGCGTCATCCATCGGTAGAAGTACATAAGAAGCCTTTACCGACAGTGTTACCAAAAACAATACTACATATATTAAACTTTGTTTCATTCGACAACTATTTAAGGGTAAAGATATAAAGGAAGTACTAAAAAACCATGTTGAGACCTGAATAATTATAGCAAAGAAACTTTATTCTTTTTTAATTTATTTTAAAAAGAATAAAACAAAAAAACAGGTATAAATACTTACAAGAGATACGGATATTATCTTTAAATTTGATGATTAAAAAAACTTGTAAGAAATGAAAATTAATAATACAAATAAAGAATCGAAGAACTTAAATATATTAAAAAAAATAGCTCTTTGTATATTAGTAATTACTATTATTTTGTATTATATAATATCTATTCAATTTTTGAGTAGCTAAAGTGTTAAGACTGCAATTTCATTTTGAATAGCATATACGACTAATCCGGCAATATTTCTTGATTCTGTTTTAAGTAGTAAATTATTTCTATGCCCTTCTACTGTTCGCGGACTCAAAAAAAGTTCTTCGGCAATTTCTGCAGTTGTTTTTTGATTACAAATAAGTTGAAGTATTTCAATTTCCCGAGGCGATAAAAATCCTGATTCCAAATTTATTTTAGAATTTTTAGAAGGTTGAATAGTATCTTGTATTGTTTTTAAAATAGTTTCATTATAAAAAAATCCTTTAGAAGCAACTTCATTTATCGTGTTCACTAAATCTTTTGGGGTTGTACTTTTTACTAAATAAGCGACTGCACCTACCTGAATTATATTAGTTACAAATGATTTTGTATCATAACTTGTTAAAGCAATAATTTTAATTTCGGGAAAAAATTTTCGAATAATTTTGGTAGCCTCCACACCATTTAAAACAGGCATTTTTAAATCCATGATAATAATATCTGGTTTAGTTTCATTAATATTCAAATGAGAAATCAATTCTTCTCCATTTGATGCTTCAAAAAGGATTTCAATATTTTTTTCTCTTTGAAGTAAAAAAGAAATTCCTTTACGAAACAAAACTTCGTCATCAACTAAACCTATTTTGATATTAAGATCATCCATTTTTTTAGGCATTGAGTCTTTTAGAATTTGAAAATTACAAAAAATAACTAATAAAAAAACAGCATTGAAATATAAAATTAAGAAAACATAAAACCAATAATTTTGTTAAAAAGTAAAAAAAACATCAATTCCTTTATTTACCTCCGAACTTATTTCAATACTACCATTTAAAAAAGATATTCTGCTATCAATATTTTTCATTCCAAGTCCTTTCTGATTTTCTGATTTTTTAGAATCAAACCCTATACCGTTATCTTTATAAATACAGCTGTTAATTCCATTTACTTTATCAAAAATTATAGAAATTTCAGTTGCTTTTCCATGTCTTAAAGAGTTATTCATCAACTCTTGCAGGATTCTAAAAACATGTAAGTGCTTGTTTTTTTCATGTTCATTAAAATCAATTTTATTTTTATAAAAGACTTTAAGAGATTTACTGCTTTCAAATTCTTCACATAATTCCTCTACACCTGCATGAAGTCCAAATTTATCAAAAACAGGAGGAAGTAAATTGTGAGCAATTTTTCTGGAATTATCTAAAGCTTTTGCTGTAAGATTGATAATATTAGTTGTAATCTCTTTAGTTTCAGCTTGTGTTAAGTTCGCAGAAGTAAGTAAATAACTATTTAATGAAACTACATTTAACTTTGAACTAATATCATCGTGTAAATCCTGAGCTATCCTTTTACGTTCTTCCTCTTGTGTAATAAGAACAGCATGTAATTGCTCTCTTTGATGTGCCAGTATTAAATCTTTTTTCTCTAATTCTTTTTGAATGATTTTTTTTCTGGAGAAATAAAAAAAGACAATCAGAGCAATTGACACAATCATAAAAAAAAGCGATGTATATAAAATTATCGCGACTATCTCTTTTTCAGGAATTGAATTTACATTCATATAAATTTGTGGTATTTCTTTTATTATTGAATATAATACAAAATCAAAGATATTCATTTAATTTTATCAGAGAAATACCTTTAAAAATAATTTAATTAAAAATCTCTATCAAACAAAAGTAGATAGAGATTTTTAATTAAATTATTTTTTATTCTGATTCAACACAAGGAGGGCAAGGTCTGGTACCATCATAAACATCTTCAGCTTCTTTAGATGTTAAAGTTGTTGTTTTAATTACATTATTTTGATCTAAGCCAATTAAAATTGTTGTTATTTTTCCTTTTGAGTTAAGTCCTAACAAAACTCCAATATTTTTATTGTTTTTAGCTACCATGGCCTCAATAATTTCAGATTCTAAACTAAAATAGCGAAAACGATTCCCTTCGTAAGAGGTTATTTCATCTAAATCAGAAACCGCATTTAACTTTTTTTGCCAGGCTTCTATCCAAACTGAAGCATCTTTTGGCAATAACAAATGTTTGGTTAATAAGGATGTTCTTTTATTTGTTTTACTTATAGACAATTCATTAAGCTTAGTTAAGTTTAATTCTTTCAAAATTGTTGATTTAACAGAACCTAAATCATCTCCGGATTTATCAACACCAATCACCTCTATCTGTATTGTATTATCAGCATAACCTAATACAAAATGTACTTCTTCAATGTTAGGTGTTTCTACTAATTCCTTCATTTCCTCTGTAGAAAATAAATAAGCCGCAACTTGTTTTTGGGAACTGGCAAATTTAGCATCTAACTTTGCTGTCAACCAACTTTCTTTTTGTAAAGTTGTGGCTGAAAGAGCATCATCCTGAGTACTTTCTTTTTGACATGAGAACATAAAAACCATAATTGTAAAAACAATGTGTACTTTAATTTTTTTCATAGTTAATGATTTAATATTATGATAATTCAACAAAATTATTAAGCTTACAAAACAGTTTTTTTAGAAAAACTTATTTTCCATTCATATAAAATAACCAATTGGTATATTAAAAACAGAAAAGCATTTAATGTCCAGGAAAAATATTTCACATCCTTACTCAAAGTTAAAGTAATATTTCCTACTAAATACAAAATAGTAGAGCCTAACATAAAAAAAATAATACCTATCGTAATATAATAATACGTTTTATGTTCTGTAAGCATATTATAAAAATGTAATAATGCGAAGACTACTATCAATAAAGAAGTAAGAGTAATTTCGAATAAATTGAACTTTAAAAATTGTTTAGGATCAATAAAAAACTGAACACTCAATACTAATAAAGCAAAATACAAACTACACTTTACAATTTTTGCTTGAGATTTTAATTTTAAAATCGAAGCATAAAATAAACTTAATAAAATCATTTGTCCAATAACAAAAATATTGATTAGAAATAAATTATCTAATTTCAAATGATACATCCACTCCATAGAAAACTGCATTACACATGCAAAAGCTAAATAGGATATAAAAAAAACATTAGCTTTTTTCTTAAAGAAAAAACTATATGTATATAAAACCAAGTTAATCAATAAAAATAGATAACCTGAATATATTAAAAAATCTATCATCATTATATTGGGTCAGAGTCACCAAAAAGAGAACTTGTATGTGTATCATCATAAACGACTGCTATTAGGCACATCATCTGTATTTTAAAAAAAACTTACAAATAGTCGTTTCTCCATCTAATTTTGTACTAACAAACCATAAAATTTGTTCTTTATCATTGTCTCTTCTATAAACTATAACAGTACTAAAATTATGACTTAGTAACAACTTTAAACTTTCTAATGGAAATAAACATCAATTTTATTTTTTACTTCTTCTTTATTAAAACCTCTGTATTCTTTTGTCCTTCTTTTGCCAAGAGGTAAACTGTTTTTAATTTTTCCATTAAAATTTGTTTCTGTCATATTTAGATTTTTTCTGGAAATAAGTTAAACAATTCTTTAGCTAAACTAATAAATTATTTTAGAAAATTGATTTAAAAACAAAAAACATCGCTAATATTCCTTTAAAACAAATTGAAAAACAACTACTTAACTTACTTTATTTTAAAAAACAGGTATAAATACGCGTATCCAAATTTTTAATATGCTTTAATTTTGGTTTATACATTTAATTTACAAAACGGAAATACTAAAAAATGACTCCTAATTAGCATTCTCATTTATTTTAAAAATATTACAAATAAATTTCATGTATGATTTTTCACGTCTTTACAACATTTATTTGTAGCCTCATGTCATTTTGTTGATTCTTATTTTACAGTTAAACTATGTTTGATATATATATTTTATTAATAAATCAATAATTAATCAATTTAAAAAAGAAAAATATGGACGAAATAATGGGAACCATCAAACTTTTTGCAGGAAATTTTGCTCCTGTAGGCTTTTTAACTTGTGAAGGACAAACTTTATCAATAAGTCAAAACACAGCTTTATTTTCTATATTAGGAACAACCTATGGAGGAGACGGAATGAATACTTTTAAACTTCCTGACTTACGCGGAGCATTTCCGACACAAACTTCAAACATTGGAGGATCACATCCTGGAGGAACATATGCTTTAGGGCAAGTTGGTGGAAATCAATCCTACACAATTACATCCAATAATATGCCTCCTCATACGCACACAATTGTAAAAGGAGCAGGAACAAACCTGACCGGTGCTGTAACAGTAAGTACTGTTTTACAAGCAAGTACAGCAGATGGAGCATCTCCATCACCTTCTGCAACAAATAATGCTTTAGGAACTACAGGAGATGTTGGAGGAAGTGGTCAACCCAATCTTTATACTAATGGTACACCAACTATACCCTTGGCAGGAGGTACCTCAACAGTGGCTAATAGCTTAAATTTTGACCCAACAGGATTGACTTTGACTCCCTGGGGAAATGGTCCTCAACCATTACCAACTGTACCACCTTTTGTGGCAATGCAGTATATTATTTGCGTTCAGGGTATATATCCTTCCAGACCATAAATGATTAAATTATAAGGACTGTCCACATAACAGTCCTTTTTTGTAACTATTTATAAAAATAATCTTATGTATAAAAAATTACTTCTATTTGCATGTTTTCTAGGCATGATAACATCCTTTAATGCTCAGACATTAGCTCCTGGCGATATTGCGATTATAGGCACGAATTACGATGTAGTACCCTACGAAATGACTATTGTAAATCTTGCTCCTATAGCAGCAAATACTGTTATCCGAATAACAGATTATGGATATGATGAAACGACCGGTACTTTCGGCACTACTTCTGTGAGTAACACCTCAGAGGGTTCAATTACCTGGACAACTACAGCATTGGCTGCCGGAACAGTGACTAAATTGACAATCTCCGGAGGAGCTACTCCTGTTGTTACTGGCTTACCAGGTACTGTTACTGTAACGGGATGGTCAAATGCAACTGCCACAAATTGTCCGGTACCCGCAGGAGGAGATAACTGGTTTATTTTTCAAGGAAATTCTCCAACATCAATAAATAATTTTATTTTTGCATGGACAAACACCTTTAGCGCAACTTTTAATGCTATAAATCAACCTGCAGGACAATTTAATGTATCTGGATCAGGAGCTCCTAACAATAATAATTCATATTTACCTCCATCTCTTACTCTTGGATCAACGGCTATTGCACTTAACAGAGATCCATCTAATGGAGGATATCATGGCGACAATAACGTTTATACAGGAATTTTCATTGGTACTAAATCACAAATACTTAGCGAAATTGGTAATGTATCAAAGTGGACCAGAAGCGAAACCGTAGCTTTTAACATAACTCCTGGTGCAATAGGAAGTTCATTTCCTGGTATAAATCCGATATTTACACTACCTAATTCCATTCCAACCGATATTGGACTTTCTGCTACGGCAATCAACGAAAACGTAGCTGCCGGAACAACAGTGGGAGTCCTATCTTCTGTTGATGTGGATGCTGCAAATACTTTCACTTATACTTTGGTAGCGGGTGCAGGAAGTACAGACAACAGTGCTTTTACAATCAGGATCAGCGGAGCAAACCTGCAGATCAATGCAAGTCCGGATTTTGAAACTAAATCCTCGTACTCGATTAGAATAAGAACAACAGATCAGGCTGGTTTAAGTTTTGAAAAACAGTTTACGATTACTATTAATAATGTATGCGAATTAGACAATGG
>NZ_JASY01000037.1:0-12466 GCF_000735715.2 Flavobacterium chungangense LMG 26729
AGATGTTAAATCCTCTGTTTTCACCAAAGATTTCCCTCCCTTTGAAAAGGCGGAAAAAACAATCTGATCCTGAGAATAGGTCGTTGGAAGCACAATTATTTTAGCATCGTTTTCTAAAATATATCCTTTTGCATCTTTTATTCCGGCTACTTCAAACGTTTTTTTGATGGCAGCTGGTTTTAATTGTTTTTCGATCAAAGGTGCATTGTTTTCCTTTTTAGTGTAAGGTTCCAAAGACATACTTTCTACCTTTTTCATTACATTGACAACGGCTTCTTTAGTCGGAAAACTATTTTTGTCTTCCTCAGAGCCGGTTACTAAAACGACCTGATTTGTAGGTTTTTGAATGGTTTTTACATAAGCGTTTAATTCTTCTAAAGAAATGCTTTTTATAATACCTACAATCAATTTATAATCGTCTTCAGGAGTCAAAAACGGTTTAGATTTTAAGAAATAATCAATCAGTTTATCCGCCCAGCCTTCGTTGTCGACTTTATCTACATTGCTGATAAAATCATCATAAGAGCTTATAAACAGTTTTTTAGTTCGGTCTAATTCTGCTTGGGCAGCGCCAAAACGACTTAAACGTTCTGCTTCTGTATACGCTTCTTCAAAGGCTTCAATTGTCTTTCCTTTTTTGGCTAAAGCCGAAATAGTAAAAGACGTATTTAATCTTGAAATGGGTTCAAAATAAGCGTTAAAATTTAAACTTGAAACTTGATTTTTTAATACTAACTCTCTAAAACGGTTATTCAGAATGTTAGTGTAAAAAGAGTTCATCACATTTTTGCGAGTCACTGTGCTGTCTTTTACCAACGGTTCGTTAAGAATGTATTTTAACGTAATGGTAGTTTCTGAAGCTTCTTTATCAGTTGCAGTTCCAAAGTATAAATCGTTGTGTTTAGGAATATCAGCATAGGTTCTGACAGCGGCGTTTTTTGCCAGTGGAATTCCTGAGAAAATCGTTTTTACTTTTTGCTCAATTTGTTTTACATCAATATCTCCAACGATAATTACCGCCTGTAAATCTGGCCTGTACCATTTTTTATAGTAATTGCGTAATTCCTGATATTTAAAAGTATTGATAATATTAAGATCGCCAATAACGTCTCTTTTACTGTATTTTGAGTCTTTGTATAAAACCTCATCTGTTTGGTGTTTTAAACGAAAATCACTTGTTCTTCGTGTTCTCCATTCTTCGCGGATAACCCCTCTTTCTGCATCGATTTCAGTATCTGTTAAAGACAATGAACCTGACCAGTCATGTAACACCCAAAGCGTAGAATCAATCAGTTTTTCGTTCGTAACCGGAACGGTGCTAATATTGTAAACGGTTTCGTCATGGGCGGTAAAAGCGTTGATATCTTTACCAAAAGTTACTCCGTTATTTTCTAACATTTTAATGATGCCTTTTCCTTTAAAATGTTCTGTTCCGTTAAAAGCCATATGTTCCAGAAAATGCGCTAATCCGTTTTGATTATCGTCTTCAAGAATAGCTCCAACGTTTTGAACGAAATAAAAACTCGCTCTGTCTTTTGGTTCTTCGTTATGCAGAATATAATAGGTTAAGCCGTTTTTTAATTTTCCGGTCGTCACATTTTTATTCAGCGGAATTGTGGTTTTAAATTGAGAAAACGCTCCTTGAAAAGATAGCAGCAGCATTCCAAAGATGATATTTTTTTTAGTCATTTTTTTATTTTTTTACCCAATGGTTGTCATTAAAAAGTCAATTCGGATGTTTCTTGAGTAGGTTCAAAAACCAGATCGAAAATCATTTTTAACGACACCAATGAGATGATTTTATCTTCTGTTTCTTCTAATTAGAATAAAAGCACCACTTAATATGATTAATAAAGGAAATACTCCGATGAAGACAATTTTATTGATAAAGACCTGATTTGCATTAATCGTTATTTTATTATCTGTACTTTTAGGACGGGTGGTATCAATTGGGAATTCATAATTACTAAACCAACTGAAAATATCGAGAAAAAACTGAAAAGTTCCGGAACCACCGCGGCTTAATTCAGCATTACCCATAAAATCGGCATCTCCGGCAACGATTATTTTTTGGGTTTTACCTTTTACGTTTCTCGTTAAAGCGACCACAAGCGGTACAGATTTTACAGCAGGCTGTTTTTTCAAGTCCTCAGAAACAGAAGTGATTCCGGTTTGGGCTTCCCAAGCCGGCTGATTGTTTGTTTTTAAAAGTGGTGTCACTTTAAATCCTGCATCTTTAATTGTTTTGATACCGCTGCTTCCTAAAAATGGAATAGGATTATTATTTGGGTTAGGACTGAATTTAATTAAAGTTGAATCAATATTTCTTTGAAGTTCAGTCACCAAATAATCCGGCGAGTTGATTTCGCTTTCCTGAACCAAAGCCTGTTTTGTAAAACTTATTCCTAATTTTTCAGTTATGGCAGCCAAAGTAGAATTCGTTTCCGGCTCCGCCAAAAGAATTACATTTTTCCCCTGGTCGATATATTTAGTAATTCTATCAGCAGCGCCCTGACTTAGCTGTGTTTTAGGATCTGCCAAAATTAAAATATCAGTATCTGCTGGAATATTATGCGCATTGATATCAACAGAAGTAACATCAAAACCCTGATTAATTAAGGAATATCTGAAGGTAATTTCATTAAAACCAGTCTTGTAATTTTTATCTCCCGCTTTGTCAATACTACGTTCCATATTTCCGGTTGCGAAAACAATTTTAGGTGCCTTTATCACCAATCTTTTTAAGGCGGCTGAAATTTCTTTTTCACTTGGGGATTTGAAAAAATCGTCGTAAAATCTTAAGAATGTTTTTTTACCATTGTATTCTACAGTTCTGACTACTCGATTTTGTTCTGGGGCTAAATCGATAATTTTTTTAATTTCTGCAGGAGTATATAATTTTTTTAATTTCATATCCTGCGACTCCACCATTTTTTCTGCCAGCTGTTTATCATTCAATCCCGGATTTTTTGTGTACAACTCTGTATTGGTAGAAGTATCATAAAAATATACATACTCCATTTCAATTTGAGGGAGATAGCGGGTATATTTTGCAAAACTTTCAATATCCTGATTTTGGAAATAAGGCATAGCCATATAATAATTTACATCCAGAAGATTATCATAAGCTGTAATCTTAATTGGACCATTCATTTGTTTAACTATCTCTAAACTGTTTTGTGTAAGGGTTCTGTCTTTTGTACGTGTCATATCATGATACAAAGTTAAAGGAGCTCTTGATGTGATATAACCAAGTGACAAAACAATAGTAATTAATAAGGTATATTTTAAAACTCTTTTCGAAATACTTTGTGCATCTCTTCCCGTTTGTAATTTGTAAATACTCAGCACAATAAACAGTGCACTTACAAATATGAAATAAAACACGTCTTTACTAATTATAAGACCCTCAAGCATTTCGTTGGCACGTCCTGCAATGGAAAGAAAATAAGTAATATCCTTGACATATTCGACATCCTGCCATAATTTGCCAATAAAGTTTAAACCTGCTAAAACTACCAAAGTACTTATAGCCGCCACAACCTGATAGGAAGTAAGACAAGACATAAAAAGCCCAATTGCTGCATAGGTACAAACCATCAAATACAATCCGATAAGTCCGGAAAGTGCAAATTTGAGATCGACATTTTCAACAGAAAAATAAGCAACAACAATCTGCAGTCCTAAAATTGCAATAAATAGCGAACAGTAGACCGCTATAGCTAAATATTTGCCTAATACAATTTCCTTAATTTTGATGGGAGAAGAAAGCAAAAGTTTTATAGAACCGCTGTTAATTTCGCGGCTTACCAACCCCATGGTCAATAGCGGGACATATAAATACAGATACTGCTGCATTTCTGTATATAATCCGCTAAAACCGGAAAAAATGGTTTGGGTAAGGTTTTCTACTCCCTGTCCCATTTTTTGTAATCTTTCGAAACGTTCCATCGTGTCGAAAAATTTCCAGCTGGACTGGATTGAAAAGATGACTAAAACCACCCATGCAACCGGAGAATAAAACATGGTGTTGAGTTCGGTTTTAGCGATTCTGTATATTGTTTTCATTGTTTTGTTTTTTTGTTTAAGAAAGAGTAGCGTTTTTTGAAGGGGCTTTTTTAGATAATTGTGCGAAAATTTCATCCAGAGAGACTTTCTCGAACTGAATTTCTCGTAATTTCCAATTACTGGTAACACTTTGTGCTACAATTTTTTCAGCTACTTCCTGTGTGCCTTTAAAAGTAATTTGTACTTTTTTAGGAGAAAGATAAACTGCATCAGTTACTTCTTCGATAGCAGTTAGTGCCTCGATTGCTGGCGGATTTTCGAAACTTGCGGTTAATTTATCGGCTTCGATATAATTGTTAAATGCATCAAGAGTATCAGAGAAAACCATGTGTCCGTTTTCGATCATTCGGATATCCTGGCATGTAGCCTGAATTTCAGAAAGAATGTGTGATGAGAATATTACGGCTTTATCCTGAGCAATTTTCTTGATTAAATTTCTAACTTCTAAAATTTGGTTTGGATCTAATCCGTTTGTAGGCTCGTCTAAAACCACCAGCTTTGGTTCGTGAATAATGGCCTGTGCAATTCCCACACGCTGTCTGTATCCGCCGGATAAATTTTTAATCAATCGGTGGCTGAAATGAGAAATTCCGCATTTTTCTTTGGCTTTTTCAACTGCATTTCTCAGATCTTCTTTTTTAACATGGCGCAATTCTGCACAGTGAATTAAATATTCGTCTACCGTTAAATCGAGGTGAAGAGGCGGAGTCTGCGGTAAAAATCCAATTAATTTTTTGGCCTCTACCGGGTTTTCCTTTAGGTTAATTCCATCAATAAAAATATTTCCGTGAGTCTGGTTCAAAACACCACAAAGGATATTCATCGTGGTCGATTTTCCGGCACCATTCGATCCCAAAAGCCCCAAAATCCTGTTTTCTTTGATTTCAAAATTTATATTTTGTATTGCCCAATCCTTACTATATTGATGCGACAAGCCCTCAACTCTTACAATTGTTGTTTCCATAGTGTTTTTTAAAATTGCAGGAATGTATTTTCAGTACAATACATTCCTGCATCATTTTGATTATTAATATCCTTCTGTTGGGTTTAAAAAGGGATTAGAACGAAGAGCAGGTTCTGGTATTGGATATAAACGGTCTGTAGATTTCCAGATTTTGTCTGATAAAACAGAGAGTGTTTCATCTAGTTTTCCGGTTCTTTTAAGATCCAGCCATCTGTGTCCGTTTTCTGCAAAAAACTCACGCTGTCTTTCAAGCGCAATTAAATCCAGCAATTGGTTAGCGTCTGTTAAAGTCGTATTTCCTAATAAAGCTCTGTTTCGAATTACGTTAATATCTTCCTGAGCTCCTGTAATATCATTTGATCGAACTCTGGCTTCGGCTCTAATTAAATACAATTCTGCCAATCGAAGTATTGTTGAGCGCTCTGAAGGAGAATCGCTATAGCTATTTTTGTATTTATGCGGTGCAATGCCTAAAAATACGCCGCCTCTAATAACATCAACTGTCCACTTCGTTTTTCTGTCATCACCGGTTTCAAAAAGGGCATTTCCTTTTCTTAATAATAATGTACCTCCGGTGGTAAATAAACCCCCTTCATAAGTGTACTCGACATTATAATAAGGTATTTGCAGAATTGACTCTTGATTATCTGCAACAAACGGACTGTTTGTAGTGGTTAAACCAGTAGCTATTTTGTAAGTTCCCGTTTCGTTTATTACGGCTGTGGCATGTGCCGCAGCTTCGGTCCATTTTCCTAAATAAAGATTTACACGTGCCAGTAAACTTTCGGCAGCCCATTTTGTAGCTCTGATTCTTTTTCCTTTATAATTAGCATAATCTGTTGGAAGATCTTTTACCGCATCAGTTAAATCAAGTGTAATTTGGGCATAAACAGCTTCCTGAGTCGATTGCGGCAATAATGCAGAGACATCTACATTCGTAGTGAGTACTAATGGTACATCTCCCCAAAGGTTAGTCAGGTAAAAATAAGCATACGCTCTTAGAAATTTGGCTTCGGCAATCCATTGTCTGCTTTTTACAACATTGAGGGTATTGCTTTTAGTAACGCCTTCAATAACATTGTTGGCATTATAAATCGTTTTATACAACTCGCCCCAACTACTGTTCATTGTTCCGTCAGTATCCGGGATTTCATTAGAGCTGTAAACATTTGCAATACCTGTTCTTGGAACTAGTTCATCAGCTGTTTGTCCAAGAACAGTATGTACACTATTGTAATAAAAATTGGAAACCATCCTTTGGTAGATTCCGTTTACAGCTGCTTCTGCTGTGGGATCTGAGATATAAACCGTTTTTGATGATAATTGATTTCTCGGAAGTTCAACCTCAAGAGATTCCTCGCACCCCGCAAGTCCTAATAATAGAAAAAGCGAAAATATATAGGTATATTTTGTAGAAATATTTTTCATGATTTTTAGATTTTAAAATGTAAACTGTGTTCCAAAAGTAATCGTACGCATTGGTGGTAAAGCCAATCCCTGTGTTTCAGGATCCAGTCCTTTATACTTCGTAAAAGTTACTAAGTTTTGTCCCTGAAGAGAAAGACGCACACTTTGCAGGTATTTCTTAATCCCTTCATCTAAAGGAATTTGATAAGAAGCACTTACATTTTTAAGTTTGATATAGGATGTATCTGTAATTGAAGCATTTGATCCCAAATAATCATAAAAACTATCTTGGAAACCAGAACTTAACACATGTCCTTGTGCCAGATAAGCATTGTATTCATCCACCTGAAAATTCGCTGTTGAATAAGGATAACCTGGCTGCGCTCCCGTAGACGAAAGCAAAGTACCACCATCCTGTTTTACGAATTGAAATAAAAAGTCAAGTGCAAAGGCTTTGTAGCTTATTGTATTTGAGATTCCTCCATAATATTTAGGGTAAGTTGGTCCGTAGTATTTTCTATCTCCTCTGCCAGTCTGGGCAAATCCAGATGATATTCTGCCGTCTCCGTTTACATCTTCAAATTGCGCAAGTCCGTCAGCATCTACACCTGTAAAATTATACGTATATCTGCTGCTTAAAGGGTTTCCAACTACATATTGAGAGTAATAACTCGTAAACTCTATTCCATCAAATCTTGACAATTTATTGGAGTTGGCAGAGATGTTGAAAGAGGTAGACCAATTAAAGTTTTTAGTACGAATATTTGTTGATGCAAGCGTAAACTCCCATCCTTTATTTTCTACTTCAGCGGGTAAGTTTGCAGTGTAGCTCGCAAAACCTGCCTGTGTACTAAGTGTATAGTTTACCAATTGATTGATAGAAGTATTTTTATAATAAGCAGCCGTAAAAGAAATTCGATCGTTAAGGAAGCTTAAATCTAATGCAGCTTCAAATTTTCTGGTTGTTCCCCATTTGATGTTAGGGTTTTCAATTCTGGCAGCCTCCATAGACACATTCCCGTCACCATAATTACGAGTGTCAAAAGTATCGGCAAATTGATAATTGTCAATATCATCGCTTCCTATTTCTCCATAACTGGAGCGCAGTTTTCCAAAACTTAACCAGGTTTGCTCTTTTAAGAAATTTTCCTCTGTAAAAACCCAGGCAGCTCCAAGAGAGCCAAAATTTCCAAAACGGTTATTGGCTCCAAATTTAGAAGAACCGTCTCTTCTAAAATTTGCATTCAGAATGTACTTATTTTGGATGTTGTAATTCACCCTGCTGAAAAGAGAAATGTATTTGTATTCTGTACTTCCATTAGAAACCGATACAGTTTCTGCAGCAGCGATATTGCCAATTAAGTTATCAGCGCTGTATCCGTTTGAACTAACATACGAAGGCATTTCAGATTTTCTATTTTGCCAGGATCCTCCCAAAAGTACTGTCAGGTTTCCTTTCCATAAATCTTTTACATAATTAAGCTGGGGTTCAACAGTAAAATTATTGGTATTATTCGTTGAAACCGTATAGGATCTTTGAAAGTCTACATTACCACCGTTTGCTTCCTCATACACATAATTAACTGCCGATCCGGGCATAGTCTGTGAGCTTTGCATCTGAGCTCTGCCGTATCCTAAGTCTGTTTTAAAAGATAATCCTTTAGCAATATCATACTGCAGGCTTAAACTTGTTATTAAGTTCATCCCTTTATCTCTTACTCTTTTATCTAAAGCAGCAAGCGGATTTATGTCGCTAAAATTATCCGGAGACCAGTAATAGCTGCCATCCGTATTGTACACCGGACGGTTTGGAGCAGTGCCTACAGCATAAGTGGTAATATCAAAGAAAGGAAGATTGTTATTATCTGTGGCAAAAATTACAGAAGCTCCTACTTTTAATTTTTTGTCCAGCGTACTGTGATTAATATTAAAGTTGGTTGAGAATTTGTCATAACTAAAATCCCCTGGTACCACAGTCGTTTCTTTATGATAAGCACCACTTATAAGAAAGTTTGTGGTTTCGTTACCGCCTCTCAATGAAGCAGAAAAATTATTGAAATTGGCTGTACCGCCTATTAATTTTTCCTGCCAGTTGTTGTTAACATTCGGATCCCAGTCTGTAAGAGCGATCCCATTACTATCCACATCGGCAACATCACCATTATTGTCCAGGGCAGTTTGCAACATATTTAGGTAGGCAGGAGTGCCTAATGTTTTAACCATATGGGCTACTTCAGAAACTCCTGAGTTTGTTGTCACTGTAAATTCTGTTTTTCCGGCTTTTCCTTTTTTGGTTGTGATAAGCACTACCCCATTAGCTCCTCTTGATCCGTAGATAGCGGTAGCATCAGCATCTTTAAGAATTTCGATACTTTGAATGTCATTCGGATTAATGATGTTTAAAGGACTGGTTGATTTTTGAGCACCTCTCAGTACATTGTCAGCCTGTGTTTGCTCTTTAATGTCGTCTCCAATATACGGAACACCATCAACAATATAAAGCGGCAGGTTTTTCCCTTCAATAAAATTTCTTCCTCGTATGCTGATATTCATATCACTTCCTGCATAACCAGATGTCTGCGTAACAAAAACACCAGGTGTTCTTCCTTGTAAACTTTGTAAAATATTAGTGACAGGCTGTTTTTCAATATCTTCGGCCGTAATTTTAACAACAGATCCGGTAGTGGTTCTTTTGGTAGTGGTTCCATAACCTATAATTACTACTTCGTCTAGTTTGGCTAAATCGGGCTGTAATTTGATGGTTATAGAGCTTTGGCTTTCAACTGTAACTTCCTGTGTTTTATAGCCCAGATAAGCAATTTTAAGCGTATGCTTTCCGGCTGGTAAGTCAATATAAAATTGCCCGTCAAAATCAGTTACACCGTGCTTATTGCTTCCAACAAGAAAAACGGTTACACCAGGAAGCGGCAAGCCATTTTCATCAAGAACTTTTCCTGTCAGCATGTGGTTTGCATATCCGGGTTTTACTTCTTTTTCTTTTATAAGAATGGTGTTTTTTGACGTAACCGTGACTTCAAAATTGCCATTTCTTAAAGTTTTTTCCAGAAGTTCACCTGCATCGATAATTCCTTTTTTAAGGCTGACTTTAGGAATGTCATTAAACAAATCTTCCTGATAAATAAAAGCATATTTTGTTTGTCTTCGAATCATATCGAAAACCTCGTCAACTGTTACTGTTTTATTTGCATCAATAGTGATTTTAGCATCCTGAGAGAAAATTTTCCCAGGGCTAAAACTGAAAACTGTTGTGCAAAATAAAAATATAAAAGTTTTCATAATAAACAGTGTAAACGATTTCCCGTTAAGGAAAACATTGTTAGTAAATTTAATTTTCATAAATTTGATTGTTGGTTAGTTAAATTTTTAATTAGGTAACATCATAGGAGGGGTAAAGTGCATTGCTGTGAGAGGTCGTGACTTTATTCCCTTTTTATTTTATAATAATGCGTCTGTTTTTTATTTCATAGGCGTTGATAAATTTGGTTGTTTTTATGGTTGTTAAAATTTCTTTCAAATCCTGATCTTTTCGTAAAACGCCATTAAATCTCACGTTTTCCAATTTAGTATTTTCAAAAGTTACCTCGACATTATACCAGCGTGACAGTACTTTCATTATATCTTTTAAAGGCATACTGTTAAAGCTGAAAAGTCCTTCTTTCCAAGCTACAGAGTTGTAAACATCTGCTTTATAAACTTTTAAACTATTGTTCAAAAGATTGAAATTAGACTCCTGTTTAGGATTTAACAAATGTCGTTGACCTTCAATGTCTACGGCTACTTTTCCTTCTACTAATGTGGTGTAAATATTATTTTCGTTATTATAAGCTTTTATATTAAATTGTGTACCAATAACCTGTACCGTTTGTTTTTTGGTAAAAACTTCAAATTTTGAACCTTTATGCGCCGTACTTGGCGAAACTTCAAAATAGGCTTCGCCGTAAACTAATTCTACTTTTCTTACTTCACCATCAATAAACGCAACGGGATATTTTAATTGAGATTCTGAATTCAGCCAGACCTTGGTTCCATCAGCCAATTGTATAAAAAACTCCCCTCCTTTTGGAATCGTTAAAAAATTGAATCCGATTTCTTTCGATGCTACTTTGTCCTCAGAATCATATATAAGATGTTCCCCGTTACTACTTACGTTATTTGTGGTGTAATTAGTTCCTTTTTCTAAAGCTATTTTAGAGCCATCTTCTAAGGTTAATGTTGCTTTGCTGCTTCCAATTTCAATTGGAGTATTGACTACAACAGGATTTTTTACTGTAGTTTCTTTACTTAAAAACAAATACGATAGTGATAACAACAGCACAAGAGATCCTGCTGCGGCGTACTTATACCACGATCTGTTTATAGCAATAACAGAAGGAATATCTTTTCTGCTTTTTGATTTCTCTAAAATAGATTTCCAGGCTGCTTCTTTATTAATTGCAGCATAGCTGGAAATTTTATAAACTATTTTTCCAAAATCAATGTTTTTTGAAAATGGATAATCTTTACTGAATGATTTTAAACTTGATTTTTCATCGTTGCTCAAAATCTTCAATTTCTTTTTTATAATCAGTCTGGATATATTGAAAACATCTTTCATTCTACAGGTACTTTTCTATAGAACAACTAAGAAATAAAAAGGTACTACTGAAATTTAAACTTTTTTTAATAAAAATTAAACTATTCGTTAAAACACTGTTTATTTACTATGCCTATTGGGTAATTAAGAAGTATAATAAAGATTCTAAATCTTTAAACTGATTTCTTAAAATAGTATAAGCCTGAGATTTTAAGGTTTTTACAGTTTGTAGTTTGATCCCCAGAGTTTCGGCAATTTCAGTATTTTTTTGCCCAATAAGGCTGAGCTTTATAATTTCTTTTTTTCTATCCGGAAGCAATTCAATAGCCTGATGAAGTTGTCTTACTATTTCTTCTTCTAAAATTTGTTCTAAAAATAAACTATCGTCTTCCAACAACTGAATATTATTGACCGCATATTTATCTTTAACTTTGCTGTGTTTAATAAAATTAAAGCATTTATTACGGGTTACTTTGTACAAGTAAACTTTTAAAGCTATTTCATCAGGAAATATTACATCTTTTTCCCAGATATGTACAAAAACATCCTGAACCAAATCTTCACACTCATCTCTTAAGGATAAATAACGAAAACAATAAGACACTAATGCTTCGTAATAAGTATCGAAAATTTTTTTTAAGTCGCTTTTATTATATTTGGTGTACGTAGATTGCAAAAGAGATACCTGTTTTTAGCAAAAATATATAATTCTGATTACCAATAACAAAATTATATGATTAATTAATACAAAATTTAGCGTGAAAGTAATTCCTATTTCTATTCACACAAATACGGGTTATAGTATGTGCTGCAATCAGGATAATATCATTGGCCGGAATACTAGTAAGTCGAAAGTTTAAAAGTCGTAAAGTCAAAAGAAGCGATATCGAAAATAATTATTAAATATCAGCATTTTATATCGTTTTGTTTGATTTTAAAACACAACATCATACTTGTTTGTTACTGATGTAAATATTTGGCCTATTTTATACATCCATTTATTCGGTATTACTTTTCTCTAATGGCTGTAATAGATAGAAAATAGTAAAACAAAAAAGGCTGTCTTGGCAAAGACAACCTTTAATGACTAATTAAAAAAAATGTATGCTAAAGTTCCTATTTCCCTAAAGTTTTTTCAGGGCTCATAATTACTTCGACGCTACTAGAACTATCCAAAACGTGCTTACTAAACTGCTGAATAGTTTTCTGATTAATTTTAGAAATTAAATTTTTATATTCTTCATCCTGTAAAAACGGAATCTGATTTAAGCTGTTGTTATAAAGGGTACTGTTCCAGAATGAATTGGTTTTAAGCGACTCTTCCCTGTTTTTTAAAAGTGCTTTTTTGATGTCTTCCAAATCATTGGCATTTACCGGAACCGTTTTCAAATCATTTAATTCTTTCCATACAATCTGCATTAATTTTTCCTGTT
>NZ_JASY01000038.1:0-10565 GCF_000735715.2 Flavobacterium chungangense LMG 26729
AACGGCTATCTATGACTTAAAAAACATGTTTTTAAGCGCCTCAATTTTTAAAGACTACAACTTAAAAACAAAAATAAACCTCGCTTAAATATGTTTAAACGAGGTTGTTTTTTATGCTTATCTTGAAATTTTACTTTTTTAAGAGAGTTGCGCAACAGCTACGTGTGTTGTGCGATCGGTTATTTATTTAGTACAATTCTGTTACTTATTTTAGTTCTAATTTTAATATTGATTATTGATCTGTAAAAAAATTGTCATCGATAATATATAAACTAAAATGAAAATTGCATTTATCAGTAATAAATTTGTATAATTTCTGATTTTAAAAATTTCTAATTTTTGTTTTCTATTTATATATTTTGTTAAAATTAAAACCCCAACAACAGGTATTATTCCAAAGATTATTGAATAAAATGAGCCGAAAGCAAAAATCATATAAATTTCATATAAAACGGAGTATGATTCTATTTTAATTTTAAATATAAAAGTTAAGAAAATAAATAATAATGTAAAAAAAAATATTAATGAAGAAGTTACTAAAATTGCTCTGATTAGTAAATTTATTATTTGTATAAATTTCTCAAACTTTTCTTTTTTGTATACTTCTTTTAAGTACATAATATATAATTTTATTTTTTTTCAAAATGAAAGTTATTTTTTCCATTTTTGCAGTTAACTATCGCACAACTTTTTTATATACACTACAAAGCAGCGATAATCTACCCGAAATTGGGTATATATACGAATATTTGTTACGTTTATATACTTTCAAAAATAACCAAAAAAGATCACAAAGCATCAAAGAATATTTAGTTACCTCTACTCCTTCGCAATAAAAAATGGAACACTTCGGGGGATGGGGTTTTACCACTGTCGCCCCATGTTTTTTTAGGTACAGTTAGGCACTGGCTTTTTTTTATTTCTCCCAAATCTTTCTAATTAATTTCAAAAGTTTCGGTTTTTCATTTTTAGTTTCTTTTTTATTAGACTCAATTTCTTCCAGCGTTACAGTTCGGTAATTGGCTCTTATGTATTCAAACTCGTCCATATCTGGCTGTTTTAAATCAGCTCCGCCTTTATGTGGAAACTCAACATAATCTTTTGGTGGCTTGGGTAGTTCCTGCTCACATTCTTTTGAGCATAAATTAGCAAGCATTGGTATTGTATCAGTTCCAACGTGTGCGGTAATCCACATCTGGTTGGTTGTTTCGTATGTTAGTTTCTTTTCGCAGACACTACATTTTAAATTATCTCCATAATATCTAACGGGGTTGTGATCAAGTTTTGGAAATCCCATTCGGTTTTTATAATTACCATAAAGTGCTCTCGTGCTAATTCGACTGTCTTTTAGTTTTTTACACTTATAAATCTCGAATGGAAACCAATGTAAGTTATAAGAAGTATACGGGTCGAAAAAATCAAGCGATTCCATTTGTCCAATTTCAGGCGGAATTCTCTTCAGATTACTTCCATAAAGTCCAATTTTCTTAACTTTTTTAAGTTTTGCGATTGACTCGGGAAGAGTGAAAATTTGAGCAAACAATTCGTCTCCAAGAGCTTCTCTCGGAACAAACTCGTCAGTTCCATTTTCAGCAACCTGGTCAATGTATTCACATAGTTTTTTCCAAGCAACAGAATTTCTGTCCTGAACATCATTCGGTATTTTGGAAATTCTTTTATTCATAGTTCTGATTATCTTGTGCTTAACGTTCTCTTACTACAAGCAGTTTGGGACTAAATTAAGCCCATTATTCGGATTTGCTTTATCTTCTCAATACAAAACCATATTTAAATTAAGCAAAATACCCAAATTGAATGTAGCGTGTGTAGCCGATTTTTTTTTATTTTAACCCCCACATTTCACTTCCGCCAGTTGGGAAAAAAATTCTATTGTCTTGAACAATTGGTGTTGAAATTCCGTAATTAAATGGTTGAATGAAATTTATTTTTCCAGTTTCATTATTTAATGAATATAGATTTCGATTCCTTGTTCCAAAATATATATGTTCTTTAAAATTTATAATATTGCTTTCTGCCTGGTCTTTTTTTAAGTTCATTACCCAATTTGTCCTTCCATTTTTAATATTGACAGAAATGATTTTGCTGTCATATGTACTTAAAATTATGTTTTCGTTTACAACACAAGGTTCATAATACAAATCACAATTTAAAGATTTGGACCAAATTTCATTCCCGCTTTCATAATTCAACATCAAAATTTTACCTTCTTTGAAATCTTTATCAAGACAAACTAAAAGTCCTACTTCTGTTTTACTTTGACTTAAATTCGAGAATTTTTTATATTTATTTTCCCAAACAATTTCCCCATTTTCATTATTAATTGCTATAAGTTTTGCATTTAGTTCTGCCAAACCTAAATATATGATGTTTTTAAAAAATGCAGGTTTATTCGTTTATGTTATGTTTGAATCTTTAGGTAAATACCAAATTACTTTTCCATCTATTTTATTTATTTTACTAAATCCATTACCTTGTACTGAACCATAAATAAATTTATCATTTTCAGATAAATCTTTTCTTAAATTTACTTCACCATTAATTTTCCATTTTATTTTTCCTATTGTGTCAAAACAATTTAAATCAGTTCCATACTCTGCTAAAAGTAAGTTTTGCCCAAATATTAATGGTTTATGAAATGGATTGTAGTCACTTTGAAATTTTAAATAAACTTTTCCATTTTCTAAATCTACTGAATAAAAATTTCTGTTTGAATTTCCAAAATATAACTTTTTGTTTTTTGCAACTAAAGTTGTTGGAATCCAATCAAATTGTTTATTTCTCCAGAGTAACTTTACGTATTTCTGATTATCAGCAATTGTAGTTTCATTGTCCTTTCTGCAACCTAGAAGACAAATTAAAAAAGTAAAGATTAAAAATTTTGTTATTCTCATTTTGGTTGCGATTTTTCTCAAAATATCTGCTAACTTATTTATATACGCTACAAAGCAGAGCCAATCTACACGAAATTGAGTGTGTATACAAATGTTTGTTGCATCTATATATTTTCAAAAATAACCAAAAAAGATTACAAACTATCAAGAGAATGTTTGGTTGCCTACTCTGTTCAATAAAACAAAACTGCATGAAACTGTGATTTAAAGCCGGGAGACTTTAAGAGGTTTTGAATTTACAAGGACATTAAAAAAAATGTGCGAAGTCGAAGACATTTGCAAAACAATGAAGCTTTTCACAGTAACACTTCGAAGAGAGAGTATTATTGTAGATTTTCATATTTTTCAAGAATATGTATCATATTTTCATTTGAAAGTACCGTATTTTCTATTTCGGCAACTAATTCCGGTTTTGATTTTGTAATTTCCAGGAGCGTTGATTTCTTCCCTTTAAAAAGTCCCATTTTATATTTTATACCTTTATCGTCAACCAAATATTCGGAGTGTTGTATTGAACCGTCATATAAGTTTTGAGAAATATCCCAATACCACTTGATTTTTGCACCATTGTAAACAACTTTTTTTAAAGCTTTTCCATTATTTACATAAAGTTGTTGTTTTTGATCAAAATCTGTGAACTTTAACTCTTTTACATCTGCAGCTTTTATTTTTTCTTTCTTTTCTCCATTTTTATCTACAAGGATTAGCATTCTATAAAAACTACTTTCATTTATTAGCTTTTTGTTAAACATATTTGTACTTATTTCAATTGTAGCGTTAATTGTATCATTATTCATCTTGATTATATTAGCATCCAAATATTTTTGAGAGAAGCTTAGTGAAAATGATAAAATGAACAAGATTGTAAAAGTATTTTTCATTGGAGTATGATTAATGTTTATTTCTGCTAACTTATATATATGTGATTTCATCACACCCATATAAAATCTTTGGTTAGGTATGTTTGACAAATACCTACAATATTTATTTACGAATGTATAAATAAATATTTACAAATGATCAACAGTGAATTGAGTGGTTCTATCTTCTTAATTTAGAAACTTTTATTGATTTTTGCTTACGTTTCACGAGCGAGACGCTCGCCAGCTGTAGGAGTAGCTGTTGTATGCTGTTTTTTTTTACATTGTATTGTAATGTTTCCATTCACTTATTTCCATAGGATGCTCTTTATTAATTGGATAGTTTGCTTTCACAAATTCAAATTGTTCTTTAGTTAGTAAAACTATCCTTCCATCATTTCCGGAACTTATAGGATAAAATCTCTCGTTACTTTTCTGTAATTTCAGTTGGTCGTTTAACATCTCTATAAAATTTATATATGAAATTCCCCAATCATTTTCTCCAAAATCATTATCAAAAGCGATATATTCTTTTCCGTTGAGTTTTATTTTATGAGTCCAATGTCTTTCTGTTTGATTATTAAATTCATCTGAAAATTCAAGTTTCAAATTTAGTTTGTCAAATGATTTTTTTACAGTCTCTAAATACTGAATTAAACCACCACCTTCAAATAGCGTTTCTGAATCTATAAAATAAAATCTATTGTCAGTAAATATTAAGCTTTCGCCTTTCATTTTGCCTTCAAAAAAATTTAGTTCATTATAAGATTTTTCAAATTCAGCTTTTGTTTCTTTTAAATCTTTTTTTTCGGTTAGATTGAAAAAATTGAGTTTGTCTAATCCTACTATAATTTGGTTTCCCGTTAATTTATTTTTAGCTATTTCTTGTTGTTTTTCGGGTTCTTTTTCCTTAATATTATTTTGAGATTTTGAATTACAACTTAAAAATAAAAAGCTAAATAATAGGAGTAGTGTTTTATTCATTTTTGTTTTTAATAAATGTTCTTTCTTGTAGAGTGTTTATGTAAAATAGCATACAACTTTTTTATATATGCTACAAAGTAGCGACAATCTACCCGAAATTGGGTGTATATACGAATGTTTGTTTCGTTCATATACTCTCAAAAATAACCAAAAAAAAGATTACAAAGTATCAAAGAATATTCAGTTACCTCTACTCCTTCTCAATAAAGAATGGGAACACTACGGGGATCTGGGCAAACTTATCATAAAACTCTTTACTAGTGAGGCAATTTATATGCTTAGTTTGCTTCACTTTACGGGCACAGCATACAATTCTGCGCTAACGTTGTGCAGATCTGCGCAATCGGGTTTAGCTGTTGGTAGCAGTTTTATTTTTGTGTATATATTATTATTTCACTTCCTGTCCTTTGGGTTAAATACTTATCATCATAATATTCTATATGGTCATCGATCTTCTGCATTCCTACATTTTTAAACTCCCTATTCCAGATGAGAATTATTTTACTTTGAGGGATTACTGTTAGAAAAAGATCCCCATTTTCAAGAAATATAATATTAGATATATGATTTCCTCTATTTTTAAAAAATATTTGACCATCAAGATCAACAAATTCAGGTTTAGTAACTCTCGTTTCAGATTTTCCTTCGCAATAAACAGTAGATACTTGAGGATCAAACAATTCTAAATACTCAAGCCTAGGAAGTAATTCAATCCGATTAATTTTGGGGAGGTTCCATGCGACATACTTTCCATGATAAGCACCTCCAACAATATATGTGTCGTCAGGAGAAAATTTTGCATTTCCCAAATCAAAGTTGTGTTCAATGTCATTGTACATTCTTTCTTTATAGTCTTTAATAAAAGTGGGATGCGCCCAAAGTGTATCTTTCTTAGCTGTTTTTAAATCATAAAATTGCGATTTTGTCGAAAATGCAAAACAAATAAAATAATCATATGAATTTGAAAATTGATACTCATTATTCCCATTACCAAAATCATATTTGCCAATTTGATTACCTTCAAAATCAATTATTGTGTTTGTATTCTCTTTACTTTGAGTTATAATCCAATCTTTTTCTGTGATTATACGATTATTTCTTCCTTGTTCTATTTCTAATGTTTTTTCAATCAGGCCGGTTTTAGAATAAACCAAAAAATAATTCTCATAAAGAATAAGATACTTATCTAATTTTTCAGAAAAAACCAAATCGGTTATATGCGGATTCTGTAATTTTTTATTTTTCATTTTCTTTAATGGAAGTACTAATTCCATCAAGATATTTTCAGCCGTAATAATGAAATTATTTATGTAGAAATCATCTGTTCCTAAAATTAAACCAGATTTAACATACCAGTAGTCATCAAATCCTTTTGGTGGTTCAATAGTTTTCTCAAAAATAATTTCACCTTTGTAATTTAGTTTGAACACCGTTTTATTATTTGCAAATAATAAAATATCTCCTTTAGTATTAACATGAAATGCTCTAATTTCAAATTGGGAAATATCAATTCGTAAGGTTTCGACAAAAACAGATTTTACTGAAAATTCCAATTTTCTGTTTTGATTTTCTCTTATTTTTATTGTACGTTCATATGGATTTAAGAACTGTATGTTAGCTACTTTTTTTGCTATTTCTATAAAATTATCTAACTGGGCTATACTTCTACTTGCCTCATTTTCTGAATTTTTAAGCTTTTCTTTAATTTCTTCAATTATGAACTGGTAAGTTTTATGAATTTGCTCTTGTCCTAAATCAGTTAACCCTCCAAAAAACAAGAGATAGGTATAGGTATATTCTAAAGGATATTTTCTATTTTCAAAAATTTTTTTAATATCTGAATTGTCTGACAAAGATGAGACTAAGATTGGTATCTGATTAATCAGATTATTAAATGAAGTGACATCCTTGTTTTGTTGGTTTACTCCAAACAGTGAGAGCGTAACTTTTCTCTTGAACTCCAGTGATGCTGATGGTGTAAAAAAATCATCATCTGTAAAATCATCAAAAGTTAGTTCTATTTGATAAGCAAAGTTTTCAATACTATGCGAAAAATTTGTTTTTCGATCCAACGTATTCAAACACCATTTATCGAAATCAGGAATTTCAATACTTGTTGTAAGATTAAAAGTAAGAAATAATTGTTCAGTCTTATCATTATAGCTAATCGGAGAATACTGGCTATATAAAGATATAAACTGCTTATAACACTTTTCTTGCCTAAAAAAATGTCTCTTCGATTTTAGATATTTGAAACCAAAATTAGATAATTCAATATCAAGCAAGTTAGCCACTTTTTCATAAATTAACTCTTTAATTTTGCTTTCCTTTATCATATTCCCTGTATTTTAATTGTTTCTGAAATTGCCATCAACTTTTTTATATGCACTACAAAGCAGCGATAATATACCCAAAATTGGGTGTATATACGAATGTTTGTTCCGTTTATATACTTTCAAAAATAGCCAAAAAAGATTACAAAGCATCAAAGAATATTTAGTTACCTCTACTCCTTCTCCATAAAGAATGGAACACTACGGGGAGCCGGGCAATTAATTATATTTTGTATAAATTAATTTCTGAAGAGAAATTAAATAACGTGAAAGTAGCCATAAAAAAGCAGCCTATATAATTTAAGCTGCTTTAATCTTTATAAATAACATCTCTCTTTTTATCTTATCCGATACTAATAATCCATCGCGTAGGTTTAGTCATTTTTTCGGTAGTAAGATAAATACCATATGCTCTTAAAATGTTACAACCAGCATTTTCAAACCAAACGTAATCTCCATCATTGATAACGCTTTTTTTCTTGTCTTTATAGATAATCCATTTTTCATGGTCGCTATTAGCATTGTAGTAATATAAATCATTGGTTTGATAAACAGAAATTTGGTTTTTTGTACCAGCCTCCTGCTCTGATGTGCAGATTAAGATTTCATCTCCATCATGAATTTGAGAACTGCTAATGTTATTATTAAAATTAACTAATTTAAGAAAAACTTCATTTTCGGAAATTAGAGGATAAAGATAGGAGTGTGACATGCTTCCATATCCAATATAACGATTTAAGTTGTTTAATTTCAAATAAACTGGCTTTTGGAAATGTAGTGGCTGTGGGGCTCTGTTGGTGGGATTAGTATAGTAATTAATTATTGCATCCATTACCCCTCCATGTTGTATATAATCGAATTGTACTATATTAATTATTGTACCCTTTTTTATTAAATCAATATAATGATTAATGTTACGAGCATTATTAGATATAAAATCTCCGGTTGTTATATCATTTTCTAAATAATAGGTTGCATCAGCCGCTTGTTCTGCAATATTATAATAAATAGGGTTACTGCCATTTCCAGAACCATGAAGTGTTTGCATATGTGATTGCAAAACATAAAAACCATTGTTTGCCCATGTTTGTATATTGTTGTTGTGCCATTCCCAAAAATTATTAACATTTTCAACATCAGTATCCTTTACCGATAATGAACTGTCATCACCCCAAAACGGATCCCATAAATCATAACCAGTTCCTTTTTTTAAAAGAGGACTATATTTATTGACTTTACTCCATATAGAAGCTGATTTTCCAGCATCAATAGGAACATTTTCAACATCAAAAAACACAAATACCCGTTTTCCGTCATTATTTAAAGATTGAATAGTATCTGAGTTTTTATATTGTACTAGTCCACACTTAGAAATTACTGAGTTTGGGTCATTAAATTCCAGATAAGTGACCAGTAAATTTACCAAATCAACATAGTCATCGTCGATCGTTAGATTTAAAAAGTTCTGAAATTTTAAAATTATAATTTCATTAGGCTGCTCTATTAAGAAATTTCGAATTTGATGTAATGCATAATCACTTTTTGGGGTTGTAAAATCAATTTTTTTTTCACATAATACGTCATCTGAGCATAGCGTATGATGAAAATAATATTTGTTTCCACTAAGTTTAATCCGAAAATCAAAATAACGAACGCCATGTTCAAGCTGTTCTTTAATGTTTAGAGTTTGTGTTCTCGCACGAGTGTCTAAAGTCATTGTTCCAGAATCGTGAGTACCTGGAATAATAATTGAATTAAGAGGATGATTAATAAATGGTGAATTATTATTCATTAAATCTCCCATCCAATTCGCATGATTTTTTCTCATAATTAATGTTGTTACAGTAATATTTGTCTAAAAATGAATTGTCCAAACCTACAAAACTTCTTTAGCCATCACTTAGAGTATGCTTTGGAATAATAAATAATTTGTAGAAAGGAAGAATCTGTTTATCTTGTAATTGCGAAAAAATAAAGATAAATGAAAACCCACTTTAGTGAATTAACCGATTCTCAATGGCGGAAAAGTATGACTAAAAAAAGTCTTGACAATACGTACTTTTACCTGTTTTTATAACGGTTAAAAAGAAGTGATGCTTTTTTGATATGCACACAAAAACAGATTTAAAGTCAGGATACAATTCCAATCTGGTGATCGTTTGCACCTTAAATCCGCATGTCTCAAAAATTAGCTTTATTTTTTGAAATTTATATCCATGTTCCTTCTTTAATAGTCTAATTTCCTGGCTATTAAAGAAAGAACAGTTATTTAAAGTCGAGAGACTTTAAGAGGTTTTGAATTTATAAGAAGATTAAAAAAATGTGCAAAGTCGAAGACATTTGCGTTTTCATTAGGAACACTTCGGAGAATCGGGGCTTTTTTTTATTCAGATTTTTTTATAGAAGCTATTGTTCCTGTCACTACTGAACCTAAAATAGCCGCTGTGACACTAACTTCCATTATTTTGTAGAAGGTCAATACAAATATTACAGCAACGACCATAATTACAGCCATTACCTTTAAAAAAACATCTGGTGGTAAGATGTATTTTATTTCACCTGTAGTCGTTTTGTTAAAAGCCACGAGCCAACAAAAAATTATCACGAAAGAAATGAAAGGTATTCCAAATGCCATTAGAATAATTAGTAAGTCATTTGTATTTGTCATTTTGCTGATTTTAAAATTGATATAATTATAGTTTCAAATTTTCAATTATTCTTTTGTTGTAATAATGAAAATATTTATTGTTTTTATGATAGTTTCTTGAATTCTGCCCGTTGTTGTAGCCTGACCGCTAACTTGTATACATGCGAAACAAAATATTCGCACATCCACCCAATTAAGGCAGCTTGGCACAATTTCGTTTTCTTTTATATTTCTCAAAAATAACCAAAAAAGATTACAAACTATCAAAAGAATGTTTGGTTAGCTCTACTTCTTCTCAATAAAGAATGGAACACTTCGGGGAGCCGGGTCAAAGACATGCACAGCGTTTCGTAAGAAGACTTCAGAAAGTGAGTGAGTTCGGATTCAAAAGCACACACGAAAGGATTAGTGCGGGAGCGGGGCATTTTATAAGAACACTTCGGAGAGCTTGGGATGTTTTTTCAATTTTATGAAGAAACACTTAGAAGAGATGAGCAGGTTTCCTTATATCTTTTTATTCTCACGAATGTGGTGAAGCAATTCTAGTCGTCTTAGACCTGTTTTTTTTTGATAGTCGAATTCGTCAATATGATAGTTACAAAGTTCCGTTAATTCCGGAAAAATTTGTTTGACATTTTCTAAGACTTTAATATTTTCGCCCCTTTCAGATCGAGGAAATGAATCTTGTCTTAAAAGTATTATTTGAACTTTAATTTTATTATCTGAAATTATCCAATCGTATATTAATTTTTCAAGTTTTGTACCATTGTCAGGAGTTGACCAAACAAGAATATCAAGAAGAGCTGCAATCTTTGCTAAATCTGTATCA
>NZ_JASY01000039.1:0-8424 GCF_000735715.2 Flavobacterium chungangense LMG 26729
TAAATACGGTTGGCTTCCTTGCGTGGAAGACCCGCTTCCACTTCCTTTACAACTCTTAAAATCAATCTTTTGTCATAATGACTTTGTTTACGATCCCGGGGAGCATAAACTTCCTGTTCCTTGTGTTCCATACACTCGTGAATTGTGTATAGCTATTTCAGGACAAGACACCTAAAATAACTATACAGATTATTAAATAAATCCTGTTATAGCTATACATTACAAATTTAGTCTAAATAAAGAATAATCTTACATACTAAAATAGTCGATTTTGTATGTTTTTGTTTGGTTTCTAACTGCCTGTCTTTGAATTCTTATAATTATAACTGAACCTTTGCCTCAATCATTCGGGATTTAGTTGCAACGATTGTCGAGATGAATTTGAATTAATGAATTTATTATTAACCCAAAAAATTAAACATTATGGCAAGACAGAAAGGAATTATCAAATTGAAGGGTACAATAGGAGACATTACCTTCTACAAATCAAAAGACGGGTATATTGCAAGAGAAAAAGGAGGCATCGATGCGAGCCGAATTGCAACCGATCCGGCATTTCAGCGCACCCGTGAAAACGGTTCAGAGTTCGGAAGGGCAGGAAAAGCCGGTAAAGTTTTACGTCTCGCCCTGCGCTCTGTGTTAATCAATTCTGCTGACAGCAAGATGGTAAGCCGACTTACAACGCAAATGGTTAAAGTTATTCAGGCAGATGTTACCAGTGCCAGAGGCTTGCGGAATGTTATCGATGGGGAAGCCGAGCTGCTTTCCGGGTTTGATTTCAACATTAATGGAAAACTAGGAACTATTTTGTACGCACCTTATACGGCAACAATTGACCGATTAACAGGCGATTTAACTATAAACATAGCTCCTTTTGTACCCATTAATATGATTGCAGCCCCAAGCGGTACTACTCATTATAAAATCATTTCGGCAGGGGCAGAAATTGATTTTGAAGCTGAAACTTTTACAGGCAGTAATTCTGAAACTGCCTTATTACCCTGGAATACAGTTCTGACCGCTGCGATTCAGCACACGAACCCTATTACCCCTGCGAGTACCAAACCCTTATTTCTTGCATTAGGTATTGAATTTTATCAGGAAATCAACGGACAGATGTACCCCTTGAAAAGCGGAGCAAGCAATCCATTGTCACTGGTTCAGGTAAGCGGTGTCTAAAATGGTACTGAAGTTAACCCGAACTTATTTTGCTAACGGAACGAATGGCAGACTTGAATATGAAGGCAAACTCATCTGTTTTACGATTGAACTGCCCTGGAAAAACAATATTCAACAAGTTTCCTGCATTCCTGAAGGAGAATATTTCATCACGAAACGGTACAGCAGAAAATTTGGATGGCATCTTGAAGTGCTTCAGGTAGCAAGCAGAAGCTTTATTCTGTTTCATCCTGCAAATAATGCTTTACGAGAACTTAACGGATGCATTGCACCCGTCACAAAATTGTCCGGTTCAGGCACTGGCACTATGTCACGCGCAGCCTTTACCAAACTAAAAAATTTAGTTTACCCTATAGTGAACAAAAATGACAATGTGTTATTACTTGTACAATCTTAAAACTAAAAATCATGAATGTAATAAAAAGAGCTACGGCTCCAACACCAAAATTTTTTAAACTATTACGCAACATCGGCCTGTCAATTGCTGCAGCCGGCGGTGCCCTGATGACAGCCCCGGCAGGTTTACCGCACGGCCTGGTAACTTTTGCAAACTATCTGATTGTTGCCGGGACTATTTTGTCTGCCGTGAGTCAAATTACTACCCTAAATGATGAATAAAATGACAGTCAGCAACACCACTTTATCAACTGCAAGTGGTACATTTTTAAGTATCCTTCCCAATTTAAACTCGGAAGATGTTTTAAAAACAGTGCTTCTTGCTGTTATCGGCGCTGCCGTTAGTTTTACATTATCTTTTGTATTTAAAATTCTAAGTACAAAATACAGAAGATAATCTTTTCCTACACCTGAAAAGCCCATTCCAAAATTGGAATGGGCTTTCTTTTATTCTTTTTTAAGTCTTAAGGGAATTATATGTACCTGACTTCCTTTAAATGAATTAAAAGATGGCTCATACTGTATATATCCCAAAATATGTAAATTTTTTAGACATTTATGATATGTTGCCTTCGAGCTTATTTTACTGATTCGCATCACTTCATCACGTGAAATACTAATTGGATTTTTAAAAAAATTGCGATTCCATGACTGGAATAATGCCATGTATAAACTAATGTGTGTCGGATTAAGTGTTTTATCAACTGAAACTTTGTCGAAAAATTCTGTCAGGTGTTTTATGTAGTTCATGGTTACTTCTTATTGGCTGTTTATTGGTTTAAAAACGGTTCCCCATTTGAGACCGATATTCTGAGGGTGCTACTGAGGTATGTGTTTTAAAAAAAGTACTAAAAGAGGGCAGGTCATTAAATCCCAGCTGTTCTGCAATTTCCATCAGCGTCCATTCTTTATTTTGAAGCTGCTTTTTTATTTCTATCACGATCATCTGCTCAATTAAATTTTTCGCTGTATGTCCTGTTACCTGTTTTACTATCTTATTTAGGTATCCGGCAGTGATACATAATTTATCTGCATAAAAACCAACATTGTGCCGGGTTCTACAATGCTCTTTCAGCAACAAATGAAACTGTACTGTCAGCTTCTCTCTTCTCCCCGTCTTTGACACCCTATCTGATATCTGGTCTGTATATACTGAAGCCAGTTTGAAAAGCAAAATTTCCATAATACGCTGTAATTCTATTTTCTGAGCCGGATTTTTACTCTTGTTTACAATACAAACCAACTTAAACAGCTGTACTATCGCTTCAAATTCCTCTTCATACCATTTTGATTTGACCGTACCGCCACTAATAAGAAAACAAAAGGTTTCCAGATCATTCTGAAATAAATAATCAATACTAAACGCCATTAAAAATATATGAAGTTTCCCTGAAGTTATGATTCGACTGCTTCTTTCATTTTGTGAAATTATCAGTACCTCCTGAGGCAACAACTTGTATGCAGCATCCTGTAATTTTATTTCGAAAGTGCCCGATTTTAGCATTATCACGACACAATTGTTTATTTTAAAACATTTCTTAATAATCCGTTTTTTCTTATCCAGTTTAACGTAATACGCCTGTAAACCTAAGACAGGTTCCTTTTTAAATATACTCCTTACTATCTCTCCGATCATTGTTAAACAGTTGAATAGCATTTGAAATCTTGCCCTACAGTGACTGATTTTGTGGAAAAATGAAGCGGTACAAAACAGGCCGCTGCTACAGAACGGATCTGTTTTATTCCTGCCTCATTTCAGGCTAAATCAAAAAAAAAACTTTCTCTCTATTTTTAGATCAACCGATCTATTAATGCTATTACAGCAATGAGCGGTGCCTGATTGCGATTAAAAAAAGAGGACGCTTTTTTATTTGCGACTGAAGTTTCCCAGTCCCTGTCTTTACGGCCTGATTCGGCATACAGGGCATAACTGGAAATTACCGCAACTGATACTATAATTTCTTTATCTTCTTCTGTGAGTGCCGCATTTTCTTTTACAGCTGCTTTATAAGATTCAATACCATCACTGATTTCCTTGTAGTCCTGATCTGATACCTCAATCAAATTTTCTATCAGCTTTATCAGAGCCGTTCCGGCTTCTTTACTTAATGCTTTGTTTTCTGCTACATCAGCCAGTACAGCATTTGGATTCTGCATAATACGGTTCATGTACTGGGGCGTGATTGACCCGGTTTCTACTTCCTGTTGGTTATTTTCCCAATTTTCTGCAATGTACCGGACCTGATTTGTCAATTCTTCAACGGAATTTGGAAAACCGTAGTTTTGGGTATATTCGGTCATCAGTTTGTAAAATAATTTTCCTTTTATCTCAGCAGCATCTGCTGTGCCTGCTTCCTGCGCTATACTTTCGCTTTCGATAGTCTTACGCTTTTGGGCTGTCTGCACATTTTCGGAAACTGCTTCCCTATCACATGAAATGAACGCAAGCATTGTCATAAGGGTTACTAGATTTTTTTTCATTTTGGTTGTTTGTAAGTGAATGAGAAATTATTTCTCTGTTGCTTTTACCCGGGACAGCAGAACTTTATTAAGCACGATGCCTAACTATTTTGCATTTGAATTCGGAACAAATCTATTGGGTGCAGCAATGCCATACAACGCAATGCCTGTGTGTTTTAAAAGATTACTATATGGATTCCATTAAAATCCATATCTATTTTTGTCTTTACCAGCCCCTATTTTACTTGTTTCCCTTATATTTGATTCAGCCGTGTACCTGCTCCGGTTGTTATCATCCCTTAATCCCGATTTATTAAATTAAAGTACGCTCAAATTATCCGCCCTTATGAATTACAACCATTTGCTCTTGGTATTCTTATCATTAGTACAAGTTCTTTCTGCCCAAAAAAACAGTCCTAAACTTCCTGACTCCTTAATGAGAAAGAGTTATGCGTATCTGGATGAAAAAATCTATACCCTTAAAACTGACAGTTCTGCTGCCAGTGTGTATCTGTATGCTTACCTGCGAAAGGCTATTCATGAAAAAAATGCAGCAGAAACGGTCAATGCTTATCAAAACTTATTGCATCAATCTCCTGAAAGACTGCGACTGGTGTATGCTGACAGTATGCTTTTTACTGCCAAAAAGACTGCTGATAATGCCTTAATTGGCTCTGCTTACCTGTCTAAAGGCATTGTTTACTACGGATTAAAACAACAAAAAGAAGCCCTGAACCATTATATCCTTGCCAACAATTATATTTCTAAAACCGATGATGACTACCTGATTCATAAGGTGAAATACAATATCGCCTTAGTCAAATATTATTTAGGGTATTATGACGAGGCTATTTCGTATCTTAAAGACTGTATCCTCTATTTTGAAGGAGGCGAACCGAGACCTTATTTAAATTCCCTGCATGCCTTAAGTGTTTGTTATAACAAAATTGGCAACTATGTACGCTGTTCACAGACGAATAATATTGGCCTTTCTGAAAGCAAAAAACTGGACAGTCCCGATATGGAGGCTTATTTTCTGCATTCTGAAGGAATCAATGACTATTTTAAAGGAAATTACGGCCTTGCCCTAAAAAATATTGAATCTTCGCTTGCCACCATTCGCGCCAACAAAGATTTTGGCAATGAAACCGTTGCCTATTTTTATATGGGCAAAAGCTACCAGAGCCTAAAAAAAACAGAAAAAGCCCTGCTCTATTTTGAGAAAGTCGATCAGGCTTTTACTTCTAAGGGGTATATACGTCCTGATTTGCGGGAAGCTTATGAACTTTTGATTTCGCATCATAAGGAAACCCATAACTTAACCCAACAATTGCATTATGTGGATCAACTGCTCAAAGCTGACGACGTGCTGGATGCTACTTATGAATACTTAACCGGCAAACTGCATAAAGAATATGATACGAAACAATTGCTGAGTGAAAAGGAACATATCCGGCAACAGTTTCTACATCAACAATACAACCTGTATTTTCTTGTGGGCACCATAGTGCTGTTGTGCCTCTTTTTATTTTACCTGACTTACAGTCTGCTTACTAAAAGAAAAAAATATAAAAAGAAGTTTGAAAAACTAATGCTTGAAAAAAACGAAACCAACAAAGGCAAAACAAAAATAAAAATCAACCATTCCCATCTTACTGAAATTGCTGCGGAGACTGTCATCTTTATCTTAAAACAACTGGATGTGTTTGAACAGGAAAAAAAGTTCCTTGCCAAAGACCTTAAACTGTCTACGCTAGCCGCCATTTGCAACTCCAATACAACTTATTTGTCTCAGATTATTGCCCATCATAAGGGTAAAGGTTTTAATGAGTATATCAATGACCTCAAAATCGATTATATCATCGGTTTGCTAAAAGAAGACCGTAAAGTCCGGAATTATACTAATACGGCCTTAGCAGAAGAGGCCGGCTTTAGTACTACGCAACGTTTTGTGCATGCTTTTAAAGCCAAAGCCAAAATGCCGCCTTCTTATTTTATTGAAGAGCTTAAAAAGGGGGTGTCTACGACTGGTGATGAAAATTAAATTCATGAGAGAATGCGTGACAAAGAAGAACGGGTCACTTCAAAAAGCCTATACTAATTTACCATAAAAATCATTATTGTTTTTAACCGCGTTGCAAACGCTACTTTTTGGGATAACAATTTAAGCAGGCACTCGTTGCAAACGAGCGCCAGTTGGTGTCTCCCGTAAACTGTCTGAAGTCTTTAATAAAATGAGCATGGTCGAAAAAATTGTTTTCGTAGCAGATTTCAGTCAGTGTTTTAGTTCCCTTTAAATTGTCAAGAACTGCATTGAAACGAACAATAGAAGCAAATTTTTTAGCTGTTGTTCCCACCTGTTTTCTAAACCGTTTTTCAAATGGGCTCTGGCTGATAAACAGCTTTTCGTTCAGTTCTTTTATACGAATGGTTCCATTAATCTGGTAAATGAGTTTAACCGCTTCAAGAATTAATTTATCTGTTTGAATGTCTTTAAGCTGAGATACTAAAAACTGCTCAACAATTTTTATTCGAAGTTTATCTGTGTTGGCTATTGCTAATTTTTCTTCTACTTCCGTTATGCTGTTTTTATCAAAAATGTCGTCAAGTGAAAGACTTAAGTTAAAGAGTTCGTTGGCAGGATTTGAAGCAAAATGGGTAAAGCCAATTTCAGTAAAGTAAACCAATATAGTTCCTGTCTTTGCTGAATTTTTAAAGATTTTATAGCCGTCAGTAATTCCTGTTATTCCTGCTGTTGCTAGATTGCTTTCACTGTTGTCTTTTATGGTGGAAAGTTGTCCTTTGTATTGAAAGCCAATAACAAGTCCTGATGATGGGAAAACTTTATACTCATTTTCCAATTCATTCTCCGACACTACAAAATATTTGATGTAGGATTTTAGTTGTTCAGTTGGAAAATGTTTTTCAAATTTCATCATTTTGTCTGTTGGCCTGGTTCTCTAAAATTGCCTACAACTTTTTTATATACGCTACAAAGTAGCGACAATCTACCCAAAATTGGGTGTATATGCAAATGTTTGTTACGTTTATATACTTTCAAAAATAACCAAAAAAGATTACAAAGCATCAAAGAATATTTAGTTACCTCTACTCCTTCTCAATAAAGAATGGAACACTACGGGGAGCTGGCGTGTGTCTACGACTGGTGATGAAAATAAATTCATGAGAGAATGCGTGACAAAGAAGAACAGGTCACTTCAAAAAGTCTATACTAATTTACCATAAAAATCATTATTGTTTTTTAACCGCGTTGCAAACGCTACTTTTGGATAACAATGTATAGTAGGCACTCGTTGCAAACGAGCGCCAGTTGGGGAAACGAGTGAGTTCGGATTCAAAAGCACACACGAAAGGATTCGTGCGGGAGCGATGTTTTTTCTATTCGTTTATTCTCTATTCTCATTTCTTGTCGGTTTGAACTTTTCAGGGATTGTATGTCCCTTAAAATTCTTATATTCTGCATCAAACCAGCCTGTAAAGCCAAAAAGTGGTCCAAATAATCTACTTTTCACTTTCAAGTCCAAATAAAATCGTTTTTTCTCGTCGTCATACCATTCCAGAAGGTCAATATCGCCTCTTACCAAACTTGGGACGGGTAATTTTACTCCACCCATAAAGGCGAATTGTCTACCCGAAGTAAACCTAATTGCTCCATTTTCAGCTTTTAGTCCCATTTCAAATACTATTCGATGGTCAAGACCTAAATATTCTACAATGTGTTGTTTGGTTTCACTATAAGTAGCTGTCCCGTCAAATCGTTGTTCTTCATCTGGAAAGTAAAAAACTCTGTTCATTGAGTGAACCTCTCGCCCGAAGTTGTCCAAATATGGGTAATTATGAATTTCGTATTCTATGTTTTGGCCAATTCTAGGAAAAAGTATGTTTGTTTTAGATAAAATTTTTAATAGAAAAACTGCAATTTTGTTCCCATTCCAAATGTTCTCCATTGTTCCTTTACCTATAAATGCAATGTTGTTTGTTGTTGAAAAGTCGAATCGTTTTTGGATTTCCGGGTGTAACTTTTCATATTCAGTTCCCATTTGTCGTCTATAAGCAGAAATGTGTTTTGTCATATTGATTTTATCTGTCATTAATTGTGGTCTGGTACACTTGCAGCCAACGTTCCCGCGCTACAAGAAGTTTGGGATTAAATTAAGCCTTATCTTCGGATTTGCCAAATCTTCCAAATACAAGACCAATTTTTCCATTAAGCCAAATGCCCAAATTGCTTGTAGCGTGTGTGCTTGTTGCACAACTGCTCAAATATAACAAAAAGGAAACATTAAAAAGCGTGCTTTTATGTAAATTTAAACATGCAAGGAAGAAAAGAATTTACGCCAAAAATGCTCTATCAAGTACACTTAACAG
>NZ_JASY01000041.1:0-4837 GCF_000735715.2 Flavobacterium chungangense LMG 26729
ACAAGAAGGTATTTCAGCAGCTAATCTTTTTCTTCAGCATGACTTTCTATTTAAAAGTTATTACTGCTAATCCGGGACTACAACTATGCACATTTTCTACCTTTTCATAGAGTGCAAACTGACTTTTGTTTTTCTCTTTTCTTTTTTTCGAGCGAAACCTCATTTGATGTACTACAAAGTAGTAATGATCTATCCGAAATTGGGTGTATATACAAATGTTTGTTACGTTTATATATTTTCAAAAATAACCAAAAAAGATTACAAAGCATCAAAGAATTTTTAGTTACCTCTACTCTTCTCAATAAGTAATTGCACAAGCAGTTAGTTATTTAAAGTCGGGAGACTTTAAGAGGTTTTGAATTTACAAGAACATTAAAAAAAATGTGCGAAGTCGAAGACGTTTGCACAGCGTTTGATTAAGAACACTTCGAGAAGCTGGGGTGAGTTCGGATTCAAAAGCACACACGAAAGGATTCGTGCGGGAGCGGGGAGGGGCTGTTGGCAGTAGTGCTTCTATTTTCACACACTTAAAGTAGTTCCAAAGAAAAATTCATAATTAAAGACAATACCGACAACACTTATTGGAGAAGCAAATAGTAAAAACAATGTTGTTTGCCATTTACAATCCAAGATTATTGTCTTCCAATTTGACCACAAAAAAATTAAGAGAAAAAAGGAACAGACAGAAATCAAAAACGCTTGAATTAAACAGCCCCAATTTTCATCATATGGTAAAAACTGAGCTTGATATATTAAATACCAAATTGTAGACAATACAAAGAATAAAATTATCGAATATACAATATTAAGTAATCTTTGTTTTTTCATCTGCTCTTGTGTTTTAGTTATGCATTACGCACGTTCATTACTGCCAACGTTCCCAGCTCTCCTAAGTGTTCCTTTACAACGCTGCGCAAACGTCTCCGACTTTGCGCCACTTTAAAATCTCGTATGAGCCCCAATGCTGCCTGTAAAAGTCTCCGACTTTAAACCAAAATTAATACAAATTATATTTTGTAAATGACTTAGGGTTTAATACATCGACCACAGGATTATCTGCTTTTTCTATACTAAGCAATCCCGAATCATTAACATAATTGCCTGCACTTGAATAAATATACTCTGATGCTCTTGCAACAAGGCCTGACCTAACCGGATTTAAATGGATATAATCTAATTTAGACCACATAAATTCGTTTGAATAAATTTCTTCTGCATGATTTCCGTATTGCCAAAATTGATATTCTTTATTTCTTGAATGAGTTTGTGTTGCTAATTTAAACCGTTCAAGCATCCATTCTTTTCTGCTTTCAGGGTTGTTTTGAATTTTTTTGAGAATATTTTTCGCGGTAAATTTTTTAAAATCTCTTATCAAATCCGATAGTTTTCCTTCTTCTGATTGTATAATCAAGTGAATATGATTGCTCATAATTACATAGCCGTACAAAAGCATTCCTTTATTTTTAATGCAATAAGCTAAACTTTCAATTACGATATCTCTGTAAGTCTGCCTTGTAAAAATATCTATCCAGTCTACAACTGTTGAAGTTATAAAATGTGGTAAAGTTTGATCTCGAATTACATACCCTTCTTTCATATCAAGTTTTTTATAAATATAGCGTATTTGTGTTTATTGCCATTTAAAAACGTTTTGTAAAAAAGTCGGGAGACTTTTGAGAGATTTAGGATTATAAGGACATAAAAAAACTGGCGCAAAGTCGGAGACGTTTGCGCAGCAAGCAGTTTAGTTTTTTAAGAGAACACTTCGTAATCGGGGGGCTACCGAAATCTCCACAATTGCAGTTACAGGCTGTCAAGCATAACTTTTATTTTTAAACAAAGGAAAAAAATTAGACTATTAAAGAATAATTTGAATGGAATTTTTATATTTGCATCAGGTGTTTTTGGTATGCCTGCTCGTTCGTGCAAAGATTTTATCAACCAATAACTAGATAATATAACCTTCAGAGCTTATTATCCGACCACAGTATACGAACGCAATCTCAGGATAATAATCTTTGAACTAAAGGATTATATTATGAACGCTATTGACTACTTTAAACTTCAATCAAAAAATCTACACAGAGATTTCAAGACTCAAACTCCTCTTATTGACAAAACGATAGGCAGTTTTCAGTACGAGTACACGCCGAAGTACTTTCAAATTTATGATATCATTTCAGACTTTGATATCGATGAGGAAAATTTTACCCTCATGAACGCACAACATGTAATTGCCAATATTGCAGGCTTTGATAAATGGAGTACTCTAATAAAAGTATCGGCATCAGAATTGGAACTTGCAAAATTATTATTTGAACATCAAGATAAAATTGATTTGATGTCATGGAATCTTTATATTGCCAATGCACAATCTATGAATGAAGAAGAACTTGACGCAGAGATTCAAGTAGAAATATTCAAACAAGTTGTTGTTGAAGATAATATTTTTGACATGGAAATAGATAGTTATCTTATAAAGGATGACTATTGATAATTGTTCCATAATGATTTCTCGATATTATCTCGTTGCATATATTTTGCTAATTTGAATAGTTTAACAATCATTTTTTAAATACGATTTTTCATAAAATTTATCTTTATAAGTGTAAGGAGATTTGCAAATTGTGTAACCTAAAATTTGATTGTTATTATTGATAATAAAAAATAAAAAACATTAATTTACATTTGTAATATACTTTATAAAGACTAGCATTTATAGGGTATAAAAAAACCAAAAGCGGTCACTTTTGGTTTTAGAGTGCTAGAAATGATGTCTAACCCTTTTTTATTTTCTAAGAGATGAAAATACTAATTATTTTATGTTGGTCACTGGCTTTAGCACAGGTGACACAACTAGTAAAACAAGTTAGAAAACTAGTTCTTGCTTGTAAAAAGTAATTTACTTTATACCACTAGACCCTGTTTGCGGTGCTGGTGGTTTTTTTTTATGTATTTTAATTACCACAAAAGTAGTGAAAAAGTAATTAAATTACTTTTTTTTATATCTTTTTGGCTACTCCACCCTGTCGTGACAATCTCGCCAGCCTGTGAGAACTTCGAATAGCTGAGGTGTGAAGTCAAAAATCAACGCATAGCAACTTATAAAAACACTTCTGAGAATCAAGGGCAAGATACACGTAAACCATTGATTTACAAATGATTTTTACATTTAAAAAGCGGGGTGCAAAAGTATAAAAAATTATTGATTTTTTTTAAATAAACCTGAAATTTTTTCATCCAAACAAAAGAGAGTGATGGATGCGAAGGAGCTAATAATACCCAATATTGTGGCGACCTCATTCATGATTTTACAAAAGTAACATATTTTTTTGAAGGCGCGATCGATTATTAAAAAAATTATAAGTATAAAAAAAAATTAAATAAAACAGTTATTTAAAGTCGGGAGACTTTAAGAAGTTTGGATTTTACAAGAACATAACCAAATTACGCAAAGTCGAAGACATTTGCGTAGCTTGGTATTTATTCTATTGTTAAAAATATTGAAAAAGTTGATTATTTTCTTCTCCTGCATTTAAAAATCCGTTGTCAACTTCCTCATTGACAATTTTTTGATTATTAAATATAAGTACTGCTTTGTTTGCATGAAAGATTATTGCTCCCTTTTTCCTTAGAATATATTCTTGTCTAACGCCCGTTATAGCTGCGTTAGGAGTAATTATATTAATACTATATCTTTTTTCATCCCCATCATTAAGAGTTGGAATTTGAAAATCTATAGGAGCTGACACATATGATGTGCTAAATGGGATTTGATAATATTCCTTTACACCACCAACTACATCATGCATCACAATCAATAATTTTGGAATTGGATATTGTCCCATTTGTCGTAATCGAAATACTGGTAAAGATCCCTTGTCACAAGTTAGAAAAATGTAACTATCTCCTCCTGTTACATAATTTATTGTTTGAAAAGAATATTCTCTTATGTTCTCCAATGTTTTAGAAATTCCTTTCTCTTGTGCTCCTTGCCGCTTTACTCTCCAAAAATTTCCAGTAATGTATGACGTGAAAGCAAGTGCATAGCTAAAAGTTGAAATTGCATACAGAATTAAATTTTTGGGAGGATTCCCCTCTACATCGTTGTCTGGATAGAAAAAAACTTTAGTGATTGTCCAAAGAAATGATAAGGTAAGAGCAAGCCAAAACTCCCGTAAAAGTCTTAAAGTTGCTTGTTTCCAAGTGATTTCAATTTTTTCTGAATGCTGCTTTTTATCTTTTTTTTGTTTCTCTTGTGTCATATATTATCAATTTTCATGTTGGTCAGTTTAGGTTTGCGTTGTCGGCGTGAAGTCAAATAGCGTTGTCAGATAACCTCTATATTGCGAAACAAGCATTCTCATATCCATCTGATTAAGGCGGATTAGCGATTTATATTTTCTCAAAAATAACCAAAAAAGATTACAAACTATCAAAAGAATAATGGGTTACCTCTTCCCTATTCAATAAAATCAAATTTCATAAAACAGTTATTTAAAGTCGGGAGACTTTAAGAGGTTTTGATTTTACAAGAACATTAAAAAATTGTGCAAAGTCGAAGACGTTTGCACAGCGTTTCATTAGGAACACTTCGGGGAGCTGGGTCATTAAATTCCAGATAAGTGACCAGTAAATTTACCAAATCAACATAGTCATCGTCGATAGTTAGATTTAAAAAGTTCTGAAATTTTAAAATTATAATTTCATTAGGCTGCTCTATTAAGAAATTTCGAATTTGATGTAATGCATAATCACTTTTTGGGGTTGTAAAATCAATTTTTTTTTCACATAATACGTCATCTGAGCATAGCGTATGATGAAAATAATATTTGTT
>NZ_JASY01000042.1:0-4505 GCF_000735715.2 Flavobacterium chungangense LMG 26729
TCGTAGGTTATGGTTTTAGTTTGCGTAAAAGCGGCATTGGTTTCTGTATTGGTTACAGCTCTGTGGTATTCATCATAGGTATAGCCAAAACTATCTATGTTTGCTCCCAAACTATTTTTGCTGACCTCACCTGTAAGCTGAGCAAAAGAGTTATAGGCATATTCTGTCTCGATATCTGCTCCATCCCCTGACACTTTTCTTTTGGTTACCTTTCCAAATTCATCATAGGTTGTATCTGTTCTGCCTTTAGGAGTCGTCTCGGCAATTAACTGTCCAAAAGCATCGTAGCTGTAGGTATAAGTGCCGGCATTAGGATCGGTCATGGCTGTTTTATTGCCCCAGCCGTCGATGGTAATATTCACTTTATGCCCGCCATAATTTGATTCTTTCAACTGCCCATTGGCATAATAAGAAAAAGTGATGGTGCCTCCCGGATCTATCGTCTGTGTTTTATTGCCCAATGCATCTACTGTAACGGTTGTTGTTTTTCCATCATCAACGCTGGTTGTAGTCATGCCTGAATACGATAATATCTGAATCCTGCCAGTTGGCTGTGTTATTTTTGTGGGACGCATCAGGTAATCGTATTCATAGACTACCCATCGGCTTGGAGATGAAAAATAAGGCTCACTTTCTTTTGTCTTTCTTCCCAGCCCGTCATAAACCACCTGTTTTGAGATTGTCGAATTGATTGCCAGACCTTTTGTTGTTGTGATAACTGCTCTTCCCAATACATCATACTGCGTAATGCTTTTCGCATTATCGCCTACTGTATTCTGGCTGGTAACAGTGTAGCCTCCATCTGATAATTTAGCATATGTAATGGTGGTTTCCAATGGCACTGCAGATGCACCGGTCGTTTTGGTTTTGGTCAGTTTTCCCCAATTATCAAATGTATAATCGCTTACTACTCCAAAAGGGCTTGTTGATTGTGTTACCTGACCCAGTCTGTTGTAAACAAAATTAGTTACAAAGTTCTGGTGGTCTGTTTTTTTGACCACGAAACGTTTGGTGGCATCGTACTCGTCTGTTATTTTTCGGGCTATCGGTACCGGCAATGCATTAGGGGCAGAAACCGTTTTGGTCAGCAGATTCCCTACTGCATCATAAGTCATGTCTTCGATAATGGCATAAGTATTGTGCCCTTTTTTCTCTGTTCGGGTCAGGTTTGCTCCTGTATAGATGTACACTTCTTCTGCTGTTCGTCTGTCTCCCGAGGCAACGTTTTCGGCTAATGATAGTACTTTTTTAGGCCTTCCTATATAATATGAACTACCTGTTCCTGATGGATTACTGTCATATTCTGTGTCGACTGTTGTGCTTCCCTGCTCTGTTGAACCACTATAGTTTTTGGTAACTGCTTTTCTTTCCAAACCATAATAATCGACAGAGTTCACAGTACCATCATAGGTATAGGTATTTTCTATTTTTACCCCGGATAAAGCATCCAGAGTGGTTTGCGAATCCAAGAGTACATTATATACTTTTGACGTCGGGTTGGTATAAGTTGAAAAAACATTCGTTTTAGTACTTAATAATCCGCCTGGTGTAGCATCAAAAACCGTTGAACCATTAGTGCTTGACCAGGTTATGGTATTGGCGCCTCTTAGGTTAACATCATTGTACTGGGTAGTCCATAATTTGGTATCGGATTCCGATAAATACCAGCTGCTTCTTGTGGTTCTGGTAAAGCCGACTGTACCATAATTAAAATTGGATACATACCCACGGTACCTGAAATCCTGATATTTAGAAACTCCATTAATAGTTGCGGTTAATTTAGAAACCAAATAACTTCCTGAATTTCTGACAATCTCAACATTGGGATAGTTTACAGCATCTGCCGAAGAATAAAAATCAGTGCTGCTATTTCCAAATTTGCCGTCTGTGGCTTCCATTGCTTTATAATCAATGGTCTGAATGATTTTACCATTGGCTTCTGTGACTGATTTTAATCGATTGTCCTTATCAAAATCTTTATTGAATTGGTAATATTCGATTTTGTTATAATGTCCACGAACAATAACCAAATCGGTATTTGCACCGTTGTATCTGTAATTGGAAACTAAAGGAATTGGGATATCTGGCGAACCAGAAAAAAAACCGGAAGGCTGTCCTGTGATTGGTGAAAGATTATCATCCTTTGAATCATACGTCATCGGAAATGTAGTGGCACTGGCTGTATTTCCTATATTATTTGTATAACCTTTTACCCACCATTCTGTATTGTGGTCATTGATGGTCCATTTAGGCTTGTAATATCTTCTCCATACACGCACAATATCTGATTTACCGTCTTTGTTGATATCAATAGCATAATAATTGCTAAAATGGACTTGCGAATCATAATGACCACCTGTATTAGGCCAGTACTCTACGATATTGTCGTGGGTTTCTTTTACGAAAAATTCTCCTCCGGTCGGTTTTGGATTACTGTAATAAATATGCCATTTCACCTGTCCTTCTCCACCTTCTCCATCAGGAAGCATGACATCCGTTTTTCCATCACCATTATAGTCACCGAAAAGTGTTTGTTTTCCGACTGAATATTTATCTATGGTACCAGAACCGATAACTTCTAATTCTACCCATGGTGAAACATTTAATTGTTTGAAACTAAAAATTATATAACTCCCATTATAGTTATCTATATTTAAGAGATCCGATTTTCCGTCTCCATTAAAATCAGCTACATAATTCCCTCTACCCACACTTGTCGCTAGTTTTAATTGTGATGGAACTAGTAACTTTACAAATTCTTTACTTCCAAGATTTACAGAAGAATTTGAATTTAAATCTGCTAAATATACATCTTCTTCTTGCGAGTCTATTACTGCTCTTATTTCATAGCTTTCTTCATTATTCCAATAATAATATGTTGTTTCTTTATGATATTCTACTGTTGGTCGAATGATAAAGACTTCACTAATTCCATCTCCATTAAAATCACCCTCATAATAGTTTGGTTCAAAAGGGGTCACTGGATTAAAAAAATCGCTATTTCCAGCATGCGGAGTATAGTCATCATATATTAATGTTTCTGGCCTTATGACAACAGGGTCTTTTTGAGTATCAAAAGATTTAACATAACTCAATTGTGTAGTATTATTAATTAAGTTATATACATTAAAATTCAACAAATTATTAACACTACTTGAATTAACAATCGACTGAAATTGATTTAGTTTATTACTTGTTATCGTAGTTGCTGCAAAAGCATTTTTTTTGTTCCATCCAGAAGGCATTGAAATACCTGCATTTCCGCTATTCTCCAAAAATAATTTGGTAAAAACCTTGTTATCAGCAACAAAATCCAGCTGTCCATCGCCATCAAAATCCCCAGCAGTCTCTGCTTCACTAAAATTCAGATTATTATCATACGTCTTTTCCGTTCTTGTCGTTTTAGTTGGTGTACTATTATATTCAAAAACTACCGGGTTTGATTCCTCACTTTGGGCATTGATTTCCTTTATACTTGTTACTCGTTCATATCCTGAATCATCAGTCGCATGTGTTAATTGGTACTTTCTGAAAATAGCATTGTTTGCATATACCTCTATGAATTTTAAAATTTTAGTAGCATAGACTGCACCCCCTTTCATATAATCTCTTTCTACCCTTTTTGCATTATCGTATTTAAAAGCAATTTTATCCTGAGCCGCAATTCCTGCTGTTGTGTTGCCGCTAAATATAATGGAATCAATATACAATTGGTTTGTACTGTTATAGGTAACCGTTTGATAGGTATAATCAATAAAATTTCCATACGTATCTTCAAAACGCACAATGTACCAGGAATTGACCGATACCGAATTTTGCAGAGTCCCATCTCCTTTTGAGCCGTACCAGCTTCTGGAACCGTCCGGTGCTGTGACTATAAAATACGTTACAGTGCCTTCGATTTTTAATTCTATTTTGGTATTGCTTTTATATTCGGTTTCGTAGGTAGAACCGTGTGCCCAATACGTACCTGTTTTTATTAATAACCGCTGACCGTCCAAAGCCAGTTTATCGTTGTCATCAAAATCAACTCCGTCAACAAAACCGTCAATATCACGACGCGTAGCTATACGACTAATTGCCGAAATACTGTTGATACTCCATCCCTGTCCGGCTATTCCTCCTCTTACTCCACTGCTATAGGTAAGATTAATAATAGGTGCGACATTTTTTATACTGGGCGGTGTGGCTATAGGTAAGGTGTAAGTAGCAGTACCGGAAGCTGCTATCTGCAGTTCGCCTTTAGTATCTGTAAAATTTTGAGAAAATGAAAAATGAGTTACTAAAATAAAAATGAAAAAGTAAAATTGTTTCATATCGAAATCTTATTGTTTAATGATTTTAATTGTTTTAGGATCGCCTGATTTATAATTGAGTAATACAACATAAACCCCGGAAGGATAAGACTGAAACAAAATATTTTGAGTGGTACTATTTTTAGTTGCCGTGTACGTATTTAAAACCTGCCCCGTTATTGAAAATACCTGTATTGAAGTTATATAATT
>NZ_JASY01000043.1:0-3269 GCF_000735715.2 Flavobacterium chungangense LMG 26729
CGCCAGTTTGATGCGTGGGGGAATCTGGCCAAATTGCAGAAAAATGGTGTGGCAATCACTCTGCCTACAAACGGTACAGGGGCAGCCCTGATGATGCTGGATCGTGGTTATACCAGCCACGAACATCTGGCCGAAGTAGGTCTGATACACATGAACGGTCGTTTGTACGATCCTGTTTTACGTTCTTTTTTAATGCCGGATAATTTTATACAGCAGCCTGAAAATACCCAAAATTACAACAGGTATTCGTATGTGTTGAACAATCCTTTGATGTACACGGATCCTAGTGGGGAAGCGTACGAACTTTTGGCAGCTGTAGTAATTGGAGTAGCAATTGCTATAACATCATATACACTTACAGCTTTATTAGCCGATGTACCCTTTAGTGTTGGAGGTTTGGCTAAGTCAGCTATTATTGGTGCGGCCAGTGCTGCAGTTACATTTGGGATTGGTAGTGCAGCGAGTACAATTACAAATTTCTATGTCAGGACTGCAGTTAGTGCTGTGGCTCATGGAACTTTTCAGGGTGGCATGACAGCTATTTCAGGAGGTAAGTTTTGGAGTGGTTTTGCTTCTGGGGCTTTGAGTAGTATTGCGGCGAGTGCCTGGAGCGGAGGAGGACCAAATAGTAATTATCATGGAGCAGGAAACTTCGCAAATTCAGGAGCTGGTATGATTGCTTTTGGAACAGTTTCTGGTGGTGCTGGAGCAGCTTTAACTGGAGGAAACTTTTGGCAAGGGGCTGTTACTGGGCTTGTTGTTAGTGGGCTGAATCATTATATGCATCAAATGGAAGAAAAGACACTATTAGATCAGAAAATTGAAAAAGCTGGATTTAATCCAGAAGATGTTGCTAAATGGACAAACGAAGAATTAACTACTAATATGGCAAAAATATTTCCGGAGTTATATGAATCTGCTGATTGTCCAACTTTTGAAATAAAAGATATTATTGGAGGTAAAAATAATATTTATGGTCAAGCACAAAAAACTGTAACTGGAACAGCTGGTAATTATAAAATAACATCAAAAGGGTTAATATATATAAAAAAGTTAGCTTTAAATACAATTAGACACGTTGCTAGTGTAGTTGGCCATGAACTAAATCATGCAATTGATTATGTAAATGGAAATTATTCAAGTTGGGCAAATCAATATGGTATAAATGGTTTGGACTATGCAAATACCCGCTCGGAAATAGGAGGATATAGTTGGGAAATGGGAATGAGGTCACCATTCACTAATTATAGTGAGTTGATATTAAATTATGGTAAAATGACAATTAATAATTGGGGATTTTAAATATGAAAAAGTTAATTTTAATAATATTGATAATACTACTATCTTGTGCTAATAACAAAAAATCAAGTGATAGTCTAGAAATCAAAATCACTAATGAGTATATTAAAGATAGTTTAGATGTTAATATTGAAGTAATCAATAATACATCTAAAAATTATTATTTGCAATTTGATACCTCAAAATTACATGAAGCAATAAATTATTTTAGTACCGAATACTTACATAATATTGATTTGAAATTAGAAGATGAAAATAGGAATAGAATTGCTTATGAAATAGTTGATTATCAATGTTATTATCCGGAAAAAAAACATCTAGTTAAAAAATCTAAATCAGTTAAAAATGTTTTTAAAATAAAATCAGGAGAGATTAAAAAATTTAAGATGCCATTTTTTATGAAAACGAAAGTAAATGATTATTGTTGGTATGGTTATCAAAACGAATACATAAATGAGGAAAATAAATATTTTGTTAGTTTTGAATACAAAATGTATGGTGAAATTGATAAAGATATAATTCCTGTTTCTGTAAAAGATTCGTTAAAACAGATGGGATATGAGTTTTACTCTAAAGAAATTGTCTCTAACAAGGTACGATTGATTTTTAATTAATCCCGATCGCCCACCCAACTGGTGCTCGGCTGTGACGAGTCCAGGACAACCCACGCCGTGCATTCTATGATAAAAAACAATTAAAAAGTGTTAAAATTTAAGATGCAAATTTATAAGTGTTTATGTATTCTGTTTCTCGATTAATAACTGCGAATATCACAGCTACCGCACGAATCCTTTCGTGTGGCGGTCTTGTTAAGTTCGATTGAACCCACTGGCACTCGTTTGTCGACAACTCTGGCGCTTGCTTATAGCGAGCCTACTTAAATTAAAAGATAAATCGTAGCGTTTGTAACGCGGTTAAAACAACAAACCCGCTCCTCAAAGTCTCATGACTTTGCGGATTTTTAAAAGTTCTTGAAAGCCATAAAATATGATAAAAGCCTCCCCGAGTTTTTCCGTGAATATCTGATAATTGTATGCCTTTCAAGGATTAACTGATTGCTCGGAAATGCTCAACTCGGGAATTTTTTCTATGCTGACAAAGAGACTCTATAAAGTATATAAAAGTAAACCCTCGCAATTTGCGAGGGTTTACTTTTATATCAAATTTATTTTAGTATACTTTATAAAATGGTTAACTGTTGTAAGTAGACACCAAGCAATTGACAAACATGAACAACGTTAGTAAAGAATACTTCGAAAAACAAGGGGTTATTTACTGATTAACTTTTCAAGCCTTGCCATCATTTCATCTTTCTCTTTCAGCATACGCTCATATAGTGCGATCTTCTCTTCATGAAGCTGAATCAATTTGTCGATTGGATTATTATTGAAAGTTGGGCTGTAATTTATTAAGCCTTGAGTGTCATGAAATGTATTAGAAATAATATTTATTGCCTGCTCCTCATCAAAATTTTGAAATGCCTCAACAGGGATTCTTAACGAATTTGATATTTGTTTAAGCAGACTGTCTTCAATAACATCTTTCTGCTCCAGGATAGAAATTTTCTTCTGGTTCCAGTCATTTCCAAGATCATAAGCCAAAGCCTCTTGTTTGATTCCGAGCATTTCTCTAAAACGTTTTACGTTTCTTCCCTGATGTATTTTCTGTTCCATAACGAGTATCGATTTTCTAATGGCTCAAAGATAAAGCCTTTTAGTTTCAAAGATAAAAAAATGTCAGGTAAAACATGTTTTTTATCAGATATTATAGATCATACTTTTAAAATTAGAACTTTGCCGGTATGTCTTGTCCTGAAATAGCTATACACAATTCACGAGTGTATGGAACACAAGGAACAGGAAGTTTATGCTCCCCGGGATCGTAAACAAAGTCATTATGACAAAAGATTGATTTTAAGAGTTGTAAAGGAAGTGGAAGCGGGTCTTCCACGCAAGGAAGCCAACCGTATT
>NZ_JASY01000044.1:0-2699 GCF_000735715.2 Flavobacterium chungangense LMG 26729
GATTTTGAAGTGGCAGATGATGCAGTTTGGGTTAAGATTGCCAACAAAACAGTTAGTGTAAATTCAACATCAGAAAACATAGATAAGGTATTTATCTATGATCTTTCAGGCAAACAACTGTATGTGAAAGAGGATGTAAATAATCTGCAGTTGCTTATTGAGAATCTGCCATTTGCCCAACAGGCTTTATTGGTAAAGGTAGTTTTGGACAATGGTTACCAGACTACAAAAAAGGTAGTCTTTAATTAAGATAACAGAGTAGTAAAATTAAAAAATCCGATAGCGAAAGTTATCGGATTTTTTTGATTCGTTCCTAAGAACCTGAGTTCGATTATTCAATAATTTGTTATTTATTAGATATTCTGCAAGTTTTTTTAACCTTGTAGGTATAAATACTGATGAAGATACCTAACATGGTCTCCAAAAAGACCTTGCAGGAACATTAACTGATATAATTTCTTTGTAAACAAATTTTGTGCTGTCTTAATCGAACTCAGGTTAAGAGTATTAATCCAAAACAAAGTTTATTAAGGTGCTTTTGCCAGATTACTAGACTTTTATAAGTATAAATAAGTTTTTACTTATAAATTTTTAATTCTCTAAGACTAGAGAAAAGTATTACATCGAGTATTTATGCCTTTAATCGGATTTGCTTTTTTTGAGGTAAAAAAAATACAACATAACTGCTATTTTTGCCCATTATTATACTTAATCTCAAGAATGTAAGGTTGATTTTCTTATGTATTTAATAGATAAGAGTTGAAAAATTAATCTTTTAATTCAAAACGGAAAGAATAAATTAATTGCCCAACAACAAATTTAACTAAAATAACCTGCTACATGATTCAAAAATCACTTTTGATTCTGCGTCCTTTGTTATTAAAGACCGCTCTCTTGTTTTTTTTATTTATTACTTCTAAATGTTTAAGTCAGACTACAGTTAACCGAATTTATACTGATTGGAATGGATACTGGACCTCTAATGCTGCTACGGGAGTAAATAATCAGCCCAATACTGAAAACAATCTTCTGGCATTTCAATGGAACGGTAAAACGTATGCAACCGGTGCTAATAATGCGGCTTTAACAGCTCATTCTGTTGTTTTTGAAAACTCTCTTTTTAGAGCTTTAAAAATTCAGTCTTTAGAATATACCTCCGCGACTTATTTTTTGCAAGGTTCTATGATTGATGGCTCTTTAACAAACAGGGTTTTAACTCCTCCGCTTTCGGGTCCTGCCTCTGTTCCTGCCGAGCTGGCTTCAAGACTTACTGACGGTATTAATGGTCTCGCTTTAGGAACCGGAATTGCCAATATAAAAGCAGCTTCTGCTTCATTTAAAGTAGGTACAAATAATGTTTTATTGAGTGCTATTGGAGATAATATACCGGATATTATTGTTACTCAGGTGGCTCAGCCAAATTCAAATGTAGATAAATTTAGATTTGTAGACAGCAATGATGTTACGGTTGGAGTTCCCGTAAACGTTAACTTTGCTTCTATTTCGGTAATGGGAAGTTACCGATTAGATTTGTTTAATGCCAATAATGGATTACCTGCTTCTGGTTTTCCTGCAAATGATGTCCGTGATATCAGAGTATTGGCTATTGACTTAACTTCTTTTGGTATTACATCAGCAAATGTTGGTCTGATTGATAAGTTTGTCGTTGATTTTTCGGGAGATTCAGATTGTGCTTTTATTGCGTTTAACAAAAATTCATTAAAAACAGCTGAAGTTTCTTTGGTAAAAAAAGCCTCTATGACAGGATGTGGTGTAGTGGGAAGTGTAATTCAGTATACTTTTGAAGTTACCAATACAGGAGAAGTTCCTTTAACAAACTTAAGTGTTACCGATCCGAAGATAGGAACAATATCAGGATCGCCAATAGCTTCTTTGGCTGTGGGTGCCACAGCTGTTTTAACTGCAAATTATACAGTTACAGCGGCTGATGTTACTTTAGGAAGAGTTATTAATACTGCAAAAGTTATTGCAATCGATCCATCATTAAATACTGTTGAAGATATCTCAGGTCAGACCAATGGTGATGATATTCCGACTTCTATTAATTTATTAAACCCACCTATCATTGGCACGGTAAAAAATATTACCTGTAATTCATTAGGAACTATTAATTTAAGTGATTTACCCTCTACAGGCAGCTGGACATTAGAGAGAAATCCCGGAGGTATTACTTCAACTGGTACAGGATCTACAACCACAGTATCTGGCTTGGCGATAGGAACGTATAGTTTTAGGGTAACGAATAGTACAGGATGTAAATCTCCTTCTACAGCTACTATTTCAATTTCAGGTCAGACTACAAATACGTGGGATGGAAGCACCTGGTCAACAGGTTCAGTACCGACTTTAGATCAAAATATTGTTTTTACCGGAAATTATCCTCCGGCTGTAGATCCTAATGTTGATTTAAATGGTTGTACTTGTCTGGTTTCGGGTAGCAGTACTAAAGTTACCATAAAATCAGGTCGTACTTTGACTGTTACAAATTGGGTAAATGTAGCTACTAATGAAAATTTAATTTTTGAAAACAATGCGAGTTTAATGCAAACGACCAATGCTGTAAATTCAGGAGCTATTATTTACAAGCGAACTTCATTTCCGATGAAGAATTTCGATGCTACTTATTGGTCATCACCTGTAGTTGGACAAACCTTGGTTGGTTTATCTCCTAACACTTT
>NZ_JASY01000045.1:0-641 GCF_000735715.2 Flavobacterium chungangense LMG 26729
TACGAAGGAAACGAAACCGTGATCATCGATATCACGAATGTTACAGGAGCTACGGCAGGAGCTACCACCCAGGCAACAGTAACGATCACTGATGATGAGACCACGCCAACGGTAACCCTTAGCGGAACGACAACAATCGTCGAGAACGCAGCAGGCACGGCTACCATCACCGCTACGCTGAGCACGGCTACGACTACCGATACGGTGGTAAGCTTAGGCTTTGCAGGAACAGCTTCGGCAGGAGATTATACAGCAAGCAATACTACCATTACGATACCGGCAGGGCAATTGACCGGCACGATCACTATTGATCCGACCGATGATGCTTTATATGAAGGAAACGAAACGGTAATCATCGATATCACGGGAGTAACCGGAGGCAATGGCGCTACAGAAAACGGCGTTCAGCAGGCCACGGTAACGATCACTGATGATGAGACCACGCCAACGGTAACCCTTAGCGGAACGACAACAATTGTCGAGAACGCAGCTGGAACGGCTACGATCACCGCTACACTGAGCACGGCTACGACTACCGATACAGTGGTAAGCTTGGGCTTTACAGGAACAGCTTCGGCAGGCGACTATGCAGCAAGCAATACTACGATCACCATACCGGCAGGACAGCTGACCGGCACGAT
>NZ_JASY01000046.1:0-210 GCF_000735715.2 Flavobacterium chungangense LMG 26729
GCTTTACAGGAACAGCTTCGGCAGGAGATTATGCAGCAAGCAATACTACCATTACGATCCCGGCAGGGCAATTGACCGGCACGATCACGATTGATCCGACCGATGATGCTTTATATGAAGGAAACGAAACAGTAATCGTCGATATCACAGGAGTAACCGGAGGCAATGGCGCTACCGAAAACGGCGTTCAGCAGGCCACGGTAACGATCA